>NZ_JBVVQG010000001.1:603364-635676 GCF_055811095.1 Mesorhizobium sp. WSM4833
GGCAGGACAGAGGGGGGCGACACAGAATGATGCGGGAAACAAGCTTCCCCCGCGCCGCCTCGCCATTCCTGGGTTTTGCCAGGCTCTTGCGCCGCTACGGCTTTGCCATAGCCCCCGAGCAAGTCTCCGGCTTCATGCAGGCGGTGACGTTGCTCGGGCCGCGCTCGATGGCCGACATCCGCGAGGCCGCCCTCGCCACGCTGGCGCCGCCGCCCGACCGCCGCGACGAATTCGAAGCGCATTTCCAGAGCCATTTCTATGGCAACACGTCTGCCATAGTCGAAGGCGACGCCGACGAGGAAACCCGCATCAAGGATGATGGCGGTGCGAGCCAGGAAGAGATCGAGGTCATCAGCCATCAGGAAGGTGGCGAACTCTCTTCCGGAGCCGAACAACTGAGTACCCGCGATTTCAAGCGCGACGACGACAACCTTGCCGCTTTCCGCCGCAGGCTCGCTTCAGCCTTGCCCGTCCGCCGCTCGTTCCGCACCGTGCGCACGCATTCGCGCGGCAAGCTCGATCTGCGCCGGTCGCTGCGGGAAATCGTCAGCGCCGATGGCGACGTACCCTCGCCGCTGCTGCGCCGCCGCCAGACCGTGCCGCGCAAGCTGCTGCTCCTGATCGACGTTTCCGGCTCGATGAAGCTGCACACCGCGGACTATCTGAAGCTGGCGCATGCCGCCGTGCAAGGCGCGGACCGCGCCGAAATCTTCACCTTCGGCACGCGGCTGACCCGCATCACCACGGCATTGCGCATCCGCGACCGCGACCAGGCATTGGCCCGCGCCGCTGCCCAGGTCGACGATTGGGACGGCGGCACCCGGATGGGGCCGACGCTGCTCGCTTTCCTCTCGGTGCCGCGCTTTTCAGCCTTTGCACGCGGTGCCGCTATCGTCATCCTGTCCGACGCGCTGGAACGCGGCGATCATGCCGAGTTGGAGACAGCCATGCGGCGGCTGAGCGCCCGCGCCTTCCGGCTGTCGCTGGCCACACCTTTGGCCGGCGACCCGCGCTTCCGGCCGGCAACGGCGGCACTTCGCGCCATCCTGCCTGACCTCGACGATCTCGTCGACGGCTCGTCGCTTGCCGGTCTCACCGATTTCATCCTGTCGCTCGCCCGCCCTGCTCCGGCGGCGGCGACAATCTGGAAGAGGGTTTCATGATGCAGAAAACCATCGACGCACATTTTCACATCTGGCGCCAACAGGACCAGCCATGGCTGGTCGGACCGATGGTGCCGCGCATCTTCGGCCCCTACGAACCGATCCGGCGCGACTATCCAATCGAGGAATTTCTCGAAGACCAGAGGGATTCAGGCGTCGAGAAGGCCGTCTACGTCCAGACCAACTGGGCCAAGGAGGATTTCGAGAAGGAAGTCGCCTTCCTGCAGAAGACGTCCGACGAAACCGGCTGGCCGCATGCCATCGTCGGCTACACCGACATGACCGTCGACGATATCAGGCCTCAGATCGATCGCTTGATGAAATACAAGCTGCTGCGCGGCGTGCGCATGCAGTTGCACTGGCACGAGACCCCGGCCTTCCGCTTCGCCGCCTCCGCCGATCAGGTGATCGACCCGAAAGTGCGCGCCAATGTGGCGCGGCTCAAGGATTATGGCCTGTCCTTCGACCTGCAGCTCTTCCCCGCCCAGATGAAGGACGGCCTGACGCTGGTCGGCGAGAACCCCGAAACGAATTTCATCCTCACCCATGCAGGCATGCTGACCGGCATGGAACCGGAAACCACCGAGGCCTGGAAGGCAGGCCTGCAAACGCTGTCGGCGGCGCCCAATCTTTACGCCAAGCTGTCGGGCCTCGGCACCTTCGTCCACCGCAACGATCCCCTGCTGATCGCCTATGTCGTAGACAACGCGATCGATATCCTGGGCGCCGACCATCTGATGTTCGGCTCGAACTTCCCGATCGAGAAGCTGTGGACCAGCCACGCTGAGCTGATCAAGGCGCACCGCGACGCGGTGGCCAAGCATGGTGCGGTGGCCGAGGCGGATATCTTCTGGAACACGGCGGAGAAGGTTTACCGGCCGGTGTGACGCCTCACTTCACCTCGAACTGCGGATCGACTGGAATCTGCATCGCCGTCACCAGATGGTTGGTCTGGCCGGCGAGCCCGATGATCGACACCAGTTCGCCATGCTGCGCATCGGTCATGCCCTTGGCGCGGGCTGCCGCCGTGTGCGAGTGGACGCAGTAGGAGCAGCCATTGGCGGTCGACACCGCGATGTAGATCATCTCCTTGGTCAGCGGATCGATGGCGCTGTCGGCGACCATCACCACCTTCAACTGTTCCCAGATCCGCTTCAGCGCCGGAGGATCATTGGCCAGCCCGCGCCAGAAATTGTTGACGAAATCAGATTTGCGCGTCGCGCGGATGTCGTCGAACACGGCTTTCACGGCGGGAATCTTTTCGACCTCGGCATCGCTGAGGAGTTTTGTGGTGGCCATGGGGTTTTTCCTTCGTTGGATCGTTGCGTGAATTGAATCAGGTCTTGAGCAATTGCGGCCAATCCACTCGTCCGATTCACTTTTCCAGCGCCGGCGTCTAGATTCAGGTCAGGCCGAGTCGAAAATGGTGAGTTCCGAGAACCGGAGCGGAGCGTACTTTTCGTACGTGAGCACCGAAGCGCAGGAAACCGCCATTGGCAGGCCGGCCTCACCTGAATCTAATGCACGGCCGCGTACATGATCTTCTCCTCCGTGGCCTCCGCCGGCGAAAACTCCTCGACGATGCGGCCCTGGCGGCAGACCAGGATGCGGTCGGACAGGTTCATGATCTCCGGCAGGTAGGACGAGATGACGACGACGGCCAGCCCCTCATCGGCCAGCCGGTTGATGATCTGGTGGATCTCGGCGATCGCGCCGACATCGACGCCACGTGTCGGCTCGTCGAAGATGACGATGCGCGGCTTCTGCACCAGCCCCTTGCCGATCACCACCTTCTGCTGGTTGCCGCCTGACAGCTCGACGACGCGCGCATTGTCGTTGATTGCCTTGATGTTCAGCGTCTTCGTCCATTCGGCCGAGAGCGCGCGCATCTCCTGCGTGTTGATCACCCAGGCCTTTTCGCGACCCGCCGCCAGCAGTCCGCCGAACAGGTTTTCGGCAATGCCCATCGTCTCGAAGATGCCTTCGCTCTTGCGGTCCTCGGTGACATAGACGATGCCGTCGGCCACCGCTTCGCTCGGCACGAGATAGCGCACCGGTCTGTCATCGAGTTCAATCGCGCCGCCGCGCAGGAAATCCCGCTTGTAGATGCCTGAGACGATCTTGAATGTCTCGGTGCGGCCGGAGCCGATCAGCCCGAACACGCCGGTGATCTGGCCCTCGAAGATCGAAAAAGACGTGTTGCGCACGACATTGCTCATCGAAATGTCCTGCACCGACAGCACTTTCTTGCCCGCCTTGCGCAGCTTCGCTTCGTCGCGCTGGCGGTAGATCTGTCCCGATAGCGTGCGCCCGACCATGGCGGAAACGATCCTGTCGCGGTCGAAGGCGGATGTGTCGTCGGTAATGACCAGCTCGCCGTCGCGCAGGATGGTGATGCGGTCGGCGATATCGAGCGCCTCTTCCAGCGCATGGCTGATGAAGACGATCGAGACGCCGCCCGCCTTCAGCCGGCGGATCAGCGCGAAGAAGTGCCGCTTCTCCTCCGGCGTCAGCGTCGCCGTCGGCTCGTCGAAGATGATGATCTCGGCATTGTGGTGGACGGCGCGCGCGATCTCGACCATCTGCCGCTTGGCCGCACCCAGCGTTGCCACCATGGCGTTCGGATCGACCGGAAAATTCAGCGACTGCAGGAACTGCTGCGCTGAAATGTAGGTGCCGCGCAGCCGGTTGAGGAACTTTTCGGTGCCGAGATAAAGGTTCTGCGCCACCGTCATCGACGGCACCAGGCTGGTCTCCTGGAACACCATGGCGATGCCGGCTTCAAGCGCTGCGTGCGGCGAGGCGTAGGCGATTTCCTGGCCCTTGTGGAACATCTTGCCTGAAGTGGCGTCGACCACACCGGCGATGATCTTGGTCAGCGTCGATTTTCCCGCGCCGTTCTCGCCGAGCAGCGCATGGATCTCGCCCTTGCGCAATTCGAAGCTGACGTTCTTCACCGCAGGCACGCCACGATAATTCTTGGTGACGTTTTCCAGCCGAACGATCGGTTCCATCAAAAACCTCCCGCATCGATCGCCAGCACGCAGTCGCCGCCTCTGGAGGCGACAAACAGCCGGCCGTCCTTTTCCGCAACGCTGCAGATGCCATGACGCGTGCCGTTGGCGCGGCTGTGCAGGCTGAACAGCGGCTGCATCTTCTGGTCGAGCCTGACCACCAGCCCATAGGAGCGGCTCGGCGACCACGGCTTGTGGATGCCCATGGTGCGGATGCCGCCGCATTGCAGCGGCTCGAGGAAGCTGCGGCTGGACGCCAGTGCCGGCGCGATCCAGTAGGCCGGCGGCACTTGGCTCAGCATGTCCTGCCGGTAATGCGTTTCCTGCAGCACGAATTCGATCAGCCGGTTGCGCGGCGCAAACAAGGTCAGCCAGGCCCCACCATCGGCGGACGGCGACAGCCTCGCGGGATAGCCTGGCAGATGCGTCAGAACCGTCGAACGGCTGCCCGTCGCGCCGCCGAAACGCACCAACTGATGGCGCCAGCTTTCACTGACAAGCACATCCTTGCCGACAGGATGCAGCCCGTAGGGAAAGGCAATGTCGCCGGCGAGCTTGCGAAAATCACCGCCTGCCGCGTCTCGCTTCCAGAGCGAACCGGACGCGCCCTTCTTCATCAGATCGGCGGCCCATTGCGATGGCGCATGCTCGGCCGAGCCGTTCGCCAGCCACAGCGTGCCGTCATCCGCATAGGCTAGTGCGGTGATGCAGCTGATCCCGGCCGGCAGTGAAACGTCGCTGCCGCCAATCAGCAACTTGCCGCTTTCCAGCCCGACCGTCAGTTCGCCCAATGGCGACAGCGCCAGCGCGGTGACGGCAGACGGAAAGGTCTCGACCACGACAGGTTGCGCTCCAGCAGCAATCGAATGGATGGCGTTGCCGCTGGAGACCAGCAGCCTGTCACCGGTAACCAGCAGATTATCCGGTTCCGTCAGCTCGGCAAAAGCCGGCGCATCATCCAGCCGCGTATTGGGGCGAAAAGCGCCGTCGAGCGGCGGGATGGTCACCGCCTTGCCGCGGAACAGGTCGAGCACCGGGTCGAGGATCATGGCTTTGCTCCCCAATAGGAAGCGGGGCTGGTCCAGTTCGGGTCGGCGCCTGAAATCTTGTAGCGGCCGATGCGGTTGTTGAGGATGCCGCCTACGAACAGATACCCCTTGTGCTCGCGCATCGAGGTGACCATCGGGTGCGCGCCGCCGGTGAGATCGCCCATCGCCTCGACGATGCCGCCCCTGTCATTGAATTTCACCACACCGCCGGTGTTGATGTTGGGGAACAGCCATTCGTCCTGCGGCAGCCGGCGCGTCATGCGCTTGCGCATGTCGGGATGGCGCAGCGACAGGTCGAAGCTCGGCGTGCGCATGCCGAGCCACGCCATCCAGTAATTGCCGTCGGAGGCGCGGTTGATGTTGTCGGGATAGCCCGGCATGTCGCGGATGACGCATTCGGCGGTGCCGGCCTTCGGCCCCTCCAGCCAGTAGCGGTGCACGCGGCAGGCCCAGCTTTCGGCGAAGAACAGCGACTTGCCGTCATGCGCCATGCACACACCGTTGGTGTAGCGGTAACCGTCGAGCAGCGTCTTCGTCGAACCGTCCTTCGGGTCGTAGACCAGCAGCCGGCCGGTGGCGCGGTTCTCGATCGAGTCCAGCGCCCAGTCATGCGCATCGTAGCGCTTGGTCGAGTCGGTGAAATAGATGCGCCCATCGGGTGCGATGTCACAGTCATTGGGGTCACGCAGCCGTGCATCGTCGACGATCGAGGTCCACGAGCGCGACGTTTCGGCCGACAGTCTTTTGACCTCACGATCCGGCGAGACGGAGTAGAGCCCCATCGCGCCGACGCAGCTGATCAGATTGCCTGATTTGTCGAAGGCCAGCCCCAGCGGGAAACCGCCGATGTGGGCAAACACCTCCGACCTGACATAGTCCGGCGCGAAGAAGCGGACGATCTCGCCATGACGCGTGCCGCAATAGAGATTGTCGTCGCGGTCGAGGATGACGTCTTCCGGCCCCTCCAGCTCGCCAAGCCCGATATGCTCTGCGGCCGACAGCCTGTTGTCGAGTTCGTATGGCGTGCCCGAGCCGGGTGCGGCCGACTGTGTCTCGCCCATCTTGAGATAGACCGGCGCGACATAGACCTCATTCAGCACCTTGTGCCGGTTCTTCAGCCAGCGGATGTCGATGGTCACCGCCACCGCCAACATGATGCCGAGCACCATCTGGTTGGTGCCGGTGCCGTAGCCCAGCCGGATCAGCCCATTGGTCATGGTCAAGACGATGATGGCGCCCATCAGCCCCTTGATCACCGAGCCTCGGCCACCGCCGAGGCTGACGCCGCCGACCACCGCCGCCGTCAGCGCCATGATCTCGAGGTTGAGGCCGGTTCCCGGCCCTGCCCCGCTCAGCCGGCAAGCAATGAGGAAGCCGCCGATCGAGGCGCAGAAGCCGGAAAAGACATAAGTCATGAACACGGTGCGACGCACGCGGATGCCGGCATTATGCGCCGAGCGCCTCGAGCCGCCGACCGCCAGCACGTGCCAGCCGGGCCGCGAACGCGTCAGCGCGATATGGGTGACGATGGCCAGGATGATCGCCAGCCACACCGAGACGGACAGCCCCCAGAAGGTGCTGTCGCCGATGAAGTCGAGCACATCCGATGTCGCGGTCGAGAGCTGCACATCTGCGGCATAGGTGGTGACCAGGATGTCGAACAGCGCCCGGCCGAAGATGAAGGTCACCAGCGTGGTGAGGAAGGCGCGCAAGCGGAGATAACCGACGAGGTAGCCGTTGATGGCGCCGAAGATGAGGCCGGTGGCGAGCGATGCGGCCAGCGCCAGCCAGATCGACTGTTCGAGGATGAAGAAGACATAGACGGCGGAAAAGCACGACAGCGCGAAGATCGAGCCGACCGACAGATCGATGCCGCCACCCAGCATCACCACCGTCATGCCGGTGACGACCATCGAGAACTCGCCGAGCTGGCGGGTCGATTCCTGCAAAGCGGTCAGCTTGAAGAAGCCGGGAATGACCGAGCCGAAGGTCGCCAATGTCGCCACCAGCGCCAGGAACGGAATGGCGTTGTCGGTCCAGCGTTTGGTCAGTATCTCGCCGACGACATGGTCGGGCACGAGATTGTAGCGCCAGGACTGGAGGCGTTCGCGAAAGGACATCGGCTGCTGCTATTCCATGAGGGGACGAGGTGACCGGATCCTTCCGGTCACCTCGCTTGTACTTCAGTCGAAAAGGTGCGGCTTACTTTGCCGCCGCCGCTTGTGCCTGCAGCGCCTTCAGGTCCCAGCAGCTGTCGGGCTTGAGGTCGGCCTTGGTCGTCGCCTTCTCCAGCGTGTAGATGTAGGTGTGCGAGGTGCCGGCCGGCTGGCCGCTCTGCAGCAGGAACTTGATGATGGCATTCATGTCGCCCGACTGGCGAGCAAGATCGGTCATCACCACAGCGCCATAGGTGCCGTCGACCAGCTTGTCGCAATCGGCCGCCTTCTCGCCGCCGCCGGTGGTGACCAGGAACACCTTGCCGTCGAGTTTGGCATCGCGGATCGCGGCGGACGCGCCGGTGGCGTCGCCATCCCAGAAATCGATGATCGAGCAGATATCCGGGTTCTGCTGCAGCATCGTCGTCGTCACGTTGCGCGAGGTCGTCGCATCCCAGTTGGAATCGGGCTTGGCCACCACCTTGAAGTCGGGATTCTTGTCCAGCACCTTCATGATGCCGGCATACTGATAGAGGCTGGAGGAGTTCGCCTGGTCACCCTGCACAAGGCCGATCTTCTTCGACGAGTTCGGGCCGCAGCCCTTGATCGCCGCTTCGGCCTCGAGCTGGCCAAGCCGGTCCCAGTCACTGCCGATAAAGGCGTCGGCCGGGAAGTTGGCGGGATTGTCGACCAGGATGACATAGGTGCCGGCGGCCTGTGCCTTCTTCATCAGCTTGGAATAGGAGTTGAGGTCCGGCGCGTGGATGATCAGCACATCCGGCCTGGTGTCCGAGGAGATGGCGTCCGTGATCGCCTGCGCGCCGGCATCGACGACCCAGTTCGGGTCGCGCGTCTCGAACACGCCGCCCCAGGCCTCGACTTCGGTCTTCAGATAGTGCGCCCAGCCCTGCGCTAGGTCGAAGCCCATTGCCAGCGGCACCAGCATGACTCGCTTGCCCTTGAGCGCCTGCGCGTACGCAGTCGGCCCCGGATCGTCGGCGGCGAAGGTTGGCGCCACGAAGGCGGTGACAGCGAGCGCCGTGGCGGCGGCCATGAGTGTCTTGATCAGTTTCATGTCGGATCCTTTTGCTTTGGTCGTTGTTATCAGCGGCCGGCCCCAACCGTCCGCCGCAGTTCAGGTCTAAATGTCGCCCTGCTGGGCGGTCTGCTCGTCACGTGGATTGATGATGCCGTCGACGATGATGGCGCCGAGCAGGATCGCTGCCTTGATCAGGTTCTGGTAGAGCAGCGGAATGTCGATGATGGTCATGGCGTTGAGCAGGATGCCGATCAGTGCCGCACCGACCAGCACGTTGCGCACCCCGCCGCGCCCGCCGGACAGGCCGATGCCGCCGATCACCGCCACCAGCACGATATCGTAGAGCAGCGTCGAATTGACGACGCGGGTGTTGATCGAATGCAGGCTCGCC
Source organism: Mesorhizobium sp. WSM4833 (assembly GCF_055811095.1). Taxonomy (NCBI): domain Bacteria; kingdom Pseudomonadati; phylum Pseudomonadota; class Alphaproteobacteria; order Hyphomicrobiales; family Phyllobacteriaceae; genus Mesorhizobium; species Mesorhizobium sp. WSM4833. Next base: position 612,177 of record NZ_JBVVQG010000001.1, read on the forward strand.
GCCGTCAGCAGGCCGGCGACCAGAGCGACGAAGGCGGAAAGCACATAGCGCAGCACCAGCATCGGCCGCACCGGCATGCCGATGTTGCGGGCGGCCACCGGATTATCGCCGGCAAAATAGATATAGCGGCCCCATTTGGTGTGGCGAAGGAACAGGAAGAACAGGAACGCCAGGCCGGCGAAGACGAACACCTCGATGGGAATGTCGAGGAAGCGCAGGCCACCGAGCAACTCGACCCAATGGCCCTGCGGGACCGGCACGGCATCCTGCGTGATCAGTTGCGAGCGTACATAGCCGAAGACGAAGGAGCCTGTCGCCAGCGTCACGAAGATCGCCGGCACGTCGGCATAGGCGACGAGAAAACCATTGAGCAGGCCGATGGCCAGCACACCGGCCAGCACATAGGCGAAGGCAAGCCCGTCCGGCGCCCCCGAATTCAGCAGTTGCAGGTACCAGGCGACCGACATCGCCATGATCGCGACGGCAGAGAGGTCGATGCCGCGGCCGATGACGACCACGGCCATGCCGAGCGCAAGGATGCCCAGCACCGACACGGAGCGGACGATGGCGACGAGATTGTTGGGGTCGATGAAACCTGGCAGGCCTATAGCCGCTGCAACGAACAGCACCACGGCGATGGCAAAGACAATGCCTTCCTGGTTCAGGCTCCTGAAATTTGGCCAGCCGATGGTGTTCATGTCTGCGTTTGCCCCGATGGCAGCGCTGCCATCCCTGGGAAAGAACGCTAATCGGCCCAACGCCGGTTCGTCAAATGAATCCGCGCCCGGAACCCAGGCCGGCTGCGATATTTATCGAGTGGACGCATCGATTGCCGAAGCTGGCGCAATGCGCGGAAAACTCTGCGCTTTTGGCAATTGGTTGCGCCATTGCGGCCGCACGCGAAAGCGCTGCACCAAGGCAAAGGGACAGGACGGAATTTATCTCAGCATCAGGCGGAAAAATCGATCTGAATTTCCCGGCGAGTGCCCGGAAACCTCCGCGCCCGCACCTGGCGGGAGCACGAGAAAACGCAACGCCGCCACCAGCCCGATTGCGCCGATCGCCAGAAAGGCTACTCGAAAATCCACAAGATCGAGAGCGGGGCGATCCCTGACGATCTGCGACAGATTAAGGATCGCCGCCGCCACCGCGACGCCAAACAGCATCGCCACCTGCTGCAGCATCGAGGACAGCGTCGCCGCGGAGCTTCGTTGCGACGCATCGATGTCGGCGAAGGCCAGCGTGTTAAGGGCGGTGAACTGCATCGAGCGCGACAGGCCGGCAATCAGCATCAGCGCCACCACCAGCGTTTGCGGCGTCTGCGGCGAGATCGCTCCGCAAGCCATGATCGAGGCCGAGGCGATGATGCCGTTGACGACCATCACCGAGCGGAAACCGAAACGGCGCAGCGTCGGCGTGGTCACCGTCTTCATGCCGAGATTGCCAAGGAAATAGGCCAGGATCATCAAGCCGGCATCGACAGGCGAAAGGCCGAAGCCAACCTGGAACAGCAGCGGCAGCAGGAACGGCGTGGCGTTGATCGCCACCCGGAAAATGGTGCCGGCGGCAAGCGTCGAGATGGCGAAGGTCAGCACCTTGAACGAGGAGAGATCGAGCAGCGGATGCGGCGCGCGCCTGAGATGGCGCACCGCCAGCCAGCCGAGGACGATGCCGGCTACGATCAGCAGCGCTGTCGGCAGCACGCCGTCCTCGGGATGCGCGATACGCTCGAGACCGTAGAGCAGCAAGGCAAGTCCCGCCGATGTCAGGAAAAAACCGGGCCAGTCGAGCGGCTTGGGGTCGGCCTCGCGGTCGCCTGGGATGAAACGGGCGACCAGCGCCAGCCCGATCACGCCGAGCGGGATGTTGATGAAGAAATTCCAGTGCCAGGACAGATAGGTGGTGATGAAGCCGCCGAGCACCGGCCCGACCACCGGCGCAAACAGTGCTGGCCAGGTGATCAGCGCCGTGGCGTTGAGCAGTTCGGATTTCGGCGCATTGCGCAGGACGAGAATGCGCCCAACCGGCGTCATCAGCGCGCTGCCGAGCCCTTGCACGACACGTGCGGCGACGAACTGGGTCAGGGTTTGCGAGAGGCCGCAGGCGAGCGAAGCCAGGGTGAACAGGACGATCGCCAGCAGGAAGATGTTGCGCGCCCCGAACCGGTCGGCGAGCCAGCCCGACAGCGGCACGAACACCGCCATGGTCAGCATGTAAACGGTGATGCCGATGCTCATTGCCACCGGCGACACGCCGAAGGAGGCGCCCATCTGCGGCAGCGATGTCGAGATGATCGTCGAATCCAGCAACTGCATGAAAAAGGCGATGGCGACGATCAGCGCCACGCGCCGCGCATGGATGGCCGTTTCGGACAAGGTTGCGGTCTCGGGAATGGCAGTCATGACGGAACCGGTTTGAACAGCATCTCCCCGGCGGCGTCCAGAGACGTCGCAACAAACTTTCGTGTGCCGCCATGGCCTGCTATGGAATGAATGGGGCCGTCGAGGAGAGTATACGCGTAACATGAAGCCCATCTACATCGACTACCTCAATGCCCTCGATATCGATGCCCTTGCCATGACCGATGGCGAAATCATCGCCGCCGTCGAGGCTGGCCTGGTGGCGCAAGGCAAGGGCCAGACGGTGATCGAACCGCGCGTCCATCTCGAGCCGGACCCGTCCTTCCACGGCCATTTCAACGTGTTGCGCGGCTACGTCGCGCCGCTCGACACGGCCGGCGTCAAGATCGTCGGCGACTATGTCGACAATTACCTGCATGGCCTGCCTTCCGAATTCGGCATCCTCAACCTGTTCGACCCGCGCACCGGCGCGCCGCGCGCCATCCTCGACGCCACCGTCATCACCGACATGCGAACCGGCGCCGTCACCGCCATCGGCGCCAGGCATCTGGCGCGCAGGAATTCCAAGGTGCTGGCCCATATCGGCGCGCGCGGCACCGCCTACTGGAATGTGCGCCTGCTCGACCATCTCTTCGATTTCGACGAGATTCGCGTCCATTCGCGCCGCCCGGAAAGCCGCGACGGTTTTGCCGCCGGACTCTCCGCCGATCTCGGCAAGACGGTCACAGCGGTGGCCGACTGGAAAAGCTGCATCGAGGGCGCCGACATCGTCGTCGAGGCCTCGCGGCTGCCGGAGCCGCAGCCGTTGCTGAAGACCGAATGGATCAAGCCCGGCGCGCTGGTCGTGCCCTATGGCACGATGAGCGCGGTGGAACTGTCGTTGACCGACATAATGCAGAAAATGGTCGTCGACGATTGGGGCCAGTGCAAGGGCGGCAAGTTCGGCTCGCTACGCGCCCATGTCGAGACCGGGCGGCTGAGCGAGAAGACGCTGCATGCCGAGCTCGGCCAGATCGCCGCCGGCCTGAAAGTCGGGCGCGAAAGCGACGACGAAACGATCCTGTTCTGGCATCGTGGCCTGTCGCTGTCTGATATCGCATTGGGCAAGGCGATGCTGGCCAAGGCGCAGGCGCAAGGCATCGGCCAGAGACTGCGCTTCGCATGAGCGCGCTCGTCCTCACCGGAACCGGCGTCGGCGTCGGCGATGTCGCTGCGGTCGCCCGCGATGGGCGCAAGGTGGAGATCGGACCCGATGTCATCGGCAGGCTGGAGAAGGCACGAAAAGTGCTCGACCAGGCTGCAGCGTCCAGCCAGCAGATCTATGGCTTGAACACCGGGCTCGGCGCCAATCTCGGCACTGCTGTAGAGGGCGATGCCGGAGCCTTCCAGCGCCAGTTGCTGGAGGGACGCAGCGGCGCCGTCGGCGAAGGATTGCCGGTCGATGCCGTGCGGGCAAGCATGGCCGCGCGTGCAGCGATGCTGTCGGTTGGCGGATCCGGCCTTTCGTCTTCCGTCTTCGTTGCTTTGCTCGACGCGCTCAATGCCGGCGTCCATCCCGTCATGCCCTCGCTCGGTTCGATCGGAGCCGGCGACCTGGTGCTGATGACGGCACTCGCCCGCATGCTCACCGGCGAAGGCGAAGCCGACTATCAGGGCCGTCGCATACCGGCGGCCAAGGCGCTGATGATGGCGCGCCTCGCCCCGATCAGCCTGGCGCCCAAGGACGGGCTATCGCTGATCAACGCATCGGCGGTTTCCGCCGGCAGCGGCGCACTTGCAGTGACGGATGCCCTCACTGCCCTGGCCCAGCAACAGCATGCCGGGGCTCTGACCATGGAAGGTTTTGGTGCCAACCGCACCATCCTCGACCCGCGCCTGCATATGGCGCGCCCGGCAGCCGGCCAGCAGGAAGCAGCCAAGGTGCTGCACAATCTGCTCGTCCGAGACGAGGCGCCGGCACCGACCACCTTGCAGGACCCGCTGTCGATCCGCTGCATGTCGTCGGTCCATGGCGCACTGATCGAGGCGATCGGCCAGGCGAGACAGGCTGTCGAGATCGAGCTCAACGCCGCCGCCGACAACCCGCTGGTGCTGGGCGATGATGAACTGGTACTGTCGACCGGCAATTTCCACACCGCCGCACTGGCGCTCGCCTTTGAGACGCTCGGCCTGGCGATCGCCCAATGTGCCGCGGCCAGTGCCGCGCGCTTCATCCAGCTCACCGGTTCGGGCCGCAATGGCCTACCGAAATATCTGTCGCCGGTCGGCGGCGCCTCCGCCGGCTTCGTACCGCTACAGAAGACAGTGACCTCGATCCTGGCCGCCATCCGCCATAAGGCCAATCCGGTGATGCTCGACTTTCTGGCCGTGTCGGAGGGCGTCGAGGATCACGCCACGCAGACACCTCTGGCGGTTGCGAAATGCGCAGGGATGATCGCGCCGTGGCGGCGGCTGATCGCCTTCGAATTGATGGCCGCCGCGCAGGCCATCGACCTGCGTGACGGCTTCACACTGGCGCCGCGCACGGCCGCACTTCACGCGGTGATACGCGCTCTCGTCCCCATGCTGAAAGAGGACCGGCCGCTCGGTATCGACGCCGAAGCGCTCTACGCCGCGCTCGCCGGCGGAAATTGGCCGGCCTGACGCGGCTTCTCAGAAGACGACGGTCTTGTGGCCGTTAAGCATGACGCGGGCTTCGAGATGCAGCTTGACGGCGCGCGCCAGTACCCGGCTTTCGATGTCGCGCCCGACGGCGACGAAATCCTCGGCGCTCATCGCATGGGTGACGCGTTCGGTCTCCTGATCGATGATCGGGCCCTCGTCGAGGTCGGAGGTGACGTAATGCGCCGTCGCACCGATCAGCTTGACGCCGCGGTCGAAAGCCTGGTGGTACGGCTTGGCGCCCTTGAAGCTCGGCAGGAACGAATGGTGGATGTTGATCGCCCGTCCGAACAGCCGGTCCGACAGACCTTTTGAAAAGACCTGCATGTAGCGCGCCAGGATGACCAGTTCGGCCCCTGTCCGCTGCACCAGGTCCAGCAGCTTCTGTTCCTGTTCGGCCTTGTTCTCCTTGGTGGTCGGCCAATGGTGGTAGGGAATGCCCTCCAGCTCGGCGAAGCGGCGGGCATCCTCGTGGTTGGAGACGACGGCTGCAACCTCCGCGTTCAGCCAGCCGACCCTGATCTGGTACAGCAGATGGAGAAGCGCGTGGTCGAACTTGGAGACCATGACGATGATCTTCGGGCGGCGTCCCTGATCGACCAGCGCGGTCTTCATGCCGAAGCGGTCGACGCTCGATTCCAGGGCCCGCGCCAGACTGTCCCCGGTCGAGCCTGGCGGGCTGATGAAGGCGATCCGCATGAAAAAGCGATTGGTCTGCCGGTCCCAGAACTGGCTGCTTTCGGCGATGTTGGCGCCGTTCGCGGCAAGCTCCGCCGTGACGGCGGCGACGATCCCCGGCCGATCCTCGCAGGAAAGCGTGAGAATATGAACCGGCGCGGCCTCGTCCGTCGCATCATTGCCTTGAGATTTCACGCCCCGTCGACCCTCTTCATGAACAGGCTGAGTTCAGCCGGATCCATATGCACCACATGCCTGTCTTCGGGATAGGCGAGACTGTTCACGTCGGCAACATATTCCGAAAACGCGGCGATACGCTCGGCCTGCAAACGATCATATTCGGCGGCGAAATTGCGATACACCTTGGAATGACGGGGCATGTGGCCACGGTTCTGGCCGAGAATGTCGTCGGCGAACAGATATTGCGCATCGCAACCGGTACCCGCTCCCATCGACAGCATGATCAGCGACGTCCGCTCCGAGATCGCCTTGGCCACCTCGACCGGCACCACCTCGATCTCGGCGCCGATGGCGCCTGCAGCCTCCAGCTGCTTCACCGCCGCGAAGATATCCATGGCGGTGTCGGCGGTCTTGCCGACCGCCTTGAAGCCGCCAGTCCAGGTCGCGCGGGAAGGAATGAGGCCAACATGGCCGATCACCGGGATATTGTCATCGGCCATCCGCTTGATCGTGGCGTAGCCGGCGCTGCAATAGACCGCGTCGGCGCCGGCCTTGTAGAGCCGGAAGGCCCAGCGCACGAAATCGTCCGCCGTGCCGATCTCGTAGAAATTGTCGCCCGGCATGGTGAACAGGCTGGGCGCCGCGTCGCGGTACTCAGGGTTGAGCACCAATTCGGGCGGCACCGAGACGATGTCGACCCCTGCGCGCTCCGCGGCCTCGGCCTCGTCCATCGTCAGCACACGCAGCATGGTCAGCTGTCGCTTGCCCTTCATGGCGCGCAAATCCGCCACAGTCGGTCTTTTTCGGCTCATCAAAAGGGTTCCCTCAGTTGCATTCGGCGGCAGGTCAGCCGATCTGGATCATCACTTTGCCAGCCTCGACCTTCACTGGATAGGTGGCGAGATTGACGCATACCGGTGCGCCTCGAGCCACGCCCGTCTTGTAGTTGAAGCGGCCATTGTGCTTGGGGCATTCGATGATGTCGTCCATCACCAGCCCATCGGCCAGATGCGCCTTCTCATGCGTGCAGTACCCGTCGGTTGCGAAGTACTCGTCATCGGGACTGCGATAGATGGCGAAGGTACGGCCGCCATGATCGAAGCGGATGACATCCTCTTCCTCGACATCGTCGACGCCACACGCTTCAACCCAGTCGGCCATCTGCTTCTCCCCTATTCCGCCGCAGCCGGAACGGTCAGTGCATGGAATTCGTCCCGATACGGCCGCGCCGTCGGCGGCAATTCACGTTTGAGGAAATAATCCTCGTACTGAAGCTGCTTCAGCAGCACCGGCCAGACCTCGCGATAGGCATGCCACATCGAAGGGTTCGGCTCGGGCAGATCGTGCTTGATCAATTCGTGCAGCCTCGGCAGCGCGTGATAGGGCACCATCGGGAACATGTGATGTTCGACATGATAGTTCATGTTCCAATAGATGAAGCGGCTGATCGGGTTCATGTAGACGGTGCGCGTGTTCAGCCGGTGGTCGGTGACATTGTCGGCCAGGCCGATATGCTGCAGCAGGCCGGTCAGCACCATGTGCCAGCTGCCGTAGAGGCGCGGCAGGCCGATCAGCACCAGCGGCAGGAACGACCACAGATAAAGCGCCAGCCCGATCGCCGCGACATAGATGGCGACATGCCAGCGCGCGGCTGTGACCACCTTGTGAAGCTCCATCTCGGGAATAAAGCTTTTCTCGTCCGGCGAGATGCTGCCGAACGCATTGCGCACCAGCGTCGGCAGCGAATAGCGGAAATCGAGAACACCGGTGAAGGCGAGTGCGGCGCGCAGCAGGTCCGGCGGACGCATCACCGCGATCTCGGCGTCGCGGCCGACGATGATCGTGTCGGTGTGGTGGCGGGCATGGCTCCAGCGCCAGGTCACCGGATTGCGCATCAGCATGAAGCTGGCGATCTGGTAGACGGCATCGTTCATCCAGCGTGTGCGGAAGGCGGTGCCGTGGCCGCACTCGTGCCAGCGCGAGTCGCTGGACGAGCCGTAGAGCACGCCATAGACGAGCAGGAACGGCACCACCCACCACGTGCCCCAGAACCAGGCGATCCCGGCGGCGGAACCCAATATGGCAACGATCCAGATGATCGTGTCGCGGATCGCCGGGCCGTCCGAGCGCTGCATCAGCTCTTTCATCGCCTTGCGCGGCACATCGGTGTGATACCACTCGGCCGAGGCCAGCCCGGTCTCGATCGCGATGCGCGTGCTTTCCCCAACCAGGCTGTAGTCGCGCTTTTTCTCCGTCACATCGACCTCCGATTTCCGGCCCGCCAGCCGGAGCGTTCGTTTCGCCTCATGCCCTGTCCGCCAATCCCGGAAAATTTCCCGACGGCGCAGGATAATCCTGTTGCGGCTGCCTTGCGATCGACGCGATCTTCGCTTCGGCCTCGGCGATCGCGCCGGCGCCGTCGAGCACCCGGAACACCGCGTCGTAAGAACGGCTTTCACTATGCTCCAGCCAGATCATCTCGCCCCGCTCGCGCGCCGCGAGATTGCCCAAGACATGGTGTGTCGAGGGCTCTATGCCCAGCGCATACTGCCCCGCCTGAAAATTCTGCCATTGATAGGCGCAAGGCAGCTGGTCCTTGCGCGTCACCACTTCGAAGCCGAGCCCGAGCTGATCGTTGACCACTGCCACCGGCACCTCGCCATTGGCGTCCGCCGCCATCTCGTGCTGCCAGACCTGCTCGCTGAAACCCGATTGCGGCGCCGGCATCGTGCGGTAACCCACCTTCTGCGCCTGGTAGCGCTCGCCGGCATGGCCAGCCCAGACGACGTCGCGGATCGGCGCCAGATAGCGCGAACCCTCGTCGAGCAAGGGATGGCTGACATTGACGTGGTAAAAATACATGTGCGGCGTGCGGTTGAAACCGTGGTTGACGACGCGATCCGACAGCCGGATCTCGTTGCCGCCGACATCGGCCTCGATACGCCGGATCAGATGCAGATCCTCGCCGAACACTGCCGATTGCTGCACGGTGCCTTCGGCCCACAGCACGCAGCGGTCGCCGTCCCAGGTCTCGCCATAACCGGTCAGCCGCGCCGGAATGGTGCCGACGCGGCCATGCAGCGAATGGATCACGGTCTTCCTGCCCGGGTAGTTGTAGCTATCGGCCGGCACTTCTTCCCGGCCCAATATGTGGTCGAGGCCGCAGGTGACAAGCAGCCCTGAAAACGAACGCGCCCAGGCGAGCCCCCCTTCCCCCTCATAATCGTGCAGGCCGGGGTGGCGAAAACCGCTCGGCGAATGCCAACCGATCGCCTGTCCCTTGAAGTCGCAGTCAGCGATGTCGAGCGCCCGGTCGACCAGTGCCGTGAAGCGCAGGCCCGAGCCGGTGCGGAACTCCAGCATGCGGATGCCGCGTTCCACCCCGTCGCCAAGCGTCATCAGCCGCACGCCGGCAAATTGCGACAGCATGCCCGAACGTTCCGACACCTGCCGGCGCGAAAGCGTCTTGCCGTAAAGTTCTACCATGTGACGGCCAACTTCTTCACTTCGCTCTCGTCTCTTTCAGCAGCGCCGACATGTCGGCCCCGGTGATGATGCTTTCCACGGTCAGAAGATCGGTATCGGCAACCGTCTGCTCGGCGACGATCTCGCCGCGGCGCATGACGATGATGCGGTCGGCGACCTGGAACACGTGGTGGATGTTGTGGGTGATCAAGAGCACGGAGTGCCCGGCGTCACGCACCTCCTTGACGAAGCGCAGCACGCCATGGGTTTCCTCGACACCGAGATTGTTGGTCGGTTCGTCGAGGATGATGACCTTGGCGGCGAACTGCATGGCGCGAGAAATCGCGATCGACTGGCGCTCGCCGCCCGATAGCGTCGAGACCAGCGCATCGGCGTCGAGTTTTTTCGAGATGCCGACGCGCTTCAACAGCGCCGACGCCGCGTCTCGCAATTTGGCGAAATCGAGCGGCGCGAACACGCCCAGCCATTTCAGCTTGACCGGCTCGCGCCCAAGGAAAAGATTGCGCGCGATGCTGAGATCCGGCGCAAGAGATGTATCTTGGTGGATGGTCTCGATGCCGAGGTCCATCGCATCGCGTGTCGAACGGATCGAAACCTTTTCACCGCGCACATAGATGTCGCCACGGTCGATCGGAAACACACCGGAAATCGCCTTGATCAGCGTCGATTTGCCGGCGCCGTTGTCGCCGAGCAGGGCCACCACCTCGCCCTCCTTGAGGGCAAAGGACGCATTCTTCAGTGCGCGGACGCTGCCGAAGGATTTTTGCAGATTTTGCAGCCGGAGAACTTCCATCGTCAGCCCCTTGCGGCGTTCTTCTGCAGCAAAGCGTGCAGGATGAGCATGGCGAGGATGATCAGGCCGACGAAGATATTGTAGGCGAGGCCCGGCACGCCGATCAGCACGATGCCGTTGCGGATCGCGCGCAGCATCAGCGCACCGACGATGGTGCCGAGGATCGTGCCGCGTCCGCCGGTCAGCGCCGTGCCGCCGACCACCACCATGGCGATCACTTCGAGCTCGTAGCCGGTGCCGGCCACCGGTGAGGCGGCCGAAATGCGGAAGGCGCTGATCATGCCGGCCAGCCCCGCCAGAACCGAAGTCAGTATGAACAGCCACACCTTGACGGCGTCCGCCGGCACGCCACGCGCCACCGCCGCGTTGCGGTTGCTGCCGATGGCGCTGATCCAGTTGCCGAGCTTGGCATAGCGCAGCACGTAGATCGTCAGCAGCGAGAGACCGATGAACCACCACAGCGAGGTGTAGAACCGGAACGAGCCGACATTGAAGCTGCCGGCCAGCAGCGTCACGAAAAAACCCGGCTGATCCCAGGATTTCAGCGGAAAGCCCTGTGTGATATAGAGCGCTGCCCCACGCACCACGAGCAGCATCGAAAGCGTGACCAGGAAGGACGAAATGCCGATCTTGGTGACGATCAGCCCGTTGATGGCGCCGATGGCGATGCACAGCAGAAGCCCGGCCAGAAGGGCGACACCTATATCCACGCCGCCGTTCTGCACCAGGAGCATGACGACGACCGGCGCCAGCCCGAACACGGCGCCGACCGACAGGTCGAACTCGCCCGCCGTCAACAGCAGCGTCATGCCGAGCGCGATGATGCCGAGCTCGGGCAGGAACGCCATCATGTTGGAGATGTTGAGCGGCGACAGGAAATTGGCATCGGCAATGGCGAACACCGCGAGCAGGACAATGAGGATGACGAGCGAGGAGAATTGCGGCGAGCGCATAAGGCTCGATCTGCGTTTCCCGAGAGGCATTTCGTCTTCTGCGGCGATCGTCATTACTGCTTGAACCATGCTTTGAAGAGACGCCCGCGGCTTGCGCCGCGGGCACCGGTTTTCACTTCGTGTCGTAGAGTTTCAGGATCGGTTCGACGCTCGAGGCGTCGTAGAGGCTGAACGTGTGGATGTCGTAGCCGATCGGCTCACCCGAAGCGGCGAGCCCGAGCAGCGCCACCGGCATGAAGCCCTGCGCAGACGGGAACTGCCAGGCGGCCGCGTTGACGAAACCGGATTTGACGGCTTCCGCGGTTTCCTTGGAATTGCCCCAGCCGACGACCGGGATCTTGCCGGCCGGCACGCCGGCGCCGTCGAACACCCGCTTGACGCTGGCCGCGACGGAATCGCCAAGCGCGATGATCGCCGGCGGATTGTTGGCCACCATGTAGTCGGTCATCTTGGCAATGATGCCGGCCGGGTCGGTGCCGCAATCGACCACATCATATTTGATCCCCAACGGATCGAAGACGCTGGCGATGCCTTCGGTCTCCAGCTGCTGATAGCTGGCGCCAGGCACTTCCACCGGCAGGAACACCTTGTCGCCCTGCTTCACCATCTTGTGGTCGACAAGATACTTGGCCCAGATGACGCCCGCCTCCTTGAGATCGGCACCGACATAGGCCTGCCGTCCGGTCACCGGGTCGTCTGTGTTGAAGAACACGATCGGGATGCCGGCTGCCTTGGCCGCCTTCACCTCTTCCGTCCACAAGCCCGGCTGGGCCGACGTGGTGGCGATGCCGTCGGGCTTGGCCGCAAGCGCGGAATTGAAGGCCTCCTTCTGCGCCGCCATGTCGCCGCCGCTGAATGAGATCTTGCACGTCACCTTGAGCTGGTCGCAGGCTTTGGTGGCGCCGGCATTCCAGTCCAGCCAGAACGCATCCGACGGACCGCCATGCGACAGCAGGTAGAACGTCTTCTGGCCATCCTGCGCCATTGCCGGCGCGCTCAACGAGACACCGGCGAGCAGCGTTGCGGCAGCCGCCAGTTTCAATGCGAATTTCAACATTTTTTCTCCTCCCTTACTTTAGAACCGAACCGCGCCGCCGCGAACCAGCGGCGCGAGAAGGCCGTCACAGACCGTTGGCGCGGAACTTCCCGTCGAGGAATTTCTTGGCGCGCGGCACGTCGTCTTCCGAGAGATGCTCGATGATCACCGGGATGTTCGGATGCTTTTCCGCCAGCCGCTGGAGATAGAGGTCGTAGTTCAGCGAACCGAGGCCCGGTGCCGGCAACTCGATCTCACCGACGCCACGGAATGTATGGCTCTCCAGCGCGTCCTCGTCGCCAATATCGGCGTGCTTCTCGGACTTGTCGCCGCCCGAACGCTTGACGTCCTTGGCGTGAGCTATTCTGATCTTGTCGGTCAGCGTGTCGAACACCTGGTTCAGGATCTGGTCCATCCTGTCGATGTTATGCGTCTCGAAATAATTGGTCGGGTCCATCAGCAGACCGAGGCCGGGGTGATCGACCTGCGCGAACATCTTGACCGTCTCCTCGACCGAGCCGACGACGTTGTTGACATAGGTTTCGAGCAGGAAGACCGCGCCGTGGTCATAGGCCGTCTGGGCAAGGTCGGCGACCACTTTGCGGCATTCCTCGAACCCTTCCTCGGTCTTGTTCTTGGGGTGATGCACCCAGTCGGATTCGGTGTTGTAGGTGCCGGTTTCCGAGATCACATACGGGCTGCCGAAATGGCGGGCGTTGCGGATGATCTCTTTGAGGTAGCCGACGCGCTTGTCGCGCTCGGCCTTGTCCGGGTGGATGATATTTGTGTAGCCGGAAATGCAGCACACCGGCAGGTGATGATCGCGGAAGACGTCGCGCACCTTCTTGGCCTTATCCTTGGTGATCTGCCCCGCCGACAGGTCGACGTCCTTGAAGTGGAGGTCGAGTTGCACCGTGTTGAAATCGAGCCCGCGGATCTTCTTCGCCGTCTCTTCGAGGCCGTACGGGAAATAGCCCGTGAAAATACCTGCCTGCATCATGGTGTGAATTCCTCCCTGTAAGCGATTCAGTTGTTTGGTGTTTCAGCTGCGGTGATCAGGTAGCGATTTCGGAAAGCTTGACCGTGCGGGCCTCGTCGATCGAGCGGTAGCCCGCCTCGACCAGCGCCATGGTCTTGACGTTGTCGGCGACCGACAGCGCCGGCGGCGTGCCGGTCTTCACCGCGTGCTGGAGCTGCTCCATCACACCGATAAAGGCATGCGGGAACCACATCGTGTCCCAGCTCGGGCTGACCCATTCGCCGCCGGTCGTCTCGTTCGAAGCGTAAGTCAGCGTCGAGGCAGCGCCCGTCGGCCAGCCGATGGTGCCCTTCGCGACCCCCTTGCTGCCGTCGACGCGCCAGTTGATGTGCTGGTCGTCCTTGTAGCCATCCTGGCGCGGACCGGACCAGACATCCTCCAGCGACACAGCGAGCACACCGGACGGAAAGCGCAGCGTCGACACCGTGATGCCGTCCGAGTGGTCGAATGTCGTGCGCGGGTCTTTGCGTGTCAGCGTGGTGATTTCGTCGGGATCGCCGAACAGGAAGCGCAGCACGTCGAGATGATGCACGCTCATATTGGCGAGCGTCAGCCGGTCATAGTCCTCGAGGAAGCTCTGCCAATGCGGGATGGCGTGCATGTCGATCTGCGCGAAGACGATGTCGCCCAGCGCGCCGCTGTCGATGATCTGCTTCAAGACGCGCATCGATTGGTCGTAGCGCATGTTCTGATTGACCGAGAGGATCTTGCCGGCCTTGGCCGCCTCATCGCGCAGCTTGACCGCTTCCTCGACTGACAGCGCCAGCGGCTTCTGCGCCAGGATCGCCTTGATATGCTTCTGCCTCAGCGCGTGACGGATCAGCGCCGGCTGCAGGTCGGGCGGGAAAGCAAGGTCGATGATCTCGACATTTTCGTCCTCGATCAGTTTTTCCGGTGTGTCGTGGACGGTCGGAATGCCCCAGCGCGTCGCCACCTTCTCGGCGCTGGCCCTGGTGCGCGAGGCGATTGCCACCACCGGGAACCCGGCTTCCTTGTAGGCGGCGAGATGGCACTCGGCCATGATCATGCCTGCGCCGACACAGCCGATCTTGTATTCCTTCGTGCGGACCTTCACGTCCGGCTCGAAGCCTTTGCTTGCCATCTCGTCCTCCCGAAACTCTTTCCTTGCGGCGGCCGTCATCGTGCCAACGCCCCGCCGCTCTGTTCGAAATAATGCACTCTGGCCGGCTCGCAGGATATCGCCACCATGGCATCCGGCCGGATGTCGGGCTGGCCGCGCAGCAACGCCTTCAGCCGCGCCTGCCCGGCAGCGAGCGTCACCACGGTGTAGCCGCCAAGCGGCTCGACCTCGAACACTCGCGCCGGGCGGCCCGGGCCCCCATCCGCCCACGGTCTGACCTTGATGTCCTCCGGCCTCAGCCCGATCTCCACGGCGTCGGCGGGCGCTGTCTTGTCGTCGATGCGGATCGTGCCTTCAGCCGCTTCGACACCGCCATCGCCGCGCGCCGATCTGAGGATGTTCATCATCGGCGAACCAAGCAGCCTTGCCACATAGGTGCTGGCCGGGCGGTCGTAAATCTCTGCCGGCGTACCGATCTGCCTGATCTTGCCGTCCTCCAGGATGGCGATGCGGTCGGCGACCGACATCGCCTCTTCCTGGTCGTGCGTGACGTAGATCAGCGTCTTTCCGAGTTCGCGCTGGATGCGCTTCAGCTCGACGCGCGTTTCTTCGCGCAGCCTGGCGTCGAGCGCCGAGATCGGATCGTCCATCAGATAGGCATTGGGATCGCGCACCAGAGCCCGGGCGATCGCTACGCGCTGCCGCTCCCCGCCCGAAAGCTGTCCCGGCGGCTTGTGCAGGATATGGCCGATATGCAGCTTCGCCGCGACGTCGGTGACCCGCCGCTTGATCTCGGCCTCGGCGACCCGGCGTTCGACCAGGGGAAAGCGGACATTTTCGAGCGCGCTCATATGCGGAAACAGCGCCAGGTTCTGGAACACCATAGCCACGTTGCGCTCGGCCGGCGACATCGCGTTGACCGGCCTGCCTCCGATCAGGATTTCGCCGGTGTCAGGTGTCTCCAACCCGAGCACCAGGCGCAGGATGGTCGACTTGCCCGACAGCGGCGGACCGAAGAAGCAGAAGAACTCATTGTCGTTGACGGTGAACGAGGCGTCGTCGACGGCGAGTGTATTGCCGTAGCGTTTGGTCACATTACGGAAGACGATATCGGCCATCTCAACCTGCCTTCATCGCAAGGCCGGTAGCGGCGTCGAAGACGCGCACCGACGACGTAGTGGGAGCGATGACAGCGGTGTCGCCGATAGCCAGCCCGACATCATTGTCGAACACCGTTTTCACAGCCGCCTCGCCCTGGCCGAGATGGACGATGGTGCGCGCACCGATCCGTTCGACAAAGGTCACCGGCATTGCGAGGCCGTGCCCATTCTGCACCAACGTCGCCTGTTCAGGCCGGAATCCGTAAAGCACCTCGCCGCGTGCACCACGCATGGCCGCTGCGAGTTCGCCCGCCAGCGGCGGCGTGACGCCCAACGGTCCGAGATCGACGACCAGTCCGCGGTCGCTCTCCGCCGGCCTGCCCTTGAGCAGATTCATGCCCGGCGCACCGATAAAGCGGGCGACGAAGACATTGGCTGGATCGTTGTAGACCTCGAGCGGCGTGCCGACCTGCTGCAAAACCCCATGATCCAAGACCGCGATGCGGTCGGCCATGGTCATCGCCTCGAGCTGGTCGTGGGTGACATAGACCATGGTCTGGCGGAACTGCCGCTGCAGCTGCTTCAGTTCGGTGCGCATGACGGCCCGGAAAGCGGCGTCGACATTGGACAGCGGCTCGTCGAGCAGGAAGATCGCCGGCTCCATGATCGCCGAGCGGCCGATCGCCACCCGTTGCAATATGTTGACCGACAGCCTGTCGGCCTTGCGGTCGAGCAGCGGCGAAAGCTGCAGCATCTCGGCGATGGCGCCGACACGGCGATCGATCTCGGCTTTGGCAGCCCCTCGCATTTTTGGTCCATAGGCAAGGTTCTGGCGCACCGTCATATGCGTGAAGATGGCGTAGTTCTGGAACACGAAGCCGACGCCACGCCGGCCCATCGGCACGCCGGCCATGTCGCGCTCGCCAAACAGGATCTTGCCGCCGGTCGGTTCTTCCATGCCGGCGATCATGTTCATCGTCGTCGACTTGCCGCAGCCCGACGGGCCGAGCAGCGCCATGAACTCGCCATCTGATATTGCCAGGTCCATGGTCTTCAGCGCGGTGAAGTCGCCGAATTTCTTGACCAGGTTTTGCAGGTGGATGGCGCTCATGCCGGTACCTCGCGTGCACGCGCCATGCGCTTCATGGCAAACACCGCGACGATCGACAGCACGACCAAAATGGCCAGCGCGATCGCCGCCACATAGCCCCAGATCAGGTCCTGCGTGGTGAGCTTGTAGATGTAGACCGAGATGGTTTCGGTAGCGACGCCTGGACCGCCGCCGGTCATGATGTAGAGCGTGTCGAAGATCTTGAAGTTCTCGATCACCCGGATCGCCAACGCGATGATGATGATCGTCTTCATCTTCGGCAGCACGATGGTGACGAAGCGCTGCCACGGATTGGCGCCGAGCAGCGTCGCCGCCTTGATCTGGTCCTCCGGCACGCCGACCAGGCCGGCAAGCAGGATAAGGAACATCAGCGGCGTCCATTGCCAGACGTCGGCGACCATCACCGCGATCAGCGCCAGTGTCGGATCCGACAGCCAGGCGATGGTGACTGGAGATCCGGTGAGCGCCGACAAGATGTCGTTCACCGGGCCGCCGGACTGGAACAGCATGAAGAACATGTAGCCGGCCACGGCAGGCACCACCATCATCGGCATCAGCAGGATCGAATAGAAGACGCGCTTGCCCGGGAAATCGTCGGCAAACAGTGTCGCCAGCGCCAGCCCAAGCAGGAATTCCGCCGGCACGCAGACGATCATGACGATGGCCGTACGCTTCAGCGCGCTCCAGAAGCGCGCGTCGGCGGCGAGATCGGTGTAGTTGGCAAAGCTGTTCCACATCGACCAGGCGTTCCACCAGCCGGTGCCCGACAGGGGCGACCAGTCGGTGACGCTGATGTAGAGCTGCATCAACAGCGGGAAGGCCGAGATGAACAGCACCAGGATCTGCGCAGGCAATGTCAGCCGGAAACCCAGCCTTGCGCCCTCATCGCGCGAAACCGGCTTTGCTCCGGCGGCTTTCACCTCATCCTTGGAAGTCATGACAGTCACCGCGCTCATTGCTTGAGCGCCCCGAACGTCAACCCGCGCACCAGATGGCGTTGGATGGCGATGCCCATGATGACCGGCGGCACGGCCGCGATCAGGCCAAGCGCCGCCTTGGCGCCATAGAGCTGCCCGGTCATCGAGGAGGATAGCGAGGCCATGTAGACCGGGATGGTCACCCATTCGCGCGTCGTCAGAAGCAGCGCGATCAGATAGTCCGACCAGTTGAGGATGAAGACGAAGAGCGCGGCACTGGCCAGCGGCGCGCGCATCATCGGCAGCGTGATGCGGGTGAAGACGCGCAACCGCGAACAGCCCTCGACAAGCGCCGCCTCCTCGATCTCGCGCGGCATGTCGTCGAAGAAGGTCTTCATCAGCCAGAAGGCGAACGGCAAGGTGACGATGCCGTAGATCAGCGCCAGGCCCCACCAGCTATCAGTGAAGTTGAGGAAAGCCCACATGATCATCACCGGGATCATGACCGCCATCGGCGGAAAGATCCTGAGTTGGATCAGCGCCAGCGGCAGGTTCTGGCCGGAGCCGAAACGCGAGAGCCCATAAGCCGCGGCAGTGCCCGCCGACATGGCGATCACCGTGCCGAAAACCGCCGACAGCAGCGATGCGAGGATCGGCTTCAGCGCGGTACGGTCGAGCGCGACGATCAAATTGTTGGTCGACTCGCCGAAGACGAAACGAAAATTGCTGAGCGTCGGGTTCTTCGGCCACCAGGTCAGGTCGGCGCCGGTCGCCGACCATTCGGCGATCGGCTTGAACGCCATCGATACCATCCACAGGATCGGCACCAGCGTCACCGCCATGGCCGCGAAGATCGCGGCATAGCGGAATATCAGGAAAGGAACGGAACGCTTCATCTGGCGGCTTTGCTGGTGGCGTTGTGGGCGGAGGGGAAAAGCAGGCTCCTCCCCTCCTTCGATGTGATCCAGGGAGATGGATCAGACGATCGGGTCGAGAACTGTCGGCCAGGCCTCCTTGTTGGTCTTGATGGCTTCGAGCAGTTTGTCCTCGCCGGTGCGCCGCACGATCTTCTTCCACTCCGCCTCGGTATCGGCCATCGCCTGCTCCGATGTCTTGGCCTTGGTCAGCGCCGCCATGAGGTTCTCGTCGAGCGCATTGTGGAAGGCTGTCGCGCCGGGATAGTTGATGGTCGGCACGGTGCGCGCCACCGTCTCGCGCACGACGTCCATGTGGTAGGCATGATAGGTCTGGCGCACCAGCGGATCGGAGAAGTCCGAAAGCCGGAACGGGTCCAGATAACCGCCGGGGTTGGCACTCATCCAGGCGTAGATACGGGCCGAGCCCAGCCATTGCAGCAGGAGGTAGGCGACCTCCTGGTTCTTCGACTGTGACGAGACCATGCCGGTCAGCGAGAACCACAGCACCGAACGGCTGATCAGCTTGCCGTCGATCTCGCGGCCTGGCGGCAGCATCGAGCCGATCTTGCCGGTGACGGCTGAGTCCTTGTTTCCGGCATTGTCGAGGAATTTCGGCAGGTTGGAGAAGGCGCAGGTCATCGCCGCACCACCCTTGGCGAAGTTGCCGTATTGCTCCGGCCAGCCCCAGGAGATCGCATCCGGCGAATGATGTGCGAGCGAAGCGACATATTCGTTGGTGGCGGCGATGCCTTGCTCTGAATTGATCATCGGCTTGCCGTCATCGCCAAACAGGAATTGGTTGGGCGAAGCCATCGAGACATAGCGCTGGTACCAATTGGTATAGCCCCAACCCTGGTTGCGCAGGTCGGTCGAGCCGAACAGGCCCTTGTCCGGTCGCTGGAAGAAGGCGGCGATGTCGCCATGCTGCTTCCAGGTCTTCGGCGGCGCCAGATCGTAGCCGTATTTGTCCTTGAAGGCCTTCTTCTCGGCTTCGTCGCCGAACAAATCGGTGCGGTAGACCCAGGTCTGGAAGTCGCCGTCCAGCGACACGCCATAGTTGGAGCCGCGGTATTTGTTGAGCAGCGACACGCCCTTGGCGCCGTTGACATAGCCGCTGACGGGATCGTCCCATTCGGGCTTGTGCTGCGCGACAAAGTCATCGAGCTTGGCGATGCCGCCGGTTTCGGCGAGGTCGCCGAGGCGGTTCCATTCGGTCGAATAGATGTCGTAGGCCCCACCCTTGGTGGAGATGTCCTGCATCGTCTTGGTGAATTCCTGGCCGTTCGGCAAACCGACGATTTCGATCGCGATGCCGGTTTCCTTTTCCCACAGCTCCTTGATCGACGGCGCACCGGCCGGGAACGGCTGCGTGAGCTGGCCGATCGAGCCGTCGGACAGGCCGAGCACGATCTTGGCGGGCGCCTTGCCGGCGCCCTTCAGCGCCTTGGCCGCCTCGATGGCGCGGCCTTCCGGCGTGTCGGCGCCATACTGGTAGCGCTCGGCTCCATCGAAGCCCGTCGGGCCGCCGATCATGCCTGGCGCCAGCGCGTCGGCCGCATAGGCGCGGCCGGGACGAATGAATTGGGGTGCGATACCAGCGGCGGCCATGATCACAACCGCCTTTCCTCCGGATGCCAGCAGCCGGCGCCGCGAGATGCGGATCAAGTCAGACATTGAAACTCCTCCCTCAGGGCCACGTTTCCTCCACGGCCCTTATGAGGGATATTGACGGCAGCATGGCAAGGCTGTCAACATCATAAATAATCAAAACACCTCACAACATCGCAATAGGGCAAGGAAATGCACAAAAACGGGATCCATGCATCATGCCGGGTGCTTCAATTTGAGGGCACACGACTCTTCCCGCCCCTGCGCAGCCCTGCCGGACTATTTGATTTAGCGCAGCGGCTTGCGCATGGGCTAAGGGCGGATACATCATTTCCCATCAGAATCGCCGATGGCGGGGAAGCCGTCACCAGCCGATCTGACGCATGCAGGAGATGAAAGACGGTGCGTTCCACCCTGACTGACATAGCCCGGGAAGCCGGCGTCTCGGCCGCCACCGTCGACCGCGTGCTCAACAACCGACCCGGCGTGCGGGCGCGCACGCGCGAAATCGTGCTCGAAATGGCGCAGCGCCTCGGCTACATCGCCGAAGGCCCGAACGGCGCGCCGCCACGGCCCTCGCCTGGCGAGGTCATCCGGCTCGACTTCGCGCTGCCGGCCGGCACCAATTCCTTCATCAAGATGCTGCACCGGCACATCGAGGCACAGGCTCTGGCGCGGCCCGACCTCGATGTCCATATCGCCACCATCGAGGGCTTCAATCCTGACCGGCTCGCCCGCCTGCTGCAGGACCTGCGCGGACAGACGCAAGGCGTCGGCGTTATAGCGCTCGACCATCCGACGGTGCGCGAAGCGATCCGATCCCTGTCGGCCAACGATATCAAGGTGGTGACCATCGCCTCCGACATCCTGCATGTGCCCAGGGTCGCCTATATCGGCATCGACAACCGCGCCGCCGGGCGGCTGGCCGGCTATCTGCTCAACCGCTTCATGGGATCGGGGCATCCGGGCAAGGTGGCGCTGTTCGCCGGCTCGCTGTCCTATCGCGGCCACGAAGAACGCGAGATGGGGTTCCGCCACGTCCTGACCGAGGAATCACCCAACCTGCAGATCGTCGAGATGCGCGAAATGCTCGACGACCGCGAGAAGGCCTATTCGGAGGCATCGGCCCTGCTGGAACGGCACCCCGACCTTGCCGCGATCTACAATGTCGGCGCCGGCAACACCGGCATCGCCCGCGCGCTCAAGGAGCACGGCCGCGCCCAGTCCATGGTCTTCCTCGGCCACGAGGTGACGGACGGCACCAAGGACCTTCTGCTCGACGGCACGCTCGACGCGGTCATCGACCAGAACCCGCGCGTCGAAGCCCGCGAAGCGCTCAACACTTTGACCCATGCGGTCCGGGGATTGCCCTATGAACTGCACCAGCCAAGGCTGCAGGTGATCTTCAAGGAGAACATCCCAGAGATTTGACGGACCAGACGAACGGGGCAGCGCGGTAAAGCGCCCGCCCCGCTCGATGCTTCCAGTCTATTGGACGGCAGCGACTTCAGCCGCGGCGCCATCGACAAAGCTCTTGTCGACCCATTTTCCGTAGTCGATCGAGCCCTTCAGGAGCCCGGCGCTGGCCATGAATTTCTCCTCGCCCTGCAAGGCGGCGATCGCGTCGTCGGTGAGTTTCGGATCCTGGTGGAACACCCCGTCGGCATAGGTCTTGCGGACGGATTTCTCCGACGACTTGGTCGCCTCCACAAACGTCTTGATCGTCTCGTCCGGATGAGCGTCGGCCCAACGCGAAATCTCGATGTCGACCTTCAGCAGCCGCTTGACCAGATCGGGATATTTCGCCGCGAAGGCGCCGTTGACCGAGATGACGTTCGGCACATTCCATTCCGGATGGGTGCTGGTGTCGAACAGCACCCGCGCCTCGCCGGTGTCGACCAGCTTGGCCGCCGTCGAATCCGTCTCGACAATGGCGTCGATATCGCCGCGCAGCAGCGCCGGGCCGGATGCCTCGAAAGGCAGGTTCAGACCTTCGACGTCATTGGTGGTCAGGCCGACGCTGTTCAGTGCCTTGCTGAAGTTCGAATGCCGCACCGTTCCGGTGAGATAGGCGACCTTCTTGCCCCTGAGATCCTGCAGCGTCTTCAACGGCGAGTCGGTTTTGACGACGATGTAGGAACCGCCGGCCTTCACATAGCTCGACAGGCCGATCAGCTTGACGTCGGCGCCGGACGCAGCAACGCGCAGCGCCGGATTGTTGCCGGTATAGGTGAACTCGATGGCGCCGGTCGCCAATGCCGTCGTGGCTTCCGAGCCGCCGTTGAAGGTCACCAGTTCGACCTTGATGCCGTCCTTGGCGAATTCCTTGTCCCACCAGCCGTCCTTCTTGGCGAGGATGAATTTGAGGTGCCCCGGCGCCGTGCTGCCGATGCGGATGATGTCAGGCTTGTCCTGTGCGAAGGCAGGCATGCCGCCAAGGCCGATGACGACGGCAATGGCGCCCTTCAGAAGCAGCCGGCGAATTGCGTCGAATGGGATGTTGGGCATGGGAAAATCCTTCCTGTTTGGAATGAATGGGGCCGCTTAAATGAGCGAGGTCTCGGACTGGCCCTTCCAGGCTGTTGCCCAGCGCTCGAACCAGACGAGCAGGTAATTGACGGTCAGGCCGATGACGGTCAGCGTCAGGATGCCGGCGTACATGTCGGCCGTTTCCATCATCAGCTGCGAATTCTGGATGAGGAAACCGAGGCCGGATTTGGCCGCCAGCATCTCGGCGCCGATGACCGCGAACAGCGAGGATTTCACCGCCAGCCGCGCGCCGGCGACGATCGAGGGAATGCTGGCCGGCAGGATGACTTTCCGGAACAGGTCGAAGTCGGACGTGCCCATCGAGCGCGCCGCCTTGATGAGCAGCGGATCGACCGACTTGACGCCGCTGATCGTGTTGACGAGGAGAAAGAAAACCGAGGAGTAGAAGGTGATCGCGACCTTCGATTCCTCGCCGATGCCGAGCAGCAGGATGAACACCGGCAGCAGTGCGAATTGCGAGGTGTTGCGCAGCGTCTGCACCAAAAGGTCGGAAACCTTCTCGAACAGCGAATAGCGCCCCATCAACAGACCGAGCGGGATGGCCACCACCACGCCGAGTGCGAAGCCGATCGCGGCACGCTGCAGGCTTATGCCGATATGCTCGATCAGCACGCCCGAAGCGAGCAGCGCCCACCAGGCGACCAGCACCTCGCTCAGCGGCGGAAAGAAGATGCGGTTCAGCCAGCCGAGCCGGGGCGCGATCTCCCACAGCAGGAAGAACAGGCCGAGCAGCGGCAAGCCATAGAGGAATGTGCCGTGGCTCGCTTTCTTGCTCCGGATCTTGGCGTTGGCCTTGATGGCGGGGACCCTGGCGGCGGCTACCGTTTCGCCAGCGCCGGCAAACAGGTGGAGCGCTCCAGCGGAGCCAAACTTCTCGGTCAGATAGGCCATGGGTCCAGTTCCTCAGTGACTGAAGGCTGGCGACAGGGTCCAGTCCTTCTGCGCCTTGTTGACCTCGTCGCGCAGCACGTCCCAGACGCGAGCGCGATATAGATTGAATTCGGCGCTGGCGCGGATGTCGCCGTCGCGC
>NZ_JBVVQG010000002.1:0-439114 GCF_055811095.1 Mesorhizobium sp. WSM4833
CCTCGTCGCGCAGCACGTCCCAGACGCGAGCGCGATATAGATTGAATTCGGCGCTGGCGCGGATGTCGCCGTCGCGCGGCCGTGGCAGGTCGATATCGATGATCTCCTTCACCGCGCCCGGCCGCGCCGTCATCACCACCACCCGGTCGGCGAGGAAGATCGCCTCGTCGATCGAGTGGGTGACGAAAATGACCGTCGTGTTGATCTTGCCCCAGATCCGCAGCAGCTCGCCTTGCAGAAGCTCGCGCGTCTGCTGGTCGAGCGCCGCGAACGGCTCATCCATCAGCAACACTTCCGGGTTGCTGGCCAGCGCACGCGCGATCGCCACACGCTGCTGCATGCCGCCGGACAGCTGGTTGGGAAAACGGTCCTCGAAGCCGGCAAGGCCGAACAGCGACAACAGATGGCGGGCCGTCGCCGTGCGCTCAGCCTTGGCCACGCCGCGCACTTCCAGCGCATATTCGATGTTGGCGAGCGCCGTGCGCCAGGGAAACAGCGCATATTGCTGGAAAACATAGCCGGTCTTCGGGTCGGGCCTGGTGATGCGCCGGCCATCGAGCTTGACGTCGCCGCCGGTCGCCTGCGTCAGCCCGCCAATGATGTCGAGCAGCACCGACTTGCCCGAGCCGCTGGGGCCGACCAGCGTGATGAACTCGCCCTTACGGATCGAGAGGTCAACGCCGTCGAGCACGGTGACGCGGTCGGTCGCCTCGCCATCGACGGTGACGAACTGCCCCGGCTTGAGCTGGAAGGTCTTGCTGATGTCGCTGACGACGATACGGTCCATATCTGTCTCCGATCGGTTCACTGCGCCACGCGAATGCGGTGCGTCGGGTCGAATTCCGAGCCGCCGGCCTTGCCGCGCTTCCAGCCGAGCGCGCGGGCATAGGAGCCAAACAGCTGTCGGGCGTCGGCCTGAGCTTCCGTGATGCCGGTCGGCCCTTCGGCGAACTCGGCCACATAGAGCGCGTCGGTCGGGCAGTAGATCTCGCACAGGAAGCAGGTCTGGCAGTCCTCCTGGCGGGCGATCACCGGCACGCCGCTCTCGGTCGCGTCGAAGACGTTGGCCGGGCACACCTTGACGCAGATGTCGCATTCGACGCAGCGCGTGGCCGAGACGATCTCGATCATGACGCCAGCTCCGCCAGCCGCTCAGGCGCGCCTGCGATGCGGAACGCATCCACACCGGTGATGACCAGCCGGTGCGCGAAGGCCGGGCTCTTGCCCGGCAAATCGGTGCGGCGATGCATACCGCGGCTCTCGGTGCGGTGCAGCGCTGCGGCCACGGACCAGCGCCCGGCGGCGGCGATCGAAGCTGCCTCTCGGGTACGGACCCTATCCAGCCCGTCGCCTTGCAGATGGTCGCGCACGTCGCGCCAGACACTCTCCAACCGCTCGCCGCTTTTCTCCAGGCCTTCGCCGGTGCGGAAGAAATTCTTGTCGAGCGGCGTCACCTCACTGCGCACCGCCTCGATGACTTCGCCTGCCGAGATGTCGACGCGCGGCGATGATGCAGGACGTAATCCAGCCTGGCCAAGCGACTGCACCTCAGTGCGGAATGCCTTGCCGGTCCGGCGCTTGGCATGGGTCGAAGCGCCCTTGCCCGCCCACCAGCCGCTGGCCAGCGCCCAGGACGAATTGACGGCGCCGCCGCCCGACACCGCACCGGTCATGATCTCGCGGCTGGCCGCGTCGCCGGCGACATAGAGGCCGGGTACGCCGGTGGCGCAATCGTCGGAGACGATGTCTATGCCGCCCGTGCCGCGCACCGTGCCTTCGGCGCGCAGGGTGATGCGGAACAGCTCGCTGAAAGGGTCGATGCCGGCGCGGTCATAGGGCACGAAGCAATTCGGCTGGCCCTGGCGCAGCCAGCCCTGCAGCGCTGGTTCGGCCTGATCGAGCCGCGCGTAGACCGGGCCGTCGATCAGCGCGCGCGCCACTTCCTCCTCGCGGTCGCCGATGCCGTTGCGCAACGGCTCGCCGGTCGGCCCGACGATCGGTGAGCCATCTTCGCGATGGAACGACGCCCAGCGGAACGGCAGCCCCTTGTTCAACGAGGAGCCGTAGGGCGCCAGCGTGTATTTGCCGGTGAACTCCATGCCCGACAGGCTGGCGCCGGCCTCCGCCGCCATCAGATAGCCGTCGCCGGTCAGCCCGGTCGCGCCGAGGATGCGCTCGCGGAAAGCGCAGCCACCGGTCGCCAGCACCACCGCGTTGGCGTCGACGCGCCAATCCTGGCCGATCTGCCTGGCGACACCGGCGGCGCCGACGATGGCATCGCCGTCCGACAAAAGTTCGAGCGCGGGATGATGGTCGAGGACGGTGACGCCGGCCAAAAGCACGCGGCGGCGCATGAAGCGCATGTAGTCCGGGCCGCGCAGATTGGCGATGTAGAGCCGGCCGTCATCCTCGCTCGGGAAGGGATAGCCCCATTCGGAAAGCCTGAGCAGGTTGCGGTAGGCGGTGTCAACGCAGCGCAGCATCCAGCGCGGGTCGGCGAGTTCGCCGGTGCGCTGCCAGCGTCGCTCGACCACGGCATGCCTGTTGTCGCCCGGCGGCACGCACCAGGTGCCGGTGTTGGACGGCGCGGTGGCGCCGCTGGTGCCGAGATAGCCCTTGTCGGCCAGCACCACCTTGGCGCCGGCCTCGGCCGCGGCGACTGCTGCCCAAGCTGCCGACGGACCGCCGCCCAGCACCAGCACGTCGGCCTGGAGCAGCAAGCTGTCGGAAGCGGATTTTTGCGGCTTGGGCATGGAGACCTGGCGAATAAAGTCGAAGCAGGCGCTAGGCCGCGCGGGCCGCGCTGGAAGACCACACCGGCTCGTTGCCCGCGCTCCACTTGATGTTGCAGCCGATCGACGGCGCCTGGCTGGCAGTGGGCCTGCCGCCCTCCAGCACCGTATCGACCGCCGCGCGCAGATCGGCACCCGTCACCGGCTTGCCGTTGCCCGGCCGCGCATCGTCGAACTGGCCGTGATAGGCGAGCCGCCGGTCAGTGCCGAACAGGAAGAAGTCGGGCGTGCAAGCCGCGCCATAGGCTTTCGCCGTCTGCTGCGACGCATCCTTGAGATAGGGGAAGGAATAGCCGAATTTTTCGGCCTCCTCGCCGATATGGGCGAGCGTCTCCTCCGGATGCGCCTCGTGGTCATTGGCGTTGATCGCCACCACCTGCAGCCCCTTGCCCGCATAATCCCTGGCGAAAGCGGCAAGCTGCTCGCGGATCAGCACGACGAACGGGCAGCGGTTGGAGATGAAAGCGACGAGCAAGGCCGGCTTGGCGTCGAAATCGGCAAGGCGGTGCAGCACACCTTGCGCGTCGGGCAGCAGGAAGTCGGCGGCCCTGGTGCCGAGGTCGACCGGATTGGACTCTGTTTTCGGCATCGATGCGCTCCCTTGTGCAACCATTTTCACAGGCCAAGATGCGAGCGCTCCGAGCGTTCGCAGTTAGTCTATGAATTTAGTATAATTATAGGCTGGAGAGCGCATTCACGGTCAACCGCGCGGCTTAGAATATCGTGCCAATGTTTCAGGCCGAGCCGCCAAGTTTGTTCGGGCGGAAGCCGATCCGGAGAAATCCGGACGGACAGCATTTATGAAGCGCAACGGGGTTCGGCGACGAAATTGTACTGCCCAGCCGAACCGTCTTGCGATTTTCGCGACGTCATTCCCCTTCCGGATAGAGCGCTTTCGCCAGGTCGCGGATCGCATCCGATGTGCGCGGGCCGAAGCCGATCATGTAGGCGCCGTCGAGCACGACCAGCGCCTTGTTGGCTGCCGCCGGCGTTGCCGCCAGCGCGCGGTTGCCGAACACCAGCTCGGCCGACGGCCCGCCCTTGCCGTCGCCCATCATCAGGATGACGTCAGGCGCCATCTCGATCAGTTTTTCCTCCGACGCCGCCTTGTAGCCCTGTACGATGTCCATAGGGTTGAGGCCGCCGGCATAGCGGATGATGGCGTCGGCAGAAGTACCCGCGCCGGCAGCGCTCAGACGTACCAGGCCATGGAAGAACACCACCTTCTTGCGCCGCTCCGGCGGAATTTGCGACGCCAGATCCGCGGCAGCCTGAAAGGCGGTGAGCACCTCGGCGGAAACCGCCTTGCCCTTGTCCTCGAGCCCAAGGCTGGCGGCGATCAACGTGATCTTGTGCTCGATGCCTTGCGGGCTGTTGTCCTGCGGGACCAAGACGATCGGGATTGCCAGCGACTTCAGCACCTCGACCGCTTCAGGAGGCCCGCTGTCTTCTGCGGCCAGGATCAGGTCGGGACGCAGGCTGGCCAGCCCCTCGACCGAAAGCTGGCGGCGGTAGCCGACATTGGGTTTTTGCGCGACTTCAGGCGGATATTTGCTGCCGCGATCTATAGCGACGATTCGCCCGCCGGCGCCCAGCGCGTGGACGATCTCGGTGACGTCGGAACCGAGCGTCACGATCCGGGTCGCCGCGCCCGGCACGACGGTTCGCCCCAGCGCATCGACAACGATCTCGGCGGCCAGCGCCTTGAAGCCGCAGAAAGGCGCCAGCACCGACAGTGCCAGAAGCAGCACCGCCGCGATCCTGCCCGGTTGCGACCAGTGGGTCGTCTTGCCTTCGCCTAAACTGCCGACCATGCCGCTGTTCCCGTGCCAGATGCTTCTCGAGGATGGTCGGCTATAAATTTAAAGTTGACTTATGTCATCATGTTTTAATATGTGACCCGTGCCCTGACCTGACTGGTCGAGGGATTTTCAATAATGCCAGCCAAGGCCGCTCAGCCACCGCCAGCAGTTTTGCTTTTGCTTGGGGGCTGCATGACAACGACAACAAACACGACATTGATGGCGAGCACGGCGCTCGCCTTCGTGCTCGGCCTCTGCGCCGTGCCTCTTGCCAGCGCGCAGGAACAGGACCGGGAGAAAAAGACCGCCGCCAAGACCGGCCGCCTGGCGCCGGCCAGTGTCGCGCAGAACCAGCCGGCGACGATGCTCGACGTGATCACCATCTCGGCAACGATGATCAAAACGGCGGTGATCGAATCGATGGCCGCCATCAGCGCCGTCGATCAGGACGAACTCGACCGCATCCAGCCCGACACAGCCGCCGACATCTTCCGCACCACACCGGGCGTCGCTGCCTCGATGAATGGCGACGATCCCGCAACCGCCATCAACATCCGCGGCCTGGAGCAATATGGCCGCGTCGTCGTCACCCTCGACGGCGCCCGCCAGGACTACTGGCGCGTCGGTCATGGCTCTGGCTCGTTCTATGTCGAACCCGACCTGATCAAGGAAGCCACCGTCATTCGCGGTCCGGTCTCGAATGCCTATGGTTCCGGCGGCATCGGCGGCGTCGTCTCCTTCGAGACCAAGGATGCCGGCGATTTCCTCAAGAAGGATGAGCGCTGGGCGCTGAGCGAGAAGCTCGGCTACGAGGACAATGGCGACGGCTTCACCACCAGCACCACCGGTGCCTACCGCTTCAGCGACGATGCCGATATCATCGGCAACCTCATCTACCGCGACCGCGACAGCTACACCGATGGCAATGGCGACACCGTGCCATGGGCCGGCGAGCGGGTGACCAGCGGCTATCTGAAGGCGACGTTGCGGCCGGCCGATGGCCATGAGCTGAAGCTCGGCGCCATCCTGCAGCGCTACAACGACCAGATCACCGGATCGAGCGGCTCGACCTCGCCGACCCTGAGCCGCTATGACACCGACACCACCAACCAGACCTACACCGCCGCTTACACCTGGAAGCCCGACGACAACGCGCTGATCGACTTCAGCGCCAATGCCTATCACAACCGCACCCGCGCCGAGCAGACTCAGGTCTGGCCGACCTCGGCGATCGGCAATTTCCGCTTCTACGACGTGGCCACGACAGGTTTCAATGTGAAGAACTCCTCGCGGTTCGACGTCTGGGGACTAGCACATACGCTGACCTACGGACTCGACTACTACTATCTCGAGGCCTCCTCGGAAGCGGCGCATTTCGGCGCTGGCCAACAGCAGGGCTATGGCGGCTTCCTGCAGTGGCAGGGCGATTACGGGGACTGGCTGCAGGTCATCGCGGCGATGCGCTATGACGGCTACCAGCTCGATGGCGAGACGCGCATCCCGTCACCGCAGGAAGCCTCGATCTCCGGCGATCGTTGGTCGCCGCGCCTCACCGTCGGCGTCACGCCATTCGATGGCTTCCAGCTCTATGGCACCTATTCCGAAGGCTACCGGGCGCCGGGTCTGCAGGATGTCTTCCGTGGCGGCGGCGCGCATGGCGGCGGTGATACATATCGGCCCAATCTTCTGCTGCAGCCCGAGACGGCGAAGAACTGGGAGGCCGGCGTCAACGTGAAATATGACGATGTGCTGACGGCGGGTGATCGGCTGCGCGCCAAGGTCAACGTTTTCCACACTGACGTCGAGGACTACATCGACGTCGACCTCACCGTGCTGCCGCGCACGGCAATCAACATCGGCGACGCACGCCTGAAGGGCGTAGAGGCCGAGATGGTTTATGATTATGGCTGGGGTTTCGTGAACTTCTCCGGCGCGCTGATCGATGCCAAGGTCGTCAGCGGCGTCTATTCCGGCCAGGCGTTGAACAACACGCCGCTCGACCGCTTCTCGGCCACGATCGGCTTCCGCATGCTGGAGGACCAGCTCACCGTCGGCGCGCAATATCTCAGCGTCGGCAAGATCACCCGCACCAGCCGCACCAATCCCAACGCCGTGCCGGTCGTCGATGACGGTTTCGATCTGGTCAATGTCTTCGCCAACTGGCGCGTCAACGACAACCTCAAGCTCGATTTCGGCGTCGATAACATATTCAACACCGCCTACACCGATCCGCAAAGCGCATGGTCGACCTCGGCGGCAACAGAACAGGGCAAGGGCCGCACCTTCAAGGTGGCCCTCACCGGCAGGATGGGAGGCTGACAATGAACGAAGCATCGGTGCGTGAACTGGCCTGCGAGGCACGGCTCAACCTGCGGCGTCTGCCGGACTACATGGACAGCATCTCCGACAGGCTGCGGAGCTTCGAGGCCGATGCTTCGCATCAGGGACAGCGCATCGATTTCCGCTTTGCCTTCGGCGGCGCCTCGTTCGACATGGAGCGGCTGGTGATGCGGGCCAATGCTGCCGACCGCGACGGGCTCGCCCGTATCAAGGACCTGCTCGCCACAGCCGTACAGGTCTACGCCAAGGAGGAAAACCCCGAGATCGTCTGGACCGGCGATCTCTCAGGCGAAACCAGCCTCGCCCAGTTCCGCGAGATGGTGGTGACCGATGTTCGCGACCTCACTCCGAATATGCGCCGCATTCGTCTGGCCGGCGAGAATCTCTCGCGCTTCGCCAAGTTCGGCGGCATGCATATCCGCATGCTATTTCCGACCAGGGACGTCCCCGATCCGCTGTGGCCGGTGCTGGGCGGCAATGGCTTACCGGTCTGGCCCACCGACGACCGGCGCCCGGTGGCGCGCGTCTACACCATCCGCGCGCTTGACGTGGAAAAGGGCATCATCGATGTCGACTTCCTGATCCATCCCGGCGAGAGCGTCGGCTCCGCCTGGGCCATGCAGGCCGCGCCCAGCATGAAGGTTGGCATCATGGGCCCGGTCGGCCGTCCGGTGCGGCAGGCAGAATGGTACGTCATGGGCGCCGACGAAACCGGCTTGCCGGCGCTGGCTCGGCTGCTGGAGACGCTACCGGCCGGGACAAAAGGCGTCGCCTTCGTCGAGATCGCCAATGATGGTGAAAGACAAGCGATCAACAATGGCACGGGCATCGAGGTTCATTGGCTGACACGGGATGGCGTGGCGGCGGGCGAGGACAGACTGCTGGCCGAGGCTGTCCGCTCGGTGGCGTGGCCGCAGGACGGTTCGGCCTTCGGCTGGTTCGCGGCGGAAGCCGCTGCCGCCAAGATCGTGCGCGAATGTTGGCGCGACACGCTGGGGCTTGGTCGCGATCAAACGCTGGCGGCGGCCTATTGGCGGCGTGGCTCTGCCGGATTGATGGCGGGGTGAACTCTGATGATCGGCCCGCGGTCTTTGCCGATGCCGATATCAATCTGATCACCGGAGACAAGGTTCGAAATATCGCACACCACCAGCGGCATGCGGATGTCATAAAGAAATTCGGCAACGATGGCACCGACCGCCAGGATCGGGTCCGGCCGCTCCAGAAGAATACCGGCCGGCGCCGTGCCCCTGCGGATCGCCTCGGCCAGGACCGAGGATGAAGACGACGAGCCGCGCCCGCTCGGCATGACCAAAATCCTGCCAGCGACATTTCGGCCGAGGCCGGGGTGCGAATGGTCTGTTATCTCGCCGGTCTCGGCATCGATACCGCCCCAGAAGCTGAGCGGTTGCGAAAACACCAGCGCCTGACCCTCAGCGTCACCGGCCAGCTGGAAAGTGCCGGTTCGTTCCACCGGTCGCGTCATGACGCGCTCCGCACAACATGCCCGGCCGCAGCAGAGCGGATGCAATCCCGCATCTCGGCAAAGGCGACGGACACACCGATATTGCCGGGTGCGTAGTGCGCCCATTTGCCGGAATTGGTCATCACCACGCCATCGAGGCGTTCCAGGATCGATGTGACATAGGTGCAGGTATCGGCGACCGGGATCAGGCCGAACGCCTCCATACCGGCCAGCGCGCCCTCCTCCTGCAATCGCGTCAGCGTCGCGCGGCCGGTGTTGACATAGATCGGAATGCGCCTACCCGGTGCTGCCTCGCGCAGCAACGGCAACAGTCGCATCCATTCCTCATGCGAAAAATGCGGCGTGCCGAGCGACACGGCCGCCAGCGGCGCACCGTCGGGCACGGTCGACAGCCTGGCCAGCGCATGGTCGATATCGGCGCGGGTAATGCGGATCGTCTCGTCAGGCGCATGACCCTGGAATACCTCATCGAGCGTCCTTGCTTCCGGCGTGATGCCGACCGCATGGAACAGCGCCACAGCACCGGTCGTTGCCGCCGCCGCCCCCAGCGCCTTCAGCTGGTCCTCGTCGCGCGGCCGCGGCAGGCCGGCAATCACTGGAACGCGGTCGCCGCTCGCTTGCCCAATCAATAGCCCGACGCCGACGAAAAGGCTGTCGCACGGCTCGCTGTCCGGAACATCCAGCTCAAACAGGATCCGACCACGCCGGTTCTCGCTCAGATGCAGCCCCCAGGCCGGCGCGCGCCCGGTCATGGCACAGCACAGATCGATGAAATCGCCATAGCGGTTGGTCCGCGCGCCGATCACCGAATTGGCAAAGACG
The DNA here is from genome assembly GCF_055811095.1 of Mesorhizobium sp. WSM4833. Lineage (NCBI taxonomy): Bacteria > Pseudomonadati > Pseudomonadota > Alphaproteobacteria > Hyphomicrobiales > Phyllobacteriaceae > Mesorhizobium > Mesorhizobium sp. WSM4833. The sequence continues at coordinate 9,243 of NZ_JBVVQG010000002.1, forward strand.
ATGGCGTTGGATTCCCCCCAGGCGATCTGTTGGCCAAAGCTTGGCCGGAACCGCGTCTGGTAAGGCGCGCAAGTGAAAGTCGCCTGGCAGCCGAGCTCCAGATGCGCTTTCATCAGCCGCCGCGCCGGCACCTCTTCCGCCGCCGGCATTTTCACCATGCCGGGATGGATGAGATCGAACGAACCGACATTGAGCGTCGTCGGCACCTGCACGCGGCCACCGCCTTCGACCAGCCGCTCGACGAAGTCGAGACCGGCCTTGCCGTGGTAGAGACAGCCGTCGATATGGGCGCCGGCAATGTCGAGCAGGCTGCCCGCCCCGATCGCGTTGGAAAAGGCGACCAGGATTTTCATGGCAGCAGCCGCTGACAGGCCATGCTCGCCATCGAGCATGGATCGGTCGCGTGCAGTCAGTTCCAGGGTCATCGGTATGCTCCGGGTCGTGCCCGTCTATGCTGTCCCTGATTGCGGACGGTCTGGCAAGACCCGGTGAGGATCAGTTCGCCGCGATCAACACCGTGCTTTCAGGCGACCAGCGCAGCACGACATCCTGACCTTCTGCCAGCCGTTCCATGCCGGTATTCTGCACAATCACTTTCAACGTCTGACCAGCACGCTCGACGAAATAGGTGCTGTTGCTGCCGGCGAAGATGCGCTTGGAAACCAGTCCCTTGAGCATGTTGGCGTTGCCATCCGGTGCTCCGGCATCCCTGGCGATGCGGATGCGTTCGGGCCGCACGGCACAGCTCGCCTTGGCGCCGGCGGCAAGCTTGGCACCCACACCAGCGGCAATCGCCGTTCCGTCCGCAAGCCGGATGCCATCGCCCGTGCTGTCGCCGCGAAAAATGTTGGCGTCGCCGAGGAAGGTGGCGGCGAACTCGCTCTTCGGGCTGTTATAGATCTCCTCCGGCGGCCCCTCCTGCACCAGCCTGCCGTCGCGCAATATGCCGATGCGGTCGCTCATCGTCAGCGCTTCTTCCTGGTCATGCGTGACGAAGATGGTGGTGATGCCGATCTCGCGCTGGATGCGCTTGAGCTCGATCTGCATATCGACGCGCAGCGCCTTGTCGAGCGCGCCGAGCGGCTCGTCGAGCAGCAGCACGCGCGGCTTGGTGACGATAGCGCGGGCGAGAGCCACACGCTGCCGCTGCCCGCCGGAGAGTTGGTGCGGCCGGCGGCCACCAAGCTTGCCGAGCTGCACCAGATCGAGCGTGCGCTGCACCTCCGTTGCAATCACCGCCTTGGCCTCGCCGCGCACCGACAGGCCGAAGGCGACATTGTCGGCGACGCTCATATTGGGAAACAGCGCATAGTTCTGGAACACCATGCCGATGCGCCGCTTTTCGACCGGCACCCGCTCGACGCTCTCGCCGCCGATGGTGATGCGGCCCGAATCGGGAAAATCGAAACCGGCAATCTGGCGCAGCAGCGTGGTCTTGCCGCTGCCCGACGGCCCCAGCAGCGCATAGAATCCGCCATCGGCGAAATCGATGGAGACATTGTCCAGCGCCTTGTGTGCGCCGAAACTGCGCGAGACATCAGATACCTGCACGCCGGCCATTATTTCTCTCCGCCGAATTTGAAGAACCGCGCCGTGAGCAGCATCAGCGCCATCGACACGACAATGATGATCGTGGAGACCGCATTGATCTCGGGCGTGAATCCTTTGCGGATCGCGGCGTAGATTTCCACCGGCAGCGTCGTCTGCCCAGGCGTCGCCAGGAAATAGGACACCACAAACTGGTCGAACGACACTGCAAACGCAAACAGCCCTCCGGCAATGACGCCTGGCATGATCCAAGGCAGCGTGACGCGCCTCGTTACCTGCCACTGGTTGGCGCCGAGCGAGCGTGCCGCCTCTTCCAGCTCCGGCGCGAAGGTCTGCAGCCGGGCCGAGACGACGACGATGACATAGGGCAGCGCCAGTGCGACATGGCCAAGCAGGATCGCATGCAGCCCGCGACCGATGCCGACGCCGAAAAAGAAGATCAGCATCGCCGTGCCGGTGATCAGCCACGGAATGGCGATCGGCGGAAACAACAACGCCTGCAGGAATTTCTTGCCGCGAAACTCATAGCGATAGAGCGCCAGCGATGCCGCCGAGCCGAGCACGACACAGATGACGGTGGTGATGACGGCGATCTCGACGCTGTTCCAGGTGGCGGCGATCAGCTGGTCGTTCTGCCACAGCGAAGCGTACCATTCGGTCGTCCATTCGAACGGCAATTGGTAGAAGGGCGAGACGTTGAACGACATCAGCGCCATGATGATGATCGGCAGATAGAGGAAGGCGAGCAGCAGACCGATGTAGAAGCGGCCAAGCCATTCGAGGACGCGGGTCGTCGCCATCACGCGGCCCTCCGCAGCACCGGCGACGCCACCGCCAGGATGACCAGCACCACGGCCAGCAGGATGAAGGAAAGCGCGGCACCGAGCGGCCAGTTGAACACGGCGACGAACTGGTCCTCGATGACCGTGCCGTAGAAGGTGCCGATGCGACCGCCGAGGATGCGCGGCTCCATGAACGAGCCGACGACGGGGACGAAGATCAGGGCCGCACCCGCGACCAATCCGGGCATCGACAGCGGGATGATCACCCGCTTCAGCACCTGTAGCCGTGAAGCGCCAAGCGAACGCCCGGCCTCAATCAGGGAGTCATCGATCGCCTGCAGCGTGAGATAGCAGGTCAGCACCATGTAAGGCACGTAGGAATGCACCAGCCCGATGATGACGGCTGGATAGGAATACATCAGGTCGATGTTGATCTTGAACGGCAGCACGGCGTTGAGCGCGGTGTCGAGAATGCCGCCCTCGCGCAAAACCATCGCCCAGGAAAAGATGCGCACCAGCCCGTTCGACCAGAACGGCAAGATGACGAGCAGGAAGATCGCCTCGCGGCTGCGCCCCTTCAGCACTTTGGCGAGCACGTAAGCGGCGGGATAGCCGATGACGACGCACCACAGCGTCACTTCGAGGCCAAGCCGCAGCGAGGCCAGCAGCAGTGTCAGATAGAGGCTTTGCGAGAAGAAGGTGGCATAGTTGCCAAGGGTGAATGTCCACGGCTTTCCCGACAGCGGCAGCTCGGTCATGAACGAGAAAAAGACCATGGCCGAGAGCGGCAGGAAGATCGCCACCGTCAGCCAGAGATAGGCTGGCGCCAGCAGCGGCAATGCCGATCTCAGCCCGCTTCGCGACGCTGTCGCAGCTGCCATGATACCCTCCCCCAGGATTGAAACGCCAGCCGGCGCGAACCGCCGGCTGGCCGGGATGTTGGCTCTATTTCACGTCGACCTTCAACTGCTGCCACAGCGCCAGATAGGCTTCGCGCTGGGCATCGGTGATCGGCGCCTGGAACTGGATGCGTTTGGCCACCTCGGGGTCGCCCATGACCTTGCGGTTGAAGGCATCCTCGGGCAGCGCTTCCACCGCCCTGGTGTTGGCGGAGACAGGAGCACCGACCTTGGTGACCCATTCGACGTAGAATTTCGGGTCGATCATGTAGTTGATGAAAGCCTCGGCGCCGGCGACGTTCTTGGCGCCGACCGGAATGGAAAACGCGTCGAGCCAGGCGACGGCACCCTCCTGCGGCACGACCAGAGAGACCGGCAATTTGAAATGCGTCTTGGCGCGATCGGCCGAGCCGCTCCAGTAGGTGCCGATGTCGATCTGGTTGGAGGCGACCATCTGGTTCCAGTCGTTCTCCGAACTCCAGAAGGTCTTGATCTGCGGCATCAGCGAGGTGAGCTTCGCCTTGACCGCATCCATATCCTTGATGTCGTTGATGTTCTGGCCCGCTGCGATGGCGCCGAACTGCACCGCTTCGACGGCATCGTCGCGAATGACGACGCGGCCCTTATGGGCGGCATCCCACATCTCGGCGATGCTCGTCGGCGGCTTGTCGAAGGATTTGTCGTTGATGGCGAGCGCGGTGAGGCCCCACACCCACGGCACGCCATAGACCTTGCCGTCATGGACGAGCATCGGCGATCCCGCCTTGTCCTTGCTGATGTCGGCGTAGTTCGGCAATTTGGAGACGTCGATCGGCTGGATCAGTTTGCCGTCCATCGCCTGGTCGTTGAAGGCGGCATTGATCATGACCACGTCGTAGAGACCGGGATTGGTCCGGATCTTGGTCAGCATTTCCTGTTCGGAATTGAAGAAGTCGTTGACGACCTTGTTGCCGGTCGCTTTTTCGAAAGCCTCCACCGCCCATGGTTCGTCGGCGCCGTATCCCTTCCAGTTGAGCACATGCACTTCGTCAGCCTTGGCGGCGAACGCGAGTGCGGAGGTAAAGACGGCAGTCGCCGTCAGCAGAGCAGTCAAGTCAGGCATGCGCATGGTTGGTTCCTCGCTGTGGGTTTGCCCGGTTCCCGGGCTTGTCAGGCTTTCCAGCTGTTATGCATTGGCCTTCTGTGTCCGGCCTGCTCCCGACGGATCGGCGGCATGGCTCAGGAATGTCTGGATTTGGTGGTCGGTCGGCGCCGACGAGCCGCCATGGCGGGTGACCGATATGGCCGCTGCCGCATTGGCATAGCGCGCTGCCTCGAAGGGCGGGATGCCGCGCGCCAGCGCGCTGACGAAAGCACCGATATGGGTGTCGCCAGCGCCATTGGTGTCGATGGCGGTGACCTTGAAGCCGGCAACGGTCTGCGCCGTGCCGTCGGCCAACCTGATATGGCAACCCTTTGCCCCGGAGCGGATGACCACGCCCGCTGCCTTCGGGCAGTGGTCGCCCAGCAGCCGTACCGCGAGGCCCTCGACATCGCCTGGGCCGGCAATCTCGGCGGCTTCCGTCGTGTTGCAGCTCAGCCATGTGGTGCGGGCAAGCACCCGCGACAGGATGGGACGCGGAATGTCCGTGATGACCGGCGTCGGGTCGAAGACGAAGGGAATACCTGCCGGCAGCGCCTCGATCCAATCAGTGAGCGCATCGCGACTCTTGGGGTAGCTCAGCGTGTAGCCGGAGGTGAACACCCAGTCACCCGGTGCCACCGCGACCGGCGCCATCATGTCGAGGCTGAGAACGCTCTCCGCACCAGGCCACGACACGAAGGTGCGTTCGGCGTCGCTCGAAATCATGGCGACGCAGTTGCCGCTGTCCATCACGGGCGATGGCGGCGTCAGTGTCTCGATACCCTCGGCTATGAACGCAGCGCGCAGGAAATCGCCATTGGGCCCGCTGCCGAGTTGGCCGCCGAACACCACCTGCATGCCGGTGCGGCTGGCCGCCACCATCATGTTGAAGCCGCCGCCGGCGACCTGGGCAAAGCTCGATGCCGTCTTTTCCATGCCGGGCGCCGGCAGGGCGTCGATGCGGTAGACATAGTCGACCACCGCACTGCCGACATGGACGAGACGGCCGCTCATTCCGCCGCGTCCTTGCCGGAACCGATTTTCGCCATCCTTGCTGCCACGAGATCGGCGGCGAGCGCGCGAACCTCCGACATGTCGAGGCCGACAAGCCGGGCGATATGCTGTTGCGGCAATCGGGAAAAACCGCTGCAGGCGCCGGCCATGCCGGCAGCGATGGCACCGATCGTATCGGTGTCGCCGCCGAGATTGGCGCTGATGACGGCTGCTTGCCATGGGTCGCCACGCGCGACTTCCAGCACGGCGAAGGCCGCCGGAACGGATTCCTGGCTGGCGACGCCGGTGCCAACCAGATCGGTGATCAGCCGGATCGCATCCCTGATCGCCTTGCCGTGTACGATGTCTTGCGCCCAGACGATGCGCGCGGCGATGTCGCCGCCGGTCACCCAATGTCCGAGTGTCGCCCCTCGCCTCGCCGCCGCGACCGCGCTGGCGGAAGCGTCGCGCCAGCCACCGCCGGCGACGCCGCGGCTGACGGCTGCCGCAACGGCAGCGGCGGAGGCGATGGCAATCGAGGTGTTGTGCGTGGCCCGGCAGGTCTCAGCCACCTTGCCGACGAACCCTTCCAACGGTTCGAGCGGCATCATGATGCCGACCGGCGCGATACGCATCGCCGCACCATTGGTGTCGCCGCTGCGCCCCGCTTCCTCAGCCGGCACACCATTGTTGATGGCGTCGATGGCGCGTTTGGTCGATGGCCCCAAAAGGTCATAGCTGCCACGCGCCTTCACCTCACGTTCCCAGTCGAGCAGCGCATTGACCCAGCGCGCATGGTCGAAACGCTCGCCGGATTCGACCAGGATACGGCCGAGCAGCAACGCCTGCTCGGTATCGTCGGTGATGGTGCCGGCGGCCAGTCCCTTCGACACCGGATGATCCGGGAAAGGCTCGATGAAATCCTCGACATGGCCGTAGAGTTCGGCAATGCGAACCGGCGACAAAAGCTGCGTCGGCATGCCGAGCGCATCGCCCAGCGCTCCGCCGACAAGCGCCCCCATGGCGCGATCAATAGCCTTGCTGGTCGCATCCGACATCGCTCAGAACCTCATATGCAGCGCAAAATGCGCCGGATTGAGCAGGCTGGTGACGTACTCGATCGGCCGGTCGTCGGCGGCGCGCGTCAGCCGGCGGCCACGCAGGAAAGGCGTGCCTTGCGGGCAGCCGAGGATGGCCGCATCCTCGGCATTGAGCATCTCGATCTCGACCCATTCCTCGCCATGGTCGGGAATGAGGCCGGCGACGCGCAGCGTCTGGTGCAGCGAGCCCTCGCGCAATCCGCGCAACGGTACGTCCTCGAGCTCGGAGGACAATGGCAACCGGCTGCGCTCGATGGAGATCGCATGGCCGTCGCTGGCGTTGGTGCGCACCCGGTCGACGGCGATGAAGAACGGGCTTTCGATACCAAGCAGCGCAGCCAGATCGGGGTCTTCGATGACCTCCAGCCGCAGCGTCCGCGTCTCGGCATTGGCGCCGGCATCGGCCAGCGCGCGCGACCAGCCGATCGAGTCGTCGACCGGCTTGCCGTCGAAGGTGACGAACGAGCCGATACCAACCTTGGTCGTGATCAGCCCGCGGCTGGACAGTTCCTCGAGGCCTTTGCGGACCGTATTGCGGCTCACGGAGAAGCGCTGGACGAGTTCGTTCTCGCTTTGAAGGCGGTCGCCGAAACCGAGGACGCCGGAACGGATCTCATGTTCGAGGACGGTGGCGATCTGCTCGGGCTTGCCCGTACCGGGAGACAGTTGAACCGCGCGCCGCTTCATAAGGGTACCTGTTCAATGAACCTGTATAATCCTGTTCAATACCGAGGCCCGGATGCTATGTCAACAGATGCCGAAGACTGACCAACAGGCAGCGAAATGTGCGGGATAACCGTGCAGGGCGTGCCGAGAGGCAGGTCAATAGCCCTGAAAAGCCGGTCGGCGATCGCCAAAAAGAGGCATACATCAAGGGGATGGAGCCAGATCCTGATTCAATTTCACCAGGGGCAGGCTACGGGATCGACACCTCACGCGGTTCGACGAGGATGTCCGCCTCGATAGCGGCGTTGATGAACGCCGCTCTTGCCGCCGAGACTTCTTTCTTTCCCTCGAGCACGGCCAGACAGGCCTTGCGGGCAACCATATGCTTTTGCCCGGTCGCAACCGGCCAGCGGTTCAGCAGGATGTCGGCAGCCTGAGCGACCCGCTCCACGTTGTTTCGCGATCGGCCGAGCGCAATCCTGACCGGCTCATCGAAACGCTGATCTTGCACGATGCCACTCCCCAAAGTCGGCATTCATCGATTCGCGGCCTTCAACCCCGAGCAATGTGATAGGTTCTGCGCCAAAGGTGCAAGATGTCCGATTCCAGTGGCCAGAAAAATCCCAGGCTGATCGTCGTGGTCGCGTTCGATCGCGGTGAGGATGGCGAGTTGTTCCCAGCCTTTGGACCCGCCGACCAGCAGAGCGAGGATCGCGCCATACGCACCGCCAGGGCTCTGACGGCAAAGCATTCCGGCGTCATCGCCTGGAGCCGTGAGGCCGATCCGACGCTGGGCGAATATGGTCCGCCGAACACGCTCTTCGTCAGCGGTGACGTGCCTGACATGGAGTAGTCGACTGGCGCCAGCATCTGAACGCCTCGCCCATAGGGTTTGATGCGAGCCGGTTTTGCCTCGCCAGCAAGCAAAAGCCCGCTACGGTGAACCGGAGCGGGCCTTGGAGGAGGACAAGGGGTGGGACCCTCTCCTCTTGTTTCCACGGGGGGGGTGTGGACCGCAATGACCATACGAAAGTTTTGCAGAGTGCAGGATCACAAGCCGGCTTGCCTGCATCACAATCCGGTGCACGCCGACATTGGGGCGCTCACGAGATTGCGATCAGTTGGCGATAACTCGGCTAGATGCGCCCGAGTACGACAAGCACGATGACAATGAGCAGCACGAGCCCAAGGCCGCCGCCATAGGAGCCGGCGCCGTAGGATTGAACGTCGCAGCTGCGATGTTCAAAAGACGAGCGCTCCAAAGGCCTACCGTTCCGCGATTGTGGCGGGCATCGCGCGCGGAAGAAGTCTCGCCAGCAACAGAAACGGCCATCCTGGTGACGGCAACCAGAATTTAATTCCGGCACGCCTGTGGACCGCAGAAAGCCCACCAGTGTGGCGGGCTTTCCGATCGGCCGGAGATGGCGAGAAGCCGATTGCAGAAGCAATTACGCGAGGTAGTGAGTTTCAGCTTCACAGAGAGAATACTGAAATTGAAGTGTGGTATATATACCTCAAAATTTCTGAAATAATAAAGTTGTAATATTAGTTTGCACAAACAATGCGCAGGTCTATTGACGATCAACGTTGCCAGGTGATTGCAGACCGAACGATTCTGCGCGCCGGGGCGCTGTCAAACGACGCCGTAGAACAGCCTGTAGTGGACGCGCTTCATATAGTCCCGGTACTCCGGCGTGGCGGCCAGCAGCGCCTCTTCGCGCAGGATGCGGTGCACCTGGAAGAAGGTGATCACCGCGTAGACGGCTAGATTGTAGAAGGAAAAGGCCGATAGCAGGAACAGGACATGGCCGGCAAGATAGCCGGCATAGATCGGATGCCGCACCAGACGGTAGGCACCGCCCGTCATCACGCCGCGATTGCCCGGCAGAATGGCGAAAGAACGCCCCAGCGATATCTTTCCCCAGATCACGAACCCCAACGCCAGGGCCTGCAGCGGCGCCGCAACATGGACCGGGATGAACGCCACGCCCGGCTCCAGGTCGATGAAACCGACACCGAAGCTGGCGATCACGGAGACAACCACCGTGAGCGGGTTCCAGTCGCGAACCTTCGGCCGACGCGACAGAAGCAGCCAGGTAAAGGTCAGGATCTCGGAAATCGCCACCAGCGCCACATTGATGCGCGTCGGGTCGAGCATCAGGTGATACACGCCGCGGTAGACGAACATGCCCGCGAAGGCCAGCGCGCAGATCCGAAAGAAACCTTCGCGCAAATCCACCAGGATCTCACGCTTTCGGGCTGCGGACAGAATCGTGCCGTCACTGACGTGCGAAAGCGCCTCGCTTTTTGATATGAGCAATGCAGACACCCCAATGATCCCTCAGGGCGACCTTTGCACGCAACCATTGCCGGGCAGTTAATCAACAAGATCAGATCGGTCTTAAACTGGCTGTCGGGGAGCCAGGGCGCCACTTCCAGACGACCTGCTCCACGCGGTCGCCCAGAAAGACTGGCGACCCATGTCATTTGGTTTTGCCAGACTAGCTCAGATAGTCGTTGCGGAAATAGCTCCCGAAATCCGGGCGTCGAGCAACCAGCTTGCCGTCGGAATCGCGCAAAATGCCGGAGGCGAAGAGATAGTCGCCAATCGCTTCCATCTTGGCCGGATCCATCGTCCCGATGGCCCCGCTTTGGCTGCGTAGATAATGGCCGTCGATCAATGCCTTCAGCGAGGCGTGGATCAGCGCCGGATTGGTCAAGGCATCCTTGTTTGCAGCGATCAGCAGGGTTGCCGCATCGTCGGGGTGGTCGACAGCGAACTGGTAGCCGCGTCGCGTCGCCTGAACGAAGTCGGCCGCAGGCTTGGGATTGGCCTGGAGATAGGCTTCGCTCGAAGAGATCAGCGTCGTGTGCTCGTCAGGCACGCCATAATCGGCATAGACGAAGCTGCGCTGCTTGACGCCCCTGAGCTCGGCTTCGACACCCTCCCAGGTCGAGACTTCGAGCGTGAAATCGACCGACCCATTGGCCAGCGCCTCATAGGCTGAGGTGCCGAGCGTCACCGTCTCGAAATTGCCCTTGCCGCCGTCGTGGCGGATGATGGTCGATATCAGCGCGTTTTCCCAGGCACTGCCGAAGCCGCCATAGATCAAGCCGTCGAGGCTTCTTGGGCTTTTGATCTCGTTGCGTGCCGCATTGAAGACCACGCGGCCTGTTTCGGATTGCACCACCGCATAGACGCCCTTCAGATCCGCCCCGGCGGTTCTCTGGGTGAACAGGCTGATGGTGCCGTTGATGCCGAAATCGGCGACGCGGTTTGCGACCAGCGTGCCCGCACCGGTATCGCTGTAGGGCAGGATGTCGACCTCGAGCCCGGCTTCGCGATAAAACCCTTTGTCGCGGGCGACGAACAGTCCGATGTGGTTGGTATTGACCGTCCAGTCGAGGGCGACGGTGACCTTTTGTGCCGCCGATTGTGCTCGAGCCCGACCCGTCCCGGCAATCAAGGGAAGGCCGGTGGCAAGGGTCAGCAACAAGGCCTGCCGACGCGTCAAGTCAGTCATGATCGTGTCCTTTGGATGGATTGGGGTTGAGGATGATGTCGAGGATTTCGGCCTCGAGCGCGCTTGCCTGGCGCGCGGCATCGCCGCCAAGGCTGCGCGGGCGCGGCAACGGCACCCTGATTTCACGCACAATGCGGGCCGGGCGCGCCGACAGCACATAGATGCGGTCGGACAGGAACACGGCTTCGCGCACGTCATGGGTGATCAAGAGCGCCGTCCAGCGATGATGCCGCCACATCTGTTCGAGCCAGCGCTGCATGGCGGTGCGGGTCAGCGCATCGAGCGCGCCGAACGGCTCGTCGAGCAGGAGCATGTCGCGCTCCTGCACCACGGTGCGCAGCAAGGCCGCGCGCTGGCGCATGCCGCCGGACAGCTGCGCGGGAAAATGCTGCTCGAAGCCGGCAAGCCCGAATTCGGCAAACAACGGCGCAACGCGCGCCCGCGCCGCCTGTCTCCTCATACCTTGCACTTCGAGCCCGAGCGTCGTGTTGTCGAGGATGCGCCGCCATGGCATCAGCGCGTCGCGCTGCGGCATGAAGGCGAAGTGCCTGCCGTGGTCGTCGAGCCGCGCGCCGTCGAACAAAATCTCGCCCTCGCCATGCTCGGCGCCGGTCAGAAGCTGGAACAGCGTCGACTTGCCGGCACCCGAGGGTCCAAGGATCGAGACGAACTCACCAGCGCCGACGCTGAGCGAAATATCGGCCAGCACGTCGAGCCCACCGAACGCCTTGTGCACATGCCGCAGTTCGAGCCGGCTCATCGCCAGGCCCCCTTCCCGGCAGTTTCCCTGCCGGCTCGCTCCCAGGGCATGGCAAGGCGCTGCAGCAACACGGTCAACCCGAACAGGACAAGGGTCAGCGCCGCGCAGACACCGACGGCGGCAAGAACCAGATCAGGACGGAAATTGTTTTTGGCGTTGAGCATGTAGATGCCCAGACCCTTCGCGGCACCGGCATATTCAGCGAAGATGGCGCCGACCACCGCATAGGTGATGGAGATCCTCAACCCGGCAAAGAAGTAAGGCAGCGCCGAAGGCAGCCGCGCCAGCAGGAAGATGCGCCAGCGCCCTGCCCCCATGGCGCGCAGCATTTGCCCGATCTCGGCCTCGGTCGCCTCATAGCCTTCGACCAATGCAACCAGCATCGGAAAGAAGGTGACCAGCGCCACCAGCATGATCTTGGGCGCCAGCCCGAAGCCGAACCACAGCACCACCAGCGGCGCGATCGCCACCAGCGGCAAGGTCTGGCTGACGATGAAGACGGGAAACAACGCACGCCGCAGCGGCTGGAAGAAGTCGACCAGCATCGACAGCACGAAGGCGGCGCTGAGCGAACAGGCAAAGCCAAGAAGCGTGGCACGGATGGTCGGAACGGCATTGTCGGCCAGCGCCTCGCGATTGAGCATCGCTTGCTCGAAGACGCGTGACGGCGCCGGCAGTATCGTGGCCCTGATGCCGGAATAGGTGGCATAAAGCTCCCACGCCAGCAGGAGCAAACCGGCCGAGATCACGGCCGGCATTGCCTTGACGAGAAAGCTCGCGATCGGGCGCGAAGCGACTGATGATGAGACCACGGGAAATAACCTTTGACGGCCGCGAGAGCGGCGCGGCTTCAGACGGCCGACGGGCTGTTGGCCGAGACCGTGACGTCGAGGGTTACGTGGCCAGCGCCTAGTCCGAAACGGCAGAAAGCCTCGTCCAGCGCCGAAAAGATCGCACCGGCATCACCGCGCAGTTTCGTGCAGAAATGTTTGGAGCGCTCATAGACGCCGGACTGCTTGAGAAAGTCTATGCAGCCGTAGATCTCGTCCATGTGGTCGTCTGTGCCCATCACATAGAGCGAGAACTGCGCCGCCGCAGGCTGGCCGGTGGCAGCAGCATTGCGCACCGCCGCGATGGCCGCGTCCTTGCGCGGGCCGAGTGGACCGACGGGCCCGCCAAACGCATCGGAGCGGCAGATCGGATCGTCCGGCTCGCCAGGGCAGCCGCGCGAGATGGTGGCCGACAACACGCAATGTTTGCCGCTGCGTGCCGCCGCCACGAAGAGGTCGCGCATGGCAGGAAACAGCACTTCGGGCGGCCCGACCAGCAAGGTCGAGATGTCGTCGGTCTCGATCCTGAGTTTGTCGCGCCAGGGATCGAGCGCACCGAGCGCGCCAAGGATGACACCGACGAAATCGTCGGTCATGGGATATAGGGAAATCTGTGCGCCTGAAAACATCGCCCGCCTCGCTCCGCTGGTATTACCCAGATCAGCTTCTAGGGTCTGTGGGCTTGCCGCCCCCGTCTCAGCCCCGACCGTACGGAGCACCCCTGTGGATGTGCGCCTTTAAGCATCATTCGAGTTGAAGGAAAAGCCGTTTCTTCATCGCACTGCGCCAAAAGCATTGCGCCAGGGCGGGCGCGGTTGGCTCTGCCGGCGCGAGAATTTATCGGGAACCTTCACCAGGCCGCGAGGTTGTCCCACCAGTCGCTACGCGACGAGTTCACAGACAATGGAGACAAACCATGTTCATGAAAATCCTCGCAGCTTCGGCGCTCACCATTGGCCTGGCGACATCGGCCATGGCGCAGAGCAATGGCACAAGCGGCACCGACGGATCCGGCGGCAGCGGCAAGTCGGTCACCGTCGACCCAAATACGCCGGCTTCGCCGAACACGGTAGACCCCGGCACGACCAACAGTACGACGGCAGCACCGGGCGCCACGAATTCAAACGCGGATGAAAATTGCCCTGCCCATCCGCAGGGCGCACAGCCCGATGCCAGTGGAACGTCGCCGGGCACCACCGCGCCGACAGTTAATGACAACCATTGCGGCAAGTAGGAATTGCAATGAAAAGAAGCCGCGGAGCGAGCGCTCCGCGGCTTCTCAAATCCTGTCGTATCAGTGTATCTACGGCACCGCTTTTTCCCGAACCGGCAGCTTCCACCCCGGCCTGACGAAGTGGCAGGTGTATCCGTTGGGATATTTCTCCAGATAGTCCTGATGCTCGGGCTCGGCTTCCCAGAAGGGGCCAACGGGTGCGACTTCAGTGACGACCTTGCCCGGCCACAGGCCCGAGGCATCGACATCGGCGATCGTGTCCTCGGCGATGCGCTTCTGTTCGTCGCTGGTGTAGTAGATAGCCGAGCGATAGCTCATCCCGACATCGTTGCCCTGACGGTTGCGGGTCGTCGGATCGTGGATCTGGAAGAAGCGTTCCAGCAGCGTGCGATAGCTTATGATGGCCGGATCGAAATTGATCTCGATGGCTTCGGCATGGCTGCCGTGGTCGCGGTAGGTGGCGTTGGGCACGTCGCCGCCGCTGTAGCCAACACGGGTGGAAATGATGCCGGGATAGCGCCGTATCAAATCCTGCATACCCCAGAAGCAGCCACCGGCAAGGACTGCGCGTTCGGTCGAAGTCGCCATATCACGTCTCCTCAAAGGCAAGTTTGTCTGGACATAGATGGGCATTGTCACCTGCTTCGTCCAGCGGACCGGCGGATCTGCTTCAGTTGCTCGGTCGGGCGAGGCCGTCGATAGCACCCGGCAACTGCCGCGCGCCAGGCGGAATGGCGGCGAAGCTGATCGCCACCGGCGGCGCCTTGAGCGACCAGTCGAAAAGAAAGGTTTTGACCGGGATGTCGCCCACCCACGCCTGCAGATAAGATGGCACATCGCGCCCGGGCCAGACCAGCAATATGCCATGCTCGCGCAGCCGCTCCTTGGTGATCCAGGGGGCGTACTGCATGTTCAGTTCGGTGAAGATCGACGGCTTGTCATAGGCATTGAGGCCCGCCAGCGGCGCAATAAGGGCATGGCCGCCGACGATGTCGAGCCGATCGGGCGTCGCAGCGTGCCAGACAGCCTCTGCCTCATCCGAGATCTTTTGCGCCGGCCAGCAGACGGCGTCCATGCGCCCACGCAGATTGCATTTCGTCCAGCGGATGCCCGCATAGGCACCGGATATGCCGACAATGGAGATGAGCGCGCAGATCGCCAGCTTTCGCATCTCGATGGCGCCGAGGCGATGGCCCAGCAAGGCGAGCGCCACAACGCCAGCAAGATTGTACATCGGCGCGCCCCAGGCCTCGCCGGCGCCGGTGAACAGGGACGCCACCATCACGAGGATCGCCGGGCCAACCCCCATCCACAAGAGATAGACCAGCGTGCCGCGCCCGACGGGCTTTTGCGGCGCGGGCGAGCGCCGCAGCAGCCCTGATATCGCCAGCACCAGAAGAAAGCCGCAGAGCCCAGCCATCTGGACGCCGATATAATAAAAGCGGGAGCGATGGGCCACCACCCACTGATCGCGCCAGGCGGCATAGGTCAGCGGCAGGAAATCGACGCGGCAGAGTTCGGCGGCCAGTGGAGCGGCGACAGCGCCGAAAACCGCGAGCCCGAGCCATGGCCAGGGCGTGGCGAGCCGACTGCGTGCGCGTGTGTCCGACAGCAGCCAGATCGCCCCGAAAAGCAATAATAGGCCGGTGGAAAGCTTGGCATAGAGCCCGACGCCCGACACCAGCCCGAGCGCCAGCCACCAGCCCGGCCCACCACCACGGCCCGCACGCCACAACAGCCAGCAGATAGCGGCCCAGAAGGGCATCTGCGCGTAGTCATGATTGAACTGTGGGGTCGGCCAGCCGAAGAAATAGAGCGACGGCATCAGAAGCACGGCGGCCAGCGCGCGGGTTCGCCCGAGCATGTCGCGGGCCAGCAGATAGACTAGCACGAAAGTGGCCGAGATCGTTAGCTGAGCCACGAGATATTGCGGCCAGCGGAACGATCCGGTCAGAAGATGGCTGATCTCGAGCAGCCAGCCGGGAAGCTGTGGATGCTTGTAGGTCAACAGCACCCATTCGCGGCCCCACATGAAGCCTTCGACGACATCGTTGGGCGGTGACACGTCGACAAGCGCGGGCGCCACGGTCCAGCACAGGATCTGTGTCAGGCATAAAAGCGCCAGGCCGGCTTCTGGATAGCGCGTCAGCCCCTGCCAGATCGACGACTGCCGCCAGTCGCCTGGAACAGAACTGCCCACCGGCAGCCAACCGTTCATGGGTTCGTCGATTCGCGTCATGCGGTGGATAAATCACACCGGACGGTTTTTGGAACAGCCCAGAACTCGAAGCTTACGAAAATGTATACTTGGGCGACCATGGCAAAACCAAGATTGAGGCAGAGTTTCGCGCCACCATGCCGCCTCTCTCATCATCACATGCCAGCAGGACAACAATGGAACACGCCGTCCCGAAGCGCCCTGAACATGCCGGGCACGGCGCATCGGGCGTGATCGCGGCAGGCGTCGCCTACGCCTGACCGGTTCCCGTCCCCAAAAAAGCATCCAGGATTTGATAAATGCGCCACCACCATGCCGTCATCCACTACCGTGCGCTCGATTTCTGGATGGCCCGTGCGGCCGTTCTCGTGATCATCTGCCTGCAGCTTCTGGTCATCAACAATCTCTCATTCGGGCCGCGCTGGCTAGCGCCCGCACTGGAGGCCGCTCTGCTGCTGCCCTTGTCGGTGGCCACCGCCTGGACACAGGCCGCCACCCGCAAGGCGGTCGAGGACCACGAGTGGCATGCGATCGGCCAGTTTCGGGTCATGATCCGCAGAACAGCCCTGACCATGACCGCCATCATCAGCATCATGAACTGCGGTTCGCTGGTCCTGCTGGTGCGTGCCTTGCTGGAGGGCCATGGCGGCAACAGCGGCACGACGCTGCTGATCGACGCACTCAACATCTGGGTCACCAACGTCATCGTCTTTGCCTTGTGGTTCTGGAGCACCGACCGCGGCGGCCCGCCGACCTGCGGCCTCGTCAAGCTTGCGCAGGCCGATTTCCTGTTCGCGCAGATGACGTTGAACGACCGTGACCTCCGAGACTGGCTGCCCGGTTTCGTCGATTATTTCTTCCTCGCCTTCACCAATGCGACAGCGTTTTCACCCACCGATACCTTGCCCCTTTCCCAGCGCGCCAAGCTGCTGATGATGGCCGAGGCCATGATCTCGCTGCTGACCATCGCGCTGGTCGCGGCACGCGCGGTCAACATTCTCGCTTGATCGGCCCGACACGCGAAATAGCCCGCCCGGCGCACCGGAACGGGCTATTTTGGGTTGCCTTCGACAGTTGAAATGCAGCGCCGGACTAGTGGCGCTTGCCCAGCCTGTAGCTGTTGCCGCCCAGCAGGTTCACGCCGAGCCCGCTCAGAACGCCACCGACGATGCCGGTCTTGTTGCCGTTCAGAATGCCTGAGACGACATTGCCGCTCAGGATGTTGTTGCCGCTGAGCACGTCGTTCAGCGCGGTGATCTTGCCAAGGTCGATGGACGGCGAAACATTGATCAGGCTGCTCGAATTGCCTCCCCAGCCGCCCGAACCTCCGCACCCACAACCTGCCTCGGCGGCTCCAACGGACGATGCAACTGCAACAGCGGCGAAAATAACAGTGAACTTGTTCATGAAAGCTACTCCCGTTTGATGATGGAGATGGCTTCCGTCTTCTGTGGTCTACCTCTTGCTTAACAATATATGAACACTTCATCCGCTCAAGTCTTTATCTAGTTTCGGTGCTTCAATCAAAAGTTAACAATAATCATTATGCATAACCGACATGATTAACTTGCTTATCACAACGGACGACGACGAGACCGGTCAACTCGAATGCCGCTCAGCAATGGCCGATCGGAAATGCAAAAAAGCCCGCCCGGCGTGAGCCGAAGCGGGCAGCGGTCGGTCCTGGAAATGAGAGCCACGCCGCGCCAGGTCCACCTGTCTCGGTAATTCCGTCAGGCAGCAGCCAACAGACGACGCGGTGCCAACAGCTACTCCTCCACCCCCGGTTTGAATCTCCGCACCACAAACTCGAACAGCACGTCCGAAATCCACATCGCACAGACGCCGATCAGGAAGGCGGCCGCCAGCGTGGTGGTGTCGTCGGCGGGATCGGGCATCGGCAGGCCGGCGATCCTGGCGTAGGAAACCGCCGGCAGCGTCAGATACGGTCTATAGGCCGCCAGTTGATTGGTCCGGCGCCGTCTGTCCAGTTCCGTCAGCAGCGCCAGATATTCCGTCTTCACGGACATCACCGGGCTCTTCGAGGAACGGCTTGACGACGGCCTCGAGGGCGCGGATGCGGCTGCGGATTTCGTCATCGCTCAGGCCGTCCATTTGGTTGATCTTGGCATCGAAATCCTTGGGCAGCACCGACAGCACGATCTTCAGATACTGGTCCGGCTTGTCGGCCCGCACTTCGGCGATGACGCCGGCGCCATGTGTACGGAAATCGGCGCGCACGGCGGCCAGGAAATCGTCGCCCAGTGTTTTCTTGGCGCGCTTGCGGGGCGGCTTCTGTGTCGCGGCCGGTTTGGCGGCGGGCCTGCGTCTCGCCGGCTTGCGGCGCGTCGGCCCGGTTGCGGTTTTATCAGTCATGGACCTGGTCCATGGCGCTGGCACCGGCAGCGGAAACCATTTCGACCTTGGGCGCCGCCGGTCCGGGCCGGCTGGCTCGCTTCTTCGAGCGAACCGTTTTCCTCTTTGCCTTCTTGGCGCGCTTCGGCCCTGTCGCCTGGGCGGGATTCGCCGCACCGACAGGCTTTGCCGCACCGGCCCGCGCCTTGAGTCGCGCCATGAAGAGACCGAGGGGTCCGGCAATGCCGGCCTGCGGAAAACAAAAGCCGCCGGCCGCATCCCGCACCATACCGATCTTTATGCCGGGTGCGACCTGCTCGACACGCCCCAGGCGTGGCTGCGGTGCGGCGCCTTCGAATTCGCCGATGGCGCTGACGATTTCCTGGCCGTCAGCATCGGTGATGATCGTGGCGTAGCGGGTCATGGGTGTCTCTCGGATTGCGAAATGAGTCATCGGGCGAAGGATGGCATTCCTTGGCGCCCCCCTCTGTCTTGCCGGACATCTCCCCCACGGGTGGGGAGATCGGCTGTCACGCCGGGTTCGCCAACATCAACGTTGCAAAGGCCGGCGGGGCGCTGAAACTGCCAATCTCCCCCGTGTGGGGGAGATGTCCGGCAAGACAGAGGGGGGCGCTGTCCCGCCGACATGTCTAGCCCAGAAACAAAAAACCCGCCTCGGCGGCGGGTCGTTGGCGCAACTCAGCACCATGGGCAAAAATGTAGCATAGCTGCACTCACCCCGTCAACCGTTTTCTGAGAAAAAATTCCTAATTCGGTCGAACCCGGCCGCATCCCGCACCACGCCGATCTTTACGCCGGGTGCCACCTGCTCGACACGTCCCAGGCATGGCTGCGGCGCAGTGCCTTCGAATTCGCCGATGGCGCTGACGATTTCCTGGCCGTCAGCATCGGTGATCGTGGCGTAGCGGGTCATGGGTGTCTCTCGGATCGCGAAATGAGTCATCGGGCGAAGGATGGCATTCGTTGGCGCCCCCGCTGTCCCGCCGACGTTTCCATGTGGCGCAAATGAAACCGGTCCAGAAACAAAAAAACCGCCTCGGCGGCGGGTCGGTGGCGCAACTCAGCACCATGGGCAAAAATGTAGCATAGCTGCACTCACCCCGTCAACCACTTTCTGAGAAAAAATTCCTAGTCTGGTCGAAACTCCCGCGCTGAGCGACGCTGGCAAAGCGCGTAAAACCCTGCTTTTGCCGGCGGCTGGTCATAAGCCGGCAGGTGTGAAATCATTCGTCGAAGCTCATGGAATGATTCCCGTCGCACGGCCTTGTGGAGAGGACGATGGACAGACCAGCCATGGCATCCGTGTTCAGGATGCGGCATGCACCAGCCACGGTTTCCGGGGTGCGCAGCACCGGCCAGGGTCAGGCCGATCCAGTCATCCGCGTGCGTTCGCTGGGCGAAGCCATCCGTTTCGTCGCCAACGCCTACCCCCACTACGACGTCGGCGCCGTCGCCATCAGCTGTGGGGATGTTTCGATCGGCAGCCTCGGCAAGCTGGAGGTCAAGGCGCTGTGGCGCGAATATGGCGAACGGCTGACGCAGGAATAGGCGTTCGCCCGCAGACTTTCTGGAGCGGAAATGCCGCTCGTGCGTTTCAACCCCAGCCACGGGAGCAATCGCCATGAATGTCGCCAACCTGCAACTCGAAGGCCTGTTGATGGCCGTCGCCTCGATCAATCGTCTCCTGGTTCAAAAGGGGGTGCTGACGGCGGAGGAAATCGACCTGGCCCTGCGCAAGACCGAGGCCGGCGAAACCAACGAGGAACGATCCGAAGGTATGTCCGCATCCAGCCGCGACGCCGTCAACTTTCCGATCCGGCTGCTGGAACTCGCCAACCAGTGCCAGCCGGAGGCGGAGCTGCCGTCCTTCTCAAAGCTGGCCCGCATGGTCGGCAAGATTAAGGAACCCTACAACGACCAGCTGTGAGCGGTGCCGGGCCCGGCGCGCGTCCTTCGCGCGGGGGCCGACCGGCCTCGCCTCAAGCCCTGCCCGGCCATCCCAAATTGAGCGAAAGCACCTTGCCCGGTCCATGCACCGCCGCAAACAGCAGTCCGGCCAGGAACGAAAAATGGTCGATGAAGAAGCCGAACTCGGCCTGGTTGCCGGCCCAGTGGCTGGGTCCGTGGAAGGCAAAGGCCAGGAACAGCACATAGGCGGCGGCCACCAGGGCCGCCTGCGTGAAGAAGGCGCCGGTCAGGAAGCAGAGCATCAGCGCGACTTCCAGGATCGCCGCGCACCAGGCCAGAAACAGCGGAAACGGAAAGCCGGCGGCGGCGATATAGCCGGCGGTGGCCGCCATGCCCATGAATTTGAACGTCACGGCCATCAGGAAGACGCCGGCGAAAATCAGCCGGGCGATGAGAAGGGCCGCGGTCTGCCACGGCGATTGAGTGATTTGCGACGACATGCTCGTTCTCCAGCTTTGCAGGTTGCTCGCTCCTAGGACGCGCGACTGGAGCCAGATCCGACACGCCAGGCCAATTTTTCTCGACAGGGCGCTTGCCGCGGGTCGAAGCAGGCTTCGAAGCCTCACACCGACGGCAAGGAGCGATCTTCGGTTTGTCGGCCGACGGTATAGCGTTGCTCGCTCAAAGGGGGAAACGGACATGGCCAAGGCATTGACCATCGGCGCACCGCGGCATCCGGCGATGAGCACCGCCTACGAACAGGAATGCAGGGATATGCTGGCTCCGCATCTCGACGCCCTGCTCCGCAAGGTCGAGGCTGCCGGCTGGGACCGCGGGCAGGCCGCCTCGGCGCTCATGTATCTCGCCGCGATGCGGCTGAAGCCGGCCTGACGACACGCCGGCCCGAACGGCTTTCCGGCGCATCGCGCGATTGAAACTTGTTGGTAATCACGAATGTGATATTGTTAGCCGGGGCTAATGCAGCGGTGTGCCGGTGCAGCAATTTTGGGTGGGCTGAAATTTGCGAACAAGCGTCAGGTTTGGGGCGACACCTCGTGGCGTGGGGTCGGCGACGCTGGAATGCAGCGGCTGCGGCGGCGCTGGCCAGGTCTTCCAATGTCCGCGCTGGACGAGTTCCAACGGCCATTGTTGCCCTGCCGGCACCCACCGGCGCGGCTGCCCCGGCCTCAGCGCGGCATGCTCCGAATGTGACGACGACCACGCTGCCGACGCCGACCCGATGCGGCCATCTGCCTGATACAGGCCGGTTGCAGCCTGGCCGTGTCGCCTGGTGGAACCGGCGGCGCCGATCTGTGTTATGTCGTGTTGATCGCGGGCGCCGAAGGTTGCGCGTTTCCCCGACAACAGAAAGCGAGGCCTGAGATGGCTGACGACAAGTCGAAGACGAAACAGGACCGCAAGCAGGTCTCGGGCGAAGAGCCCTACGAGGTTGCCGCCTTTGCCCGCAAATACGGCATTCCGCCAAGCGAGGCACAGACCATCATCAAGCGCTACGGACCCTCGCGCAAGAAGCTCGACGCCCATATGGCGGCCCGCGGCTAGCCGAAACCATTTCGCCTGGGCGGCGTTGAAGACGCTGCGGGCCGCGTCAACCGGGCCTGGTGGTACGGTGAACAGGATGTCTTTTTCCCGGTTTCTCATCCTGGCCAACGAAACGGCAGACGAGCATCTGTCCCACCCGGCCCGCAGCGCCACGCATTGAGGGAGGTTGTCATGTCCGACACCATACGCAGGACCGGCAGCTGCCTGTGCGGCGGCGTGCAGTTCGAGGTTCACGGCGCGCCGCTGCGCGTCGGCCTGTGCCATTGCAAGGATTGCCGCAAGGCCGGCGGTTCGGTCTATTCGGCCTTTGCCATCTGGCCGCGCGAGGCCTTCGAGACCACCGGCCTCGTCAGCTCCTATGGCACGCGCAGCTTTTGCCCGACATGCGGCGGCCGCGTCGCCTGGGTCGATGACAACGAGGCCGAGGTGGCAATCGGCAGCCTCGACATCGCGCCGACCGATCTCGTACCCGAATATGAATTGTGGACCTCCAGGCGCGAGACCTGGCTGCACGCTTTGCCAGGCGCCGAACAGTTCGAGCACGACCGCCCAGCCACGTACAACGCCGAAGCGCCGACGCCGAGATCGCTGTCGGACATCGACGCAGAGATTTGATCTCCGGGCAAGGGAACCCTGCCCTGCCGCCGACGTTACCGGACGCCTCTCACGCATGTCGCCCGGCGACTTGCGGCAATCATGGAGACGACCGTTGAACGACAAGATGTTTCCCCGCCCCATCAGGCTGAAATTCGCGCCTGAGCGCGAGCGCATCGTCCGCAGCGCCTGGGAAGGCCTGGAATGCCTCGGCGACTGGCCGGCTGGCCAGGGACGGCGCTACCGGGCGGCGTTGCGCAGCTGCCGCGATGCGCTGGATGGCTGGACGCCGCCGGAAAAAGCGATGCGGGCGGTGATCGACGCCGCGCGCGAAGCAAAACTCCTGCAGTAGTTGGAAAACAGGACATGTCCGAGCTCATTTTGCCCACACCGATGCGGATCAAGCCGCATGGGTCGGACACGATCCGCGACGTCGCCACGCTCAGGGATGCCAGCGAAATCCTGATCGATTGGCCGCAGGCCAAGCGCGGCCCGTTCTACCAGGCGGCGCGCGAGAAGGTCGAAGCCGCATTGGAAACCCAGAGAGGCGCCGCCGAGGCGCAGGAAGCGTTCGCAGCGCTCTGCAGCCACGCCGGCGTCTTGGTGCGGTAGGTGTCAAAGGAAGCAGACGTCGTGCCTCGCCTGCTTTGTCATTTCGTTGGAAGCTCGCCCTGGACAATCGGCTGAGAGGTTTCGAATCCAAAGCTCTTCGGCACCAGAAGAATCAATGCAATCACGATGGCGATCGACGCAAGCAACGTGGCTGTGGCTGCAATATCTCTCACGATAATCTCTCCAAATTCCAAGTCGTGAGAAAAACGCTCCCGAGAAAACGAGGTTCCATTAGCTTGTGCGATAATACCAGTGAGCCGGCGTTTATTGCTTCGGCGGCTGGGGTGGAACTTCACCCGGCTTGATCACCGGCGTCTTGCCTTCGTCGGGGGCCGGCGCCGCCATGCCCTGGTCTCCCGTTGGGGGCGGTTTCAGCACGCCGCCGCAGTCGTTGAGCTTCGCGGTCAAATTGCCGTCATCGGCTTGCTTTTCAGGCTGCTGTTTTGCCCCTTGCCCGGTCTGAGCCCTGCATTTGTCGGCCTGCGGCGCCTGGCTGTCGTTCTGCTGCTGGGCTGCGGCCGGCACTGCCAGCGCCAGCATAAGGCCGAATGGCATGATGGCGAGAGTTCTCATCACTGCCTCCTTCTTTCTTTCACGGTCGCCCGCGGCGACCTTCCCTTCACAGGGACAACGCCTGTCGACGAAAAAGGTTGGCCGCGTCGCCGGGCGGCATTGCAACCAAACCCGTTCGCCGGCCGTTGCGCGTGCCGGAGGCGGTCATGTTCGAAGATTTTCAAGGCGCGGAAATCGACACCGGCGATGCCGGCATATTCTGCCTGCGTGCCGGGACCGGGCCGCCATTGCTGTTGCTGCACGGCTTCCCGCAGACGCATCTGATGTGGCGCGACATCGCGCCGGCTCTGGCCAGCCGGTTCAGCGTCGTCTGCGCCGATTTGCGCGGCTATGGCAGCAGCTCCTGTCCGGCGTCCACTCCGGACCACGCACCCTATGCCAAGCGCGCCATGGCGGACGATTTGGTGAGGCTGATGGAGAAGCTGGGTTTCAGCAGCTTCATGGTCGCCGGCCATGATCGCGGCGGGCGTGTCGCCTACCGCATGGCGCTCGACCATCCGGGCAGCATCGACAGGCTCGCCGTTCTCGACATCGTGCCGACCGCCTATGCCTGGGACCGGGCCGACGCCAGGCTGGCGCTGGGCTATTGGCCATGGTCGCTGCTGGCGCAGCCCGAGCCATTGCCCGAAAAGATCCTGTCCGGCGCCGCCGAGGCGATCGTCGACAATGCGCTCAACGGCTGGGGCTCACAGCCATCGGCGTTTCCAGCCGAAGTGCGTCAGGCCTATGTCGAGGCCCTGCGTGCGCCTGCCCACGCCCATGCCATCTGCGAGGAATATCGGGCGGCAGCCACGCTCGACCGCGAGCATGACCATGCCGACAAGGCAGCCGGCCGGCGCATCCGCTGCCCGCTGCTGGCGCTATGGAGCGGTCAGGGCGCGTTGGCGGATTGGTATGCCGGCGAAGGCGGACCACTGGCGCTGTGGCGCGGCTGGGCTGAGGATGTGCGCGGCCAGGCGATGCCGGGTGGACACTTCTTCCCCGAGGAGGACCCGGCGCGGACGGCCGATCTGCTGGCCGGCTTCTTCGGCGAAACCAGTCACGGCATCTCCGTGCGATCGGAGTTACCTTCGCCCTCCCCTTGATGGGCTCAGGACGTTTCGGTTTCAGGCAGGTCGGCGCCCAACTGCGGAACGATGATCGAATCCAGCGGCGCCGTCAGCGACCAGCTGAGATGGCCCGGGCTGCGATCCAGCACCGCCAAGCCGTTCAGCGATTGCGGCGCGACCCGTTGCAGGACGACGGTGCCGAAACCCTTGCGCGTGGTTTCGTCTTGCCGCCCCCCGGGCCGCTCTCCCTCACGCACCGGCATCGTCTCGTCCCAGAGCAGATGGATTTCCAGCTTGTCCGAAGCGCCTTCGACGATCCGCCAGGTGATCTCCAGCCGCCCGGCCTCGCTCGCCAGCGCGCCATATTTGGAAGAGTTGGTGCCGAGTTCATGAAACGCCATGCCGAGATTTTGCACGGCATTCGGCTGCAGGGTCAAAAGCGGTCCGGAAAGCGATACCCGCGCCTCGTGGCCGAACGGCTTGAGCTGCTCCTGGGCAAGGTCGAAGAGGCTGGCGCCGGCCCATTCCGAGTTCACCAGCAGATCGTGCGACCGCGACAGCGCCATGATGCGGGAACGGATCATCTCCTCGAACTCGCGCGGATCGGTCGAGCGTTTGCTGGTCTCCCGGATCATCGAGAGGATCACCGCGAACTGGTTCTTGACGCGATGGTTCACCTCGCGGAGCAAAAGCCTGATCCGGCGCTCGCTCTCCTTGCTGGCGGTGATGTCGCGAGCGATCTTCGATGCGCCGATGATCTCGCCGGACCCGTTCCTGATCGGCGAAATGGTCAGCGACACGGCGATGAGGCCGCCATCCTTGCGCCGGCGGATCGTCTCATAGCTGGCCAGGAGTTCGCCCTTGCGAACCCGGCTGATGATGTCGGTCTCTTCATCCTTGAGATGATCGGGGATGAGCATGAGCACGGAGCGGCCGACGGCCTCTTCGGCGGTGTAGCCGAACATGCGGTGCGCCGCCGCGTTCCAACTGGTGATGATGCTGTTCAGGTCCTTGCTGACGATGGCGTCGAAGGACGAATCGACAATCGCCGCCAGCCGAGCGTGGGCAGTGATTTCGAGCAGGCTATCGACGCTTGCCAATTCTGTCATTGCCCCGTCGTGGCCCCACCTTGCCGCCTCCCGCCAGCGTCCGGGCATGCGTGAGGATTTCCCTCGTGCCAGAAATGCCTGACCGGGCATTTTGGTTGCAGTCGGTGCGCAACATTCCGCATTTGCGGTCGCGGACACGCATGTCACGATAATGCCCGGCCCTCCATCTCGGCAATGCCTCTGCGGCCGTAAATGCCGATCCAGTCGAGCTGCTGTAAGCCCGGTGGCCGCTTCGCCCTGTCCGTCTCATCGGCCTGCTTCTTCGGAGCCGGCGTCGTTGGGCGGCGCAACGGGCACTGCATCGGCGTCGGGATTCCTTTGCGGACAGTCCTCGTAGCTGTGGTCGCGTCCGCCGCAGAAGGAACAGCACATGGCCTCGCGATCCCCGCTTCCGGGCCGCCATTGCGGAGCTTTGTAGGGCTTCCTGCCATCCATCCCCAGCAATGCACGACGGACCATTTGGTTGCGCTGCCACAGACGGCGAGCCGGCGGTTGCGGAACCACCCGGCGGGATGCGAGTTTCGGCCGATACTTCCATTCGAGGAACAGCCATGCCAATGCGCCGAATTGCCTTCATGACGGCAGCGATCCTGCTGGCCGCGACCGGCCTCGCCGAAGCCAGGCCCGACACCCGCACGATGAGTTGCGACCAACTCCGGCAACTGCTCCAAAGCCGCCATGCCGTGGTGCTAACCACAGGCCCCAACACCTATGACCGCTATGTCAGGCAGTTCGGCAACGAATGCGACTGGCCGGAGGTGCCGATGTCGGCCTATGTCCCGACCCGTGACGGCAGCTGCCCGGTCTACCGCTGCGAGGAACCCGTCACCAACTTTCCGGACTGACACCGCGCTTCCAATCGGCTTTGCCGACGCAGTGCGTTGATCCCGGCGCGCGAACCGGCTAGGGGTGGGGCGCAACGTGCATTTTCCCGCTTCGTCTAATGGTAGGACAGCGCCCTTTGAAGGCGTGAATCGAGGTTCGAGCCCTTGAGCGGGAACCAGCAACCAAGCGCTTGGCTGGTTCGGAGCCGCGCGCAGACTGGCCAGCCGACTTCAGCACATTAGCGCGCGCTTGTATTTCACTCGAAGCAGGATCATCATCCAGGCCGTCAGTGGCTTGAAGGGGTACAGCGCATGGAACTGAGTTGCTTTGACGGGGGCGTCCTTGCGTCGACGATGTCCCTGAACGTCACGGCGGTTTTCATGATATTGGCCGCATTTGCCGCATTTCGGCTGGTTGCAATGTCAGGCGAAGGTTCTGTCGACCAACTCCAGACGGCGTAGCCGGCAGAGAACCTCCCGTGCAGGAGAACGGCATATGGCCGCGAGAAAGGTGATAGCCGTCAAGGACTGGTCTTGCGGCATGAGCGACGAGCTTGGCCGCGTCGTGCTGACCATCAACCCGACCGAGGGTGAGCCCATCCTGGTTTTGATGACAATTTTCCAGGCGGCAAGGATGGCCGGGGAATTGCGAGCGCCGAAACTCGTCTCCATACCCCGGTGATGCCACGCCCCTGGTAAGGCGGATCAAGCTCGCCGGGGCAGCCCCAACGCCCTCCCCGGCGAGCCCTGTTGCTCCGTTACGATGAACAATGGAGCAATTACTGCTTTACGGATCCGGGCGCCATCAAGTTGCATCCGGCTCCTGAAACCATTTCGCGGACCCCGCGTTGACCACCGGGCCGACACAGGAGACATCTCATGACCGTCAACTGCCGCATCTCGATCGACAACCGGCCGGAGGCCACGGACGCGGTTTTTCAGGCGGTTCCGCGGATCGGCGAAAGCGTTGCGCTGTCGATCGATGGAACCACGCAGGATCTGCGGGTATCGCGTGTCGTGCACGTCACCAATGGCAGCCTGGAAGGTGCCGCGATCGTCGTCGAAGTGACGACCAACATCCTCTGAATCGAGAGTTATGGTCCGCTGGGCCGGCCGGCACCGCGTTGCGGCGACCGGCAGCCTGAAAGGACTCGAGCGGCTCACGCGCGGTGACCCGCTACTCCTTGCCGCTTTCGGAAATGCCGTTGCCGCCGGCGGTTGGCAGGATGCCGAAGTCTTGCGACTTCGCCCCTTGCTCCGCCGTCAGGAAGCCGTCCGAGGCAAGCCCGCGCCGCAGCAATTCCCTGACCGCGGCCGAACGGCTCGGCATACGCTTGTCGAAGCGCCAGTTTTCCAGCGCAGCCAGCTCGTCTGACGTCAGCATGATCTGCAACCGTTCCGGGCGTTCCAGTTCAGTCATCGCGCTCCCTCGGGATCCCGATACCTCGAATGAGTATTCAACTCGCTTACCTAATAGTTAGAAAAGCGCTCCTAGTGCGTCAAGACCTCGCGATGAGTGAACTGCTTCTCATGCACATGATGAGCCTGATGGTATTCGGCGTAAGGCGCATACTTGCATAACTATGCTAACTAGCTGATTTGTTTAGATATTATTTAATTCGTGACTTGCCAAGACGAAGCCTCTGCCGCATTGTGCAACCTGAACAGAAAACCGTTCCCTTTGGGAGGTTTCGATGCGGTATGATTACTCGGCGCGACTGCGCGATGACGTCCGTTCAGCGGTCCAGATCGCCTTCAGGAAGACCGGCATCGTCAGCATCACGGCGGTGGCGGAACATGTAAGGGTCAGGAACCTGGCCGAAAACATCGCCCTCGAGGACGTCGAATACCTTGTCTTCCAGGCAGCCCAGCTGATTGGCGCCGCAATTGAATTCGACGGGCTCACCAATTTCGACGGCGTGGCTGGCCTGTTCGTGGATGGTCTCGGTGGCGACGATGGCGGGCGGATGATCGCCCAACGCGACGGGCCTGGTCCGGCCACCCTGCAGTAAGACGGTACCGGCTGAACAGGGGGCCTTCTCAAAAGGCCGCCCTGCTGTTTCTGAACCGGGTGATGACCAGAGCCGTTCCGTCAGGCGGAGCCGGCGATTTGTGAGGCGAAGTCGCGATAGGGACGCAGAGGGCGGCCCAGAAGCGCGGTCAGGCGCTCCACGTCGCCGGCCTCGGGCAGCATGCCGTCGGTCAGGAACCGTTCGCCCATCAAGCGCATGTCGTAGGCCATCCAGGCAGGCAGGAACTGCTTGAGATTCTGCTCGAAACCTTCGGTGTTGTCGCCGCCGTAGCTGATCGGCCGGGCGAGCACGTCGGACCAGATGGCCGCGATATCCGTCCCGGTCAGTGTCTGCGGACCGACGAGGTTGATCCGCTCGAGCGCAAGCGGCTCCGCGGACCGTTCGCGGCGCAGCAGCTCGAGAGCGGCGATCTCGGCGATATCACGCACATCGACCATGGCGAGGCCTTTGGCGCCGATCGGCATTGTGTAGGTGCCGTAGCCGGTGATGACGTCTTCGATCATCAGGTCGTTCTGGATGAAATAGGCCGGGCGCAGGATCGTAGCCTGGAAGCCCATCTGCTCGATCATTCGCTCGACGCCGAACTTGCCGGCGAAATGCGGCACGTTCACATACACGTCGGCATGGATCACCGAGAGATAGACGATCCGCTCGATGCCCGCCGATCGGGCGACGTTCAGCGCGACCAAAGCCTGGGTGAATTCGTCCGGCACCACGGCGTTCAAGAGGAACAGGGTGGAAACGCCGGACATGGCTTTGCGCAGTGAATCGACATCGAGAAAGTCGCCTTGCGCGACCGATACGCCTGCCGGGAAGCTGGCTTTCGACGGATCGCGGACGAGAGCACGGACGTCGGCGCCGCGCTTGACGAGGTGCTCGACGACTTGGCGGCCAACATTGCCTGTGGCGCCGGTAACAAGGATGGTCATGGAATTTCTCCTGTTGGGTTGCTTGACAGGCCCAATATGTGTGGCTCACAAACACTCAAACAGACCGAAATTTTAGACGCACCGTCTCACTGGTGGAACACCTATGGATATTCTGGCTCTCACCGATTTCAACCTCGTTGCCCGCCATGGCGGTTTCGGCAAGGCGGCACGGGCCACCGGCCGGCCCAAGGCAACCCTGTCGCGGCGCGTTGGAGACTTGGAGAGCAGCCTTGACCTGCGCCTGTTTGAACGGGGTGCGCGTAACCTGAAGCTGACCGAGGAAGGACGGGCGCTTTTCGAGCGGACGGGGGCGTTGCTTGCCGAACTGGACGAGACGGCCGCGGCGATCGCCTCGGGCGGTCAAAGACCCAAGGGGAGACTGCGGATCAGCGCGCCCCTGCTTTTTTCTCAGACCGCGATGGGGAGGATCGCCGCGGGATTTGCCCTCAAATTTCCGGAGGTGAGGCTGGAGGTCACGACGGAGGACCGGGCTGTGGACATGATCGAGGAAGGCTACGACCTGGTGATCCGGGTCAACCCGGATCCCGACGAAAGCTTGGTCGGACGGGCGTTTCTCCGCGACCGGCTGGTCGTCGTGGCGAGCCCTCACCTTCCTCGCACCGGTGGACCGGCCCCTGCCGTTGCGCGCGGGAAAGGCGAACGGCAAACATGGCACGTGAAGACCGAGGGTGGCCGGTCGACGATCAAAATCGAGCCGGTCCTCGCTTTGGGAACGCTCATTATGGTGCGCGATGCGGTGCGGGCGGGGGTCGGTGCGGCACGTCTTCCCATTTCGTTGGTGGCCCACGATTTGGCTGACGGCACGTTGGTGAATTGGGGGGACATCGACGCCCCTGAGATCGCTCTTTGGACGCTCTACCCCTCCCGGCGGCTGCTCAGCCCGCGCGTGTCGGCGTTCCTGGATTTTCTGAAACAGGCCTTCCCGAACGGGACGCCGGACGAACTGGCCGCCTATATCGGCAGGTGATGCCCGACCGCTTTCGCCGGCAAGAACTTTTATTTTTGGCGGAAGGAGTTTGCGGTGGAACAAGTTGGGGCGACGGCAATTACCTTGTCGCCCTACAAGAGGAGGACGTCGTGAAAGACTTGCGCAGTCTCCTTGCCGAACTATCAGCCAACTGGCTCAAGCGCCGCAAGGCGCAGGCGCCCACGACCGTGAACACGGTCAAACCCCGCCCTGCCCACCAGGCGACGCGGCAACGCGCCGCCCACAAACCCAAAACACCGCCCACCCGCGACGTCGCCTCGAACATGTGAGCCCCGCGGACAATGTGGGGCCCAATGCCGCTGGGGGGTATCGGCAATCTATCACGCCAGATTGATTGGTAGCGACGAAACCTTGAGCGGACGTAAGCGTTTATTGCTTCAGCCCAATTGAGGTGGTTCCAATGCAAACGGCATGGTTCTCCAAACCTGTGGCGGTTTCGGTCGGCGTCACCGGTTCCATCCATCATCTGTCCAACACACAGCAGGCCATTGATTTGCTCACCACACATTGGCGTGACGCAGGCAGCCCGAAGCATCGGTCCGCACTGCGCGCCTGCCAGCGGGCGACGAGCGGCGATGTTGCCCCCGACGTCGCCAGGGCGGCGCTCGTCGAAGCAGCGCGCGAAGCCCACATCCTGATCGAATAGCCACATCCTTATCGAATAGCCACATCGTGATCGAATAGGCGTATCGATTGAACCTGCTGACGCTATAATCGCTGCGCCCCCTCCGGAGAACGCCTGCCATGACCCTGAAAACACGCAAGCTCGGCAGCCAGGGGCTGCAGGTCTCGGCTATCGGCCTCGGCTGCATGGGCATGAGCCAGTCCTATGGCCCGGCCGACGAGGCCGAATCCATCGCCACGCTGCACCGTGCCATCGACCTCGGCTGCACCTTCCTCGACACCGCCGAAGTCTATGGCCCTTACGACAACGAAGCCCTGCTCGGCCGGGCATTGAAGGGCAAGCGCGACCAGGTGACGATCGCCACGAAATTTGGCTTCCGCATCGAAAACGGCAAGCAGACCGGAACCGACAGCCGGCCCGAGCACATTCGAGAGGCGGTGGAAGCCTCGCTCGGCCGCCTCGGAACCGACCGTATCGACCTGCTCTACCAGCACCGCGTCGACCCGGCGGTGCCGATGGAGGATGTCGCGGGCGCCGTCGGCGAACTCGTCGCGCAAGGCAAGGTGCGCTTCTTCGGCCTGTCGGAAGCGGGTGCAGCCAACATCCGCCGGGCGCATGCCGTGCATCCGGTGTCGGCGTTGCAGAGCGAGTATTCGCTGTGGGAGCGCAATCTGGAGCCGGAGATCATCCCGCTGCTTGGCGAACTCGGCATCGGCCTGGTGCCGTTCTCGCCGCTCGGCCGAGGGTTTCTCACCGGCCAGGTCAAGCGTGCGGAAGACTATCCCGACGGCGATTATCGCCGCAACGACCCGCGCTACCAGGGCGAAAACTACGACGCCAATGTCGAGGCGGCCGCCAAGGTGAGCGACATCGCCGCTGCCCGCGGCGTCAAGCCCGGCCAGGTCGCGCTGGCCTGGCTGCTGGCGAAGGGCGACGGCTTTGGCATCGACATCGTGCCGATCCCCGGCACCAAGCGCAGAAAATACCTGGAAGAGAACGTCGCCGGCGCCGCTATCAAACTCGATGCCGCCGAGATGGCCGCGCTCGACGAAGCGCTCGCGCCGGGAAAAATCTCCGGCCCGCGCTACACCGATCGGGGCATGGCGATGGTCGACCGGTAGGGGGCGCCTGCTCCAGCGTCCGCGACAATCTCGCCAAGCTCGTTCCGAATAGTGATGCTAACGAAAGCCCAGATGCTTCCGATAGCAGTGGGTTTCCACGGTGAACCTGCCGGCGGCATCATCCGGCAGCCAAAGTGCGTCTTCGAAGCTGCGGCTCAAGCGCCATCCTTCGCGGGCATAAAATCTCTGCGCGCGGACATTTCCCGCCGTGCAGAAAAGCTCGGCCTCCGCCACGCCCTGTTCGCACAAGAGATGCTCGGCATAAGACAGCAGATCGCGGGCGGTTCCGCTTCCCCGTGCCTGCGGGCTTACATAGAGTTTGACCAGCTCCGCCCCGTTTATCGAGACGAAGCCAAGCAATCCATCGGCAGCCGCCACATGGAAGGCATCGGTGGATTGCTCCAGCCACAGCGCAAAATGCGCCGGCGTTCGGTACGCCAGGATTTCGGCTGAAACCAGATGCGCATGGGCATCATGCCAGCCCTGATGCCACAGTTGCACGATCGCCGACCGGTCGGCTTCCTGGGCTGGGCGATTTCGAGCATTTCTCACCGCCGACGGGTAACTAATTTCGTAAGGCCGCGCGGAGGGCCGCCTGGTTCCACCGGCCTTCAGCCGATTTCGGTCAACCCGCCGCTGCCGCGGTAACCTTCTTGGACGCGGCCCGCTGTCGCCGCATGCGCCGTTTGGCGACAAGCTTGAGCGCGACCGGCGGCTCGTTTGACAGCGCGCCCAGCACGGCGTCGACCATGCCATGCGCCACGAAATCCGCGTTCATGTCACGCGCCAGTTTGCCCGCCGTCTCCTTGTCCTGGCTGTCGGCCTCCGACCAGAACACGATTCCCACCCGAAGTGCGGCCTTCGCACGCTTCAGCCGGCGGACCAGAAAGCGGGCGTGCTTGATGGAATCCCGGTTCAGGAATCCGACCACGACGGTGTCGACGGTTTCGAGCTCAAGGCGGCGAATGCCGGCGGGTTCCATATCGGCAAAGCTGGCTTTCGACACCGTCGCGCCCTGGACCTCCAGCACCTGCGCCAGCATCGCGGCAGCGGCGTCGTCGAGCTCGCCACGCCCCCCGGCGCAAAGCACGGACATATCCGTGCCATCGGGCAGTTCGGTCTCGTCCTCCCCGCCGGGATCGTCATCGTCGCTCGCCTCTGCGGCCACGGGCGGCCCCTCCTCCTCGCCTGCCTCCTCCTGCGCGCTGTCGTCGAGATTGGCGACCAGCATCAGGGCACTGGCCGCCACCTGCCGCCTTTGCAAATCGCCCATGACGCCGCGCACACGGTCCTGTTCGCCCAGCAGAAGCGCCGGAATGGCAACCTTGTCATAGAATTCGACCAGATATTTCTCCTCCAGCATCTCCTCGGCATGATCGGTGGCTTCTTCCGGATCGCCGGCCAGCAGCCGCTGGTACAGGCGCGCATGGGGTTCGAGCACGGGCTCGTTGCCGAACAGCACGTCCAGGAATTCAAACTGCGGCACGTGCCTGCCCAGCACCACCAGGCAGACAGTGAGCGGCGTCGACAGGATCAGCCCGAGTGGCCCCCAGAGCCACGTCCAGAAAATCGCCGCGACGATGATCGCCAGCGGCGACAGTCCCGTTCGCGAACCGTAGAGCCAGGGTTCGATGACATTGCCGGTGATCAGTTCCATCACCACGAACAGGGCGGCTGTCCACAGCACGAGCGACCAGCCCGGTGCCACGGCCAGCGCCAGGAACAGCGGCAAAAGCATGCCTATGATCGGGCCGATATAGGGAACGAAACGCAGCGCCAGGGCCAGCAGCCCCCACAGCAGCGCATTGGGAATACCGAGGGCCCAGAGCCCGATCGCGATCGGTATGGCGTAGACGATGTTGACGACCAACTGCATCAAGAGATAGCGGCCCACCCGCTTGGCGGCATCCTGAAGTGCCTCGGTGGTGCGGTGGAGGTCGCCGTAGCCGACAAGCCGGATGAAGCGGTCGCGCAGATCCTCCCGCTCGAGCAGCATGAAGATGACGACGACAATGATCAGCCCGGCCGACCCAAGCGGGCTGATCAGCGGCCCGACGACATTCTGCAGGACCTGAAGCGGCCTTTCGTGCGCGACGATCTCGACGGGCACCGGCTCGCGCGGCGGCTTTTCCGGGGTGGCGACCGGCAGCGAGGGGTCTTGCCTGTCGATCTCCTGGCCGACCCGCTCGACCACCTTGCTCAGTCTGGCAAGGATCCCGCCGCCGACCCCGGTTTCCTTGAGCGAGCGGATCTTGGTCAGGATGTTGGTCTGGTAGACCGGGATGTTCTGCGCCAGTTCGCTGACCTGCGTGGCGACGATGAAGGAGAACAGGCCAAGCGCCGCGAAGGCGCCGAGCACGCTGGCGATGACGGCGGCAATCCGGGGAATGCCGAGCTTTTTTAGCGCTGCGACAAGCGGCGCCAGTGCGAAGGTCAGCAGCAGCGCGATGGCGATCGGCAGGAAAACCTCGCGCCCGAAATACAGTGCCGCCACTGTCGTGACGATGGCCGCCACATTGGGCAAAGAGGTTCGCGGATGGGGCGCGGTCGCTGAAAGGGTGTCCCCCAGCCCATCAGCCGGAGACGCCGTGCCGTTTCGACGATTGGCCACGTGATGCCTCCCCTGCCAAATGCCATGATCGGGCATATAGAGCGGACGTGCAACTTTAGCCAACGATGAAATACGCCGCACTCACAGGCAATGATCCGGCCCGCACCGGCCGCTCCCGAAGGGCTAAATGGAAGTCAGGCTCGCCCGATCGGATCA
Organism: Mesorhizobium sp. WSM4833; assembly: GCF_055811095.1. Classification (NCBI taxonomy): domain Bacteria; kingdom Pseudomonadati; phylum Pseudomonadota; class Alphaproteobacteria; order Hyphomicrobiales; family Phyllobacteriaceae; genus Mesorhizobium; species Mesorhizobium sp. WSM4833. Next base: position 44,012 of record NZ_JBVVQG010000002.1, read on the forward strand.
GCGCGCCGCATGCCTGGCCAGCGCGTGCTCGATCAGCACGTCGATGGTCTGGCTGTAGCCGATGCCTGAGGCGGCAAGCGCCTTGGCATACATCGAGATGTCGGTGAAGCCGGGAATGGTGTTGACCTCGTTGACAAGCAGGCTGCCGTCGGTGCGCAGGAAGAAATCGACGCGCGCCATGGCTTCGCAGCCAAGCGCCTGGAACGCCTGCCGCGCCATATCCCTGGCCTTTTCGGCCACATCGGCCGGGACATCGGCGGGCACCTTGACCAGCGCGCCGTCGGCATCGAGATATTTGGCCTCATAGGTGTAGAAGCCGTGCTTGCCGGCCGGAATGATCTCGCCGGGCAGCGACACCGTCAGCGACCCGTCGGCGCGCTCCAGCACCGAGAACTCGATCTCGCGGCCCTTGACGAATTCCTCGATCAACACTTTGCCATCGTAGCGGAAAGCCGTGTCGATGGCCTGCTCGAAGCCGTCCCTGTCATTCACCTTGCTGACCCCGAAGGACGAGCCCTGGCGCGCCGGCTTGGCGAAGAAAGGCAGGCCGAGCGTCCCGGCAATCTCCTGGAAGGAATGTTTGCCGTTTCGATGCACGGTGACGGAGCGGGCAACCGCCAGTCCCGCCTCGCGCATCAGCCGCTTGGCGACGTCCTTGTCCATGGCGGCGGCCGAGGCGAGAATGCCGCAGCCGACATACGCGACATCGGCGACCTCGGCATAGCTCTGCACCGAGCCGTCCTCGCCGAACGGCCCGTGCAGCACCGGGAACACGACGTCGATGGGGGGCAGCTCAGGCTGCGTACCATCCCGCGACACCGCAACCAGCCGGCCCTTGCCGCCGGGCAACAAAGCAACCTCCGGGCCGTCTTCGGAGGCCGGCGCCCCTGCCGCCTCATCGCCGATCGCCGCGGCGCGATCGAGTTGTTGCAGCAGCCACCTGCCGCCTCGCGAAATGGCGATCGGCACGATATCGTAGCGCGTCCGGTCGATCGCCTTCAGCACATTGGCGGCCGAAAGGCGCGACACGTCGTGCTCGGCCGAACGCCCGCCATAGAGGATGGCCACTCTTGTCTTGTCGGTCATCGAAATCCCTCGACTGTCAAAAAATCAAATGGCGACGGCAATGCCGCGATTGGCAAAGAAGCGGTCGAAATCGGCCGGTGACAACACTGCGTCTGCCTGTGTGGCGGGCTCATGGCCGGACGGGTTGTGAAAGCGGAAACCTTCGTCGGATGCCGCGGTGATCAGCACCAGATGGCCGCCCTTCGAGGGCGGCTCGCGCTCGGGCCAGCGGATCGAGCTGCTGACCGACGCGATGAAGAAGCGCGTCCGCTGCATGATCGCCGGAATGTCTGATGTGGCGACATTGGTCATCACCTCGGCGCGCAGGCCGAAAGCTTCCTTCACGAAGCTGACGAAGGGCGCGTAGATCAGCCCCTTGATCGATCCCTCATTGACGACATAGCCGCCATATAAGGTGCAGCGCCTGGCAAGTTCGATCGTCGGCACGATCTCGCCGCGGCTGGCCAGGATCATCTTAAGGCAGGCCATGCCGCAGATGTTGGCGGCCCAGATTGCGTATTCATCGAGGGTCTCCGCCCCGGATCGCCTCCACAGCGGATCGCGCCTGAGCGCAACATCCGCGCCGTCGGCGAGCACGTCCAGCGTCATGTCAGGCGTTTCCCACTGGCTGAAAAACGGCACGGTTTCAGGCGGCGGGCTCATGCGGTCTCCTCGGTCGGCCGGTTCCATCTCGTATACGAGGATACGAGATGGATGAAAAGCCGTGACATTCAGTGGCGCGACCCAGAAGATGTCATCTTCCGTTTCGGTCAACCATCGCTGACATCCGGGGTTAGCGGAAGCCTCTCCCGCCTTCGTCATCCACAGGCGGAGCAGGAGCGAAGCTCCGTCGCGGAGACCCGAGGATGACGAACGTGGTGAATGCTGCGCGCCGCCTACTCGGCCTTCGCCCAGCCGAAAACCAGCCACGCATATTTCGATTTTTCGTAGGGTTCGACAGTGTAGGTCATCTGCATGTCGCCGTCCTTGGCGTAGATATCCAGCCGGGGCGCCGTATCCAGCTCGAGCCACGCCGAACTCTTGCTGAACGACCAGGTTCCGCACCAGACGCAAGGCCCCGACGTCGGATCCCCGGGCTGGTGAAAATTGTAGCGGCCGTCCGCCGTGATCTCCAGATAATCGAACGCCCCGTAAAACGCGGTCACCGTCTGCTGGAACTCACTGGCGGCCGCTTCCTGTTCCGGTGTCGGCGCATCCTTCATATCGCGCGGCGGCCGGATGGCTCCGCCGTTGAGTTTCCATTTGCCGACAAAATCCTTCTCGGTCGGAAGATATTCCTCCTGGGCCTGCGCCGATGAAATATAAGCAAAGGATGATATACTTGTGAGGCCAACGGCCCCGATCGCAAATAGAAGCGTGGCGGCACAGATCGCCCTTGCTGGGTTTTGCATAAAAAAAATATCTCCACGGGGGTAAGGGGAGTTTTATTGAAAATTTGTGGCGGACGTTGCTTCGGGACCGATTCCCACCCGCCATTTGCACGGTTAGCATCGGGGCCACCGATCTGGCAACGCAAGGCAGCCTCTCTCCAGCATCGCCCATGCGTCCGCGATCCCGGCCGGCTGAATATCGGCAGCTTAGAAGGTGATCTTCACCGAAGCGGCGCTGCGACGATGCGGGCCGTGATGGACGGCCTCGATGTTGTTGCCGTCCGGATCGAGCAGGAAGGCGGCGTAATAGCCGGGGTGATAGGGCCGTTCGCCCGGCGCGCCATTGTCCGTGCCGCCGGCCGCCAGCCCGGCCTTGTAGAAGCCGTCGACCATAGCGTGGTCCCTTGCCTGGAAAGCCAGGTGATGGCGGCCGGTGAGTTTTCCCTGTGCGGCCCGGCTGTCGGCAGTGGAGACAAACAGCTCGTCGGCCCAGAAAAAGTCGGCGCCGCTACCTCCGATCGGGACATCGAGCGCCTGCAGGACCGCCTCGTAGAAACGCCGGCTGGCCGCGAGGTTTCTGACCACCAGTTGGATGTGGTCGATGAGCCGGCCGCGATGCAATTCCTGGGTTTCCATGAAAACGCCTCCTCGTGTGGGTTCGAATTTAGGTTGGGATAGGGCGTCGTCAATGCGGATACTTCCCAGCAAACAAAGGGCCCGCCGGGAGGGGATCCGGCGGGCCTTTGGAAAGCATGTCTAGCCTTCAGGGGTCTGAGGGGGGATCAGACCTGGTAAGAACCTTTGTTGGCCGCGGAGGTTCCACCCGAACAAAAAAATTGCCGATGGCCCGTCCGCGGAATTCAAGCAATGGAGGCGATTTCTTCGCGAGACCACTCACAGTTTGGAACTTTCCGCTCGCAACCGGGTTTGGTGGCGCGGTGGGAGGAATTGCGATTGGATTGTTTTCAGAGGCTCGAAGCGCTGGTCGACAGCGCCGGTCTCGACGATATCGAGGAAGCAACCGCTCTGCTGCGCCGGTTCAAGGGCAGGTCGCGCGAGGTCGCGGCAGCCATCGACGAATTCATGCTCGATTTCATGACCTTGGTCTTCGTCGTCGAAAACGGCGAAGAAGGTTTCGAAAGGCCGGTCCGCAAGCTCGCTCGCACCAGGCTTTCAAAGCTTGAGCGGCTGGTGACTGTAACGGCGGAGGAAAAGCCGGCTTCCAGCGCCGGCCTATCCCTTCAGGATGGCGGCTAGCCTTGGAATGCCTTCGCTCACCGCGCGCCGGTCGGCGAGCGTGAAGGACAGCCGCAGCGTGTTGCGCCCGGTGCCATCGGCATAAAAGGCGTTGCCCGGCACGAAGGCGACCCGCGCTTCCTTCACCGACCGAGCCAGAAGCTCGGTGGCGTCGGCCCCTTCCGGCAGTGTCACCCAGACGAACATGCCGCCTTCCGGGCGGCTCCAGGTCACGCCTTCGGGCATGTGGGCTTCCAGTGCCGAGAGCAGCCCGTCGCGGCGCTCGCGATAGGCGTCGATGAGTTTTTCCACCTGGCCTTCGAACACGGCTTCGGCGACGCGATGCATCACCACCTGGTTGATCGACGGGCTGTGCAGGTCCGAAGCCTGCTTCATCAGCACCAGCTTCTCGACAATGTGGCGCGGCGCGCACACCCAGCCGACCCGCATGCCCGGCGACAGGATCTTCGAGAACGAGCCGCAATAGAGCGTGCGCGCCTTGTCGATGCCGCCGGACCGGGCACAATCGAGCGCCAGGATCGGCGGCTCGCCCTCGCCGTCATAGCGCAGCGCGCGGTAAGCGGCATCCTCGAGGACGGCGATGTCGAGTTCGCCGGCAAGGTCGAGCACCGCCTCGCGCTGCTCACGGTTCAGCGTGTTGCCGGTCGGGTTGGCGAAATCCGGCACCAGATAGGCGAATTTGGCCTTGCCGCCATTGGCGGCCGCCGCCGCGCGATAGGCATCGGGCGTCATGTTGCCGCCGGCCGGGGTCAGCCGGTCGTAGCGCGGCTCATAGGCGTTGAAAGCCTGCAGCGCGCCGAGATAGGTCGGCCACGTCACCAGCGCGGTGTCGCCCGGCGACAGGAACAGCTTGCCGAGATAATCCAGCGCCTGCTGCGAGCCGGAGGTGATGAAGATGTTGGCCTCGTCGCAGGCGACGCCGAGCTTGCCCATCTGCCCGGCGAGCCAGCGCCGCAACGGCAGATAGCCTTCCGAGACCTGGTACTGCAGCGCAGCGCCCGCCTCGGCGCCACCCAGCACATCGGCATAGGCGTCGCGGATCGCCTCGGCTGGGAACAGCGCCGGATCGGGAATACCGCCGGCAAACGAGATGATGTCCGGCTGGTCGAGCAGCTTCAGCAGCTCGCGGATTTCGGACGCTTTCATGCGCGACGAGCGCGAAGCCAACAGGTTCATAAGGGTCACGGCACGCCTCCCCGGACGCTGCAATATAGGTCAACTTGACTGACCTATATCCCCTCTTGGCCGCGAATTGAAGTGTGCCTGAACGGTTTCCCGAATGCGCCAGCACTGGCGCACTGCTCGAACGCCGCGAGCAGTTCCACAAAAGTGTTGCAGCGTTTTCCGACCGCCTAAAGGCTCTTCTTGTAGCCGAGATGGCTGCCGGTGAAGCCGAGGCTTTCGTAAAAACGATGCGCGTCCGCCCGCCCTTTGTCGGTGGTCAGTTGAACGAGGCCGCAGCCGCGCGCGCGGCACGCGTCGATCGCCCATTCGATCATCTGCCTGCCGATGCCGTCCGAGCGCCTGTGGCCGGCGACCCGAACCGCCTCGATCTGGCCGCGCCACGCGCCCTTGCGCGAGAGCCCGGCAAGGAAAGATATCTGCAAGGTGCCGACCACCTCGCCGCCATCCACGGCCACCGCCAGCAGCTGATTGGGATCGGCGTCGATGGCGTTGAAAGCCTCGACATAACCTTGCGCCAGCGGCAAGGAAGCGTCCTCGCGGCCGGCGCCAAGCGGATCGTCTGCCAGCATGGCCACGATATCAGGCAGGTCGGAGGCCTGCGCACGGCGGAAGGTGATCATGGTGTCGAGATATCGCGAGGCGGCGGCAGCGGCAAGATTTGAATACGCTCCCACTAGGCGCGGGCTAAACTTCGCCCTCATAAACCCGCTGCGCCTGCGTCAGCGCCTCATCGAGCCGCGCGCCCTCGGCATATCCAGCCAGGTTCCGCGGCCGCTCCATGTCGGGCAGCAGCCTCGGACACGGCTCGGCGGCGCCGACCACCATCCGCACCGGGATGACGCCGGCCCAAACCGGATGCCCGTAATCCTCCTCGTCGTCGCCGACGCCTTTGGCGCGCACCTTCGCCGATGCCTCTTCAATACGCATGCCGATCACCGTCGTCGCCTTGGCCTCCTGCGCCGAGATCGGCCGCAGGGTCTCGCTCCGGCCGGGATAGAAACGGTCGACGACGCCGGCCAGCGCCTTCAGTTTCTCCTGCGGCTCGTCGACGATTCGCGCCGTGCCGAAACACATCGCCGAGCGATAGTTGGCCGAATGGTTGAAGCCCGAGCGCGCCAGCACCAGCCCGTCGAGATGCGACACCGTGAGACAGGCCGGCGTGCCGCCGCGCAGATTGCGCAGCATGCGGCTGGCCGACGAGCCGTGCCAGTACAGCATGTCGTCCTCGCGCCAGTGGATGGTCGGCGTGCAATAGGGCTGGCCGTCGAACGTATAGGCGACATGGCACAGCAGCCCGGCATCCAGCACCGCGAAGACTGCCGCATGGTCATAGCTGCCGCGCTCGTGCAGGCGCTTGACGCGGTTGCGGCTGGTGGTCGGAAAACTGGCTGGCGTGTCGTTCACGGCTTGCATCCTTGGTTGTCGTCTGCCAAGCATGCGCCATGACATTGGTCGATAAAAGAACCAATCCTATGAAGAAAAACCGGACCAATTTTCCGGATTGGTCGGCGCTGATCCCGGTCCTGCCGGGCGACGGCCCGCGCAGCCGCGAGCTCTATGCGGCGCTCAGGCGGCTGATCGAGACCGGCGCGCTGGCCACCGGGGCGAAACTCCCGACCACCCGGGATCTCGCACAGCGCTTCGGCCTGTCGCGTTCGGCGGCGGTTGCCTGTTTCGAAATGCTGATCTCGGAGGGGTTTGCGGTCGCCAAAGTCGGCGCCGGCACCTTCGTCGCGCCTGATGTGCCGCATCTGCCGCTGACGTTGATCAAGCCGCGTCCAGCGGAGATCGACGTCGCGGCGTCGCTACCTTGCGGCCTTGGCGTTGCGGTCTCCGATCCGCGCACGCTTGATATGTTTCGCATCCTTCTGTCGCGCCACCTCACCCGCCCCGGACCGGAGCATTTCCGCTATGGCGATCCGCGCGGCGGCCTGCCGCTGCGCACGGCAATTGCCACCTATCTCAGGACCGCACGCGGCGTGCGCTGCGACGCCGGCCAGATCGTGCTGACGTCGGGCACGCAGCAGGGGCTCGATCTCCTGGTGCGTGCAGCACTTCGTCCCGGCGATGCCGTCTGGATCGAAAACCCCTGCTATCCCATGGCGCACGCCGTGCTGGCCGGCAGCGGGGCCACGGTTTTTGGCGTACCCGTCGACGCGGAAGGGCTCGATCCCGAGATCGGCGAAAGCCTGTGCTCCAAGGCGCGCGCGGCCTATGTCACGCCCTCGCATCAATATCCGCTCGGCGTGACGATGACGATGCGCCGCCGTCTCGCTTTGCTCGACTGGGCGCGGCGCAACGATGCCTGGATCATCGAGGACGACTACGACAGCGAGTTCCGCTATGCCGGCCCGCCGCTGACCTCGCTGCAGGGCATGGACGGCTCGGGCCGTGTCGCCTATCTCGGCACCTTCTCGAAAATCCTCTTCCCCGGCCTGCGCATCGGCTATGTCGTGGTGCCCGAAGCGCTGCTCGATGCCGTGATGGCGGTCAGGGCGCGCTCCGATCGCTTCCCCTCGACGCTGGCCGAAGGCGCGCTGACCGACCTGTTGAACGAGGGCCATTTCGCCGCGCATCTCAGGCGCGTGCGCCGCCGGGTGCAAGCCGCGCGCGACGTGCTGGTCGCCGGCCTCGAGACGCATTGCGGCGATGCCCTCGAAGTAACCGTGCCCGAACAGGGGCTGCACTTGATGGCGACGCTGAAGCACGCCGGGCTGGACACGGCGATCGTCGAGGCGGCGAAGGCGGCAGGTGTCGGCGCCAGGGCCTTGTCCTCGATGTTCATCGGCGGGGCGTCCCGGCAAGGCCTGGTGCTGGGTTTTTCCGGGTTTTCGGACGAGGAACTGATGGCCGCGACGGTACGACTGGGTGGGGTGATGGGCCGCAGTCCCGGCCGCCAAACTACCTGATCCTGCTCAAACAATCCTAGGGCGAAGCAGGAGCGCAGCTCCGTCTCGGAGGCCCTCGGATGACGAAGTCCTCAATCCCCATCGGCGGGCTGGGCCTTGCCGCACTGCGCCAGCACCTTGCCGATGGCCGCGCTTGAACCCTTCAGCGGAAAGCTGATCTCGCCATATTTGGCTGAACTGACCGACACATCGCCTTTGCCGCGCAACAGGTCGAGCAGCGGATCGGCTTTCGCCAGGTTGACCACGAAGTAGTTGTACATGGCCTCCAGCTGCAGCGCCTTAGTTACCGTCTTGCCGTCGGCCTTGAACGCGAACGAGCCGCTGATGCCAGGCTCCAATTGCTGGCCGTCGGCGCCGAGATCGTAGCTCAGCACCGGCGTGTCGAAACAGGTCAGCATCAGATACGCATCGCCTTTCGGCCCGCCGCAGACCGAGGCCGTCAGCACGCTGCCGCCCTCGTCTTCCTCCATCCTGGCGCTCCAGCCGCCGCACGACGCGGCAAACGCCGGTTGCGCGGCCTGCAGGACCGCTACCGCACCGGCGACGACGAGATGTGCAACTCTCATGGCTCCCCCCAATCGACTGCCTTCAGGGCATTTGCAGCGCCCGTCGCCAGCATATAGGAAAAAGCGATCCGATGGCATTGCCCCTTGCGGCAGCCGGTCCTGTTTCGCGGAGAGTTGGATTGAGAGCCTGCATTCGCCTGTGTCTGTCCTTTGCCGCCCTGCTGGCCTTGCCGCTCACCGCTCATGCCGAGTGGAAGCCGGTCGAGAAGATCGAGCCCTACGCGATCTCGGGCCAGTCCGGCGCCGAACTCTACCGCTCGATCGGCGAGAAAGGGCCAAAGCTCGGCATTGCCCGCGCCATCGCCTACACCAATTTCAAGCTGACCTGGGGGCTAAGGGATTACAAGCCCAGCGGCAAGGACTGCGTGCTGACGGCCGGGCGGCCGAAGCTGATCGTCACCTACACTTTGCCGAAACCCTCCCGCTCCCTGCCGCCGGCCGTCCAGAAGAACTGGGACACCTTCATCGCCGGCGTCGCCGCCCATGAGAAGGTGCATGGCGCCAGCATGGTCCAGATGGTCCACGACATCCAAGCCGCGACGGACGGCCTGACCGTCGCCGACGATCCCAAATGCAGCAAGACCAGGGCCGAGGTGGTCAAGCGGCTCGACGCGATCTCGAAGGCGCGGGTGCAGGCAAGCCGCGACTTCGACCGTATCGAATTCGGCAATGGCGGGAATTTGCAGAAACTGGTTTTTTTCGCTCGTGACCGGCCCCTGAAGCCACCTGACACGGATCAGGAGGCGGGCACTGATGACTTACCACGAAATGCCGGAGGGACAGCGCCCCCTCTGTCCTGCCGGACATCTCCCCCGCAAGGGAGGAGATTGTGCTCTCATTTCTGCTTTCGGCAAATTTCCAGCGTTGCAAGACAGGCGCAGCAATTGAAGCTGCCATCTCCCCCTTGCGGGGGAGATGGCCGGCAGGCCAGAGGAGGATCTGACAGAACTCGGCCCCTTCCAGCTACCGCGGTATGGGCGCGAGGTACGAGCCCTCACCGCGTTTCCGCGTTCGCCCGCAGCTCCGCCCGCTTCTCGTCCGACACCACGGCCAGATCCAGCACCTTCTGCAATTCGGCTGCATGGCGGAAGGACGGTTCGGCCTGCACGCCCGTGCGCACCGCGTCAGTGAAACGCTGGTAGTTGGTCTCCACCGTGCCGGGGTCGAGCTCTTCCCATATGGCGTTCTCGACATTCTCCCCCACGCATGCCTTGAGCGTCGAACCGTCGAGATTGTGCACCACTTCGATGCCGCCCTTCTCGCCATAGATTCGCAGACTCAGTTCGTTGAGATGGCCTGTTGCCCAGCGGCTGGCATGCACCACGCCGAAGGCGCCGTTGGAAAAATCCAGCGTCATGGCGAAGCTGTCATTGGCGTCGAGTCCGTAGTCGCCGATGCGGTTGCCGGGCGCCTTGTCGAAGGCGCGCAGCCGGCAGAAGACATGGTCGATGTCGACGGCTGCGCCATAGCTGGCGAAATCGAGGATGTGGATGCCGACATCGCCGAGCACGCCATTGGAACCGTGGCCGCGCGACAGCCGCCACAGCCATTTCGGATCGGTGCGCCAGTCGCCCCAGAATTTCGACACCAGCCAGCTTTGCAGGTAGGACGCCTCGACATGCCTGACCGTGCCGATCTCGCCCGCTTGCACCATCTGGCGCGCTTTCTGCAGCGCGGCCACATTGCGATAGGTGAGGTTCACCATGTTGACGATGCCGGCGGCCTCGGCGGCATCGGCCATCTCGGTCGCCTTGCCGAAGTTTTCGGCCAGCGGCTTTTCGCACAGCACCGGCTTGCCGGCGGCGATCAGCGCCATGGTGGTCGGGTGGTGGATGCGGTCGGGCGTGACATTGGCCACCGCGTCGAACTCGCCCCATGCCAGCGCCTCCTCCAGCGCGGTAAAGCGGTTGGGAATGTCAAAGCTGTCGGCGAACTCGCCAACCCGCGCCGGATCGACATCGACTGCGCCGACAATGTCGACGCCCTCGATGGCGCTGAAGCGCCGGGCATGTTCCTGCGCCATCCAGCCGGTGCCGAGTATCAAAAGCCGCATTATTTGCTCCTTGGGGTGAGATGCCGGAATCCCCTCCCGGCCGACGCCCTCAAATAGCGCGTATAATGCCGCCGTCGACCCGGATGTTCTGGCCGGTGATGTAGCCGGCGCCCTCCGACGCCAGGAAGGCGATGGTCGCGGCGACCTCTTCCGAAGTGCCGTAGCGCTGCATCGGCACGCTGTCGCGGCGTTCTTCGGTGGCCGGCAGGCTGTCGATCCAGCCGGGCAGCACATTGTTCATGCGCACATTGTCGGCGGCATAGGTGTTGGCGAAGATCTTGGTGTAGGCGGCAACGCCGGCGCGGAACACGGCGGACGTCGGGAACATCGGGCTCGGCTCGACCACCCAGGCCGTCGAGATGTTGATGATGACCCCACCCTTCTGCTTGACCATCTGCGGCGCCACGATGCGCACCGGCCGGATGACGTTGAGGAGGTAGACGTCCATGCCGGTGTGCCATTGCTCGTCGGTGATCTCGAGGATCGGCGCACGCGGCCCGTGGCCGCCGCTGTTGACCAGCACGTCGATGCGGCCATAGCGCTCCAGCGTCAGGTCGACGAGGCGCTGCAGATCGTCGTTCGACTGGTTGGAGCCGGTGACGCCGAGCCCGCCAAGCTCCTTGGCCAGCGCCTCGCCCTTGCCCGAAGAGGAAAGAATGGCAATCTTGAAGCCGTCCGCCGCCAGCCGCTTGGCCGCCGCCGCCCCCATGCCGCTGCCGCCGGCCACCACCACAGCTACTTTTTCTACACTCATCGGATTTTCCTCTCAGGGTTTGCGGGCACCGCAAGCGGTGTTTTCGGGAGTTGAGCGTCGATATAGCTGGTTTTCCCCGTCGGTTCGAACCAGAATGCCTGAAATCAACCTGTAGAAAAACTACTGCATGCCCGAAACCTTCCTCAGCTTGCCGCCGTTGAATGCGCTGCGCGCCTTCGAAGCCTCGGCGCGTCATCTCAACTTCCGCATCGCGGCCGAAGAGCTCAACGTCACGCAAGGGGCGGTCGCCCAGCACATTCGCGGGCTGGAGGCCGATCTCGGCACGAAGCTGTTCGAGCGGCTGCCGCGCGGCCTGGCGCTGACCGATGAGGGCCGCGCCTATGTCCCCAACATCCGCCGCGCCTTCGACCTGATCTCGGAGGCGACGCTGCTGCTTCGTCCCGAGCCGGCGCGGCTGACGATCAGCGTGACGCCGAGCTTCGCCACCAAATGGCTTATCCCGAGACTGCACGACTTCGTCGCGCACCACCCGCTGGTCGACCTGCGCGTACTGGCCAGCGAAAGCCTGTCGAGCTTCCAGGCCGATGGCGTCGACATCGCGGTCAGGCAGGGCCGCCCACCCTTCGGCGCCGGGCTGGTCGTCGACCTGCTGTTTCCCCAGCAGATCGTCGCCGTGTGCAGCCCGGCCCTGCTGCCGGCCGGCGCGATCGAGATCGCGGCCTCCGAAATCCAGCACCACGTACTGCTGCACGATGCCCACAATCTGTGGCCGGAATTCATGGAAAAGGCGGTCGGCCTGAAGATGACGACCGAACTCAAACGCATGCGCTTCAACCAGACCGGCCTCGCCATCGACGCGGCGGTGGCCGGCCAGGGCATTGCGCTGGCCAGCCGCTTTCTCGTCGCCGCCGACCTCGCCGCCGGCCGTCTGGTTCAGCCCGTCAGCGGCGAAATGCGCGGCACGCAGGATTTTTATGTCGTGATGCCGAGAAAACAGCGCCACCCCGAGCCGACGCAAGCCGTGCGGCAATGGTTGCTGGATGCCGGAGAGCGACGACCTTTGTCGTGAAACCTTCGCACGCACGGAGACGTCAAGCCGCTTGCCTATGAGGCAACGACGGGCGCACCGCGAAAGATCGCCACGGCGGCAGCGACGATTTCCGCATTGTCCTTGGCTGTCCTGCCGTCGGCGAGCGTCTTGCCGTCTTCCAGACCGACCCGTGTCGACCAGCGCTGGCGATGCGCAAGCTCGACGAGGGGCCAGACAGTCGTGTCGACGCCATGCAGCAGGATCGGCCGCCGTATCCCGGCGCGCTCGAGTACGGCGGCGATGCCATGCGCTTCATCGAGTGCAGCGGACAGATCGGGGATGTCGATCTCGATCAGATTGCGCAGCACCTGGTTGTGGCCGGGAAGCGCTACGAAGCGCTCGGCATCGGCGACGACGGCAAGCCCCGTCTCGATGCCTACACCACGCTGGCGCAGCAACTCCATCACGGCGGGCGCATCCGGTTCGGACAGGTTGACCGAAGCATAGTCAGGCAGGTCTCGCCAGCCGGCGATCGCCGCGCGGGTCCGCTCGACGTCGTTCTCGATCCAGGCGCCGGTCGACACGCCAACCAGTGTTCCCGGGCAGGTCCGGCGCACCGCCAGCACCGTGGCGTCGACGGCTGCCAGGCTTTCGCGTCCGTCGGTGCCGCGCGGATGGATATGCAGTTCGGCCGCTCCAGCGGCGACGCAGGCTGCCGCATCGCTGGCCATTGCCTCGGCAGTCAGCGGCAGCTTCGGGTGGAAATCGCGCGGACGCGCGCCGTTGATGCAGGCCTGGACGATCATCGATGTCACCTTGCGCAAGGGGCCGCAGTGTAGCTGTGCGGCGTTGAAACTGCCAATCTCCCCCCTCGTAGGGGAGTTCGGCGGCATTTGAATAAAAGCCGTTTGTGGATATTTACCCGGCGTTCCCTCGTCTCCGGCAAGCTCTTTTCAGGGCGGGATCATGGAGGGACCATTGACCAGCGATTTTTCAGCCGCCCGCATCCACCTCGAACGCGCCTATCATTATCTGCAGGGCAATGACGAGACGAGCCGTGCCGCCTGTGACGCGCTCGATCTGTTGATCGAAGCGGTGACGGAGGCGCAGCACAGGCGACCCGAGGCTGGAGTGCTGGAGTTTCCGCAATCGACGGCGCGGCGAACCGGATAGAAAGTGTCGAGTTTCAGGCCAGTCCGGCCTGGCCTGAAACTCGCCGCACCCGGATCACGATGCCTTGCGGGCCGTCGCTCCCTTGGTTGCGCGCGCGACAATTCGCTCGAGCGGCTCCGGCCGGTGCAGCAAAAATCCCTGGCCGAAGGCGACCCCCATGTCGCTCAACATGGCCAGCGTGTCCTGCCGTTCGATCTTCTCACCGACCACGTCGCAACCGAGGCTACGGGCAATGCTGGTGATGGCCAGCACGATCTCGCGGTCGAAGCGGCTTTGCGTGATGTGCTCGATGAAGGAACCGTCGATCTTGATCGTGTCGACGGGGAACCGCCGGAGATATTCGAACGAGCTCATGCCGGCTCCGAAATCATCGAGGCCGACCCGGCAACGCCGCTCGCGCGCCTTGCGCACGAACTGTTCGGCGGCATCGAAATTGGTGACGGCGGCGGTTTCGGTGATCTCGAAGCCGATGCCCGAATGCGGCGCCCCGGTTTCTTCTATGACGCTGTCGACGAAGTCCCAAAGCTGCGGATCGCTCAGCGTCTGCGCCGACAGATTGAAGCCAAGCGTCAGCGCCCCCGAACGCAAGGCGGCACCATGCCGCGACAGCGCGGTGCGGATGATCCAGCGGTCGAGCCGCGACGCGATGCCGAACCGCTCGGCCACCGGAATGAACTCGCCGGGTGGCACCAGCCGGCCGTTGCGTGCGGCGAGCCTGGCCAAGACTTCGACATGACGGCTTTCCTGCCAGGGGCGGCCCAGAAGATGGATTTCCTGGCCAAACAGCTTCAGCCTGCCGTCTTCCATGGCATCGACCGTATCGGCGACGATGCGCGCCGCGTTGAGGCCACCCGAACCCGATGCCGTATCGGTGGAGAAGACGGCAAATCGGTTTCGCCCGGCGGCCTTGGCCGCGTAGCAGGCGTCGTCGGCACAGGCCAGCGCGTCGGCCACCGTCGTGTCGGCGTCATCGACGAAAGCGATACCGATCGAGGCCGCCAGCTTGCGCGACGTGGCCGTCGATCCAAGTTCGGCATCGCGAACCGCGGCAAGTACCGCGTCGGCCAGCCGCCCGGCCTGCGCCGCATCGCAATTGGGCATCAGCAGCGCGAACTCGTCACCGCCCAGGCGCGCGGCATGCGCCTTCGCGGGAAGGCAGCCCAGAATGCCTTGCGCAACGCTTTTCAGTGCCAGGTCGCCGGCCGCGTGGCCGGCAAAATCGTTGAGCGCCTTGAAGTAGTCGAGATCGACATAGAACACGGAAAGCGGCAGCAACTGCGCGGCCGCGATATGATCGGCCAGCAGCCGGTCGAACGCGGCGCGGTTCAAGAGACCGGTGAGCGCGTCATGGCGGGCCGCATAGGCAAGCTCCTGCTCGCGCTGCTTGTCTTCGGTGATATCGCGCACCGTGCCCAGGATCTGCCCCGCCAGCCGGCGGTCCCGGATTTGCGGGTCGGCGATGAAACGCAGCAGGGATTCTATGTGCCGGACCTCTCCGTCGCGCCGCACGATGCGGTATTGCACGGCGGTGACCTTGTCCGTTTCGAGCGGCACCAGATGCGCGCGCGACGCGGCCTCCTTGTCGTCCGGATGCAGATAGCCGAACCAGTGGTCGCGCTCGACTTCGGCGGTGTCGGAGACGAGCCCGAAAATCTCCCTGGTGCGTTCGTCCCAATAACTTTTGCCGCCCGCGAGGTCGTGGTGCCAGATGCCGGTGCCGCTGGCGGCGAGCGCCAGGCGGAAGCGCACATTGACCTGCTCGAGTTCGGCCTCGGCGGCCTTCTGCTTGGAGATGTCGGTCTGCACACCCATCAGCCTGAGCGGCTTTCCCATCGCGTCGCGCTCGACGACGCCGCCGCGATCGAGCACCCACACCCAATGTCCCTGCTTGTGCTTCAGCCGCAATTCGGTCTCGATGGCGTCGGTCAGGCCGGCAATGTGGCGGTCGCCGCTGGCCAGCGCCCGCTCGCGGTCGTCGGGATGGGTCAGTTGCAGCCAAAGGTCGCTGGTGTTGGCCAGTTCGCTCTCATCGTAGCCTAGCATCCGCGCCCAGGTCGCGGAATAAAAGCAGTCGCCGGTCACAAGATCCCAGTCCCAGACGCCAAGATGCGCGCGCTCCAGGGCTTTTGCCCAGAACGTTCCATTGCGACTTTTCTTACCCTGACGCGCCATCGTCTGCTTCGCCTGCTCCACCGCGGCGCAATCTGCGGCAAAACCAGAGAAGAAACAGTTACCGCGCGGGCGGAGTGTCGACGTCTGATTGGGAGCCCCTGTTCATCAAGGCCGTACCGAACTACTCCAGGCAGCCGTCAATTTCCCCAGGTCGACGACACGACATTGCCCGCCGTCACGCCGGACAGTCTTTCGCGCTTCTCGAGCCTCGGCTTTTCATAGGTCTTCTTCATTGCCATCGCCTTCTCCCGTGGCCATCCGATTTCCAGGGTCTAGCTGAGGCGGGGCAGCCATGCTTGGGCTCAGCGGAACGGGTTCCGGCCCAGGCGGCCCTGCCCGGCGCCGAACCCGCCTTTTCGATTGGCCGGCAGGAACCGGAGTTTTGTGTCTGGCGGATCGTCCTACTGCTGCCCAGGTCAGCGGCGCAAGCCGGTGACCCCTGGATCATCGGCGGCGCCGATGATCCCATGCACGACAACAACAAGGACCTCCCCATGACCAAGCAAGAAGACAACAAGGCCGTCGTCGTCAGATGGTTCACCCACTTCTGGGGTGAACATTGCGATCTGTCCGTCGTCGGCGAGATCGCGGCACCCGACATGCTGCTGAAATATTCGCTGCACGAGCCGCGCCGCGGCCGCGACGATATCAAGGCCTTCATGACCGACTTCCGCGCCGCCTTCCCGGACCTCAACTTCTGGGCCACCGCCGACCTGATTGCCGAGCGCGACTATGTCGTCGGCCAGTGGGAGGGCGGCGGCACGCATACCGGCCCAGCCTTCGGCGACTTCCTCGTCGGTTCGCTGCCGGCCGCCACCGGCCGCACCATGCGCTTCACCGGCACCACGGTGCTGAAGGTGGTTGACGGCAGGATCGTCGAGGAAATCGGCCTCGATGACGGCGTCGCCGCCCTCACCCAGCTCGGTCTGATCAAGACCGCCTGAGGCGATCAGGCAAAACGATCGTTCGGGCCAGGCGGCGTCAATGCCGCCTGGCCTCATTGCTTATTGGCTCGGCGCCATTGCGTGCTCGCATGACACTTTCGGATTCATATCGGCGAACGTGCCTGTCGGGTTCCCTTTCCAGGCCCAGACATGCAGCTCGTAGAATTCACCCAGGCCATAGCGGTTGGGGGCGTTGTTGAAGTTGAACAGCTGGCCGTCCAACGATGCCGGTCCTTTCGAAGTGATGTACTCGACCGCCACCAGCTTCAGCGTGCCATCGGCCATCGGCTCGTACATCACAGCTTCGGGACGGGCGATGTCGATCTTGTCGTCCTTCAGATACTGGCCGTTGACATAGTGGATGCCCATGGCGCCGCCGGTGATGCCGCTGGCACAAGGAATAGGCGCATAGCCCTCTGATACCGCTGCCTTGACGTCGACAAACCGGCTGTTGACAGCCCGCACCTTGTCGGCCAGCGGGTTGGGGCCGGAGGCAGCTTCAGCCGGCTCCTGATGCGCCTGCGCGAGGGTGGTGCAGATTGCCAGCATGGTCCCCGCCATAAGAAGTCCGCTGCGAAAGTTTGATATCATCTTCATTCCATTCTTCTTGAAAAAGCACAGCTGGCCGGCCGCCGAAAATACGGAGGCCCGGCAGGCAAGCGCTGTGGCTGTTGTTGCTTGGAGATCCCGAAATTGATGTAACGGCTACCGAAAAGGATCATCCCTTCGGCAGATACGGGATCGTTCCGGCCAGATCGGTGTTGTCGATCATCTGGAAACGGCTGTCGCTGCCGTCCTGACGGGCCGAGACGAAGGGCGCGTAGGCAGGATCGGTGGTGAAGGCGCGCGCCGCCGCTTCCGACGGGAACGCCATCAGCGCGATCAGCGTGGTATCGAGCGGCTTGCCTTCAAGCGTTTTCACATTGCCGCTGCGCGACAGATATCTGCCGCCATGCTTGTGGACGAGATCGTGCACCGAGGCGGCGTAAGCCGGCACCCACTGCGGGTCGTTTATCTTGATGTCTGCGATAACGTAGGCGGTCATGGTGGTCTCCTGGTTGCGGTGCACAGGCGTATCCCGTGCAACCGGCCAAAAGGCTCGCATGGCAGGACCCTCGCCAACCAGTCCGCGATCTGTACCGGGGCAGTACAGTTTCCGTACTGGCCGCTTCATTCATGAAGGCCTAATATTCGGTCAGGTTTGAGGGAGAGGCACCAATCATGAGCCAGCACGGATACAAACAATTCTGCCCGCTATCGATGGCCGCTGAGGTGCTGTGCACCCGCTGGACCATGGTGCTGATGCGTGAACTGGTGGCCGGCTCGACCCGCTTCAACGATCTTCGCCGCGGCGTCCCCAAAATGTCGCCCACCCTTCTGTCGCAACGGCTGAAGGAACTTGAGATCGCCGGGATCGTCGAGCGCAAGGAAGTGCCGGGCGAAAAAGGCATATTCGAATATCGGCTGACGGAAGCCGGCCGGGATTTGCGTCCTGTCGTCGAGGCGATGGGCTTCTGGGGGCAGAAATGGGTCGAGTCCCGGCTGTCGCTGAAGAACCTCGATCCGTCGCTGCTGATGTGGGACATGCGGCGCAATCTAAACCCCTCGCCGCTGCCTGAAGGGCGCACGGTGATACAATTCCTGTATCGGGACCTGCCGTCATCCAAACGCTCGTGGTGGCTGATCGTCGAGAAGCACGGCGAGGTCGATCTGTGCTGGTACGATCCGGGCTTCGATGTCGATCTCTACGTCTCGACCGACCTGCACACGATGACGGCGATCTGGATGGGAGTGCTGACCGTCGAGAAGGCCGGCGCCAGGGTTGCCCTGACCGGCGACCAGGCCATCGGCAGGAAGATGCAGACCTGGCTCGGCCTCAGCCCGTTCGCGGTGGAGCCCAAACGCGCGGCTTAGGAGAATCGGGGCATGTTAGGCGCGCCTGCGGCCCCTGTCATTTGCAAGGTGATAGGGTTGCACGAGGACTTCGGCGGGAATTTTCCATTCCTTGTTCAGTTTGAAGACCATATCCAGGGTGAGTGCGCGCTTTTTGTTCAACACCTCGGTCGCCCGGGGTGATGATCCGATCACCTCGGCCAGCGCCTTCCGCGACAGGTTGAACAGTTCCATGTGCGAATGAATGGCTTCAACGGGATCCGGTGCTTCAATCGGGTAGTGCTTATCCTCATAAGCCTCGATCAGGGTTGCGAGAACGTCGAACCGGTCACCATCGAGAGAGCCGACCTCCGGCTCATTTTCGAAATATTTAGTGATTTCGGCGATCGCCCAATCGTAATCGGCTTCGGTCTTAATGGGTCGAATGTTTTCCATCACACCTTCTCCGGATCAATCTTGTCATACTCTTTGTGCGTGCCGACGAATTTGATCAGAACGCGGTGAAACTTGTAGGCGACGTGGACAATCAAACGATACTTGTTGCCGCTAATGTCGAAAATGATGCGATTGTCACCGACGAAATCAACTGTCGCTCCAAACGCATCCTTGACGTCAGCCGGGGTCTTCCAATCAGCATTCCCGACAGCCACATACCAAGCCGTCAAAGGAGCTTCGGCCTGATTGTGTTTTGCCCAAAAATCCTTCAGCGCCTTCTTGGCAATTATCTGCATGACCTGATATAGCAAATTCCCAAATTGGGAACAAGAGGATTTTCCCAAATTGGGAAAGGCAAGTGAGGTTCTCCAGGCACTTGTCAGGAAACGGGTGGCGGGGCCGGCTTGTGGTGGCTTCAATGCGGTCATGTTCATCACCCTGGCCAAGAATCTGAAATCCGCGCCGCTGCAAATCACCGACGATCCGCGCTGGGCGCGCATCGTCGCGCGCGACAAATCCGCCGACGGCGAGTTCTGGTATTCGTGGCGACGACGGGCGTCTATTGCAGGCCTTCCTGTCCGTCTCGGCGCGCCAATCCGAAAAATGTGCAGTTGCACGACACGCTGGACCAGGCCAGAGCGACCGGTTTTCGCCCGTGCCGGCGCTGCGATCCACATGGCCCGTCGCTCAAGGCCGGCAACGCGGCGATGGTCGCCGCTGCCTGCCGCAGGATCGAGCAGAGCGAGGAAGAACCCTCGCTCGCTGAATTGGCTGATGCCGCCGGCCGCAGCGCCGGTTATTTCCACCGCATCTTCAAGGCGGTCACCGGATTGACGCCGAAGGACTATGCCGCCGCGCACCGCGCCGCCAGGGTCCGCCAGGGCCTGGAAGACGGCACCAGCGTGACGGCTGCGATCTACGATGCCGGTTTCAATTCGAGCGGGCGTTTCTATGAGAAATCCATTGGTATGCTCGGCATGACGCCGACGCGCTATCGCGCCGGCGGCTCCCATGAAGAGATCCGCTTCGCCGTTGGCGAGACCTCGCTCGGCACCATCCTGGTCGCGTCCAGCCAAAAGGGCGTCGCCTCGATCCTGCTCGGCGACGATCCCGACGCGCTGGTGCGCGACCTGCAGGATCGTTTCCCCAGGGCACGGCTGATCGGTGGCGACCGCGACTACGAGGCGCTGGTCGCCCGCGTCGTCGGTTTCGTCGAGGCTCCGGCGCTCGGCCTCGACCTGCCGCTCGACGTCCGCGGCACGGCGTTCCAGCAGCGCGTCTGGCAGGCCTTGCGCGCCATCCCCGCCGGCCAAACGGTTTCCTATGCCGAGATCGCGCATCGCATAGGCGCACCTAAGGCGACCCGCGCCATCGCCGCCGCCTGCGCCGCCAACAATCTTGCCGTCGCCATTCCCTGCCACCGCGTCATCCGCAAGGACGGCGCACTTTCCGGCTACGCCTGGGGCGCGGAGCGCAAGCGCGCGCTGCTCGACCGCGAGGCAGCGTCCGACAACGCCAACCGGTCGGTGCGGGCCTGACGAGGACCGGCAATGCGCGCGATGGCAAGGTCTCCCACCACCGATGCGAACATCCAGACCCAAGCTGCCGGCAGCCGCCGCGCCCCTGACGCGAAATCATGGGTGATGACCGCCATC
Source organism: Mesorhizobium sp. WSM4833 (assembly GCF_055811095.1). Classification (NCBI taxonomy): domain Bacteria; kingdom Pseudomonadati; phylum Pseudomonadota; class Alphaproteobacteria; order Hyphomicrobiales; family Phyllobacteriaceae; genus Mesorhizobium; species Mesorhizobium sp. WSM4833. The sequence continues at coordinate 64,455 of NZ_JBVVQG010000002.1, forward strand.
GGCCAGATGGTCGATGATGGCAAAGCCGAATGGAGCCGCACCGCAACCGGCGAGGTTGAGTTGCGCCTGTCATCAGGCGAAGTGTTCGTGCTGGGCGAAATTTCCGTCACCCGTGTCGCATGACGTCCTCAGGCGAAGTGCCAATGATCCAAATCAGCGCTCTACGGCGCCGTAGAGCACCTGCCTTGGAGATTCGAATTTGAAAGCAAGCATCGGAGTGAGCGCCAATCAGCACGTGGCTAGGGTTCAGGCACAGACAAAGGAGTGAAGGCAATGAACCTCGTACAAACCAATATTCCGGCGACAGCCACCAAGCTCGCCGCCCTCGATATCATGACCTACGCCATCGGCGAATCCCCGATCGGTAAAATCCTGGCGGCACGCAGCGCTATCGGCGTCTGCGCCATCCTGATCGGCTCGGACGCCGACGCGCTGGAGCGGGATCTTGGCCATCGCTTCCCGGGCAAGCTACTGGTCGAAGACGGGGCCACCTTGCGCGACGATCTTGCGGCAATCGCGCGCTTCATCGAAATGCCTGGCGTCGGCCTCGACCTGCCGCTCGACCTGCGCCGCGGCACGCCATTCCAGCAGCGCGTGTGGGAGACGCTCCGAGGCATCCCCTGCGGCGCCACCATCACCTACGCCGCGCTGGCCCAGCGCCTCGGCCAGCCGGACGGCGCCCGTGCCGTGGCGACGGCCTGTGCCGCCAACGCGATTGCGCTGGGCATTCCCTGCCACCGTGTTGTCCGCGCCGACGGCACGCTGTCGGGCTACCGCTGGGGCGTCGAGCGCAAGCGCGCTCTGATCGATAAGGAGGCTACGATATGAATGCCCATGCCAGGGTTGCCGCATCGGCGGTTGAAGCTGCTCGGACGCGTGTCGCCGGTTACGACTGGCCCGCCCTTGCAGCCGAACTCGACGGCTTCGGCTGCGCGGTGATCGAGAAATTGCTCTCGCCTGAAGAATGCCGGGAGATCGCCGGCCTCTATCCCAAAGAAGAGCATTTCCGCAGCCACATCCATATGGCCAGGCACGGCTTCGGCAAGGGCGAGTACCGCTATTTCCGCTATCCCTTGCCCGACCTTCTGGGCGGCCTGCGCAGCGCGCTCTATCCCAGGCTGGCCGAGGTCGCCAATCGGTGGAACGAGCGGATGGGGCAGGCCATGCGTTATCCCGCGACGCATGCCGCGTTTCTCGATCAGTGTCATGCCGCCGGCCAGACGCGGCCGACGCCGCTGCTGCTGCAATATGTGCCTGGCGACTTCAACTGCCTGCACCAGGATCTCTATGGCGACCTCGCCTTTCCGCTGCAGGTGGCGATCCTGCTCTCCGAACCGGGCCAGGATTTCACCGGCGGTGAGTTCGCGCTGACCGAGCAGCGGCCGCGTATGCAGAGCCGGGTCGAGGTGGTGCCGCTGCGCCAGGGCGACGCCGTTGTCTTCGCCGTCCACAACCGGCCGGTGCAGGGCACCAAAGGCAATTACCGCGTCAACCTGCGTCATGGCGTCAGCCGGCTGCGCTCAGGCATGCGCCACACGGTCGGGATTATTTTTCACGATGCGAAGTGAGCAGGGAGAAGATGGAGGTCCCCCTCACCCCGCCGGTGCATAGCGACTGACCACCATGCCACAGTCATAGGCCTTCGAGCCGAGCAGCCGCAGGTTTCTAAAACCGCCCTGATCAAAAATCCGGCGGCCCGCACCCAGCACCGCCGGGTTGATGAAAAGCTGAAACTCGTCGACCAGCCCGGCCGCGATCAGCGCCGACGCGAAACCGGCGCCGCCGAACACGGCCATGTCGCCGCCCTCGCCCGCTTTCAGCGCATTGACTTCGCGCGGCAGGTCGCCGCTGGCCACGCTCGTGCGCTCCCAGACCGGCTCCCCGGCCGATTGCTTGAGCTTATCACTGAGCACCACCTTGCGGGCGTCGACGATGCGTTGCGCAAAGGCGTAGAACGGATCGTGCGGAAACTTCTTGGCGGCATTGCCCCAATGGGTGAGATAGCCCTCCTGCGCCATCTTGCGGCTGAGCAGGATGGTATCGACGCCTGTGAAGACAGCGTTGAAGTCCTGCTTCAGCTCATCGTCCCAGGCGCTCTCGTCACCCCACTCCCAGAGCTGCCAGGAATGATCCTCGGTGGCGCCGACAAAGCCGTCGACCGACATCTGCATCTGCAGGACCAGCTTTTTCACCGTCATTCTCCTCACCGCTATCGCAAAACAGTTTACATTTGGAACTGTTGACGCAAGGCCAAAACGATGTCAATAGTAAAGTGATTTAGAAATGGAACCATAGATGGCGACGCGCGAAAAATCCGACTGCCCGATCAACCTGTCGCTCGAACTCATCGGCGACCGCTGGACGCTGCTCATCATCCGCGACATGGTCTTCGCCGGGAAAAAGCACTTTCGCGAATTCCTGCAATCCGACGAAGGCATCTCCTCGCGCACGCTGGCCGAGCGACTGCAAACGCTTCAGGACGAAGGCATCCTCACCAGAAGCGACGACCCGACGCATGGCTTGAGAACGGTCTACCGGCTGACCGAAGCAGGCATCGACCTATTGCCGGTGCTGGCGACGCTCGGCGCCTGGGGCAGCAAGCACCGCAAGGCCGACGAGAGATTGGCCAGGATTACCGACCAGTTGGCGGCAGGCGGCGAAGCAGCGCTGGAAAAGATGAAAGCGGCGCTGCGAGCGGAGCATAGTGTCTAGGCGGTTGCGTTCAAGCCGAACCGGCATGGCTGTTGCCGCACCCAATCGCCCTTCGCTTGACAACGATCCATCTTTGTTCTTTATTTGTTCCAATCTATCAGCAACTGCGGATGTGCGGTCGATGGAAACGACAGCCACCATCCTGCATGCCGATCTCGACACTTTCTACGCCTCTGTCGAGCAGTTGCTTGATCCGTCGCTGCGCGGCAAGCCGATCGCGGTGGGCGGCGGCGTCGTGCTCGCCGCTTCCTATGAGGCGCGCGCCTTCGGCGTGCGTGGCGGTATGCCAGGGCGCAAGGCGCGCGAACTCTGCCCGCATTTGATCTTCGTCGGCGGCAATTTCAGCCATTACCAGCGGCTGGGCGATGCGGCGATCAAGGTGCTCGACGATTTTACGCCTGTAGTCGAGCGCATTTCCATCGACGAGGCGTTTGCCGACGTCGCCGGCTGCACACATCTGTTCGGCTCGCCGCAGGAGATCGCGACAACCATCCGCCGCCGCGTGCGGGCCGAACTCGGCCTGCCGATCTCGATCGGCGTGGCGCGCACCAAGCATCTGGCCAAGATCGCCTCGCAGGTCGCCAAACCCGACGGGCTGGTGGTCGTCGAACCCGGCACCGAACTCGCCTTCCTGCATGATCTGCCGGTCGGACTGATGTGGGGCGTCGGCCCGGCGACCAGGGCGCGGCTGGCCGAGATCGGCGTCGAGACCATCGGTCAACTGGCCAGGACGCATGGCGGCGCGCTGACGCGCCTGCTCGGTCCCGCCGCCGGCGAAAAGCTCGCCGCCCTGTCCTGGAACCGCGACCCGCGAAAGCTGGAGACGAAGCGCCGCGCGCATTCGGCCGGCGCCCAATCGGCGCTTGGCCAGAAGCCGGCTATGGCACGGGTCATCGTGCCGACACTGCTGCATCTGGCCGACCGCGTCGCCAGTCGGCTGCGCGCCAAGGCAAGGCCCGGCCGCACGGTGACGGTACGCGTGCGCTTTGCCGATCTCCGCGTCGTCACCCGTTCGATCACGCTTGACCAGCCGATCTCGGCGACCGCGATGCTGGCCGAGATCGCCGGCGATCTGGTGCGCGGCGTGCTTGCCGACAATCCACAGGAGAAAATGATCTCGCTGCTGGCGATCTCGGTCTCGCATCTTGAGGAAAGCTTCGAGTTGCAGCTCGACCTGCCGCTTGGCCTCGCCGACGAGAGGCGCCGGCCCGGCACGAAGAAGGGCCTAGCACGCTTCGACGCCGATCGCGCCATCGACAAGATCCGCGAGCGCTTCGGCAAACAGGCGGTCGGCTACGGCACCGTGGCACTGGAGGCGGCGCGCTCGGTTCCCGACGAATTCAGGGAGTTGGCGGAGAAGGAGCTGTGAAGCCGGGGGCTACTCCATCTCTTCGCCGTCCCAGTACCGCCTCACCGCTCCCATGTCGAAAATGCCGTCGCGCCGGCGCAAGGCGTCGACCGCCATCTTGTTGGAATCTGGATAGACGCAGACCTCGTTGGGATTTTTCTCGCCGATCATCAGGTAGCGGCACGGCCCCGTGCCGCTGTTGAGGAAGGAATGCCCGACCGCCAGGCCGGCCGGAAAGCAGACATAGTCGCCGGCTTTCATTTCGTGGCGCTCCTCGCCAAGCAGCAGCGTCACCTGCCCTTCCAGGATCAGCGCATGCTCCTCTTCCAGCATGTGATAGTGCCGGGGCGCCAAGCGCATGCCGGGCGCCGGCGCTTCGATCAGCATGCCGACATGATAGTCGGAGCGTCCCAGCGCGGCATAAGTCAGGTGCCTGGACCGGCCGCCGAACCGCGGACCTTCGCCCTCGACCTTCCATTCGACAGCATCGCTGGCGATCGGCGGGATCGGCGCGGCTGGGGGTTTGGTGACACCGGCCGTCACATCCGACGGCAGCGGATCGCCGGCGGTAAGGCCGGTGTTCTCGCCGTCCCAGTAAGTTTGGATGGCTGCGAGATCGAAGATCGCGCGGCGGCCCAGGGCGCGCACCAGCACCTTGTTGGAGGCGGTGTAGACGACCACTTCATTCGGGTTGCGCTCGCCGACGATGACATAGCGGCACAGTGCGTCGCTGGTATTGATCAGGCAATGCCCCGCCGCGGCACCGGCGGGAAAGCAGATGTAGTCGCCGGCCTTCATTGCATAGGCCGCGTCGCCGACATACGCGGTAAGCGCCCCTTCGAGGATGAAGACATGCTCTTCCTCGAAAATATGGTAATGCGCCGGCGAGGACTGCTTGCCAGCCGGAAGCTCCTCGATTGCCACGCCGACACGGTGTTTTTCGCCAAGGGCGGCCAGCGACAAATGCCGGTAGCGCAGGCCGAAGCGTGGCACGTCGGACCATTCCGTCCACGGCACCTCATCCGATGCGAATGGTAGCGGCGGTTTAGCTTCGTCCACCATTAGGGCCTCCTGGTCCTGTCGCCTTGCCCCTCGTCGCGTGCTGCTGGAGGGTCCACGACAGAACAAAGCTGCCAGCTTCCAGCTAAACCGCCAAGCGGTGTTCGCTACGCTCCTGACAAAGCCGGACAGAAGCCGCGCGCTTCAGCCTCGGATGGCCTTGCCCGCCTGCTGCAGCAATTCGAACGCCGCGAAGCGTTTGGCATGCCAGCCGGCCAACGTAGGGTCAGGATGATAGACCTCGCCGAGTTCCGACATGCCGGCCATCGCCGCCGCCAGATCCTTGTAGGCACCGGCGGCGACCGCGCCCAGCATCGCCGAGCCGAGCAGCACCGGTTCCGGCGAGGTCGAGGCCACCACCACCATGCCTGTGGTGTCCGCCAGCAGTTGGCGCACCAGCGGGCTTTGGCCGGCGCCGCCACTGACCACGATGGTGTCGACGGGAATGCCCTTGTCATGCTCGGCCCGCACGATCTGGCGCGCGCCGTAGCCCAGCCCGCAGACCCCGGCGACATAGAGCCCGACCAGGCTGTCGAGGCTGGTGTCGAGATTGAGCCCGGCAATCAGCGCGCGCGCGTCCGGGTCGGCGAAGGGCGCGCGGTTGCCGAGGAACTCCGGCACGACATGGATGCCGCCGACCAGGGCCGGCGTGGCCGCGGCTCCATTGCGGCTTTGCGCCTGCAGCGACAGCCAGGCGCTGAGACTGAGCCCCTCGGCTTGCGCTTTGGCGGTCGCTTCGCCGGCTGCAGGATGCATGCGCACCAGATGATCAATCGCAGCACCAGCTGCCGACTGGCCGCCCTCGTTCAGCCACAGGCCCGGCACCATGGCCGAGAAATACGGACCCCAGACACCGTCGACGAAGGCCGGCTCGGCGGTCGACGACATTGTGCAGGCCGAGGTGCCGAAGACATAGGCCATGCGCGACAGCACGCTGCCGAAATCGCCGCGCGCGCCGACCGTGCCGACGCCCCCGGCATGCGCGTCGATCAGCCCAGCCGCCACCGCGGTGCCGGGGTTGAGACCAAGGTCTGCTGCTGCCTGCGCGGTCAATCCGCCGCCGAGTGCGGCACCGGCCGGCACGATCTCGGTGCCGATGCGCGCGAATGCCTCGTCGGCCAGCGCGCCGAGGCCGATCTTGCGGAAATACGTCTCGTCCCAGCGGCTCTCATGCGCCAGATAGGTCCATTTGCAGGTCACCGTGCAGACCGAACGGGCAAGGCTGCCGGTCGCCCGCCAGGTGAGGAAATCGGCGAGGTCCATGAACTGCCAGGCGGCGTCGAAAGTGGCGGGCAGGTTTTCGGCCAGCCACAAGAGTTTCGGCGTTTCCATCTCCGGCGAGATGACGCCGCCGACGTAGTTCAGCACCGCCTCGCCACTGCGATTGATGCGGCGCGTCTGCTCGACCGCGCGATGATCCATCCAGACGATGATGTTGCGTTCGGGATTTCTCGACGGGCCAACAGCCAACGGTACGCCGCCCTCGCCCAGCACCACCAGCGAACAGGTGGCGTCGAAGCCGATGCCGGCGATCGCCTCGGGCGCCACGCCCGATTGCGCGACCGCTTCACGCGTGGCCGCGCAAACCGCCCGCCAGATGTCGTTGCTCGACTGCTCGACAATGTCGCCGGCCTCGCGCCAGACCTCGATGTCCCGTTTGGCCGAGGCAAGCAGGTTTCCCATGTGGTCGAACACCCCGGCCCGCGCGCTGCCGGTGCCGACGTCGATGCCGAGGAAGTGGGACATTGGGGGAAACCTTCGGTTTAAGGCAGTAGGGGAGTAGGGGAGTAGGGCAGTAGGGCAGTAAGGCAGTACGGGAATAGGAGATGGTGGCTTGGCTCGGGCCCGGGCATTGAACGGCAGAGCAATCATACTGCCCTACTGCCCTACTGCCCTACTCCCCTACTCCCCCTAGAGATCATTGCTCTGCGGCAAAATCACCAAATCCCTTATCGTCACATTGCGCGGCCGGGTCAGCATGAACATCACCGCTTCGGCCACCTCGCGGGGCTGCATCAGGCCGCCGGCGGCGAGTTCCTCTTCGAGCTTGGCCTTCGGCCAGTCGTCGACCAGTGCCGTCACCACCGGGCCGGGCGCCACGGCGCCGACGCGCAGGCCGTGCTTGGCGACTTGCCGGCGCACCGTGTGGACGAAGGCCTGCACGGCGTGCTTGGAGGCCGTGTAGATCGGTTCCCAGACCACCGGGACCAGACCGGCGATCGAACTGGTGACGATGACGTCGCCGGTCTTGCGTTCGATCATGTGCGGCAGCACCGCCTGGATCGAACGGAAGCAGGCATTGATGTTGAGGTTGAGCATGCGATCCCAGACGTCGGGATCGCCGGTCGCCACCTCGCCGCCGACATAGGCGCCGGCATTGGCATGGAAGATGTCGAGCTGGCCGGCCTTCTCCAGGATTTGCGGCATCATGGTGGCGACGCTTGCCGGCTGCATCAGGTCGATCACCAGCGGGATCGCTTTGGGGCCGAGTTCGGCGCACAGTTTGTTCAGCGTCGCCTCGGCGCGGTCGACCAGCACCACGGTGGCGCCGGCCGCCAGCATATGCCTGGCGCATTCGAGGCCGATGCCTGACGCGGCACCGGTGACGGCGGCAACTTTTCCGGACAGTTCTTGGCTCATGTCTTGCTTCCTGTTGATGGGTTCAGGCCCGGCCATGCGAGACACGCGAGCGGCGTGCCAGCGAGTCGACGATGACCGCGATGGCAAGCACGGCGCCGGTGATCATGTACCGAAGCGACGAGGACAGATCGAGCAGCGTCAGGCCGCTGGCGATCGACTGGATGACGATGATGCCGAGCAGTGCGGAATAGGCGCTGCCCCTGCCGCCGAACAGGCTGGTGCCGCCTATGACGGCCGCCGCGATGGCGTTGAGGTTGACGTCGCCCGTGCCGGCCTGCTGGCTGGCCGAGGCAAGGCGGGCCGCCGACAGCACGCCGCCGAAAGCCGCCAGCATCGAGCACAGCACGAAGGCGCTGGAATAGATCAGCCGCACATTGATGCCGGCGCGCCGCGCCGCCTCGCGGTTGCCGCCGACCGCCGACATAGAGCGGCCCCATTTGGTCCGCGTCAGCGCGTAGTGCATCGATATGACCAGGCCGACGAACAGGCCGAACATCCACGGAATGCCGCGCGCCTGATTGAGATAGAAGACGATGAGCTCGAGAATGACCGTAATCACCACCGCGCGCGTGACGAGCCCGCCGGTCGACGGCGCCGATAGGTTCGCGGCGCGGCGGCGCGCGACGGTGCGCAGGCCGGTGATCAGCATGACGATGCCCGGCACGGCCGCCAGAGCGAACGAGACGAGTTTGGGCATCATCAGCAACTGGCCGAAATTCACCAGGTTCGAGCCGTAGGGCAGGTTGATCGAGCCGGTCGAGCCGAGGATGTAGAGCTGCAGGCCAAGCACCGCCAGCAAGCCGGCCAGCGTCGAGACGAAGCTCGGCATGCCGAGCCGGTTGAACAGCAGCGCATAGAGGGCGCCGATGAAGCCGCCGACGGCAACAGCGGCCAGAATCGCGAGCGCCACCGGCCAGCCCTGGTTGACCCACAGCGTGCCGACCATGGCCGAGGCAAAGCCGCTGATCGAACCGACCGACAGGTCGATCTCGCCGACCATCAAAACGCAGACGATGCCGAGCGCGATGACGCCGACGGTGGAGCAATCGAACAGCAGATTGACCAGATTGCTGCTCGACAGGAAGATCGGGTTGATGCTGGCGAACACCGTCCAGATGATGACCAGCCCGACAATCACTGGCAGCGAGCCGAGATCGCCCGAGCGGACCCGGTCGAAGAACCGGCGGATGGCGCCGCCAATCCCCGCCTCGTGCTTGACGCGCACATCGGCGCGGTCGAGCTGCGGCGGCACGGGGGCGGCTTCGGCTTCGCGGCTCATGGGCGTGGCTCCTGGGTCTGGTCTTGCCTGGCCTGCCTGCGCTCGGCGCGCCGCGACACCGAATTGTTCGAGGCGCCGGTGATGGCGCTGACCAGTTCCTGGTTCGAGGCATCGGGCGAGAAGATGCCGTTGTTGCGGCCAAGCCGCAGCACGACGATGCGGTCGGCGACGGCGCGCACGTCTTCCATGTTGTGGCTGATGATGACGACGCCGAGGCCGCGGTCGCGCACCCGCTCGATCAAATTGAGCACTTCCGCCGTCTGCGCCACGCCAAGCGCTGCCGTCGGCTCGTCGAGCAGGATGAGCTTGGGTTCGAGCAGCAGCGAGCGCGCGATCGCCACCGTCTGGCGCTGGCCGCCCGACAGTGAAGCGACCACTTCGCGGACACTCGGGATGCGCGCCGAAAGCTCGTTGAGCAGCGTCCAGGCGCGCACTTCCATCGCCACCTCGTCCAGCCGCAGCGGGCTGAGTTCGCGGCCAAGGAAGATGTTGGCGACGATGTCGAGATTCTCGCACAGCGCCAGGTCCTGGAACACGGTGGCGATGCCGAGCGTCAGCGCGGCACTCGGATCTGCAAGTGTCACCTGCTTGCCGCGAAAGCTGATGGTTCCCGAGCTCGGCTGATGCACGCCGGCCAGTATCTTGACCAGAGTCGACTTGCCGGCGCCATTGTCGCCGACCAGCGCCACCACTTCGCCTGCATGGACATCGAGATCGATGTCGGTGAGCGCCGAAACGGCGCCGAAATTCTTCGAAACGCCGCGCAGGCTGAGCACCAGCTCGCCTGCCGGAACCGGTTCGTCCGAGGTATCGGTCATGCCAGGAAGCCTTTCAAAACCGGTTCAAAAATTTCGCATGAGCGCTGCCTGGCCACCGCGCGGGTGGCCAGGCAGCGGAGCGGGCAAGGGTCGCGGTCAGTTCCCGATGCCCAGTTTCTTGCAGCCTTCCGCGTAACGATCGACGCAGAGCTCGGCCGCGGTGTTGATCTTCTTGTCGATGATCTCGGCCTTCAGGTTTTCCTGCGTCACAACAGCCGGCGTGAACAGCTGCGAGGGCGTATCGTACAGCGTCATCTCGGCCTTAGGCGTCTCGCCAGAAAGTAGCTTGATGGCGATGTTGGCGGCGGCCGCCGCCACGATCTCGCTCGGCTTGGAGATGGTGTTGTACTGGTCGCCGGCGATGATCAGCTGCAGTGCCGCGATCGTCGCGTCATTGCCGGTCACCGGCGGCACCGGATCGACGCCGGCCGCCTTGAAGGCCGCGATGGCGCCGCCACCGGTGCCGTCATTGGCGGCAACCACGCCGAGGATTTTCGGGCCGAAGCGGGTGATCTGGCCGCCGGCCCATTGCTGCGCCTTCGGCGGCGCCCATTCCGGCGTGTCGTATTCGGCCAGGATCTTGTAGCCGCTGTTGTCGAGGCCGGCATGGATGCCCTTCTTGATCAGGCCGGCCGCCGCGTCGGTCGGCGAACCGTTGATCTGTAAAACGCCGCCGGTGGCCGGATCGACCTTCAGCGCCTTCAGGTGCTCGACCAGCGAATCGGCGATGGCCTTGCCGATGCCTTCATTGTTGAACGAGACATAGAAGTCGGCCGGCGCTGTCGGGATTGGCCGGTCATAGGCTATGACCTTGATGCCCTGGCTCTGCGCCAGCTTGACCAGCGAGGCGGCGGCGGTCGAGTCGACGGGGTCGAGCACAATCGCCTTGGCGCCCTGCGAGATCACCGAGTTGAACTGCTGCTGCTGGCGCGAGGCGTCGGCATCGGCGTTCTGGTAGAGCACCTTGCAGCCCGGGCATAGCTTCTTCATCTCGGCGGCGAAGCCGGGATAATCATGCTGTTCGTAACGGGTCGAGGCCTGGTCAGGCATCAGGAAGGCGACGGTGGCGTCGGTGACTTCGGCTGCCTTGGCGATAGCGGCGGTGCCTGCCAGCAGCGACAGCGCAAGCGCTGCCATGCCGGCGGACTTGCCAGTGGACTTCAATGAAATTGAAAGTTTGGTCATTCGGTCTTCTCCGTTTCTGGATATGTTGTAAGAAGGTCGTTGACTGCTTTGGTGGTCTGAAGACACCCATCCACCCTCGCCCCAACTGCAGGGGAACCAGGGTCCGGCGCTGGACTTTCGAGCCGCGCCGACGTCCTCCGCCGACGGAGGAATTCGAGACAAGCGTTCCCCATCGCGAACCGCTCAACGCGGCTCACGTCCGTCATGCAAAAGAAAAATCCTCCCTTGGTTCCTCCCTGGCTCCTCCGTTAAGCGGCTTTTCCCGCGTTGATGTTGTCGGCCAGCAGGCGCCTGAAGCGCGAGGGCGGCATGCCCTTCTCCGCCAGGAACTGCCGGTTGAAATTGGACAGGTTGTTGAAGCCGACCTCGTAGCAGATGTCGGTGATCGAGGCCTGCTCGTCGCTCATCAGGATCTGGCAGGCGAGATTGATGCGCAGCCGCTTGACGTACTGCACCAGCGACATGCCGGTGTGGCGGCGAAACGAGCGCGAGAAGGCCCCGGTCGACTGGCCGGCGATGGCGGCGAGATCCGCCTCGTCGAACAGCTGCGTCAGGTTCTCCCTGATATAGGCGAGCGCCTTGTTCATGCCGGCGGTCATGTAGCCCGACGGATCGGGCCGATAGCTGGCGCTGGCCAGCAGCTGGAATTCCTGGGCGCGGCTTAGCAGGCCGGCGATCATCATGAACAGCTCGATGCGGCGCACGCCCTGCGCCTGCATCATCTCTTCCATCAATGGCGCCAGCGCCTTGCTGGTGCGGTTGGAAAACAGCACGCCGCGCCGCGACGCCTCGAGCAGAGCCGCAAGCCCCGCCAGCTCCGGCAGCACATGCATGGCATCGCCGATGAAACTTTCGGAAAACTGAATGATGCGGCCGCGCAGCGGGATCGAGCTGTCCTTGGGGATGTCGCTGACCCAATTGTGCGGCAGGTTCGGCCCCGTCAGCACCAGATTGCCCGGCTCGAACTCGCCGATGAAGTCGCCGACGAAATAGCGGCCGTTGGTGAAGATTACCTGATGCAGTTCATATTCTGGATGGAAGTGCCAGCGCACCGTATGGAAGGGGTAGCCATGCGACCACGCCTTGAAGGACTCCCCGCGTCGTATCTGGACAACTTCCAGGTCCGGTTCCATGTCCGTTTCCTCCCGGCCGGCACGGATATTTGCCGCGTTCGGCCCAATTCCCTAAACCGGCCGAATTGGTTTCGGCTCTGCATTTCAAGAGCCACGGTACCGGCTCATGACAACAGGCGCCACCACGATTCAAGACAATGGATGATACTTTTTTAACCGGAAGGGCGCGCTCAGAGGCGCTATTCGGGCAGAACAGGTCAGTCTTGCTGACGCGTTCGCTCGACTGACCAACGAGAACACTACCGCCCGAAACGGAATTCCAACGTGTCCGGTGGGCGCCTGGCCTATCGCAAGAACAGCGTGTTCAGGCGCTGATGCAGCGCCGTCATCGTAGTTCAGCTGGTGCGCAGCGCACCACCCGCCGCCGTCGCGAGCGGCGTAACCATGTCAGGCACCAGTATGTCGTGGCGGCGCGCGAAGCTGACCAGCGTGGCCCGCACCGTCTCCGGATCGATTTCGCCGACGATGCCCGCCTTGCAAGCGTTGAGTGCGATGGCATGGGCGCCGTTGCGGCCGGCGCTCGGCCAGTCCTGCAGCAGTGCATAGGCTTCCATCACGCTGTCGATCATCCTCGGAAAGCCCATTCCGACCAGAAGTGTGACCGGTTCCTCGAATTGCCCGCGATTCATGGCTTGTACCTCCTCTCGATTGTTCAGAGCCTGCAGCGGGCCGAACACCGGGAAGCACGGCCCGCCGCGGATAGGTGAAGGGACTGGCCGATTTCCGTTCAGCCGCTGCCGGCGGATACCTCGGATGTTGCCGACACTTGCTGCGCTGCGAGGAACATCAGTGCCGACGCCGCGGTTCGCCGGTTCCAGCCGGCGGCTTCAGCCATGTCGAGCAGCCCTGCCAGCAGCGGCTTCAGCACGTTCCTGCATTCTGTTTCATAGGCCAGGAATTCCTTCGCTTGATGCGTAGGAGCCGGTACGGATCCGAGGCCAGCCATTGCATCCATCTTTACCTCCACTCTCTCTTCGACTGACGCCCGCTCCCCGCCAGGGGAGCGGGCGGATTGGGCCGCGACTTCAGAAGTCCATGCCGGCGCCGGCGGGCATTGCCGGGACGGCGGCTTCCTTCTTCGGCTTCTCGGCCACCATCGCCTCCGTGGTCACCAGCAGGCCGGCGACCGATGCCGCGTCCTGGAGGGCGGTGCGCACCACCTTGGCCGGGTCGATAACGCCCTGGCCGAAGAGATCGCCGAATTCATTGGTCTGGGCGTTCCAGCCCCAGCCGAATTCGCTTTTCTCGCGCAGCTTGCCGACAATGATCGAGCCTTCGGCGCCGGCATTCTCGGCGATCTGCCGGACCGGCGTTTCGATGGCACGGCGCACGATGTCGACACCTGTCCTCTGGTCCGCATTGTCGGTCTGCACGGCATCGAGCGCCTTGGCCGCCCGCAGCAAGGCGACGCCGCCGCCGGGCAGCACGCCCTCCTCGACGGCCGCGCGGGTTGCATGCAGTGCGTCGTCGACACGGTCCTTGCGCTCCTTGACCTCGACCTCGGTCGAGCCGCCGACCCGGATCACCGCAACGCCGCCTGCGAGCTTGGCCAGCCGCTCCTGCAGCTTTTCGCGGTCATAGTCGGAGGTGGTCTCCTCGATCTGCGCCTTGATCTGTGCGACACGGCCCTGGATCTCTTCCTTGCGGCCGACACCATCGACGATGGTGGTGTTTTCCTTCTCGATCACCACCTTCTTGGCGCGGCCCAGCATCTGCAGCGTTACATTTTCCAGTTTGATGCCGAGATCATCCGAGATCGCGGTGCCGCCGGTGAGAATGGCGATGTCCTCCAGCATGGCCTTGCGGCGGTCGCCGAAGCCCGGCGCCTTGACGGCCGCGACCTTGAGGCCGCCGCGCAGCTTGTTGACGACCAGCGTGGCAAGCGCCTCGCCCTCCACATCCTCGGCGATGATCAGGAGCGGCTTGCCAGACTGCACCACGGCTTCGAGCACGGGCAGCATCGCTTGCAGATTGGAGAGTTTCTTCTCGTGGATCAGCACATAGGGCTCGTCGAGCTCCACGCGCATCTTGTCCTGGTTGGTGATGAAATAGGGCGAGAGGTAGCCGCGATCGAACTGCATGCCTTCCACGACTTCGAGTTCGGTCTCGGCGGTCTTGGCCTCCTCCACCGTGATGACGCCTTCATTGCCGACCTTCTCCATCGCCTCAGCGAGGAAGCGGCCGATTTCGGCATCGCCATTGGCGGAGATGGTGCCGACCTGCGCGATCTCGTCGTTTCGAGTGACCTTGCGGGCATTGGTCTTCAGTTCGGCGACCACCGCATCGACCGCCTTGTCGATGCCGCGCTTCAGATCCATCGGGTTCATACCCGAGGCAACCGCCTTGGCCCCTTCCCTGACGATCGCCTGTGCAAGCACCGTTGCGGTCGTCGTGCCGTCGCCCGCAAGGTCGTTGGTCTTGGACGCCACCTCACGCACCATCTGGGCGCCCATGTTCTCGAACTTGTCCTCCAGTTCGATCTCCTTGGCGACGGTGACGCCGTCCTTGGTGATGCGCGGCGCGCCGAACGACTTGTCGATGACCACATTGCGCCCCTTGGGACCGAGCGTCACCTTCACCGCATTGGCAAGGATGTCGACGCCGCGCAGCATCTTCTCGCGCGCTTCGGTATGGAATTTCACTTCTTTGGCAGCCATTGGATCACTCCTTTATCTAGGCAGCATTCGTTGACTGGTTGGATACAAGAAGCCGTCAGGCGGCCTTCTTCACTTCGGCGATCTCATCGATGATCCCCATCACGTCGCTCTCCTTCATGATGAGCAGGTCCTCGCCGTCGAGTTTGATCTCGGTGCCGGACCATTTGCCGAACAGGATGCGGTCGCCGACCTTGACATCGAGTTCGACAAGCTTGCCGCTGTCGTCGCGCGCGCCGGGACCGACGGCGAGCACTTCGCCTTCCTGCGGTTTTTCCTTTGCGGTATCGGGGATGATGATGCCGCCGGAGGTCTTCTCCTCGGCTTCAAGGCGGCGGACCAGAATACGGTCATGCAATGGACGGAACGCCATGTCGTTCTCCTCGTGGACAAACAGGTTTTGAGGTTCCTCCGCACCGAACCGGCAATATCGGACCGGTGCGGAACGCCGCGACCCTTCGTCAGGCATCGCGGCGCATATCGAGCTAGTTTTGCCGTTTTTCGGTTTCAAGAGACCAGCGCAAAAATTTTTATATTCGACAAGAAAGAGCGCCAAGGCACTGTTATGGCGTGGCTATTTTCGGAACCCGCGAGCTTCTCGCGGCGTTGTTTGAAGAGGGTCGATAGAACCGACCGGCCCGGCCCGGCATTGGGCGGGTTCAACACAAATGCCCGCCGGCTGGATGCCTCAGCGGAGAAGGAGAAAGACATGGCCGATACGGTCAGCAACGAATTCCGCCTGCAAATGGAAGGTTATGGCCTGACGACGGCCGAAATCCACTATTACCTGCCCGATCATCCAAGCCTGCTTCAGCTCTATGTCTGGCAGGACTATGATCTCGCTCCGGCCTTTCCCGAACTCAAGGGTTTTCTCCAATATTGGGAGCGCGAACTCGATGGTCCGCTCCATTCGGTTCGCGTTGCTCATCACCGGCTCATCCAGCCTTCGGAATGGCGGGCCGTCGAGGGCATCATCACGGTCCACTAGGGTCTTTGCGACGGCCTCCGCTACGTAGGGAATCACGACATTGGGGCAGGCTCCCGCCGGCCCCACGCAGCGCGATAGCCAACAACCTCCACTCCAAGATTTCCAATTTCCGTATTGTAAAACGATCGCGCCGCGCTAGCCTGAAATCAGATGCGAGGCGGGGAAGAGGAATGGAGCTCCAACTCAACGGCAAGGTGGCGCTGGTCACCGGCTCGACGCAAGGCATTGGCCGCGCCATCGCCGAGACGCTGGCGCGCTGCGGCGCCGGCGGCCTGCTCGTCACCGGGCGCCAGAAGACGCGCGGCGATGCCGTTGCGGAAGAGCTTTCGCGGCTCGGCACGCCGACGGTTTTCGTCGCCGCCGACCTCGCCGACCCGGCAGCCCCTGCCCTTTTGGCGCAAGCCTGCATCGAGCGCTTCGGCCGCATCGATGCGCTGGTCAACGCCGCAGGGCTGACCGACCGGGCCTCGTTCCTCGATGCCGATCTCGACGGCTGGGCCTCGCTGTTTGCGGTCAACGCGCGGGCGCCGTTCTTCCTCATGCAGGCGGCCATCGCCGACATGAAGAAGCGCGGAGAGCGCGGCGCCATCGTCAACATCCTGTCGATCAACGCCCATTGCGGCTCGCCGGAGCTCGCCGTCTATTCCGCAAGCAAGGGCGCGCTGGCCACGCTGACCAAAAACGCCGCCAACGCCCATCGCTTCGATCGCATCCGCGTCAACGGCATCAATGTCGGCTGGACCGACACGCCGGCCGAACGCGTCATGCAAGCCGACACGCTGGGCAACGGGCCGGGCTGGCTCGATGCCGCCAACGCCTCGCAACCCTTCGGCCGCCTGTTCTCGACCAGCGATATCGCCAACCTCGCCGTCTTCCTGCTTTCGGATGCTGCCGGGCCGATGACCGGCACGCTCGTCGATCAGGAACAGTGGGTGATCGGGGCGAACCGGTGAGCGCCATCGAAACGCAAGCGCCTGCATGACGCATCTCGCCGTCGGCGATTTCACGGTTGCCATCCGAAATTTGTCGCGATGACGGTGACTGAAAAAGCCTATGGCCACATCCGCTCAAAGCACCCGCGCCGCCTCACAGCGCCAGGCTCCCCTGCTCCACCTCCTCGGCATTCGGATCTCCCGGTGCGGTGGCCCAGGCCAATTCGACCAGGGTCACGGTGCGCCGGCCTGTCCCGTCGAGCTGGCAGACGATGAGGCCCTGCTCCTCGATATAGGTCAACAGGCGCCGGGCGCGGCGCAGCGAGTGCGAGCCGTAGGCGCGGGCGATCGCGGCGTCGCTCGGGCAAGGCCAGCCCTCCTTCGCCGCGCGGGCAATCATCATGAATACGCCCTGCATGTCGTCGGGCAGCAGCGACGCGCGGACGGAAACGTCCCGCCATGCGTCGTCCTGTGTCGTCTCTGAACCAAGGCCGGCCCGGGCGCGCGTCAGCATGCGGCGGAACTCCGGCAGGTCGGGCACGACCGAGGCCAGGCCTTCGATGCGGCAGCGGACCACGAACTCCTGATAGAGCACGCCGATCACGCGAAAACCGGCGTCGGGCTGCGCCAGGATGGCGCGCAGCACACGGTCGACGCGCTCGCGGCGCTCGGCCAGATCCTCGGCGCTGACTTGCGGCTCCGCCGGTTCGGGGCGGATTTCCAAGGCCGCCGACTTCGCCGCCATCAGCTGGTCGAGCAGGTCCGGCGACGCCGGGCGGCGCGGCGTGCGCACCGTTTCGGGCGGCGGCGCCGCCAGGATGATCGCGCGTGCATCCTCGAGTGCTGCTTCCGGCATCGCCATCAGCCGCGGCGTTCCGTTGCGCGGGCTCGTATCCGTCGGGCCGATGCGCAGGCCCAGCGGACGGCGCGACAGCGCCGGGCCGAGCGCCATGAACTGCCCGCGTTCCAGATCGCGAAACGCCTCCGCCTGGCGCCGCTCCATGCCCAGAAGGTCGGCGGCACGCGCCATGTCGATATCGAGGAAGGTGCGGCCCATGAGGAAGTTGGACGCCTCGGCGGCGACGTTCTTGGCGAGCTTTGCCAGCCGCTGGGTGGCGATGATGCCGGCCAGCCCGCGCTTTCGGCCACGGCACATCAAATTGGTCATCGCGCCGAGCGAGAGCTTTCGCGCCTCGTCGGAAACCTCGCCGGCCACCGCCGGCGCGAACAGCTGCGCCTCGTCCACCACCACCAGCATCGGGTACCAGTGGTCACGGGCGACCTCGAACAGCCCGCCGAGGAAGGCGGCGGCACGCCGCATCTGGTTCTCGGCGTCGAGCCCTTCGAGATTGAGCACGGTGGAGACGCGATGCATGCGCGCCCGCTCGCCTGCCGCCTGCAGGCCGCGCTCGGTATGCTGCTCGGCATCGATCACCAGATGGCCGTAACGGTCGCCCAGCGAAACGAAGTCGCCCTCGGGATCGATGATGGTCTGCTGCACCCAGGGCGCGCTCTGCTCCAGCAGGCGCCGCAGCAGATGCGACTTGCCGGAGCCCGAATTGCCCTGCACCAAAAGGCGCGTCGCGAGCAGTTCCTCGAGATCCAGCTTCGCCGGGGCGCCTGCGGTCGTCTGTCCCATCTCGATCGCAACGGTCATCTCGACTCAGGCGCTCCTTTCGCAGACGGGCTTATCAACTGGGTCACGGCCCGTCGAGCGTGCATGACCGCCCGCGGCGTGTTGCGCACAACTGTGCAGGCACCGTCTGGAGGGGTCATCAGCCGATGCCTGACGCAAACTTTGGGTTGACCCCTTCGGACCACGAGGCGACACTCCTCCCAACGCTACGAGTGCGAGGAGGAATGCGATGGACGAGCCCGAACGGTGGCGCCACATGTCGACGGCGCCGAAGGACGGCAGCCGCATCCTGGTCACTGTGCGTCCGTCCGAGCAGGGACCGGCGGAAGTCGACCTTGCCTATTGGTCGCGTGCCGACCAGTTCGCCTCGGAAGGCTGGCGCGCGTCGGACTCTTCGCCCGGGCGCGTCATCGAATACGCCGACCCGGAACTGAAATGCTGGATGCCGCTGCCCACCGCCAACCTCAGCCGCGCGTCGATGCCGGCGCCCTGGGAAGGCGAAGACGCCCAGCAGTTGGATGGGTCCGGGATTTGAGGGGCGCAAGAAATTGGCGAAAGCCGCAAAGCTGCCAATCTCCCCCCTCGTGGGGGAGATTAGCAGTTTCGTTGCCAGCTCGTTAAAACTTGCCTCTCAGAACAGGAACGCGGCTGTGGCGGGGTTGGGTCCGTTGCGGCCCTCGGGCGAATCCATGCCGCGGATCGTCTGCAGGTCCTGCGCATCCAGTTCGAAATCGAAGACATCGAAATTGGCGGCGATGCGATCCCTGCGGATCGACTTTGGAATGACGATCAGCCCCTCCTGGAGATGCCAGCAGATGATCGCCTGGGCGACGGACTTGCCATGTTTTTTGGCGATGCCTGCAATGGTCGGATCGCCGAGCAGCCGGCCGCTGCCCAGAGGGCTCCAGCTTTCGATACGGATGTCGTGCTTGGCATGAAAGTCCCTGACACCGCGCTGCTGGAACTGGGGATGCAGCTCGATCTGGTTGACGACGGGCGTCACGCCGGTCTCGCCGATGATCCGCTCCAGATGGTCCTGGTTGAAGTTCGAAACGCCGATCGACTTGATGCGGCCGGCCTGCCTGAGTTCGACCAGCGTCTTCCAGGCCTCGACATATTTGTCCTGGCTGGGCACAGGCCAGTGGATCAGGAACAGGTCGATCTGTTCGACGCCTAGCTTCTCCATCGTCTCGTCGAAGGCGCGCAAGGCCGCATCGCGCTGGTGCGCGCCGTTGCGCAGTTTCGAGGTGATGAACAGCTCAGCCCGCGGCACGCCGGCACTGCGGATCGCCTCTCCGACCCCTTCCTCGTTCTGATAGCCTTCGGCGGTGTCGATCAGGCGATAGCCGGCCTCGATGCCCCAACCCACCACGTCGGCGGTGATGTCCTGGTCGACCTGCCACACACCGAGGCCGAGTTGGGGAATGGCGGAGCCGTCGTTCAATGCAATCTGTTCGGGCATGGTGGGCTGTTCAGGCATGAGGGATCCTTTGCAAAGCTGGGCCGGGCGTCCGCCCGGCGCACAGCCTATCTAGGTCCGACAAGGGGCAACGGCCAGCCGACAGCGGACAAATTGCCGTGTGAAGTGCGCCTGCAAGTGTGACTTCGGCGTCGGCCGCATCCTCACCGCGGCCGGCGCACCGCCCGCACCACCCCGGCGGATGTGCTGCCGCAATAAAGGCGGTCGCCGCCATCGGATTCCAGCCCCGACACACCCATCCCGGCCGGCATGTCGAGCTTCTCCAGAACCTTGCCTGATTTCGGGTCGACGCGGCGCAGGTCGCTCTGGTCGCCTTCCCAGGTGGCGTGCCACAGCTCGCCCTCGACCCATGTCACCCCGGTGACGAAGCGGTTGGATTCGATGGTGCGCAGGATCGCACCGGTTTCCGGGTCGACCTGGTGGATCTTGCGTTCGCGGTATTGTCCCACCCAGAGCGTTCCTTCGGCCCAGGTCAGCCCGGAATCGCCGCCACCACCGGGCGCCGGAATGGTCGCCAGCACCTGGCCGGTATCAGGGTCGATCTTCTGTATCAGGTCGTTGGCAAGCTGGAAGAAATGCTGGCCGTCCCAGGCGGTGCCGGCATGCGCCGCGACATCGATCGAGCGCAGGTTCTGCCCGCTCTCCGGATCAAAGGCGTTCAGCTTCTCGCCCGAGGCAAACCAGACATTGTTGCCGTCAAAGCTCACCCCATGCACCCTCTCCACATCGGCAAAGGGCCCGTATTCGCGCAGGATTTCGGCCGTTGACTGTTTCATGTCCTTGTCCTCATTGAGATCCGATGTCACTTCCTAACCGTTCGGCAGCGGGGCCGGGAGTAACAAGGTGGTCGTGAATCCCACCAGTGGAGGCGTCATCCAGCGGCGCGCCCGGCCGTGACCGAAAAACTGCACCTTGCCGGCCTCGCCAAGCTGCTCCAACGCCCGCTGCACGCTGCGCTGCCCGGTGCCAAGCGCCAGCGCCAACGCCGAACTCGCCCAGGATTCACCGTCGGCAAGGAAAGCCAGCACCGCCGCGTGCCGCTCCTCGATCGGCCGCGCCAGCACCAGCACCTCGCGTGCCTGGCGCGGCGCCAGCGCGAAGCCCTGGCTGGTGGCGCCGATGTCGGCCAGGCTCCGCAATTCGGTGCGCAGCCGGCCGATCTCGACCCGCAGCCGCGCCCGATGCGATTCATCGGCGTGCCTGCCGCCGAAGGCTTGCGCGATCAGCGTTGCCCTCGACACATCGCCTGGCCACGCTTCGGCGAGCGTACGGGCCAGCGCGAACAGAACCGGGCGCGTGGCCAGCGAGACCGTTTTCTCCTGTTGGCGCACGACATATCGGAAATTATCGACCAGCAGCGCCGGCGACGCCTGCAACGCCTCGACGTCCTCAAGCAGCAACGGGCGCTGCTCGCCAGCCGCGATCAGCCGCGCCGCCGGCGTGTCCAGCGCCAGGAATGCGCGTTCGACTTCAGCGATGAGCCCCGCAATGCCGGCTTGGCGGGCGGCGTGGCGTGCCCACTCCAACGCCCTGCGCGCCGGCTTCGTCTTGAGGCGCCGCATCGCGATGCCGGCGACGGCCAGTTCGTGGGCGGCGCGCGAGGCCGGCGGAAGCGGTGCCGGGTCGAGCCCCGCCAGCACGTCTTCGGCCTCGTCGAGACGGCCGATCAATAGCAGGCGCCGCACCTTGAGGTGGCCGGCATGCGCTGCGTTCAGCCGGTCGCCATGCTTTTCCAGCGTCGCCCGCGCCGCATCCAAAGCCTTGGCCGGCCAGCCGAGATCCCGCGAAACCAGCGCGATCTCGGCCTCGGCAACGACGCATCTGGCACGCGCTACCGCCTCTTTCGGGCCGAAGCCGCGCGCGGCACGCCGCAGCAGCGCCTTGGCGCGATCGAGATCACCGAGCTGCGCCATGGCAATGCCGCGCAGCGCCAGCGCCGGCGGGTCTTCGCGCAAGGCGACGCGATCCAGCGCGCCGAGCGGGTCGCCTCCGGCCAGTGCCAGCGCAGCCGCGGTGATCAGCGAATCCATTCAAATCCCGTCACACTTGTAACTCCCACCCTTGTGCGTCGCCGCCCTAACTTAAATCCGTACCGTCAACCGGCAAGCCGCATCGGCAACTATCGGCAACGCGCGGCACGCCAAGGGAGAACCGACAATGCCAACCGACACTCCTCTCCACCCGGCCGAAGGCACCGTGAGGATGCGCCACCCCTGCTGCGACGGGCCGGCTCCTGCAAATCCCGTCACACTTGTAACTCCCACCCTCCCGCTTCACCGCCCTATTCTGGCTGACAGCAAGCGACAACAGACTGGCAAAGGAGACGACCAATGACCAAGCACATCGCAATGAAGACCCCGCCCATCGTTTCGAGGCAGGACTGGGAAGCCGCCCGCGAACAGATGCTGGTGAAGGAAAAGGCAACACTGCGCGCCAAGGACGCATTGGCCGCCGAGCGCCGGCGCATGCCGTGGATGGAAGTCGACAAGGCCTATGTGTTCGAGGGACCGAACGGCAGAGCGAGCCTGCTCGATCTGTTCGAAGGCCGCCGCCAGCTGATCGTCTATCGCGCCTTCTTCGAGCCCGGCGTGCATGGCTGGCCCGATCACGCCTGCCGCGGCTGTTCGCTGGGCGCCGACCAGGTCGGCCACCTCGCCCATCTCAATGCCCGCAACACCACGCTTGCCTACGCTTCGCGTGCCCCGCAGGCCGACATTGCGCGGCTGAAGCAGCGGATGGGCTGGCAGATGCCCTGGTACACAATCACTGACAGTTTCGACAAGGACTTCGGTGTCGACGAATGGCACGGCCACAACGTCTTCATCCGTGACGGCGATCGCATCTTCCGCACCTACTTGATTAACAGCCGCGGCGACGAAGCGATGGGCACCGTCTGGAGCTATCTCGACGCGACGCCGCTCGGCCGCCAGGAAATCTGGGAGGATTCGCCCGAAGGCTATCCGCAGACTCCACTCTACTCCTGGTGGAACTGGCACGACAATTACGACGCCGGGGCCGACAAGAAATGGGAAGAAGTGTCTGCTGCCGGCGAGGCCGCGTTCAGGGACAAGGGTGAGCAGTAACGGTTGTCCAGTCTGGGTTCCTCTCCCCACTCCCTGGAGAGAGGAACCTGTCGTGGCTGGCATGATCATCAAGGATCAAGGCGATGAGCGATATCCACACAGGTGCCGGCGGCACGATCCCAGAAGCCGCCACCCCCGGGCTGGCCGACTGGGTTTGCCTTGCCGCGGCACCGACCTTCGCCGTGATGGCGCTGCTCACCTGCATCTTCAGCGGCGATGCGGCCATGCAGTGCATGGGCACCGACGCCTCGCCCCTCACGGGCATGGCTGCGATGTATCTGCTGATGAGCGCCTTTCATCTGGCGCCCTGGCTGCGGGTGATCTCCGGCCGGCAGGCCCGCTAGGCCCTTCCAATTCTAGACACCCCACACATCGGAGAAGACAATGAGACTGGTCAGGCTGAGAGCGCCGGGCGGCTTGGGCAATCTCGACCTGGTCGAGGAAGATCCGCCCCAGCCAGGGCCGGGCGAGGTGCTGGTCAGGATCCGGGCCTGCGCGTTGAACATGCGCGACGACTTTGCCGTGCAAGGCAAGATGCCTCTCGCCGACGGCCGCGTTCCGCTCTCCGACGGCGCCGGCGAAGTGATTGCCCTCGGCGACGGTGTCGATGCACTCAGGCCCGGAGACAGCGTCGTCAGCGTCTTCTATCCCTGGTGGCCGGGCGGTGACATGACGCCCTGCACCCGGCGCGATATTCCGGGAGACAGTTTCGACGGCTTCGCCAGCGAGTATGTCTGCATGCCGGCGCACGCTTTCACCAGGGCACCGGCAGGCTATACGCATGTCGAGGCGGCGTCGCTCACCTGCACGGGCGTTACTGCCTGGCGCGGCCTGATTGTGTGCGGCAAGGTGAAGCCGGGCGACGCAGTGCTGGTCCTCGGTTCGGGCAGTGTATCGCTGTTCGCGCTGCAATTCGCCAAGGCCGCCGGCGCCCGGGTCATCGCCACCTCATCCGACGAGCAGAAGCTGGAAAGGCTCAAGCGCCTCGGAGCCGACGCCGTCATCAACTACAAGTCCGTCCCGGACTGGGGCCGCAAGGCCAAGGATCTGACGGGCGGGCGCGGCGTCGATCACGTGATCGAGGTCGGCGGACCCGCCACGCTGGCGCAGTCGATTATCGCCTGCCGCACGGGCGGTCACATCGCGCTGGTCGGCGTCCTGACCGGCTTTGCGGCGGAAGTGTCTATCCCCGCCCTGTTTTCCAACCAGATCCGCATCAGCGGCATTTCCATCGGCAGCCGAGCCGACCAGGAGGATATGATCCGCGCGATAGAGTCCAACAGGCTGAAGCCCGTCATAGACCGCCACTTTCCGCTGCAGGACATCGCCACCGCCTTCGCGCATTACGAATCCCGAAAGCATTTCGGCAAGGTCTGCCTTGACGTTTGAGCGTTCTCCGCCAGCAGCACGATGAAGGGGACCGCCGGGGCCGCGCCTTCGTCGTGATCCTGCCTAGGTCGCGATGTCGTTGACCGGCAGCAGGGACTTGGGAAGGTCGCTCTCGCCGAGCCCGCTACGCAACTCGATCTCGATGTCGCGGCAAATCTGCGAGATCGGAACGTCGTTGGCGTTGCCCTCGAACGGGTTGGCGCTGCTTTCGCCGACCTGGTCGAGAGACATGTAGGCCCAGCCGAGCAGCGTGCTGAACGGGATCGTCAGCCAGATCGCTATCGACCCGAGCGCGCCACCCAGTTTGCCCATATCGGCAAAGACGGGAACGACCCCGAACGGCAACAGTGTGCAGAAGATCATCACGAACATCGAACTGACGATGGCGTATTGCCGGGGATAGGGATTGTTCTTGATGCGATCGCAGCGCGCCTGCTGGTCATGGAAGTCGCGGATCAGCTTGGTCAGTTCGCCATAGATCTGAGGAGGGAGCTTTGTGTCCTTGAACAGCGCATTGACCTGGACAGATTGCAGTTCGAGCAGGGCTATCGCCGGCTGGGGCGATTTCAGGACGTCCTCGGCCTGTTCGGCGAGCAGCGGACGCAATTCGTCGCCGAGCGAGCTCGCATCCTCATGGATACGGTAGCGCCGCCGGTATTCGATATTGGCGGCCCGCGCCATGGACTCCCATGGCATCGGCCGGCGCAGAGAAAAGCGCAATGCCGTCATCCAGGCAATGTGGCGATAGATGAGCTGTCTGGCCGTCGGCGCGTCGAGGAAATCCCTGCAGAAATTGGACCACAAACGGCTGCTGGCCGTAATTTGCGTAAAAGCCTGCAGCGCGTCGCTGCTGCGGGTGAACACCTGCGAATTCTTGAACCCGGCGACGAGTGACACGGTGGTGCCAAGCACCAGCACCACCGACCATGGCACCGAAAACCCGGCGATGCCTGGAAGACGGTAGGCCGCCACGGCCAGACCGCTCACCACCACCATGTAGATGACGCTGCGCCGCGACCACAGCGCGAAATCGATCAGTTTGTAGGAACGGCCTACATACATCGTATCCCCTCAACTCATCGATAGGTCTGGTTTTGCACGGCCGGAATCTGGTCGCCTCATTGTGCCTTTGCAGCCCCGAACCGCAACCCGTCCATCAACAGCTTGACCAGCCGGCGCGAGCGGTCGCGCCATTCGGGGGTGTCGGGCGCTGAATAGATGCCGCCCAGCGCGTGCAGCACGTCGGAAGCGTCGACGTCGCCGCGAATGGTGCCGTCGGCCACCGCCGCCTCGACCAGGCGTCGCAAGGCTTGCGACACCCGGCCGAACGTGTCGGAAAACAGCGTCGAATTGGTGGTGAGCACAATGCGCAGGCTGGTCGCCAGGCCGCGCTTGGTGGCGATGTAGTCGACGAAGCGCTGCATCCACTGTTCCAGCGCGACATCGGACGGATGTTTTTGGGCAAGCTCGCCGGCGGCCGCGCACAGCGCCTCCACCTCACGACGATAGACCACCTCGACCAGATGCTCGCGCGTCGGGAAATGCCGGTAGAGCGTGCCGATGCCGACGCCGGCGCGGCGCGCGATCTCCTCCAGCGAGCCATCGATGCCGCGCTCGGCAAAGACTGACACCGCCACCTCGACCAGCCGATCGCGGTTGCGCCGCGCATCGGCGCGCAGCGGCTTTGCGTCTACGGCCTCGGCCTTCTGTTCAGCAATGGCGGACGGCTCGCTGGCCAATTTTTTCTCCACATCGTGTCAGGGGGCTTGAATCCGGCAGGGTCAGCCACCACGTAATAAACGGAGGCGCCTCCGTTTTAGTGGAGCACCTTTATCATATAATCAGGGGAACCGGTATGTCACGTCTTTCGAACACGCAAGCCGACATCTCCCCTGCCCGCCTGCCTCGCGGGAGATCCGCCATCTCCGCTTTCGCCGTCAAGACCTGACCCAACGGTTACCTTGCCCTTCTGCGGCAAGGCACCAGTTCAATCCCATCCGCGTCAAGCAACTGGAGCCAGACGCCCATGACCAGCCTTCCCATTACCCTCACCATCAATGGCCACCGACACCAACTGGAGGTCGATCCACGCGTAACCCTGCTCGACCTGCTGCGCGAGCGGCTCGATCTCACCGGCACCAAGAAGGGCTGCGACCGCGGCCAATGCGGCGCCTGCACGGTGCTGGTCGACGGCAAGCGCATCAACTCATGCCTGGCGCTGGCGGTCAGCCATGACGGCGCCCAGGTCTTGACCATCGAAGGCGTCGCCAACGGCGAGGAACTGCATCCGGTGCAGGCCGCCTTCATCGCCCATGACGGCTTCCAGTGCGGGTTCTGCACACCCGGCCAGATCATGAGCACGCTCGGCCTGATCGCCGAGGGACAGGCCGGCGACGATCCCGAACGCATCCGCGAGGGGCTGAGCGGCAACATATGCCGCTGCGCGGCCTATGGCGGCATCGTCGAGGCCGTCCTGGAAGCCCAGCAACAGCTTGTCAAAGCCGACCGGAGGACCGCGGCATGAGAGACTTCGATTACATCAGGCCCGCCACCATTCCCGACGCCATCGCCGCGGCAGCCGAGCCGGGCTCGGCCTATCTCGCCGGCGGCACCAATCTGCTCGACCTGATGAAAGGCGGCATCACCAGTCCCGAGCGCATCGTCGACATCTCCCGGCTGCCGGAGCTCAACCGCATCGAACGGCTGGACGATGGTGGCCTGCGCATCGGCGCGCTGGTCCGTAATGCCGATCTTGCTTACGATCCGGCGTTCGCCAAATCCTATCCGGCGGTGGCCGAGGCGCTGCTGTCGGGTGCTTCGGCGCAGCTTCGCAACGCCGCCACCGTCGGCGGCAATCTGTTGCAGCGCACGCGCTGCAGCTATTTCTACGACACCGCCAGCGCCTGCAACAGGCGCGAGCCAGGCGCCGGCTGCGACGCGCTGGGCGGCGAAAACCGCCTGCACGCCGTGCTCGGCTGGAGCGATGCCTGCATCGCCACCCATCCGTCGGATTTCTGCGTGCCGCTGGTGGCGCTCGACGCCGTGGTCGAGATCGAAGGCAAGAAGGGCCGGCGCCATGTTTCGCTGGAGGAATTCCACCCGCTTCCCGGCGAAACGCCGCAGCGGGAGAATGCGCTGGAGCCCGGCGACCTGGTCGTGGCGGTGCGCCTGCCGGCGGAGGCTGCCTCCTTCTCCGCCAATGCCCGCTACCTCAAAGTCCGCGAACGCACCTCCTATGCCTTTGCCGTCGTATCGACCGCGGCAGCGCTCGTCGTCGACGGCGGCAAGATCCGCGCCGCAAGGCTGGCGCTGGGCGGCGTCGCGGCCAAGCCGTGGCGGGCACGAACGGCGGAAGCCGTCCTGCTTGGCGCGGACGCCAGCGAGGCGACCTTCGCCAGCGCCGCGGACGCTGCCTTGGCCGATGCCAGCCCTTCCGGCGACAATGCCTTCAAGATCGAGCTTGCCCGCCGCATCGTGATCAGGGCGCTGATCTCTGCGCTTTCGGGAACGCCCGAGCGTCTGCCGGCCCTTCCTGCCTCCCCGTTCTCGAACATTCCTGGAGCGCGCCATGACGCTTGAACTCAGCCTCAACCAGCAACCCGCCCATGCCCGGCAAGGCTCCAGCATCGGCCAGCCGCTGACCCGCCGCGACGGCTTTCTGAAAGTCACCGGAGCCGCGCGCTATGCCGCCGACAACCATCCGCCCGGCATGCTCTACGCCGTGCTCGCTGTCTCTAGCATCGCGCGCGGCCGCGTCGCTGCGCTGGATGTCGAGGCGGCCAAGGCACACAAGGGCGTGGTCGAGGTGATGACGCCCAAGAACCGGCCAGCGCTCGCCGCCGATCCGGACGCCAAGGACCATCCCTTCATGTTCCGGCTCGACCTCTTGCAGAACGACCAGGTCCGCTACCCCAATCAGAGCATCGCCGTGGTGATCGCCGAGACGCTGGAGGCGGCGACCGAGGGGGCGGCGCTGCTGTCGCCGCGCTATGAAGTGATGCCGGCGCGCGTTGGCCTCGACGGCGCCGAAAGTATCGTGCCGCGTGCTGTCGGCGTCGGCGGTCCGGCCGTGCAGCACAAGGGCGATGTCGAGGCCGGCCTCAAATCGGCAAAGACGCGGATCGAAGCCACCTACGAGACGCCGGCCCAGTACCACAACGCCATGGAGCCGCATGCGATCGTCGTCGCCTGGGAAGGCGACACACTGTCGATCGACACACCGAGCCAGGGCCTTGCCATGGCGCAGGGCCGCATCGCCGGCCTGTTCGGCATCGCGCCGGAGAACATCCACATCCGCAGCCCGTTCCTGGGTGGCGGCTTCGGTTCGAAAGGCATGATCTCCGGGCCGCAGGTGCTCGGCATCCTGGCGGCGCGTCTCGTCGGCCGTCCGGTCAAGCTGGTGCTGCGGCGTGAGCAGATGTACGGGCCGGTCGGCCACCGTGCGCCGACGCGCCAGACGCTGCGCATGGGCATGGATGGCGAAGGGCGGCTGACGGCACTCGACCATCACGCCAAGACCGCGTCGAGCACGTTCGACGATTTCTTCGAACCGGCGGCGGATGCCTCGCACACACTCTATGCCAGCCCGGCCATCGCCACCTCGCACGATGCGGTGCGGCTCGATACCGGTACGCCGCTGTTCATGCGGGCGCCCGGCGAAGCCACCGGCTCGATCGCGCTGGAGAGCGCTATCGATGAGGCAGCCTACGCCTGCGGCATGGACCCGCTGGAATTCCGGCTGCGGAACTATGCCGAGGTCGAGCCGATGACCGGCAAGCCGTTTTCCTCCAAGGCGCTGCGCGAATGCTACAGGCAAGCGGCCGAGACGTTCGGCTGGGCGAGCCGCCCCATTCAGCCTCGGCTGATGCGCGACGCCGACGGTTTCCTGACCGGCTGGGGGATGGGCACGGCGACCTTCCCGGCGATCATGTTCCAGGCCGAAGCGCGGGCGGTGCTGAGAGCCGATGGCAGCGGCGTAATGGAGACCGGCGCTCAGGACATGGGGCAAGGCGCCTGGACCGCCTTCGCCCAGATCGCCGCCGACGGACTGGGACTGGATATCGACCAGGTCGATTTCAGGGCCGGCACCTCCGATCTGCCCAATGCAGGCATTGCCGGCGGCTCCGGCCACACAGCGACGGCCGGCATGGCGATCCACAATGCGGGCGCCGCCGTCATCGCCAGGCTCGCCGATCTCGCCACCGGCGACGAGGGCTCGCCGCTCTACGGCGCCGGCAATGAAGGCGTGCTGGCGCGCGGCGGCCGCCTCTATCGGCGCGACGATGAAAGCCGCGGTGAAAGCTACGCCGAGATCCTCACGCGCGCGGGCCTCACCGAGATCGAGGGCCACGGCAAGGGCGCTCCCGACCCGGCGTCTCAGGAGGCCTATGCCAAGCACGCGCACGGTGCCGTGTTTGCCGAGGTGAAGGTCGATCCGGATTTTGGCCAGATCCGTGTCACAAGGCTGGTCGGCGCGTTCGCCGCCGGACGGGTCATCAATCCCAGGCTGGTGCGCAGCCAGTATTATGGCGGCATGATCTGGGGCGTCTCGTTCGCGCTGCATGAGGAAGCCATCACCGACCGGCGCTCTGGCCGGATCCAGAATGCCAACCTCGCCGAATATCATGTCCCGGTGAATGCCGACGTTCCATCGGTCGAGGCGTTGCTGGTCCACGAGGACGACCCTCACGTCAACGCGCTCGGCATCAAGGGCGTCGGCGAAATCGGCATCACCGGCACGGCCGGCGCCGTCGCCAATGCGGTCTGGCATGCGACCGGCGTGCGGCCGCGGCGCTTTCCGGTCCGCATCGAGGACCTGCTGGGGTGAGGAGTGGTCCACCTAGCGGATGGGAAGCCAATTGCTTGGCTTCCCGAACGACGAATGGTGAAGGCCCGGTCCGCCTTCGGGCGCACCAAAAAGTCCAGTGGACCTTTTTAAGGGGCTGAACGCCCGAAGGCGGGGAGCGGCAGCGAAGGGCCGCACAGCCGGCGCCAAGTCCCCGCCGGCTGCCAAAGATGAAATCAACGACTTCGCGTCAAGCAACTGGAGCCCGACGCCCATGACCAAAACAACGATCCCAGTTCATCTCGACATCAACGGCCGTGATCACGATCTGCAACTCGAGCCGCGCGTCACGCTGCTCGATGCCTTGCGCGATCGCCTCGGCCTGACCGGAACCAAGAAGGGCTGCGACCACGGCCAGTGCGGCGCCTGCACCGTGCATATCGACGGCGAGCGCGTGCTGGCCTGCCTGACGCTGGCCGCACAAGTCGAGGGCCGCACCGTCACCACCATAGAGGGGCTTGCACGGGAGGGCGAAATGCATCCCGTGCAGGCTGCCTTCCTCGAACAGGACGCCTTCCAGTGCGGCTATTGTACGCCGGGCCAGATCATGTCGGCGGTCGCCTGCATCCGCGAAGGCCATGCCGGCTCCGACGAAGAAATCCGCGAGTATATGGCCGGCAACCTCTGCCGCTGCGGCGCCTATCCGCACATCGTCGCCGCTGTCCGCCAGGCAGCATTGGAGGCCGCATCATGAGGGATTTTTCGTATGTGCGCGCCAATTCGCTCGATGCGGCACGCCAGGCGGCCGCCCTGCCCGGCGCCATGCTCTTGGCCGGCGGCACCACGCTGATCGACCTCGCCAAATGCGGCGTCGCCGAGCCCGAGACGCTGGTCGACATCGCTCATCTCAAAGGGTTGGACAGGATCGAGGTGAACGAACGCGGCGCCACCATCGGCGCGCTGGCCAGGATGAGCCATGTCGCCGACCATGCCGACATCAAAAGCCGCTTTCCTGCGGTATCGGAAGCCCTGTGGCAGGCGGCTTCCGCGCAGATCCGCAACATGGCGACTATCGGCGGCAATCTGATGCAGCGCACGCGCTGCCCTTATTTCCGCGATCCTGCGAATTTCCCAGCCTGCAACAAGCGTGAGCCCGGCTCTGGCTGTTCGGCGATCGGCGGCGTTACCCGTGGCCATGCGGTGCTTGGCATCAGCGACGCGTGCATCGCCATGTATCCGGGCGACCTCGCCGTGGCGCTGGTCGCCTTCGATGCGATCGTGCATCTGGGCGAGCGCCACATCCCGGTCGACGACTTTTTCCTGCTGCCCGGCACCACGCCGGACAGGGAGCACGCGATCGAACCGGGCGAGATGATCACCGCGATCGAGATCCCCGGCTCGGCCTCTGCCCGGCGTTCGACTTATCTCAAGATCCGCGACCGGCAGTCCTATGAATTCGCGACGGCAAGTGCCGCTGTCGGCATAGAGTTCGAACCCGACGGCCGAACGATCCGCGATTTGCGCGTCGCGCTTGGCGGCGTCGCGACCAAGCCGTGGCGTGCGCGGGCCGTGGAAAACGCGCTGAAGGGCAAGGTGCTGGAGCCGGACACTGTGCGCGCCGCCAGCCTGCTCGCCGTCGAAGGCTCTGTCGACCATGGCGCCAACCACTACAAGGTCGAACTGGCGCCGCGCGTCGTCGCCCGCGCCATCCGCAAATTGGGAGAGACGGCATGACCGTTCACAACATCAGGCATGGGGATGCGTCCGACGGCGCTTTTGCCGAAGCCGTCGGCGGCCGGCTGTCGCGCATCGACGGCCCGGCCAAGATCACCGGTGCGGCGAAATACGCCGTCGAGCAGCAGCTCGAAGGCCTCGCCTACGCCGTCCTGGTCGAGAGCACGATTGCATCGGGCAAGGTGCGCGCGATCGACACCACTGCCGCCGAGGCTGCGCCCGGCGTGCTGCAGGTGCTGACGCCGGACACCATCATCAGCCTGAAAACCGCGGCGGACTGGTTCGGCACGCCGCCGCCCGACAAGCCGTATTGCCCACTCGCGCGCGACATCACCTTTTCGGGTCAGCATGTCGGCGCCGTGGTCGCCGAGACCTTCGAGCGGGCGGTCGCGGCGGCAGCACTGGTCAAGGTCAGCTATGAGGAAACGCCTGCCATCGTCGACCTCAGCGACGGCAAGGCCGGCGATGGCATCGCGATCGATGCCATGACCAAGGAGTGGGGCGACGCGCAAGGTGCGTTTGCCTCGGCGCCGGTCCGCATCTGCGCCGCCTACAACACGCCGCGCGAGTACCAGGCGCCGATGGAGCCGCATGGCCTGATCGCCCGCTGGGAGGGCGACCACCTCACCGTGTGGGAGCCGAGCCAATGGCTGGACGGCATGGCGCGCACCTATGCCGAATGGTTCGGTGTGCCGTTCGAGAACGTGCGGCTGGTGTCGCCCTATATTGGCGGCGGCTTCGGCTCCAAGGCGCTGGCGCTCAGCCATGGCGCGGTGGCCGCCTGTGCGGCCAAAATGCTCGGCCGGCCGGTGCGGCTGGTGATGACCCGGCCGCAGACTTTTACCGGCTATGGCGGCCGCGCGGCGACGCGCCAGACGGTGACGATCGGCGCCGACGTGCAGGGAAAGATCCAGTCGATCGTGCATCGCGGCGTCAATGAAACATCCATCGACGGCATGTGGGTCGAGCCGCTCGGATCGGTCACCTCGATCATGTACACAACGCCGAATTTCTCCTCGAAGCAGAATGTCGTACGGGTCAATTCGGTGGCGCCGGGCGCCATGCGCGCGCCGGGCGAAAACCCCTCAGCCTTCGGCATCGAAAGCGCCATCGACGAGCTTGCCTACGAGGTCGGCATCGATCCGCTGGAGATCCGGCTCCGAAACTATGCCGAGCAGGATCCAGATGCCAAAAAAGCTTGGTCGACCAGGCAGTTGCGCGAGGCTTTTGCTGCAGGCGCCGAACGCTTCGGCTGGTCCAGGCGCACACCCGAACCGCGCTCGATGCGCGACGGCAACCAGTTGATCGGCTGGGGCGTCGCCGCCGGCACCTATCCGGTGCGACGCGCCTATGGCGAGGCGCTCGTGCGCATCCTGGCCGATGGTTCGGTCGAGGTCGAAAGCTCCTCGATTGACATGGGCCAGGGCACCTACACCATCCTGGCGCAGACCGCCGCCGAAACGCTCGGCGTACGAGCTGACGACGTGGTGGTGAAGCTCGGTGACTCCCGCTTTCCGCGCGCCGGCGTCACCGGCGGTTCGCGGCTGGCCGGCGTGATGACGGGTGCGGTCTACAAAGCGGCAACCTCGGCCCTCGACCAGTTGGTGGGCCTCGCCATCAGCGATCCACGCTCGCCCTTCCACGCGCTGCAGGCCAACACGCTGGTCGTCGCCAATGGCCGTATCGCTTCGCCGCGCGGCGACGGCCCCGATGTCTCCGTCGCCGAACTGCTCAAGAGCGTCGGCCGCGACCACATCGAAGCCACCGGCGACACCATGCCGGCCAATTCGACGCCAGAGGATCGCTACAAGAACTACACCACCATCGCCATGTCGGTGCCGCACACCGAGGGCGACTATTCCCGCCACTCCTGGTGCGCGCATTTCATCGAGGTGCGCGTCGACGAGGACTTTGGCACGGTGCGTGTATCGCGCGTGGTGTCGGCGCTGGATTCGGGCCGGCTCTACAACCCGAAACTTGCCGAAAGCCAATGGAAGGGCGGCATCATCATGGGCATCGGCCAGGCGCTATTGGAAGAAGGCATCGTCGACCGCCGCCACGGCCGCATCGTCAATGACAACCTCGCCGACTACCTCGTGCCGACCAATGCCGACATCCCCGACATCGAGGTGATCTCGGTCGGCATCCCCGACCTGCATTCCTCGGTGCTCGGCGGCAAGGGCGTTGGCGAACTGGCCATTGTCGGCGTGGCGCCGGCGATTGCCAACGCGGTGTTCCATGCGACGGGAAAGAGGATCAGGGATCTGCCGATCACGCTGGAGAAGCTGATTTAAGGGCGGTGGCCGATCTCCCCCTTGAGGGTCCCCTTGTGGGGAGGCCAGGCCGCAGCTTCGGGCGGTGGTGCTCCCTCCACACTTTCACCTTCAGCACTCGCGCAACCATCAAGGGGTAAGACCATGAGCGACATCCATTTTGGCACCGGCAAAATGCCCCCTGAAAACATTACCCCCCTCAGCATCGCCGACTGGCTGTGCCTTGCCGCGACCATAGCCGAAACCGAGGCCCGCCACGCGATCCGAAAACCGCTGACCCGGACGACGAGCCGTGACTTCCTTATGCAGGTTTTCTGCTCCGTTGCTGCTCAAAGCCCAAATCGGCAAGACCGCGCTCCACCAAGCCCTCAAAGCCGAAAAATTAGCCACATCCACCGTCAAACCGAAATGGGTTCTTCTGGTGACGCCATGGCTAACCAGTTAACCCGACGCTACCCATCGAGGGTGCTATCATATTGATCTCGGTCAACGGACGGCGGGTATGCGATGCGCGGCCACAGGAGCGGCCGCGCATGACAGGATTATCCGCTTAAGCCGCGGTTTCGGCGCCGGCCTCGCTTTGCGCGGCATAGTGCGCAAATGTCGCCTTGAAGCGGCCGTTGACGTATTCGCCCGACGTGATCGGAGGGTACTTCGCAGGATGATCCTCATCAATGCAACTGGGAAGCACCTCGATCACGGCATCATAGTTTGGACCGAAGAAGAACGGGATCGAATAGCGTTCTTTGCCGGAACGGTTCACCGCGCGGTGGACGGTCGAGGCGAAAAGGTCATTGGTCCAACGCGCCATCTGATCTCCCACATTGACGACGAAGCAGCCGGGGACGGGATCGGCCGCAATCCACTCGCCAGTTGCATTCAGTACCTGCAAGGCTGAAATACCATCCTTCTGGGCCAGGATCGTGAAGCACTCATAGTCCGAATGCGCCCCAATGCCGATCTGGCGGTCATCGATCTCGCCAAACTGCGGTGGATAGTGGAGCACCCGCAAAGTTGCGAGCGGCTTGCCGACCAGCAGGTCGAAATATGTCTCCTCCAACCCAAGAGCCAGAGCAAAGGCATGGAGCAGGTGGCCACTCAGCGTCAGCATCTCGGCATGGTAGGCTTCCAGTGCCGTTCGGAATTCCGGCCTGCCCGCTGGCCACTGGTTGGGACCGTAGAGTACTTTGCCGGCCTTCACGTCCGGATCGTCGGCTGGCACATCCAGCGCAATATCATACGATTCGTGCAGGTCTCCGCGCGCGGTCGGATCCGTATTCTCTTCCAATATTGCCGCATAACCGCGATTATTCTTTGAATTGGAAACGTGATTCTCCATCTTCACGTCGTCGGATTCGGCGAAATACACCTCCGCCACCCCAAACGTGGCATCGATGACATCCTTCGGAACGTGATGGTTCTTGATATAGAGGAAGCCGACTTCCGTGCAGGCCTTGCGTAGTTCCTGGGCGAGCTTTCGCCTGACCGCCTCGTTGCCTGCGAACATGGGCTCGAGATCGATGATCGGGATCTTGTCGAAGCTGACACGCTGCGGGTCGAGCCCTCCCCCTTTCATTGCACGCGCGCCATTACCGGTTTCAAGGACCTTCATTTTTCTGTTCCCTTTTCTTGCTGGCTTGCATCGAAGATTGTTTCGACGTAGTACCGCGGCCCCGTGAAAACGAAGCCGGGCGAGAAGTAGCGGCCGCAAACATCCATGAACGCGGTCATCTTACGCGATGGGGCGTGCGGGCGCGATATGCGGATGCTGACCCGCTTTTCCGCGGACTCCCATGTGTCGAGCAACGGAATGAGGTGGCCGCGTTCACACTCGATCGTGGTGAAGAAGTGCGGTAGATAGGCAATGCCCTCGCCCGCAACGGCGAAGTACTTGATAGTCCAGTATTCGTTGGCGATCAGGTTGCTGCGCGGCAAGATACTTTCCTGCGCGGTACCTTTCTGTAGCCGCCAGTGCTGCAGGCCCGCCGAGGTGCGATAGACAATGCCCTGGTGTTCCGCCAAATCGGCGGGTTTTCGTGGCATCCCGGCACGCTCGACATAACTCTTGCTGGCAAAGAGTGCGAATTTTGCGGTGGAGAGCGTTTCGCCGACTTCGATACCTTCGTCCCATGAAATCACGGCGTCGAGCATATCGAGGCTCTCTGGCGCGTAGAGAACGTGCGGCGAAAAGAAGGTGAGTTCGATTTCCACCTTGGGGTAAAGCTTTCTGAACGCCATGAGCATCTGCGTGTAGTAGGCCGTGCCGAACTCCCCCGTGGCGCCGATCCGCAAGGTTCCCGTCACGTCGTCGCTCAGTTCCGTCACGGCGGCCCGCGCCGTATCGCAGCTTTGCAGGATCTGCCGCGCGTGCCCGAGCAGGGTTTGCCCTGCTTCCGTGAGCAACAGGACACGGCCGGAGCGCTCGAACAGAGCGACCTTCAGATCGTCTTCAAGCTGCTTGAGCCGGAGACTGAGCGTGGATTTGGGCAGGCCGTACAACTTCGCCGCGGCGGACAATGACCGCAGTTCCGCGATTTTTACAAATGATGCCAGAGCATCGGTGTTCATTTGATCGTTCACATTTCTGCACAAAGTGCCCAAAAAATGAGCATGATTATTTTTGTTGCATGAACGAACGTAATCGGCTGTTATGCACTGCACAAGAGCCAATTCGCTTTTGCCAAATCAAAAAAGACGCTCCGGCGGCAATCGTCACCGTGCAGGGAAGCTGCATGGGCGCGGCGTGCTTCCGGCTGAGAAAATCAAAGAAAAACAAGGGGAACCACGAAATGAAAGAGCGCAACACGAAGCCGTCCGACTCAGTTCGCCTGTTCGCGGCGGCGGCCACGGTTTTCGTATTCTGTGCTACGTCCGGCGCTTATGCCTTTACTCTGGAAGGGGCGCCCAAGGTCGCGTTCATCTACGCAAGTTCAGCGCAAGACGGCGGATGGAACGAAGCCCTCGAGGCCGGCCGCAAGGCCTTGGAGGAACAGCTACAGGTGCCCGTCTCGGTGACGGAGAACATACCGGAAGAGGCCACTAAGCTGCGCGCGGCGATCGATCTCTACGTCAAGCGCGGCTTCAACATCATAATCGGCACCACCTATGGCTACAGCGCCCCAATGGCCGAAGCGGCCAAAGCCTATCCGAATGTGGCGTTTCTCAGTGCTTCGGGCACGGAGAATGGGGCCAACATGGAAAGCTTCTATGCCCGCACTTACCAGGGTTGGTACCTTGCAGGCATCGCGGCAGGACAGGCGACGAAGACAAAGAAGATCGGCATCCTCGCCGGCTTTCCGGTCGGCGTGGTGAACTGGGATATCAACAGTTTTGCACTCGGGGCCCGTTCGGTCGATCCTACGATCGAAACGGTCGCGGTCTTCGCCAACTCCTGGTGGGACCCGGTGAAGGAAGGGCAGATCGCCCAGGCCATTCTCGACCAGAAGGCCGACGTGCTCGCCACGAATCTGAGCGCGACCTCGGCACTCGACGCCGCCGAAAAGGCAGGCGTTCCTTCGATAGGCTTTCAGCTCGACATGTCGCATGCCGCGCCGCGGACGATCCAGACCTCCGTCATCTTCCGCTGGGAGAAATATCTTGTGCCGACGATCAAGGAGATCATCGACGGCAACTGGAAACCCGAGGAATACGGCGCTTTCGAAGGCCTTGAAACCGGCGTGGTCGATCTTGCTCCTTTTGGCCCCTCGGTTTCCGAGGAGACCAAGGCAAAGGTCGAGGCAGCAAAGCAGGAGATCATCGCCGGCAAGCTTGATCCATTCCAGGGCCCTCTGAAAAAGCAAGACGGCACCATCGTTGTCGATGTCGGCGGGAAGGTCGACGATGCGGCGCTCTGGTCGATGGACTATTTCGTCGACGGTGTCATCGGCACCATGCCGGCGAAGTAATGACGACGGCGCTTCAGCAAGCGGGCGACATGCGACGACCGCTGGGCACGCCGGCGGCTCTGTTGATGCGCGGCATAGGCAAGTCGTTTGACGGCAAAGCCGCGCTCCGCGATGCGTCCTTCTGTCTCGAATGGGGGGAGGTGCATGCCATTGTCGGTGAGAACGGTGCAGGCAAGTCCACTTTGATGAACGTGGCGGCCGGCGTCTATGTAGCAGACGGGGGCGACCAATCGATCGACGGCGAAGCGATCAGTTTGCGCAGCCCGCTGGAAGCCGCCGCCGCCGGTCTCGGCATGGTCCATCAGCATTTCCGGCTGGTCGAGAGTTTTACGGTTGCCGAAAATGTTCTCCTCGGCTTCGGCCGCAAGGCTGCTGTGAAAACGCTGACCGATGCGGCGGCGATCGTTTCCGCCAAATCGAGCGAGATCGGCCTGCCCGTCGATCCGCACAAGCTGGTAGCGAATCTTTCGATCGCCGAACGCCAGCGCGCCGAGATCATCAAGGTCATGCTTCTGGGCGCCCGAATTCTGGTCATGGACGAACCGACGGCGGTGCTGACCGACGAGGAAGCGCGCACGCTCCTCTCTTTTGCCCAACGATTGTCGAGGCAAGGTCACGCCGTGGTTCTGATCACGCACAAGTTCCGGGAGGTTGCCGCTTTCTGCGACCGGGTAACGATCATGCGGCACGGCGAGACCGTACTTGAGGGTGCGCGGGTTGCGAACGTCACCGAAGCGGAGGTGGCGCGGTTGATGGTCGGCGATGCCTTGACGGTTGCGGGCAGGCCGTTATCTCGGCCGGGTGATGTGTGTCTGAGCGTGGAAAGGCTTTCCGCACGGGCGACCGCTCACGGGCAAAGCCTGAACGATCTCGGGTTCGAGCTGCATGTAGGCGAAATCCTTGGCATCGCGGCGTCGGCGGGAACGGGCAGGAGGAACTCGTTGCCTGCCTTCTCGGACTCGACCGTGCCGGCGCCGGCGCGATCGTACTGGATGGCCAGGACATATCCACCGCCAAGCCAGACCAGCGCCGCGAGGCCGGCTTGCGCGTCATCCCCTCCGACCGCTTTGACAGCGGGTTGATCCGGGAGCTTTCCATTGCCGACAATCTCGCGCTCACGACCGTCGCCAGCGGTAGCTTCGGCGGCCCGTTTCTCCTGAGCCGGCGGGCGATGCGCGAGAAGGCCGCCGAGGCCATCGATGCGTTCGATATCCGCGGCGCGACGCCGGAACGGCCGGCCTCTTTGCTCTCGGGAGGAAACGCGCAGAAAGTGTTGCTCGCGCGGGAGCTCGATCACGGCCTGAAGGTTCTCATAGCGCATTCCCCTTCTCGCGGGCTGGACATGAAAGCGGCCGAGTTCGTCCGATCGGCGATCCGCGGAGCTGTGGAAGCCGGCGCGGCTTGCCTTCTGATCAGCGAGGATCTCCAGGAGGTCATGTCCCTGTCCCATCGGGTGGCCGTCATGAACAGAGGAAGGATCGCCGGCTGCCGTCAGACCGGCGACGTCACGCCTGAATGGATAGGAGGCCTTTTAGCAGGCCATGCTTGACACAGCTTTCCTTGTTCGCAGGCAAAATCCCGGCTTCTTGTTGACCAGTCTCAGTTATGTTGGCGGACTGTTGGTCGGGCTGACGGTTTCGGCGGTGCTGCTCGTGCATGCGGGCGTGCCGGCAAGCGCTCTTGTGGATGAATTCCTGATTGCAACTTTTCTGACCTCGGACGGCCTCTCCCAGACGGCGACGGCCGCTTTACCGTTGGTGCTAGTCGGCCTCGCCTCCGGCGTTGCCATGCGCGTGCGGTTTTGGAACATCGGCGTGGAGGGCCAGCTATGGCTCGGCGCGATCGCGTCAACCTGGGTGGCGCTGAACGGCAGCGGGCCTGAAGTGCTGAGGTTGCCGACGATGTTCGTTCTGGCGGCGCTTGCGGGAGCCGCCTGGATTGCGATTCCGCTTTTTCTGAAACTCAAGTGGGGCGTTAACGAGGTTATTTCGACCCTGCTGCTGGGAAGCGTCGCGTTTCTGCTCGTGCAGCATCTTCTGTTCGGGGTCTGGAGAGACCCTTTCAACAGCTTTCCCGTGACCGCCACCTTTCCCGAGGCGAGCTGGTTTCTCGTTCTGGGATGGGGGCAGTTGCATGCCGGAATCTTCCTGGTCGCCGTTATCGCGTTGTCCATCTGGTTCGTCATGGAACACAGCCGGGTCGGCTTCTACGCGGATGCTGTAGGTTTCAACGCCAAGGCCGCGCTCGCCACGGGCCTGCCGGTGCTCAGCATAGCCGTGGGGCTCGTGCTGCTCTCCGGCGCTCTCTCAGGCGTTGCCGGCATGATGATCGTGGCGGGGACGGAGCACCGCCTCAACCAGTCCGTCGGCAACGGCTATCTCTTCAGCGCGATCGTGATCGCCTACCTGGCCCGCGCGAAGCCATTGTGGGTGGTCGTGATCTCTTTCGCGCTCGGCGCGGTGTTCACCGCCGGGAATGTCCTGAAGGTTTTCTACTCGATCTCCGAAGCGATGATCGTGCTGATGCAAGGCGCGGTACTGATGTCGATTTTGATGGCGCAGTTCTTCAGCTCCTATTCGCTCAAACGGCCCAAGAACTAGGAAGGGACAGTTGCATGGATTTTCTGATCGGCTGGATTGCCATCATTCCGAGCTATGCGGCACCGTTGCTGCTGGCGAGCCTCGGCCTCATTATCTGCGAAAGAGCCGGCGTTCTCAATCTTGGAGCGGAAGGGCTCATGGCGATCAGTGCCATGACCGGCGCGATGACGGTGCTTTCCGGAGCCGATCCTTGGGTTGGTCTTGCCGCCGGCTCAGCGGCCGCGATGGCTCTCGCTCTGCTGTTTGGAATATCGACAGTCGCCTTGCGCGCCAATCATACGCTCGCCGGCCTAGCCGTCGTCGCAATCGGACTGGGCATCACCGGGGTCGTGGGGCGACCCTACGTGCAGAAGACCTTTTCTGGCATTTCCACACTTGGCGACCTCTTCGGGATAGACCGCGGTTCGGCATTCGGCCGCATTTTCGCGGTGCAGGACCCGGTTACGCTGGCGCTGCCGACCCTGGTCGGCGCGCTCTGGTGGTGGCTTTCCAAAAGCCGACATGGCCTCAGGTTGAGGTCCGTCGGGGAAAACCCGGCCGCCGCGGATGTCGCGGGTATCGACGTGCAACTGGTTCAGTTCGGGGCTGTCCTGGCGTCCGGGCTGTTTTGTGGTCTCGCCGGAGCCTATCTCTCAGTCGCCACAAGTCATGTCTGGGTGGAGGGAATGGTCGCGTCGCGCGGCTGGATTGCCGTTGCGCTC
Organism: Mesorhizobium sp. WSM4833; assembly: GCF_055811095.1. Taxonomy (NCBI): domain Bacteria; kingdom Pseudomonadati; phylum Pseudomonadota; class Alphaproteobacteria; order Hyphomicrobiales; family Phyllobacteriaceae; genus Mesorhizobium; species Mesorhizobium sp. WSM4833. The sequence continues at coordinate 105,789 of NZ_JBVVQG010000002.1, forward strand.
GTCATCTTTTCGCGCTGGAACGCGGCTCGAGCTCTCTGGGGTGCGCTTCTTTTCGGAAGCGCGGATGCGCTTGTGCCTAGACTACAAGCCATAGGCGCCGACGTTCCTGTCTATCTCATGATGACTTTGCCGTACTTGCTGACGCTTGTCGTGCTGGTGGCAGGCTCATTGGGCGGTCGGCGCTCCGGCGAGCCGGCCTTCCTCGGCAGGGTCTATCTACGACAAGACAAACAATAAGGAACTTGCCCGGTTCATGAGCTCCGCGGCCCGCATCCTTCTGGACTTCGCGGATTTCATGGACAAGCATCAAGGATCGCCGATGTCTGTGCCGTCCCCCCTCGCCCGGCGCTGACCCTGCGGCTCCGCTCGACGCCTATTCGCGTGCCACTAACCGTGAGATCAAGAACAAAGCGCCACGGAGACGACAGAGGGGGTCGCCGCGCGTAAAGCGCCAACGTCATCCGCAACAGCAGGCCGAGCCCAGCCGGACCGCCCCCTCTGGCCTGCCGGACCCGGCCCTTCGCTTTCGTTCCAGGCGTTCGTCGTTCGGAAAGCCAAGCGATTGGCTTTCCGTCCGCTGCGCGGACCACTCCTCACCCCCCTCAAGGGGGAGATCAGCAGCTTCAGCGGATCAGAACTTGTAGCTGAGCCCGACCCGGATATCCTGTGTCTGGAGGTCGACATGGGTTTCCGTGGGCAGGCCGGCGGCCACCGAGAGGTCCTGGCTGCCGAAGTCCGAGTAGCGATACTCAGCTCGAGCGATCCACCTGTCGGTGAAGGCGTGCTCGATGCCGGCGCCAACGGTCCAGCCGACATGGCTGTCGCTGTGGAGCGTTACTTCGGCGGCAGGGCCACCGGCGCTGACCGCAATCAGTTCATACTTGGCCGCGGCGACGCCGGCGGTGATGTAGGGCAAGGTCCGATCGAAAGCATAGCCGGCCCGCAGCCGCGCCGACCCGGACCATTTGAGTTCGCTCTTGAGCAACGTGGTGACGCCGCCGCCGCCGGCGTCGAGGGCCGTCAGCCCATCTATATTGCTGTACATGATGTCGGCCTCGGCGCCGATCACGAAGCTGTTCTCCATCTGGTAATTGGCGCCGATATGGACACCGCCGATAAATCCGTTCGGATCGGTGGAGACATTGAGATCGGTGGCCCCGCCCAGTCCGCCGCCGGCGATGAACAGATTGGATTTTCCGGCCGCGTAGCCGATGTCGACGCCGGCATAGAGTCCGGACCAGTCGTAGCCGGATGCAACAGGCGAAACCTCATTGATATCAGCCGCACACGCCGCACCGAGCGGCGCGAGAATGAAGGCCATTGCGAGAAGAAGAATTTTCATTGTTGTCTGCCGCCCCAAAATTGTCGTGGTCGCCGCCGCGGATGCCAGCGGAGGACCAGCTGTTGTCGAGAAATCCGGTGTTGCATTGTCCGCCGGCCGCGTCTTGGGCTGGGCCGCACCCGAATTGTCGGGGAAAGCACCACGGCGCTTTCCCGGTCGGTGTGGCTTTTCAGCCTCAGTCGATCGGCGCGCCGTGCATTCGGTGGCTGTCGGAAACTATCTGGCGCTGCCCGGCGTCGAGCCGAAGCGGCGGCGGAAGCAGCGGTTGAAATAGGACACGTCGGAAAAACCGCTGAGCAGCGCGATCTCGCTGATCCGCATGCGGTCGTTGCGCCTGTCGGACAGCATCCGATGCGCCCTCTGCAAGCGCAGTTCGAGAATGCGCTCGGCAAAGCTCACCCCGGTTTCCTGCAGCAGGTCATGGACATAGCGGACCGAGAGCCGCAATTGCCCGGCAACGCCCTGCGCCGAAATGGCGGGATCGGCGAAATTGTCCCGCATCTTCTGCAGTATGGCCTGCAGCCTTGCCGCGCGCAGACCGCGCAGGCCCGCCAGTTCGGCCGCTTCGCCCTTGGCGCCGGTCGCCAGGCCGATCAGGTCGACGATGGTTTCGGTGGCGTGGCCGATGAGGTCGGGCGAGACCAGGGCCGGGCCTGCTTCCAGGAAGCTGCAATAGCGCTTGAGCATGCCGAGCGCCTCATTGTCGGCGCCGACGGTCAACGCCAGCCGATCCTCTATATGAGCGAAGGCATTTTCCAGCACGGCACGGGGAAGCACCACATTGGCCCAGACATTGCTGTCACCGCCGGTCATCTGCAACGCTTCCGAAGCCGAGACCAGGGCGGCCTCGCCTTTGCCGACGTGATAATCGCGGCCAATCTGCGTGCCGCTGAGCACCGTATCGCCATTGTTGACCAGCAGCAGATAGCCGTCGCGACCGTCGGCGGCAATATCGCCCGCCTTGCGGCTGGCATGACGTATCGTCCCGGCCATCTGCCCAAGCACAAGCGACCCGACAGCGGTGGCTTCGATCGCGGCTTCGAACGACAGTCTTTCCGAAATCGTGTATTCGACCGACCATATCTCGGCGACATGGATGTCCTGCCAGAGCGCGAAGCGTGCGCGATGATCCAGATGCGGCGGCAGATCCGCCGATGAGAAGACGTTCTTTTGCAAGGGACGACCGGCCTTTTCTACAATCGCGTCTTCATTTCGACACGCACCGTATTGGACCAGATCACGGTCTGTCCAGAGCCGGAAATACTTGTGCGCCAGGCGACAATTTCAGTGCCGTCCTGGACAAGGATTGGCCTGATTTCGCGGATCTGGCTGGCTGAATTTCGGATTACTCGAAAATACCCAGTGCCGACGAATCGTTCCCCTACTCCGGCGATGGAACCGGCGGCCGTGATGTCAGCGCCGTGCCGAAGGCGGCGACAACAACGGCAGCGATCCCGGCCAGTTGCGTCGCGGTCAGGCTTTCATGCAGGAACAGGAAGCCGGCCAGTGCACCCAGCCCAGGCTCCAGGCAGGTCAGCGTGCCGTAGATGCGCGCCGGCATGCAGGTCAGCGCCACCATCTCCAGGAAGAACGGCAATGCGCTGGAAAACAGGCCGACGAGCAGCGCGCTGACCAGGATCGACGGCGCCAGCAGCGCGGATCCCGCCTGGGCGACACCGAAGGGCAGCACCAGCACGGCGGCGATGGCCATGCCGTAGGCGGTGGTGCGGGTGCCAAGCTCCGCGCCGGCCTTCTGGGCCAGCACGATGTAGAGCGCCCAGAAGCCGCCGGCCGCCAGCGCCAGCATCACCCCGATCGGATCAAGCGGCGCGAGGGAACGAACGAAGGGCGACAACAGCAGGATGCCGGCCACCGCCAGCGCGATCCAGGCAAAGTCGCTGGCGCGCCGCGAAGTCAAGGTCGCCACCAGAAGCGGGCCGGTAAACTCCAGCGCCACCGCGATGCCGAGCGGAATCCTGGCCAGCGCTGCGTAGAACAGGAGGTTGAGGGCGGCGAGCGTCACCCCATAAGCGACCAGCCACGGCATGGTGGCACGCGAGGGCCGCATCTGCCAGGGCCGCAGCACCGCGATCAGCATCAGCGCACCGATGACCAGCCTGAGTGTCGTCGTGCCTTGCGCGCCGATCTGCGGGAACAGGCCTTTGGCGAAGGTGGCGCCGATCTGGATCGACACCATGGCGCCCATCAGTGCCGCGACAGGCAAGGGCGCCGCTTCGCGACGGGCAATCGGCGTCGATGTCACGTGATCCCATCCTCCATATCGCCGGGTCCAAACCCGACCGGCGGCATGGAGATAGGGCGAACCGGCCGGCCTGTCGTGAGGCAGCGGCAACTGGCTGCTAGGGCACGGCCAAGTGCCGCCGGCCGGTCAGTTCAGCGATTTGCGCCGTGGCGGCGGTGCCGGGTGGCGCTGCTCGAGGGCCGCTGCCGCATCGGTGCGGCCGGTCCGGCGCAGTCTTTCGAGATAGCCCGGCAACTCGCCAAGGCAATGGAACGGCCCGCCTTCCCGGATCACCGTCACCAGCGGGTCGACATCGCTGTCGCTGCGGATGGCCATGGCGCTGCGCCAGTCCTCGAGCAGCCGGCTGGCATGATCGACCACATCGCTTCGGGAGCCTGAGAGATCATGCTGCTCATGCGGATCCTCACTCAGATTGAACAGGCTGACCGGGCCGAAATCCTTGTAGCCGTCATGATAGGTGCGCAGCATCAGCCAGTCGGCCCCGCCGAGCCGGAACCGCACGCCGCGCTGCACTGCCCACGCACCCTGGCTCAGCACCAGGAAATCGCGGCCACCTTCCTCCTTCGCGACAAGCGCCGGCGCGAAGGAGCGCCCGTCCCACAGCGCCGGAACGTTGCCGCCGAGCCGATCGATCAGCGTGGCGGCCCAGTCGAAATGATAATGAAGGCCGCCATTGACGCCGCGCATGTCCTCGGCGCCGGGCCAGCGGATGACCAGCGGCACGTTGCAGGTGAATTCGTCGGCCGTCTGATGATCACCCCAGACGTTGAGCTCGCCGAGGTTTTCGCCATGATCGGCGCCGATGACGATGATCGTGTCGTCGAACAGGCCTTGCCGCTTCAACTCCTCGACGATGAGACCGACATGATGATCGGCATAGAGCACGCCGGTGTCGTAGCCGTCGAACCAGGCCTTGACGGTGTCCATGTCGCTGATCGGCGACGGCATGCGCCGGTATTTCGATCCGCCCGGCTCGACGTCGAAGCCCGAGGGTTCCTGCGGGCTGTGCGGGCCGTAGCCGGCATGGCTCTTCTCGAATACCGCCCTGGTCATCCAGTCGGGAAGCGGCTGGTCGGCGAAGGGGTCGCCGAAAGCGTCCGGCGCGCGATAGGGCGTGTGTGGGTCCCAGACATTGACGTGCAGGAACCATTTTTTTGCCGAGCCATTGCGCTTCAGCCAGTCGATCGCCAGGCCCGAAACCTCGTCGGCGTTCTCCATGCCGGCCTTGCCCGGATTGATGATCTCGTTGAAGCCGGCATACCAATGCCAGCAGCCATGCCGTTCGCCAAAACTGCTGATGGTCGTGGTGTGGTAGCCGAGATCGCGCAGCGCCCGCATCCAGCCTTCCTCGTAGAAGGTGCCGGCCCAGGCTCGCTCGGCGCCTTCGCGGAACGGCTCGCAGGCGGTGCCGCCATGGCCGACCACGCCGGTCCGCATTCCGTGGCGGCCGCTCCACAGCGCCGTGCGCGACGGATGGCAAGGCACATCGGACACATAGACGTTCTCGAAGCGGATGCCGTCGCCGGCAAGGCTGTCGATGACGGGAGAGGTGTTGCGATGATAGCCGTAGCAGCCGAGGTGGTCGCGCCTGAGGCTGTCGATGTCGATATAGAGAACGTTCATGGATGGCTCGTCGCTGCTGTGATTGTCAGGAAACAGGCCCCGATTCGCTGCCGGGGCTTGCGGTTTGCAAGGGGCGATTTCAAGATGGCCGTCAGGCCGAAATGTATTGATCGCCCAGATAATAGTCCTTGGGATCGAGCGAGGTCTCGAGCTTGCCGAAGGTCTTGAACAGGTCGTTCATCGTCGAGAACCAGCCGTTCACGGTGCCGTCCTTGGTCAGCTTGATCAGTTCGGCCGAGGTCATGAAGCGGCCATAGCCGGCCTCCGTCTTCAACTGGTCGGCCGGAATGCCGAGCAGCTTGGAGGTGATCTCGATCGTCTTGTCCTGGTTGGCGGCACGAAAATCCTGCGCGTCCTTGATGGCGCGCACCACGTTGCGGACGAGATCGGGATTGCCCTCGACCAAATCGTTGCGGGCAATGAAGACGCTCGGAAATGTGGTCTGCGGATAGAAGTCGTCGTTCTTGGCCAGCTCCATCAGATCGGGAACGCTCTTCTGGATGATGCCGACGAACGGATACCAGATGCCGGCCGCGTCGACCTGCTTGGAGGCGAAGGCCGCCACGATGGTGCTCGGGTCCATCTGCACGATGTCGAGGTCGGTCATCGCCATACCGGCCTTGCGCAGCGCCAGCCGCAACAGCATGTCGCCCGAGGTGCCGGCCGCGATCGCGACCTTCTTGCCCTTGAGGCCGGCGATGGACGTGATGCCGGCTTGGGCGATCACCCGGTCCGAGAAGCCGACATCGTTGACGGCGATGATCTTGGCCTTGCCGCTCGCCGGCAGCCACAGCGCGCCCGGTCCGAGATAGCCGAATTCCAGGCTGTTGGCGCCAAGTGCCTGGACCTGGATGGGGCCATTGGTGAAGACCTTGATATCGGCATCGACGCCGTGCTTGGCATAGAAGCCCTGGTCGGCCGCGACCCCGGCAACGCTGGCGCCCCAGAAATCGCCGTTGTAGCCGATGCGTGCCGCCGTTCCCGCCGCTCCGGCACGGATGCCAGAGGCAGCGAACGCGGCAAGTGCCGCCGATGATGCGATGAGGTTACGTCTTGTCAGTGTCACCATACTCTCCTCCTGTCACTGTTACTGGTGGTAAACGGCTTGCCAGACGCGGTTGCGGATGCTCATGAACTCCGCCGAAAGCCGGATTTCCTCGGTTCTTGGGTAAGGCAGGCCGACGTCGATGATCTCCTGCAGCCTGCCGGGCCGCGCCGCCATGACGATGACGCGGTTGGCGAGGTAGACCGCCTCGTCGACATCGTGGGTGATGAACATCACGGTGCGCCGCTCCCGGCTCCAGGTGTCGAGCAACTGGTCCTGGAGCTGCACGCGGGTCAGTGCGTCGAGCGCCCCGAAGGGCTCGTCCATCAAAAGGATCGAGGGATCGACCGCATAGGCCCGGGCGATCGCGCAACGCTGCTTCATGCCGCCCGAAAGCGTCTTCGGCAGCGCGTCGGCGAAGTCGCCAAGGCCGACGAGATCGATGAAACGCTCGGCGATCTGCCGGCGGCGCGAAGCTTCCTCGCCCTTGATGCGCAGCCCGAACTCGACGTTCTGGCGTACGGTGAGCCAGGGAAACAGCGCGTATTGCTGGAAGATCATGCCGCGCTCCGGACCCGGCCCTTCGACCGCCTTGCCATCGACCAGCACGGTGCCCTCGCTCGGCTTCAGCAGGCCGGCCGCGATGTTGAGCGCGGTCGACTTACCGCAGCCGGACGGACCGACGACGGTGACGAATTCGCCGTCGGCGATGTCGAGCGACAGCCGGTCAAGCGCGACGAAGGCATTGTCCTTGAGGTCGAACCGGCGCGTGACCTTGTCGAAGACGATCTTGGGCGGCATCACACGCGCTCCTGCCAGACGGTCAGCCGGCGCTCGATCACCAAAAGGATGCGATCCATGGCAAGGCCGAGAAGGCCGATGGTGATCAGGCTGACGAAGATGGTCGGCAGGTCGTAGTAGAGTTGCGCCTGCTGCATGCGGAAACCGAGGCCGGTCTGCGCGGCGATCAGTTCGGCGGCCACCAGCGTCGCCCAGGCCGAGCCGAGGCCGATGCGCACGCCGACCAGGATGAACGGCGTCGATGCGGGAATGATGACGCGCAGGAAGATGGTCATGTCCTTGGCGCCGAGCACGCGCGCGGCGTTGATCATCGTCTTGTCGACGCTGATGACGCCCTGACGGGTGGCGACGACGCTGGCCAGGAAGGAGGCCAGGAAGATGACGAAGATCTTTGGCGTCTCGTCGATGCCCATCGTTACGATCGCCAGCGGAATGATGGCCAGCGGCGGGATCATGCGGAAGAACTGCAGATACGGCTCGATAAGCGAGCGCGCGACCTTGTACCAGCCCATGACGAAGCCGACCGGGATCGCCAGGATGACGCCGAGGAGAAAGCCGGTCATCACCCGAGCAAGGCTCGACATGATGTCGGTGGCGAGCTGCCCGTTTGCGATCAGATCGATAAACCTGGACGCAACCTGTGGCGGTGGCGGCAGGCCCACCGCGCCGCCCGCCGTCAACACCCACCAGATGGCGATGCCGGCGACGAGACCGCAGAGATTGAGCGCGAGACCGCGATAGTCGATACCCCGATCCTCGTTCGAGCCGCCGCCGGAGCGTGTCGTCTTCGACGCTTCGCTCATCGCGACACCCCCGAATAGAAAAAATGGTCGAGCGCCGCCGCAGCAGCACCGATGGCGCCGGCACCTGGACCGAGGCTCGACCGCTCGACCCGCAGCACGTCGCGCATCGGCGGCAGGACGCGTGGCGGAACGCCCCGCCTTATATGATCGATGAAGCTTTCCGGGGCTTCGGCCAGGTGACCGCCAAAGACGATCAGGTCGGGATTGAGCAAATTGGTCGCCGTCGCTATGGCCGTCGTCAGATGCCGGAGCGCCGCGTTCCAGACGTCGGGATATTTCTCCACGGCGGCCAGCAGGCGCCTAGGATGAGGCGTGTCGATATGGGCGGCGCGGGCCAGCGCGCGTTCGGACAGGAATGTCTCCAGGCAGCCCACATTGCCGCAGGCACAACGCTCGCCATCCTCGACCACCTGGACATGACCGAGCTCGACGGCCCCGTAGCCACCGGGACGGAACGGCATGCCGTTGATCACCAGGCCGGCGCCGAGGCCGGTGCGCAGATAGATGTAGAGCAGCGCGGTCGTGTCGCGCCCGATGCCGTAGCGCGATTCCGCCAGCGCCATCGCGCTGACATTGTGCTCGACCACCACCGGCATGCGCAGCGCCGTTTCGAGCTCGTCGGCGAACGGCACATCCTTCCAGTCGTAATTGACCGACTGCAGGTTGCGGCGGCGCTTGGTGTCCACCGGTCCCGGCACGCCGAGCCCCAGGCCGATCAGGCGCGAACGGTCGACTCCGGTCTTCTTGATCAATTGCTCGACGATCCGCACCACCATGCCGATCACCGCGGCGGGTTCGCTGGTGGCGGTGTCGAAATGCTGCGAGGCCATGGCTTTCGAGGCGGCCCTGAGGTCGGTGATGGTCGCGTCGATCGTTCCCGCGCCAATGTGCACGCCAACCACGGACAGGGCGTCGGGCACCAGCGCGACGCCGATCGCCGGCCGGCCGACGGGTGCATCGCCGGCAGTGGCCTGGTTGAGCTCGACCACGGTGCCTTCCCGCAGGAGATGGGCCGTCAGATGGGTCAGGGCGGTGGGCGACAGCGAGGTGCGCCGCGCCAGTTCGGCGCGCGACTGCGGACCGTCGTCGCGCAGGATTCGCAGGATCGCTCCGTGGTGCGCGCCCATTCTTCCTCCCTATTATTTTCTAATGTTAATAAATTAATTAAGCCTGTCAAGCACGGCAAAGCGCGGCTTGCGACTGGCGTCGATGCACCTGGGTTTCACCCTCCCCTGCCGCTGGAGTAGGGGCATTGACGCGAAGGGAGATAGCGGGGAAGGCAAGGCCGGCCTGAGTAGGTCGAAGATCAGCCAAGCGGAGACGGCCACCTATGCCGCTTGGCTCCCGCGCGCTAAGGGGCGGTGGCAGCCGAGCGCTTGAACAGGATGGTCACCCGCGTGCCCTCGCCGGCGCTCGACGTCACGTCGAACTCCGCCTTGGCATTCTCGGTCAGCGAGCGGGCGATCAGCGCGCCGAGTTTGCCGCGCTTGGGCCAGCTCTCGCCGTCCGGCAGGCCAATGCCGTCATCGGCGATCACGATGCGGCAGCCATCGCCGTCAACGATGCTGTGCAGCGTGATCGTGCCGCCGTCACGTCCCTGGAAGGCATGTTTGAGCGCATTGGTCAAAAGTTCGTTCACCACCAGCCCGGTCGGCATGGCGACATTGATCGACACCGGATAGGTGTCGACCTTCATGTCGAGGCGGATGCCCTCGACCGCATGCGAGTTCATGACCGCCGACGCGATCTGGCTGAGATAGACACCAAGATCGACCTCATCCTTGCCATCGTCCCCCGACAGCGTCTGGTAGAGGATCGCCAGCGCATCGACGCGCCCCGCCAGCCTCTCGAAACGCTTCTGGTCCGGTTCGGCCGCGTTGCGCGTCTCCATCCGGATCAGCGCGGTGATCATCTGCAGATTGTTCTTCACCCGGTGCTGCAGTTCACGCAGCAGCGTGTCCTTCTCACGGATGCGCTCGTCGATCGATCGCGCATCTTCGGTTTCGCCATGGGCCGAAACGTCGACCAGCGCCACCAGCCGGAAGCAGGCCTTGCCATTGTCGTCCTCGATGACGTTGGAATAGACGTCGACGATAGTCGGTTGGCCTTCCTTCCGCTCCAGCCGGAACGTGCCGATGAAATCAGTGTCCTCGACCACGGCCTCGAACAGCGGCCGGTCCTTCTGCTTGTGCAGGCCGGTGCCGGAAAGCGCCGCCCAGTGTTGGCGAGCGAGCATCGCCGCCTTGAGGCCGGACAGTTTCTCGAATTCCGGATTGGCATAGACGACACGCTCCTTCGAACCCAGGTCCGAGACGGCAATGGCGATCGGCACCTGGTCGAGGAACTTCTTGAACTGTTCGCTTTCGAGCGCGCTGGCAAGGTCCGGCGTTTCGAGCAGCTGCCCGACCGCTTCGGCCTTCTGTGTATCGGATGTCATCTGCGGCGCCTGTGCTGTGTGGGCACCATCAATAACAGCGATGCGATCACCCCGCCATCGCCAAACATGGAGTCCGCATTTTCACGCCCCGCATCGGCGATGGCGGCGTGTCTGCCGAATTGACGCCGCTGCCTGAGAGCGCCTCAGGAGGCCGGCTTCGACGCCAGCCGTGGACCGGCCTTGACGTCGACGATCTCCGGCTTGGCGCTGTCGACCGCGCCATCCCAGCCGCCGCCGAGCGCCTTGTTGAGGGCGATGTAGTTGGTCGCCAGCAGGACGCGGCTTTGCAGCAGCGAGTCCTCGGCCGAATAGAGCGAGCGCTGGGCGTCGAGCACGTCGAGGAGGCTTGTCTCGCCGGCCTTGTAGAGCGTGCCTTCGAGACTTGCCGCCTCGCCATAGGACTTCGCGGACGAGGCGAGCTTGCCGATCCGGATGCGCTCCTGCGACAACAGCACCAGCGCGTTCTCGACATCCTCGAGCGCCGTCAGCACCGAAGACCGGTAAGCGATGAAATACTGATCGCGTTGCGCCTTGGCGACCTCGACGGCCGCCTGCAATTGGCCGGCATTGAACAGCGGCACACTCAGCGTCGGCCCGAACGACCAGCCGATCGACGAATTCTTGCCGAGATCGCCAAGCTTCAGCGCCGCCGTGCTGATGTCTCCCGTCAAGCTGACCGAGGGATAGCGGGCGGCTTCGGCCTGGCCGATCTTGGCGGTATATTGCGCATATTGGCGCTCCGCCATGCGCAAATCGGGCCGCGATAGCAGGAGGTCGGCGGGAATTCCGGTGGGCATCGGCAGGCGCGGTGCAGGAATGGGCGCGACCCGCTTCAGCCGCTCGTTGAGCGAGGCAGGCGGCCGGCCGGCCAACACCGCGAGACGATGCACGGCCTGCGTATAACTTGCCTCCAGCGTCGGAACGGCGGCTTCGGTGCTCGCTGCCTGCCCCATCGCCTTGGCGACATCGGCGGCGGTCGCCGTGCCCGCCTGCGCCATGGTGCGGGTAAGTTCGGCGGTCTGTCTTTGCGACGCGGCCGAACGACGGGCGAGCGCGATGCGGGCCTGGTAGCCGCGCGCCTGGGTATAATAGGAAGCGACATCGCCGACCAGGGTGAGAAGCGTCGAGCGCAGTTCCTCCTGCGAGGCGTTCAGCCCGTAGCGCGCGGCCTCTACGCCCCTCCGGTTGGCGCCGAACAGGTCGAGCTCCCAGCTTGCATCGAAGCCGGCCTGGTACTCGCTGTAGGTGGCGTCAGAGCCTGATGTGGTCTCGGCCGACTTGTTGCGGGAGGCCGAGCCGGAGCCGTCGGCCGAAGGCAGCAATGTGCCGGCACTCTGGCGATAGCTGGCGCGCGCCTCGCGGATTTTTGCCTTGGCGGTGGCGACATCGAGATTGCCGGCAACCGCTTCCTCGACAAGCGTGTTCAGCTCGGGATCGCGTAGCCGCTGCCACCATTTTGACAGTCGTGCCGGCTGGGCAGGCTCTGTCGGCTTCTGGCCGCTCCAATTCGCCGGCATTGCCATTATCGGTGTCTGATAATCCGGACCGACGACGCATCCCGCGAGCAGGACAGCGGTGAGCATAGGCGCAAGAAGCCGCCTCGCGGCCACCGAGCCACGTTCCAAACCTGTCATGTGAAGTTTTCCTTATTGCTGGGTGGCCGTCACCGGCGTCTCGCCCGTATCTGGTTTGGCCGCCCTGCCCTTGAAGATGCGCCGCACCGTGACGAACAATAGCGGCACCAGGAAGACGCCGATCACCGTCGCCGCGATCATGCCGCCCATCACGCCGATGCCGACCGAGTTCTGCGCGCCCGAGCCCGCACCGCTGGCGATCGCCAGCGGCAGCACACCCAGGATGAAGGCCAGCGACGTCATCAGGATCGGCCGCAGCCGTTGTCGCGCCGCCTCCAGCGTCGCCTCGACCAGCCCCATCCCGGCGGCTTGCCGCTCGATGGCGAACTCGACGATGAGGATGGCGTTCTTGGCGGCGAGACCGATCGTGGTCAAAAGGCCGACCTTGAAATAAACGTCGTTGGACTGGCCGAACAGGCTGGCCGCCAGCAGCGCGCCGAAGATGCCGATCGGCACCGACAGCATGACCGCGAACGGGATCGACCAGCTCTCATAAAGTGCGGCCAGGCACAGGAACACGACCAGCGCTGAGATCGCATAGAGCGACAGCGCCTGGTTGCCGGAAAGCTTCTCCTGGTGCGACAGCCCGGTCCACTCGTGCGAATAGCCGGCGGGCAGTTGCGCGACGAGCTTGTCGATCTCGTCCATGGCGGCACCCGAGCTGACCCCCGTGGCCGCCGCGCCCTGGATCTCGACCGCCGCCGAACCATTGTAGCGCTCCAGCCTGGGCGAGCCGAATGTCCAGTGGCTGGAGGCAAAGGCCGAGAACGGCACCATGGCGCCGCTGGCGTTGCGGACCTGCCATTTGTCCAAATCGTCCGGCTGCATGCGGAAGTTCGGGTCCGACTGCAGATAGACCGGTTTCACCCGCCCGCGATCGATGAAGTCGTTGACGTAATCGCTGCCCCAGGCGGTCGAAAGCGTGTTGTTGATGTCGGCCAGGCTGACGCCCAGCGCGCTGGCCTTCTCCTGGTCGATGTCGACCGAGAATTGCGGCTGGTCTTCCTGGCCGTTGGGCCTTGTGTTGGCGAGCACCTTGCTCTGCCCGGCCAGGGCCAGAAGCTGGTTGCGCGTCTGGATCAGCGCGTCATGGCCGGCGCCGTTGACGTCCTGCAGGTAGAAGTCGAAGCCGTTGGTGTTGCCGAAGCCCTGGATGGCGGGAGGCGCGAGCGCGTAGACCTGCGCGTCCCTGATCTTCGAAAACGCGCCCATCGCCCGGCCGGCGATGGCCTGCGCGGCGGAAGCCGGCGATTTGCGCAGGTCGAAATCCTTCAGCCGCACGAAAGCGATGCCGACATTCTGCCCTGCGCCGCCGAAGCCGAAGCCGGAGGCGGTGAACACCCCGTCGACGACGTCCTTCTCCTGGTTGAGATAATGGTCGGTCACTTCTGCCAGCACGCGCTCCGTGCGATCCTGCGTCGCGCCGACCGGCAGCTGCACGCTGGTGATCAGGATGCCCTGGTCCTCTTCCGGCAGGAACGAGCTCGGCAGCCGGGCAAACATCCAGCCCACGGCAACGACGATGGCCAGGAACACGACGAGGAAGCGCCAGGATCGGTTGATGATGCCGTGCGAGCCGTCGCGGTAGGCAAGCGTGCCGCGGTCGAAGACACGGTTGAACCAGCCGAACGGGCCGGTCTGCGTCGCGTGGTCCTTGGGCGGCCGCAGGATGGTGGCGCAAAGTGCGGGCGTCAGCACAAGGGCGACCAGCACGGACAGCACCATCGCCGAGACGATGGTCACCGAGAATTGCCGGTAGATGATGCCGGTCGAGCCGCCGAAGAAAGCCATCGGCACGAACACGGCCGAAAGCACCGTGGCGATGCCGATCAGCGCTCCGGTGATTTCGTGCATCGACTTGCGCGTCGCCTCCTTCGGCGACAGGTCTTCCTCCTGCATCACGCGTTCGACATTCTCGACGACGACGATGGCGTCGTCGACCAAGAGGCCGATGGCCAGCACCATGGCGAACATGGTCAGTGTGTTGACGGAATAGCCGAACAGCGACAGCACGCCGAACGTGCCGAGCAGCACCACCGGCACGGCGATCGTCGGGATGATGGTGGCGCGCAAATTCTGCAGGAAGATGAACATCACCAGGAACACCAGCACGATCGCTTCGGCCAGCGTCTTGACCACCTCCTCGATCGACAGCCGCACGAAAGGCGAGGTGTCGTAGGGATAGACGACCTCGACCCCTTGCGGGAAGGTCGAGCTCAGCCGGGCGATCGTCGAACGCACCGCTTCGGCGGTGTTGATGGCGTTGGCGCCGGTCGCCAAATTGACGGCGACGCCGGCCGCCGGCTTGCCATTGTAATTGGCCTGCGTCGTATAGCTTTCGGCGCCGAGCTCGACGATGGCGACATCGTTGAGGCGGACCAGAGAGCCATCGGTCTGGCTCTTCAGGATGATGTTGCGGAACTGTTCGGCGGTCTGCAGCCGGCTCTTGGCCGTCACCGTGGCATTGAGCTGCTGGCCCTTGCGCGCCGGCAGGCCGCCAAGCTGGCCGGCCGAAACCTGCGTGTTCTGCGCCTCGATGGCGGTCGCCACATCGCTCGGCATCAGGGCATATTTGGCGAGCTGGTCCGGATCGAGCCAGATGCGCATGGCATAGCCGGAGCCGAACAGCTGCGTCGAGCCGACACCCTCGACGCGCTTCAGCGTGTCGTTGACGGTGGCGTCGACATAGTCGGCGAGATCGGTCGAGTTCATCTTGCCGTCGGTCGAGACGAAGCCGATGACCATCAGGAAGCCGGTCGAGGATTTGGAGACGGTGATGCCGTTGCTCTGCACCACCTGCGGCAGCTGCGACTGCACCAGCTGCAGCTTGTTTTGCGTCTGCACCTGGGCGGTGTCGGGATCGGCCGCTGTGGTGAAGGTCAGCGTGATCGAGGCCGAACCGGTCGAGGTCGACGTCGCCGTCATGTAGTCGAGATTGTCGATACCGGTCATGCCTTGCTCGATGACCTTGGTCACCGAGTTCTCGACCGTCTGCGCGTCGGCGCCCGGATAGGTGGCGCTGATGTTGACTGTCGTCGGCGCAATCTGCGGATATTGCGAGATCGGCAGCGTGGTGAGTGCCAGAAGGCCGCCCAGCATGATCACGATGGCGATCACCCAGGCGAAGATCGGCCGGTTGATGAAGAATAGTGACATCGCTCAGTTCCCGGTCGCGGCGGCAGGCGCCGGTTTGGCAGCGTTGGACGCGGCCGGTGCGGCGGACGTGCTCTGCCCGCGGTCCTTGACCTCGCCGGTCGTCTCGTCGATCGTCACTTCGACACCCGTCGCATCGCCGCCGGGGCGCACCAGTTGCATGCCCTCGACGATGACGCGGTCGCCGTCGCCGACACCCGAATCCACCAGCCAGTTGTTGCCGACGCTGTTGCGCACGGCGAGCACGCGCGTCTCGACCTTGCCCTGCGCGTTGATGACCATCGCCGTGGCCTCGCCCTTGGTGTTGCGGCTGACGGCACGCTGCGGCACCAGGAAACTGTTCTGGGCAACGCCCTCCTCGACCAGTGCCCGCACATACATGCCGGGCAGAAGCAGGCGGTCCGGATTGGGGAACTCGGCCCTGAGCGCAAAGGTGCCGGTGGTCTGGTCGACATTGGCGCCGGCGAATTCCAGCTTGCCGGTCTGCGTGTAGATGGTGCCGTTCTCGAGCTTCAGCTTCACGCTGACATTGGGCCCGCTGAACTTCAGCCGCCCTTCCGAGATCGCCTGCCGCAGATTGAGCAGGTTGGTGCTCGACTGCGTGACGTCGACATTGATCGGATCGAGGGCACGGATGGTGGTCAGCACCGTGTCCTGGTTCGCGGTCACCAGCGCGCCCGGCGTCAGCGTGGACTTGTCGATGCGCCCGGCGATCGGTGCCGTGATGGAGGTCCGGTCGAGGCTGATGCGCGCGGTCTCGGCACTGGCCTTGGCCGAGGCGACATCGGCTTGCGCCTGCGCCAGCGTGGCGGCGGCATCGTCATAATCCTGTTTGGAAACAACGTTCTGCTTCAACAGGCCGGCATAGCGGTCGAACTTGGCCTGCGCCGTAGGCACCGCCGCTTCCGCCTTCTGCTGTGCGGCGACCGCGCTGTCATAGGACGCCTTGTAGCTCGCCGGATCGATGAGGTAGAGCGGCTGTCCAGCCGCCACCTCGCTGCCCTCCTTGAACAGGCGCTGCTGGATGATGCCGTTCACCTGCGGGCGCACTTCGGCAACCAGCGAGGCCGCCGTGCGTCCCGACAGTTCGGCGGTGATCGCCACCGATTGCAGATGCAGGGTGACGACGCCGACTTCCGGTTTGCCGGGCGCGCCCATGCCTGCGGGGGCGCTGCTCTCCTGCGAGCAGGCCGCCAGCAGAAAGGCGGATGCGAACATCGCGGCCCAGGGCGCCAGACGGCGTGCCGGCTGCAAAGACGGGCTAGGCTGGATAGACATGGACTGAATGATCTTTCGCTGGAGTTGCGGGCGCGGGCAATCGACCGCTTGGTCGAGGCATGCCGGCCGATATCTTGATGGTGGGCCGCGCCGGTCTGCGGGCGGCGACGAGCAATGCTTCGAAGCGGCTCATGTCGCGCTCCTTCTCGGCGGCCGGAGCTGCTCGAAGGTCGAGTAGCCGGCCGCGATGCCCACCAACATCATTATGCCGATCAGCGAGGACATGCCAAGCGCCTTGCCGGAATTCACGCGATCTTGCGGTCATGATGCCCATGGTTGTCGAGCGGCTGCGACAGCGGGAGCGACAACCGCCAGGCGGCGAAACTCAGGCGGATCGCGCCCTTCAGCGTGTCGACCGGCGGGGCCAGCGGCATGCCTCGCCCGACAGGACCGAACGAGAGCCTCGGGCTGGCGGACGCGAGCAGCCGCAGCATGATCATGGCTTCCCACATTGTCGTGCTTCCATTGCAGGGTTCGAATTGGGCATGGTTCCGAATTGGCGCGATTCGAACTGGGCGTGATCGAAACGAGGATGGCGGAGATACGCCCGCCATCCCCGGAGAACCGGCCGACCCGAGAACGGGTTGGGTACCGGGCCGGCCGGTGCAGTCGGTCAGAGTTGCTCGTCGTTCCCGGGCTGGGGCGGGAGCTGCCTGCCATCGTTGGGCAGGCCTCTGGGGCCGGCTGCATCGTTCGGCGGACCGCCCCAGGGACCGGGGGGTGATCCATGGGCACGTTCCGCCGAAGCGAGGAGTTCGAGTTGTTCGGGCGTCAGCTTGGCGCGCAGTTCAGCGATCGCCTCCTTCAGTCTGCCGGCCGAAACCGCGCGGGCGGTAACGTCGTCGGCCAGCTTTTCCTGGAATGCGAAGGGATCGGGCTTGCCGCCCGGGCCTGCTGCGTCGGGGTCCTTCGCTTCAGCACCAACGGGCCGCCCGCGGTCAGGCCGAGGCTGCGAAAGCACCGCCTGCAGCGCGCTGGTGTAGTCGCGCCAGGCGTCGAGTTGTTCGGTGCGGATGCCGACGCGGGTCTCCAGCGCGGCGAGCCGGGCGGCCAGCATGAATTCCGGCGGCGGACCCATGCGGCGGGGGCCAAAGCCTTGCGGGCCGAAACCCTGCGAACCAGGTCGCATCGGTCCATGCGGGCCGGGTCCATTCCGGTCGTGGCCTGCCCCATCCTGCATGGCCATGACAGGGGACGGCTCACCGGGTCCGGCGCCGGGGTCGGGCTGCGCCGCCAGCGCGGGGTGAATTGCGGCGACGGAAAACAGGCCGAGCGCAAGAAGTCTGCTTGGCATAAAGATGTTCCTTTCTCTCATGCTTCGGACGGTTCAGAGGATAGGAAGCGTCTTTGTCCGCTTCGCGTCGGCGTGTTGCCGAAGGTTTCCGCAAAAGGGCAATTTGTTTCCGAATGTTTCCCATGGCCCGCCGGAAACGTTCGGTTGCAATTTTCCACGCCGCTCGGGCGCGGCTCTCCTATAATCGCGGCAAGCCCCTGCAATCACGGGTCCCAATATTCATCGGCAACGGCACGGTCATGCAGTCACAACCCCATATCCTCGTCGTCGACGACGACCGCGAGATCAGGACGCTTCTCCAGCGTTACCTCGACAGCCAGGGCTTTCGCGTCACGGCGGCGGCGGACCGGCGCGAATGCGAGCAACGGCTTGGCTCCGGCCAATTCGACCTGATCGTGCTCGACGTGATGCTGCCGGACGGCTCGGGGCTCGATATCTGCCGCGGTTTGCGCGACCGCAAGCCGCACACCCCGATCATCCTGCTGACCGCGCTGAAGGAAGATGTCGACCGCATCATCGGCCTGGAACTCGGCGCCGACGACTATCTCGGCAAGCCGTTCAACCCGCGTGAGCTCATTGCCCGCATCCGCGCGGTGCTCAGGCGCTCGACGCCCGAGGAGGCGCCCGCGCCGCCGCGCGCGCGCATCTACCGCTTTGCCAGCTACAGGCTGGAACCGGAGACCCGCAAGGTGACGGATGCGCGAGGCGTGGCCGTCGACCTCACCGGCGCCGAGTTCGATCTTTTGCAGGTGTTTCTCGACCGTCCCGGCCGGCTTTTGTCGCGCGACCAGCTTCTCGACCTGACGCAGGGCCGCGAACGCGATCCGCTCGAACGCTCGGTCGATGTGCTGGTGAGCCGGCTGCGCCGGAAATTTTCCGACACCGGCGACGGGCCGCTGTTCAAGACCGTGCGCAATGGCGGCTACCAGCTCACGGCGCGTGTCGAGACCGTGGAGGGCCACGCGTGAATTCGCTGCGCCGCCGTCTCATCCTGCTGTTGGTCGCCTCGATCGTCGGCGTCGTCGGCCTGGCGACGGCCGCCGTCATCAGCGTGCGCGGCGGCGGACCGCCGCCGGAACTGACCGTGCCCTGGATTGCCCAACAGATGGAACTGGTGGTGCGGCTCTTGCCGGGGCCGATCCCCGACGTCCTGCGGGTTCAATTCGCCGATCATCCGGTGGGCGGCAAGGTGGCTCGTGCGGAAACGGCGATGCTCAATGACATCCTGCACCGGCGTGGCCTCGACTTTCCGGCGGTCGTCAACGAGAAGA
This sequence comes from Mesorhizobium sp. WSM4833, assembly GCF_055811095.1. Taxonomy (NCBI): domain Bacteria; kingdom Pseudomonadati; phylum Pseudomonadota; class Alphaproteobacteria; order Hyphomicrobiales; family Phyllobacteriaceae; genus Mesorhizobium; species Mesorhizobium sp. WSM4833. The sequence goes on from NZ_JBVVQG010000002.1 coordinate 124,733, forward strand.
CGGACGAACCCGGCCAGATCGCATCGATGCACCTGCCGGACAGCCGATGGGCGATCATTGAGGTGCCGCACCTCAAGCCGCCGCGGCGAGAATGGCTGGTTCTGGCCGGCTGGATCTCGCTGATCGTCGCCGGCGCCACGGCGGTGTCGGTCTATTTCACCTCGGTGCTGATCCGACCGCTCGAAATGCTGGAGGCCGCCGTCTCCAAGATCGGATCGGACGGCGTGCTGGCGGCGGTGCCGGAAGTGGGTTCGGCCGAGGTCAAGGCCACCGCGCATGCGCTGAACCAGCTCTCGTCGCGGCTGCGGACCGCCATGGAAAGCCGCATGCGGCTGGTCGCGGCTGCCGGCCATGATCTGCGCACGCCGATGACGCGCATGCGGCTGCGCGCCGAATTCCTGGACGACGAACGCGACAAATGGCTTCACGACCTCGACGAACTCGATCGCATCGCCGACAGCGCCATCCGCCTGGTGCGCGAAGAGGTCAACCAGGACGCCGTCGAAGCGGTGGACCTGGCAAAGACGGTGCGCGATATCGAAGCCGAGATGGTGTCGCTCGGCCATGCCGTCTCGATCGGGCACCTCGAAAAGGTTTGCGTGCGCGCCGGCGCGCTCGGCCTGCGCCGCGCCTTGCGCAACCTGATCGTCAACGCCGCCACCCATGGCAAGGCGTGCCGCATCGACCTGGCCGCGGCCGACAATCGCGCCGTGCTGACCATATCGGACCATGGGCCGGGCATCCCCCCGGAACTCCTGAACAAGGCGTTCGAGCCCTTTTTCCGCGTCGACCCCGGCCGCCTGCAATCGATCCCCGGAGCTGGTCTTGGCCTCGCCATCGCCAAGGAAATCATCGAGCGCTACGGAGGCACGGTAACACTGGAAAACCGCCGGGGCGGCGGGCTGGAGCAGACGGTGGTGTTCGACGCGGTGTGAGGGTTGGCGGTCAGCCGAGTAATGGGCGTTGCGCGTGGCAACGACGAAAAACAGAGACGATGCTGCACCGCGCAAAGCTAATGGTTCCAAATCATTTCTTCACGGAGCCAGGGCCGGATCCATATAGATAAAATATAGATTACGGAATTTCCTGTGATCTAACAAAGAACTAGACTCTCAAGCCACGAGCTCGCAAATCAACCGAGGCGGGAACATCGGCAAAATTTAAACCACAGCGTTAAGTTCTGAGAAAAACCGCCAGAATTGACGAGAAGCGCTCGGTTTTCTCATTTTTTTAGCACTTGCTCACATAAGTATTTCAGCTGGGTAGATTTTTTGTGTTGCGCCGCACAATGCCGTAGCCGAACGATCTCCTGGGGGACTCGTTTGCGACTGGATATGCGCCGTGGAGGATCCCGCCAGGTTGACCAGCTTGAGCCACCCGTCCGTCGATTTCGAGCGTAGGTTCGACGATGCCTGCGCTCTGGCGGGTCTCGTCCGCCTTGGCCTGCCGCTCGAAACGGCCGGCTGGCGGCTTGGTCGCGGCCATCACGCTGGCGGATGCCGCTGATGGGAAGCGCACGCGACATCCAACTGGATGCGTTGAGAGCCATCGCCGTGACGATGGTGTTGTATTCCCATTTCTTCGCCGCGGGAGGATCTTCATTCTGGGGCCATATCGGCGTGCGGCTGTTCTTCGTGCTGAGCGGCTTCCTGATCACGCGCCTGCTCCTGGAAGCGCGTTCGGCCGCCGAATTCGAGACCGGCCCCGCGCTGCGATCCTTCTATATCAGGCGGGGCTTGCGGATATTTCCGCCCTATTTCGCCGTCCTGGGTTTCGTCTGGCTGGTCGACCTGGACCAATCCAGGGGATCGCTGGTCTGGCATGCGCTTTACCTGTCGAATTTCTGGTATGCGCTGCGCAATGACTGGAACCCTTGGGTGCTGTGCCATTTCTGGAGCCTGAGCATCGAGGAGCAGTTCTATCTTGCCTGGCCGCTGGTCGTCCTGCTGGCCCCGCGCCGCCGCTTCGAACAGATCTGCATCGGCGTCATCGCACTGTCGCTGGCCTATCGCTTTTACTGGCCGCTCACCGCCAACACGACGCTGGCGCGCGACCTGCTGCCGCCGGCATCCATGGATGCGCTGGCGACGGGCGCGCTGCTTGCCTGCTGGCGATCCAGGGGCGCGGCCCTGCCGCACTGGATGCGGCTCAGCTGGCCTGCCTTCGCGGCCGCATTCCTTGTCATCGAGTGGTTTGTGCCTGCGCCCGCCGATCCGATGCTCGAATGGACCCATTGGCTGGTGCGGCAAGTCCTGCCGCTGGTGCCGCTGATGGTCATCGTCGCAGCCTGTTCGCGCGGCCTTGGCGGCACTTTGGGAAAGCTTGCCGAACTGCCGCCGCTGCTTGGCCTCGGCCGCATCAGCTACGGCGTCTATCTCTATCATCCGATATTGCTGTCGCTCGCCGTCAAGGCGCAACCCTGGATTCCGCTCAACGTCTCGGAGCAAGGGCCAGGGCGTTTCCTGGTTGCGAGCGCCGCCACGATTGTCGCGGCCTCGATTTCCTGGGCGGTTTTCGAGAGGCCGCTCAACAGCCTGAAGCGCCACTTCCCCTATGTCGCGCGCACCCGCTCCGCACAGGGCAGCCATGGCGGTTGGCTCGCGACGGCGGCTGGCGGATCGCCCGATGGCCGCACACCGGCGCTCGAACTCCAGCGCACGGATGCAAGACGATGACCGCCGCACCGCTCGTCTCCGTCCTGTTGCCGGTCTACAATGCCGGTCCCTATCTCGCCACCGCGCTGGGAAGCATCCTGCGGCAGGATCACAGTCGCCTGGAGATCATCGCGATCGATGACGGTTCGACCGACAATTCGCTCGAGATACTCGAGCGATGCCAAAAGGCCGACAGCCGCATTTCGATCATCTCGCGCGAAAACCGTGGCCTTGTCGCGACGCTCAACGAAGGGCTGGCGATCGCCCGGGGCGAACTGGTCGCGCGGATGGATGCCGACGACGTCGCCTATCCCTGGCGTTTGTCGCGCCAGGTGGCGCTGTTCGAGCGGCGGCCCGAACTGGGCTTCTGCGGCGCCGGCGTCGACATGTTGATCCGCGGCCGCATCGCCAGGGGCAGGCCCGATCCGGTGTTCCAGTTCGGCCGCATCCCTGTATTGGCGATGTTCTTCACGATCTTCATGCACCCGACGGTCGTCTACAACAGGAAGGTCATCGACGACAGCGTCCTGCACTATGACCAGGCCTACCGGCATGCCGAGGACTTCGATCTTTTCAGGCGGCTGGCCGGCCGTTACCCGGCAGCCATGATGCCCGAAAACCTGGTCGTCTACCGCGTCCATGAGGCAAGCGTGACCAGCCGGCACGTCAAGGAGATGCGCAGGACGCATTTGCGGATCGTGGCTGAGAACCTCGAGCGCGAGGGCCTGGCGCAGGCCACGCGGGACCTGCGCGACATTGGCGATGCGGTCAGCCACGGCACCGTCGCCCGTGCGGCCGACTTCATCGTCGCGCTGGAGGAGGAGATCCGCTCGCTGCCGGCGGCGACGCGGCCGAGCTTCGAGGCCGGCGCGCTGAACCTGTTCTATTTCCTCTACCAGCTCGTCGCCGACGAAAAGCAGCCCGCGCTCACCCATGAATTGCTGACGCGGACCGCGAAATGGAACGTCATCCGGCGCCGCGAACAATATGCGCTGCGGCCCGGCGCCTGGGCGCCCTGGCTCAGCCGCGCCTCGCTGTCGGCCGCCAGGCAAGCCGACGCCATGGCATACTTCTTCAAATCCGCGCCCGCCGCGGCGGTTCTGGCACCTTATCAGGCGGGCGGAGCATGATCGTCAAAGCCAACCAACCCCTGCAGCGCGATCGTTCGACGGCGCTTGGGCCCGCCCCGGCCGGTCCCCGCCCGGAACGAGCGGCGCCGGAAGTCAGCTTCATCATCTGCACGCGCAACCGCGTCGCCGTGCTCGATGCCTGCATCAAGTCGGTGCAAGCCGCATGCCGCGCACATGCCGGCTTCGCCGCCGAACTCGTGGTCGTCGACAACGGTTCGAGCGACTGCACGGCCGAACGCCTGGCCAGCATCGCGGCTGCGTCGGACATTCCGTTCACGCCCGTTTGCGAGCCGCGCCCCGGATTGGCGGCTGCGCGCAACGCCGGGCTGAGGCGCGCGCGCGGCCGTGTGCTGGTCTTCGTCGACGACGACTGCGCGGTTCATCGCGACTATCTGCGCGATCTGGAGCGACACTATGCGTCCGGGGAACAATGGCTCATCCGGGGCGGACGTGTCGAGCTTGGCGATGCCAGGGATTTGCCGTTCACCATCAAGCGGTCGTGGGCGCGCGAGCGGCTGACGCCAGATGTTCATCCCGGCGGTTTCGTGCTGGGCTGCAACATGACGATGCACCGCGATGTCGCGGCCCGCATCGGCTATTTCGACGAACGCTTCGGCGCCGGCGGACCATTGCGGTCGGCCGAGGATACCGATTATCTCGTGCGCGCGATGCTGCTCGGCATCGCGGTCGAGTATGTGCCTGACATGACGATTTTCCACCATCACGGCCGGCGGGATCGCAAAGCCATCGAAAAGCTGCATCGCGACTACAGCCTGGGCAATGGCGGGCTCTGCCTGAAGCATGTTCGCCACGCGCCCTGGCTGCTTCGCCATTTCTACTGGGCCGCAAGAGGGGCTTTCCGGGAACTGGCGGGAGGACCCGCCTTCGATCGTGAACTCAACCTGCCGCACTGGCCGATCGTCGCCATGAATTTGCTCGGCGCGGCCAGGTTCGCGGTTCTCCTGCTGGTCAGACGGCCGCGGGCCGAACCGGTGCGCCAAGATCAACAAGCCAATGCCCAGGCGAGGTGAAACGCTGTAATGCCAATGCTGCCGCCAAACCTGCCGATGCTGTTCCGGGCGTTCGGAAAGCGGCAACTGCGCCTGCTTCCGGCGGTAGTGGTTCTCGGCCTGGTCAGCGCCGTCCTCGAAGGGTTCGGCATCGGCCTGATCATCCCGTTGCTGGGCATCATCATGGGACACGGGGATGCCGCCGGAATGGCAGGCTTCTCCGCCGTCCTCCAGCACGTCGGATCGGGCTTGAGCGAGCGCGACCGGCTGACCGTCATTTCGGCCGCCATCCTCGGCTCGATCATCCTGAAGAACGTCTTCGCCTTCGCCAACACGCTGCTGACGACCTTCATCTCCGGCAAGGCAAGCCATTCCATCCGAAGCGCCCTGTCGGAGCAGCTGTTGCGGGTCGGCTACCCGTTCTTCCTGCGGCAGAATCCCGGACGCCTGCTCAACATCATCTCCAACGAATCCTGGCGGGCTTCCGATGCGATCCAGATCATGCTGTCGGCCATCGTCAGCGCATCGGCCGCCATCATCCTCCTGGCTTTCCTGCTGCTGCTTTCGTGGCGCATGACGCTTTTGGTCACGCTCGGACTGGCGCTCGTCCAGATCGCGCACGCCATCCTCTCAGCCAATCTGAAGGAGCCAAGCCGCAGCGTCGCCTCGCGCAACGGCCACCTCGCCTCGCAGATGCTTCACCTTGTGCATGCCGGACGGCTGATCCGCATCTTCGGACAGGAGAACCGGGAAAAGGCGATATTCGACACGGCGTCGGATGCGGTTCGCCGCGCCTCCTTCGCGCTGCTGGTGCGCCAGGGAGCGCTGCCGCCGCTGACGGAGGTTCTCCACGCCATGCTGTTCCTGGCCGTGGTGATCGGCGCTTGGCTGGCGCAGGTGAGTTTCCCGCTGATCATCGCCTTCGTCATCCTGCTCTACAGGCTGCAGCCGCATATGCGGGCCCTGCAGGGGTCGTGGAGCCAGTTGCAAGGCCTGAGCGGATCGCTTGAGGAGGTGACTTGGCTGCTGGATCCCACAGGCAAGCCGCAACCGCCGCAAGGCGACGGGCCATTCCACGGCCTGCGCCAGGGCATCAAGTTCGACGATGTGACATTCACCTACTCCGGCACGGACCGGCGCGAGGTGGTGCTGCACGCGGCGACATTCGAGATCCGCGGTGGCCGCTCGACGGCGCTGATCGGCCGCTCGGGCGCCGGCAAGACGACGATCGTCAATCTCCTGTGCCGCTTCGTCGAACCGGACACCGGCAGCATCCTCGTCGATGGATCGCCGCTCGACCGGATCGATGCCAGCCAGTGGCGCCGGCACATCGCCCTGGCCAGCCAGGAACTGGAACTGGTCGACGGCAGCATTTTTGAAAACATAACCTACGGCCAGGATGCCGCGACTGCCGGCGATGCCGAGGCCGCCGCAAGACTGGCCGAAGCGCATGAATTCATCGAAAGGCTGCCTCAGGGCTACGAGACCCTGGTTGGCTACAGGGGCGTCAATCTGTCGGCGGGACAGAGGCAGCGCATCGCCTTGGCGAGAGCCCTGGTGCGCGATCCCGATCTCCTCATCCTGGACGAGGCCACCAATGCCGTGGACGGGCTGTCGGAAGCGGCCATCGTCGAGACCCTGAAGTCGAGAGCCGGCCGCCGCACGACCATCGTCATCAGCCATCACCACAGCACCATCTCGTTCTGCGACGACGTGGTCATCCTGAGCGGCGGCCGCGTGAAAAAGCAGGCCCCTTTCGGCGCCCTGGCCTCGCTCAGCATGGACGAGCTTTACCAGCACGAACCGCTCGACTGAGAAGGCGCCGGGCCGGCCCGCGATCTTATCCTGGGCGTGTCTGCAGCCTCCGGCCGGCGGGTCGTCGCAAGGGTTCGAATCACAAGCCAGGGGAATTGCCGCTGGCACCTTCCGTGATCGCACCAATGCCGTGCGGGACCGAGGCGCGCTACCTTGCCTGTGCGGCGGACCTGTCGATCCGCCTGGCCGGTGCCCCATTGGGCTTACTCTCCGGGTGAGGTGCCGGCCTCCCATGCACAAACAAAGATCTGGTAGCCTGAACCCCTTCAGGCGCGACACGCTTCAGGTGGCGGCGCCGACATTCCTGCGCATGCGCCGCCTGCCCGTCGTCCGTGCTTTCTTCGCCATCGCCCCGGCCATCTCGACCACGCCGTCCTCGCGCGGCCTGCCATTGGTGGCCTTGTGGAGCCGCTCATAGGGCAGCAGTTCCTTGATCCGGGCATTGAGCGAGGCGATTTCGGCCTTGAGGTCCTCGCACTCCTGCCTCTGCACGTCGAACTGTATCTGTTCGGACGCCTGTTGCAGCGTCAGCTGAGAAAGGTTGGCGTTCACCTTGGAAAGACTCATCTTGTCGCTTTCGCTCTCCTGGCTCAGCGCGGACAATCTTTCATCGGCGATCTTCTTTTCGGCAAGGGCATCGTTCAGTTCGCTCTTGAGCCTGGCGATCTCGCCTGCGGCTTCGCCGTTTTCGCTCGACACTTGCTCAAGCCGCGATTGCAGGTTCTGGATCTCCGAGCTCAGCCCGCGCATTTCCGCCTGGCTGCGAGCCAGCTCGGCTTCCTTGTCGCCTTCCATCATGTGGGCCGCTTCGGTCGTTTCCGACAGTTTCGCCTGTGCCGCCTCGAGCGACTTCTGCAGCCGCATCTCCTCTTTCTCGCTCTTGCCGAGCGCCGCCAGCAGCTCCGCCAGCCGCGCTGCTTCGGTGGCATGGACCGCCGACAGCTCGTCGAGCCTGTGGCGCGCCTGCGATTCCCGCTTCAGCGCCTTGTCGAGTTCGATCGACAGGTTGACGTGCTTTTCGCGCAGCATCTTGCTTTCGCGCAAGCGCCTGTTGGCCTCGACCGTCCTGGCGGTCAGCCGCTTGGCGATGTCGCCGAACTCCGCCTCGCGTTTGGCGCTCGCATTGGCTGTCTCGACGAGTTCCAGCCTGACCGCGGCAAGTGCCGCACGAAGCGTCTCCCGGTCCTGGACCAGGCTTGTCTCGCGCTGCTGCAGCGCTTCGAACGCGCCGTCACGCTCGCGCAGTTTTTTCACCGCGTCGTGCAGCTTTTCCGACAGCGCCCTCTGTTCGGCGGCCAGGGCGGCATTGGCAACCTCCAGCTCGTTGGCGCGCAGGATGTCGCTGTGCAGGATGTTGAGGAATTCGCGCGTCAGATGGTGTGAGGTGCCGATCTCCGACAGCTTGTCGTTGATCTCCTCCAGATAGTCCCTGGCGTCGTGGAAGAGCCCCTCGAAGGCGCTCAATGCAGCCAGCCGGGTCTGTGTATGGGCGGTCAGTCTTGGCGCGGTTTCGGAACTGTCCGCAGCGCCCGCATTATCGGCATTCCCGGCATTGTCGTCATTTGCCGCATCGGCCTGGGGTGGCCCGTCATCGGGTGCCGCCTGGGCATCCGGCACATCGTCGCTCTCTGGCGGCGCCAGGTCGTCGGCGTCGAGACTTGCATCCAGCGCGTCCGCCAAATCGATCTGCAGGTCCTGGATCGCTTTATCCACGTCTTCAGCACGCTTGATCAGGCCTCTGAAGTTCATCGCCAAACTCCCCTTACGCATACCTCGCTTAGAACTTAACAAATTGCTAATATATCCTTACATCCGCTGCTTGCGCAGGGGAAGCCCCGTCGGCACAAAGGTAAATTTGGGACATTTTAGGGGTTTGGACGGCGCGAGCGATGCGGTGCGAGGGTGCGAAGCCGGTTCTGCCGGCGGGACAGCGCCCCCCTCTGTCCAGCCGGACATCTCCCCCACACGGGGGGAGATTGGAGGTCATGCGGGCTTTCGCCAATCGCCAACGTTGCAAGAAGAACTGAAGCGCAGAAATTGCCAATCTCCCCACTTGTGGGGGAGATGTCCGGCAGGACAGAGGGGGGCGCGAAGGATCGCGGCTCCCCCTAAGTTGCCCTCACCCCGCCATGGCCAGCGGCACGGCGCTCTTGTTGGGGATCTGGATGTCGATTTCCAGCGTCGACATGGTCTCGCCGCGGTCCATCGAGACCTGCAGATAGTCCTGGTCGATCTGCACATGCTTGGCGATGACGGCCATGATCTCCTCGCGCAGGATGGAGACGAGGTCGGGCTGGCTGCGGTTGCGGCGCTCATAGGCGAGCAGCACTTGCAGCCGCTCGCGCGCCACCGGGGCGCTGGAGCGCCGCTTGAAGATGTCGAGCAGGTTCATGCCGCCCTCCTTCCCAAAAGACGATCGAGGAAGCCCTTGCGCTCGAAGGGCACGATGACCGGCAATTCCTCGCCCTCCAGCCGCCTGGCGGCGTCGATATAGGCCTTGGCAGCGGAATTGAGCGGCTCAGACAGCGTCACCGGCGAACCGAGGTTGGAGGCGCGCAGCACATCCTGGCTTTCCGGAATGATGCCGAGCAGCGGCACCGACAGGATTTCCAGCACGTCGTCGATGGACAGCATCTCGCCGCGCGACGCACGGGCCGCATCGTAGCGCGTCACCAGCACATGCTTGGCGATCTGCTCGCCCTGCTCGGCCCGCAAGGTGCGGGCATCGAGCAGGCCGATGATGCGATCGGAATCGCGCACCGACGACACTTCCGGATTGGTGACGATGACCGCCTCGTCGGCAAAGCGCATGGCGAGCTGCGCACCGCGCTCGATGCCGGCCGGGCTGTCGCAGAACACGTAGTCGAACACCGAGCGCAGCTTGTCGATGACTTCGCCGACGCCCTCTTCGGTCAGCGCATCCTTGTCGCGCGTCTGCGAGGCCGGCAGCAGGAACAGCGTCTCGACCCGCTTGTCGCGGATCAGCGCCTGCGAGAGTTTCGCCTGGCCCTGGATGACGTTGACGAGGTCGAACACCACGCGCCGCTCGGCGCCCATGATCAGGTCGAGGTTGCGCAGGCCGACGTCGAAGTCGACGAGCGCCACCTTCTTGCCGGTCTTGGCCACGGCCGCCCCGAGGGCCGCCGTCGAGGTCGTCTTGCCGACGCCCCCCTTGCCCGAGGTGACCACCACTACCTTGCCCATTGAAAAGCCTCCGTTGTTGTTGTTCTTGGTCGGGCGACCATCGGCCGCCCCAATATCGAAACGAATGTCAGCTCAGCGTCGAAACCCGCAAGGCGTCGCCGTCGAGAAACGCCTGCACCGGCTTGCCGCGCGAAACGCCTTCCATCTCCTCGGCGGTGACATACCAGCCGTCGACCGCCAGCAGCTCCGCCTCGTTCTTGCGGCAGAAGATGCGCGCGCCCCTGTTGCCCAGCGCACCCGCCGAAGCGCGCCCGCGCAGCGTGCCATAGACATGGATCGAGCCCGCCGCGATGATCTCCGAGCCGGAAGCGACCGAACCGAGCACAATGACATCGCCATGCGGATGCACGATCGCCTGGCCGGAGCGGATCGGCGCCTTGATCATCAGCGTGCCCGAAGCTTCAACCTGCGGCTCGCTATCGCCCGCCTTGCTTGCGCCAGCCTTGCCGTCGGCGACCTTGGCCGCGCCGGCTTCAGGCACCCTGCCCTCGGCCTTGCCCTCTCCGGAAACATCCTCCCGCGCCTTGCGGGGCAGCAACCCATCCGTCGTCGCCTCCTTGGCGCCGACCAGCACCGGCGGCAGGTTGGGCGCGAGTGCGGCGTGGCCGTCGATCTCGATGGCGTAGATGCGGATGCCGCGATGGCCAAGAACGCCGACCAGCGATTCGATCGCGGCGACATCGGGCTTCAAGGTGTTGAGATCAAGCACCACCGGCCGCCCGGCAAAATAGCCCGGCGAGTTGCCGATCCAGTGATCCAGCCCCTCCAGCCACACGTCCAAAGGCGCCTCCGGCGTCAATGTGAAAGCGACGAAAGAGCGGGCGCGAAAACGAATGGATTTGGCCTCGAGGGGGGCGGCAAAGGTCACGGCTGGCGAATCCTTACTGAGAGGTAAACGCTAGCGAGGGAATGGTTAACGAATGGTTAATGCGGAGGGGTGGATTGGCAACTGTGCGAGAAATTGGAAGGTCCGCCAGTTGCGGCCGCTACCCGGCGACACACTGAATATCTTGATAGAGCCGGCAGCCAACCTAGCAGGTTTGGTGCAGCGTATATGAGCTGCCCTTAGTTCATCCACCGATTGCACATTTCGACGAGTACTCAGGCCCAAATCGATACGTTCCTGAACGTTGCCGTCGAAGGTAGGGCGCTGTCATCAATCCGTCCAGCAAGTTCCTCCGAACGAGGAATCCATAGATTGGCGTGCAGACGCATTGGAAGATGCGGAATTGGGGTTGGATCCCATCCCACACGTTCGTGGACGGCTCTGCCATCTACCCACCAAGAGATGCAACCTGGACTCCAGTCGATCGCGTAATGATGGAAGTCCAAGGAAGCGTCGAACCCGAGCTCGATACGACAGGGCGAACCCCGATAGCCGAAACCTATCGACGCCCCATCGTCTCCAGGATTGAAATAGACATTGACTAGCATGCCGTACGGGTCATTACCGGTCAGCTCGACATCGATCTCCTGCCGAGGTGAGTCCCGGTGAAGGAAGAAGCCCGTAACGAGGCCTGAACCTCGGGCGGCTCTTATCTCCGCCTCGAACCTTCCGTGCCCGAAAGTGCGCACGGAGGCAAAGGCGCCGGAGCGATACGGTCTATCTCCGAGCGCCGTTTTGCTAAGAACGAGGTGTGCCCCGCGTGCATCGTGCACCAGACCCTCCTGGGCAAATGCGGCTAGATTTCCTGGGAACGTCTCCACGCGTCTTGGGAGCAGTGGTGTCGGGGTCGTCATCGTCGCCCGGACAAGGCACGTGCCGTAGGGTTGCACGGCTTGGTCCGTCGGTGGTGACGAAGGCCAGCCGCTTCCCGGAAGAAGTATCCAAGGCGATTCATCAATCGGACCGGCCCAAGGCGCGGCACTATTCTCGAGGCGCAGTGCTGCCGCACGGTCGTCGCGGAAGACCCTCCACTCCCGCGGGGGACCGATGGGAAAAGCCTGGATCGGCAATGCGAGACCTAACAGGGCGCAAAGCGGCTGCCAAGAAGCGTCGCCCGACTCATAGTTTGGAAAGACCGCAGTTCTGGCGGAGGGCAAGCGATCTAGTTCGATCCCGCAACCGAGATAGGCATCCGCCTCGAACACGAACTTAGCGCTCGTCCGCCTGATTGCAGCGGAGGTCGCGCCCGCCGACAGCGGAGCGTCGACGAGGGCGTCGAATGTCTCAAGGAGAGCCGTCAATTCATTTTCTCGAATCGTGTGCTCATCACCATCGAACACCCGCACACGAAGACCGAGCATCGACAATGCCATGGCCAAACCTTCCCGGTCCCGACCAGCGGTCCACGCCAGTACGGGGCCAACGGCAGCTCTGCGTGGCACATGGACGGCATTTGCATCAACGATCCCAGCTCGTGCGAGGTAAGGTAGGACGGAATAGCAGTTGTCCGAGCCTCCATCCGGGCGTTGCAGGATTGCTGGCGAGGACAGTGCAAGCGCGCCAAGCTCATCGAAACGATAGTTGATCCACATGTCGACAGGGCCGATGACCGGCATCGAGCGCAGCAGGGCCTCCGCACCTTCTTGAGAAAGGACGTAGCCCGACAGAAACCAGAGTCCACGCTTCGGGCGAAACAAGGCGTCGCAGATATCGACACGTGTGGCCGTTCCGCCGGCATCCTCGTAGGAGAGATAGAGCAGACGAGGACCTCTCTCGCCCGCAAAACGCCTGCCTGCTGCGCGCCACCCCCGGTCGATCGCTGCAGCGGCGCCGCATCTGAACCAGACATCGTCCTCAAGCACCAGAACGTTCTCGCAGGTGCCTGCGACGATGGCCTTCCATGCCTCAATGTGCGATCGGGCGACGGCTACCTCTTGCCGTGTCATCCTGATCGGCTCCTCAACGCCAAAGCACTCCTCCAGTCTACCATCTGGTTGAACGTAGAGTTGATCGCCAAGAACGTAAGTCTGGTCGACATCAGCGGTTGCTGCTACGGCACGACCGTCGCGAGCATCTATCGCCGGCAGCCGCCGCGCTAGGGAGGCCAGAGACACGCCGTCAGAGGTTCTGAAGCGACCTAGCTCGCGTAGCGTCCGCCGCAGCCGCTGCGGTTGCCGGTCCAAATTCACGATGAGGACCATTCCGATCTTCCCCGTGCCCGAACCGAACGCCGAGATCCGACCACCATGAATCAGGCCGAACATTATGCGTGACGCGCGGAAGGCGAGCCTCTGGACCCGACCGAAGGTTTTCTGGAGATTCACTTCACGAACTCGCTGCGCATCGGATCTTAGCAGCCGTACACGTTGCGCCAATTGCGGATATCCGCCCTGTAAGACAGGTCCCAGCGCATTTCCGCGATCAACTCCCAATCGCGGAGTAGCTCAAAATCGAACGGAAGACCAACCAACTGCAGTTCGCGCGCATGGACTGCCAGCGCAGCAGTAAGGTTGCCGGGCCCCGTCGTGGATTGGATTTCGGGAGAACGATCTTCGCTGAGCAGCTTTTCAGTCGCGCGGAAAAGCGCGCGTCGCAGGACAGGATGATCGGCAGGTGCAGCGATCGGGTCATTGTTGACGTAGAAGATACGGCCGTCCGTGGGCAGATCCGATCGCCATATCTCGGCATTTGGCATCATTCCGCTAGCTGTGATGTCGTAACACAGCGGCTGCATCTTAAGCTTGCCGTCCCGAAAGATGTGTTTCCAGCCATCTCCGAGCAACACGTCATCCGCATCGACGTACAGGCCGCCTTCCGCGAGCACAAAACACATGCGCAGATAGTCGCAGCGCATCGCCGGATGGCTGCAGCGGCCGAACGCTTCGCGCTCCCGTCTGCCATAGGTATCCGCGATGTAGGCTGCGGCGCTTGCGTCGTCGAACATATGGAACTCGAAGCCGTCGTCGGCGAGGCGATCCCAACTTTCGAGGCAGGCGCGGACATCCTGCGGCAGGTTGGCCGGATCGTGCCAGTATCTGACAAGCCTTCTTGGAATCGAGGCCGCCTCCACGTTGAGGTCTTCGACTGCTCTCGTCGAGACTTCTAGCTGCTGCAAGGTGATCTCGCGGATGAAAGCGGATCGAAGGTCCTCGTGTTCTTCGAAGCCGACTGGATATGGATTCATGTCTGTCATAGTCCCTGAGGTAGCTCGTTCGAGAACTGAGGGCTTCCGCGCATGCCAACCGCCACGCAAAGTTTGTCCGATTTCCTGCACTAAGCAGGCAAGCGATCTGCGACTTGAGGCTTTGCCGCGTTCAGGTACGCCTGGTATCGCGGGGAACTCTTGAGAAGATGTGCTCGTCCCTCCACGACGAACCCGTCAAGACCATGCTCATAAGCATATGCATCGAGATCGGTCATGTTGTTGATGAAGCCCTTGCCTTTGAAGTTGAGAGACGTGTTGCACAAGACTCCGTAGCCAGTGCGAGCCTTAAACGCGACAAGGAGGCTGTACAGATCGCTGTTAGTATCGGGGGTGACCGTCTGGAGGCGGGCGGTTCCATTCACGTGCGTGACGGCCCGGAGTTCGTCCGTGGTCGAGTGATATGTATACAGCATATGCGGGCTCTCTTGATCGCATCCGAACCACCTCGTCGCATCATTCCGAAGGCAAACGGGGGCGATTGGGCGGAACTGTTCGCGCTGCTTGATCTCGTTTAGTCGCACTCTTGTCACGTCACTAAACGGAGCAGCGAGGATGGATCTATTGCCTAGCGCGCGGGGGCCGATCTCGTATCTGCCGTGCGCCCAGCCCAGAATGAGGTCATGGGCTAGCATGTCGGCGACCCTGTCGTGATTCTTCTCGTACACATCGTATCTACCAGAATCCATTGCGCTTTCGGCGCGAAAGCTCAGGCCCGAGTATACGTTCCAGTCGATCTTCGGATTGCCAGTAAGTCGGAACTGCGCATCGATGGCCGTGCCAATTGCCGACCCCGAATCGTTCGCAACCGGAGGGACGAATATCTCAGAAAAGAGGCCTGTCTCCTTCCACTTGGTGTTCCAGTCGCAGTTGAGACCGCAACCGCCCGCTATCACCAGCGGTCGCCCTTTCTCCAGATTTGTCCTCGCGAACTGATAGAAAACGTCGAAGATCGCATCGCTGTAGATTCCTGCGAAGTTGCGGAATTCGTGATCATCAAGGCCTGCGTCGAGATGCGGCGCCTGAGCGATGCGATCGTAGTCGCTGAGCTTTGGATAGGGACCATTCAGAAGGAAGCGGAGCAGGTCCCTCTCCTCGTTGGTTGGGGCACTACGCTTCGAGAACGAAGCGAGGGCCATCAGCTTTCCCGCGTCAGAGGCGCGGGGGTACGGCCCGTCCTTGGGGAACATAGGGTCAGCTAGGCCGTAGAGCAGTCCGTATCGATTTCCCGGCTGGGTCAGTACGTCGGCGATTGGCGTGATGTTGAACTCGGAGTCGATATCATAGAACGTACCCATCTCTCCTTCCCACACTAATGCGTAGCAGGCGGTTCCCTTGGGCAAAGGCGACATGCCGAACGCGCAGAGGATGTGCGACCTCTCATGGGAGGAGGAAAAGTAGTCGGCCTTACCACGCAGAAGCCTGCCCTTGTCTATGATGGCGCTGTTGCTAGAGACGCCTCGATACCCACCGTTCCTGTGGGACCCGTGTAGATACTCGTGATGATCACGCAGCCACCAGCCGCCCATGCAGATGACGTCTGGAATGACATCGAGCTCGCCGATGGCGTCAAGCACGTCAGCTACTGAAATCGCGGAATATCTGTAGTTGGAGTCCTTCTCTGCTTCAATGGAAAAGACCAGACGGGAGTCCTGAAGAAAGGCTATGGCACCATCGTGGCCAGGATTGTACGATAGGATATTCATATCCGGTCACTTCCCCTCCCAAAAAGCAAAATCATTCACTAACAGTATTCACGTTTCTGTAATTATGAATCAATTTATGTCGCGCGAAGCAATACCGACGAGCAATATATACAAGTTTAATTTGATGTCACTGGTCTGCTGTCGCTTAAATGGCAAGCGCGATGGTCTCGATTTGCTCGGGCCGTACTAATTTTCCGTCGATGGGTCTCGACGGCAGCGGGCAGGATTGGCGGTGAAAAGCAAGGCTTCCGACTCCTCAATCGTGTGCGAAAAGTCCTAACGACCGCCGATTGCGACAACCACGAATGACTTCATCTTCGTCCTGGCGGGTCTTCTCTGGAGCAGTGTGTGGGCAAGAATAGCGAAGGTTGAGAGCTGGAACTGCGCGAGGAGCGGTTCGATCTGACTGATTTCGCGCTCACAAGTGTCCAATTGGAAGAGCGAACATGGCTTGTTCAATGCCGCTTAAAATACTGAATTTCCCGCTCATGCTTCTCCGCCGCCTCGCGTGTATCGAACGTCCGCAAATTCCGCCTTTCCCCGTCTTTTCGTCCTTCTTGCGTGAATACAGCCGGTATTTTCCGCCTTTCAGTTTCCGGATCATCTCGCTCTCCCTGGCTAATCAGGATTTCCGCTCGGCCTTGAGGCGCGCGCGGCCTGCTCGACTGCGGCGCGGTTGCTGCCCAGGCGGTCGACCAGCGCTTGCGCCTCGGCATCTGCGCCGCCGCGCTAGCGATTTAAAAAAGTTGAGCCGCGGTGTCGGATCCACGGGCGGTCACCCGTCTTACAGCAAGCGCCACTCGCTGGCATCTCGACAACCAAAGGAATGATCGATGAGCAAGAAGATTTTCGTGAGCCTGCCGGTGAGCGACGTGAAGGCATCCATGGCGTTCTATGAATCGCTCGGGTTCAAGAACAATCCCAGGTTCACCAGCGAGGCGGCGGCGGGGATGGTGTGGAGCGATCACATCAATTTCATGCTGCTCAGCCGTGAAAAATGGCAGACCATGACCACGCGCCCCATCCCGCCATCAACGTCCAGCGAGGTCATGCTGGCGCTGTCCCTGGACAGCCGCGAGGCGGTCGATGCGATGGCCACAGCTGCTGCCGCGAACGGTGGCACCGCCGACATCAATCCAGTCGAAGATCATGGGTTCATGTATACACGCGACCTCGCTGATCCCGATGGCCATGCCGTGGGCGCGATGTGGATGGACGTTTCCGCGATGCCTTCCGGCGACAAGGCGGACTGACATCGTTTTCGCGATCGGCCAAGCCCAGCTTCCTCCACACCCCTTCAAAACGGATGCACGCCCCAACGACACAGGCTATGTTGCCCCGTCTGGCCGAAATCATCGAGGAAGGCATGACATGCAGGCAATGCCGATAGCGCATCAAGCCGCGCAACCCGTGGCCGGCTCTTCCCTGGCCGGCTATCCGGCCGCCGTCCTGTGCTGGCTGCTTTCGGCCGGTGTCTATATCGCGGCCAAATGGGTGGCGCCTGAAATGCCGCCCTGGGGTCTCTGTTTCTGGCGGCTGACGCTTGCCTGCGCCATCCTGCTGCCGATCGTGCACCGTCATCACGAGGCGATGATCGGGCTTTTGCGAACGCGCGCTCTGGAGGTCGTCGCGGTGGGGGCGATCGGCCTGACGCTCTGCCAAGGTATGATCTACCATGGCCTCAACCACACCGACGCCACCACGGCCGGCATCATCATGGCGCTGTCGCCTGTCATGACGATGATGCTCGCCCGTTTCGTGCTTGGCGAGCCGCTCGGGCTGTGGAAGTCGCTTGGCGCGCTGGTTGCGCTTGCCGGGATGATTTTCATCGTTGCCCACGGCAATTTGACGGCGCTGCTGCAACTCAAGGTCAACGCCGGCGAGCTGTGGATCGTCGGCAGCGCGTTCTGCTGGGGCCTCTACACCGTGCTTTTGCGCCGTGCCAAATTCGGCATCGAACTCCTGCCGATGGTCGTGCTGCTGCTCGGCGCCGGTGCGCTGGTCGCCTTGCCTTTCCATTTGTGGGAATTGTTCAACGACGAACGCTCCGCCATGAACGTCCACAGCGTTCTCGCGCTCGCCTATCTGGCAGGCCCCGGCGGCGCCCTGATGTACTATCTCTACAACAAAAGCGTGCAAACGCTGGGCGCGAGCCGGGCAAGCATGCTGCTCTATTTGCAGACGGTGTTCGTGGCCATGCTCGCCTATCTGCTGCTCGGCGAGGGCTTGCACGATTACGACCTGGTCGGTGCGGCCTTCATCGTCGCCGGCATCGTGCTCGCTACCGTGGTCAGGCCAGCTCAACCACGCGTGGCGTAGACATCTTGCGGGTGACGGCTGTATTCAGCGCCGGCCGCATTGGCGTTTGGTGAGTCACCATCGCGACAGCCAGAGGCCCCCTCTCAATGCCGCTTGAAATACTGCACCTCCTTCTCGTGCTTCTCCGCCGCCTCGCGCGTATCGAACGTTCCGAGGTTGCGCCGCTTGCCGGTCTTGTCGTCCTTCTTGCGCGAATACAGCCGGTATTTGCCGTCCTTGAGTTTTCGGATCATCTCGCTCTCCCTGGCTAGGATTGGCCCTGATCAAGGTTTCCGCTTGCCGGGCGGCCCGGCCTACCGACCAGCGCCTGCGCCTTGTCGCCATGCTCATTCCCCGGTTGTGTCAGGGATCAACGCCGTTCCAATCCAAATGATCCACCCGTTCGAAGGTGGCACTCTGCGGCGCCCCCCTCTGGCCTGCCGGCCATCTCCCCCACAAGTGGGGAGATTGACAGCTTTGGCGTCGGCGCTTTCTGGCAACGTCGAAATTCGGCGAGCGCCGGCCAAAACGCAAAAACCCGCCTGGGCGGCGGGTCGCTGGCGCAAATCAGCACCATAGGCAAAAATGTAGCATAGCTGCCCTCACCCCGTCAAGAAAAAATTCCTATCCATCGACGCAAGCTGCCTGCCGGCGGCCACCAAGGCCAGCGGCGCAATTGCGGTGGCAGCCGACATTCCAACGCAGTAAATTCAGATCCAACTTGACGGAACATTAGCCAAAGCTAATTGTTAGTGGATGCGGCAGGTGGTGCCCTCCATCGCCTGCCGAAGATCGGCCCTCCGATCGGCCCGCGTCCTCCGCCAGAGGCGCGGGCTTTTCGTGCCGATCAGCCGTCGCAGCCTAGCCGGCATTTTTCGTCCTCCGACTATTTCGCCAGTCCCTCATCGGGGTTTCGCCGCCCTTTGGCCTTGAGGCTGCGCGCGGCTTGCTCGACCGCGGCGCGGTCGTTGCCCAGGCGGTCGAGCAGTTCCTGTGCCTCGTCGCCGGAGATGCCGGTGCGCACCGCCAGCGCCTCGACCTCCAGCACGTCGGAGCTGGCGATCTCGCCGGTTTCAGGCAGCGCATCGTCCGCCGTCAGCGGCAGGGCTCCCTCGCGGTCGATCTCGGCCTCGGCCTGGTGCCAGTGCCGTTCGGGGTCGCCCTGCATGCGGCCTTCCCGTTCCCAGATCTGGTAGGCGCGCTCACGAATTCTGTCGTCCCGGTCGTCGCTCATGGTCAGTCCTCCTTGGGGTCAGGGTTGAACGTCGCGCCAATGCGGACGCTCCGGAAAATCCGCGCGATCGGATCGCCATGCCGGCGGCGCGCGGGGGCTACTGGCATTGCCGTCTCGGGCCGCCGGAATAGGGCTGGTAGGAGTTGTCTTCCGGGCGGTAGGAGCGGTAACGGCTGAAGCAGGAATCGACATGGTCGGCCGAAAGCGCTTCGCCGTCATCGTCGGCAAGGTAGACGCCAAGGCCAGCGCCGTTTTCCCCGCCATCGGCGGCCGGCTGGCCGGCCTGACCGGCGGCTTCGAGATAGGGCGAGATGCAGGGGCGCAGCTGCCCGCTGTAGGAAAGATAACTGTTGTCGTCCGGGTGGTAGGAGCGATAGCGGCTGGCGCACCAGGCGAGATGCGGAGACGGCAATTCCGCCGCCTTGGGCGCGATGGCGCCGGTGACCGTCGGGTCGGGCGGTGTTTCCTGCGGTTTGGCGGGGACGTCGGGCGGCGCCGGCTGGGCGGCCGGCAGGCGTTCGAGGCCCTGCCCGGCTTTGTTCACCGGCCGCGCCTTCTTGGTCCACAGCTCCGCCACGCTGACGGTGGCCGTTGCCTGGCGCGGCGGCTTTGCGGCAAGCAGCCAGGCGGCGAAGCCCAGTCCGCTGCCGAAGACCGCAAGGGTCAGCACGAAGCCGCAGACCAGTCCCAAAACCGCTTTCACGACACGCTCCTTCAGTCCCTGCTCATAGAATGCGGGGCCTCAAGGCTGGTTCCAGAAAAACGCTGGCGCGCGCGCCGGCGTTGCCGCCGGGCGCAGCCGCCAAGGGAGGCTCAAAACCCCGCCCAGACACAGTTCAGAAACAATATTCAACAGTTCGGAAAAACTGCCGAAAAGATCGGATGGCATAAGCGACCCATAACAACTGGAAAAATGGCCGTGCCGGGCGATGCCCGGCCTGGACGGGAAAGTATGGAAATGGATCACGGTGTCGATATCGCCGAACTGGACGCGGAACGATCGGGGCTGGAAAGCGGCCCGGCAGGTGTCGCTGCGCTGGTAAGAACGGCTCCCGCGACAGCCAGGCGCGGGCAAATCCTGACGGGCGCCGACTTTGCCCGCCATGGCCTGCCCGGCGAGCGGCTCGACACCGTCTTCGAACAGCTCGCCGAAACGTTCGCAGCGCTGCCGGCGGTGATCTCCGACGGGCGTGTCTGGACCTATCGTGAACTGGACAGCCGGGCCAACCAGTTCGCCCGCCTGCTGGTCAAGCGCGGCGTGAAGCCGGGCGACCGCATCGGGCTCATCCTCGACCGCTCGGCGGAGACCTATGTCGCGCTGCTCGCCGTGATGAAGGCGGGCGCTGCCTTCGTGCCGCTGGCGACCGCATTCCCCGAGGAGCGGATGGCGCTCATCATCGAAGACGCCGGCGTCAGCCTGATCGTCACCATCGCCGCCTATGCGTCGCGCGCCGATCAACTGCCGGTTCCGCATCTGCTGATCGACAGCGCTGCCGCCGAAATCACCAAACAGTCCGACGCGCCGCTGAAGCCGCATGCGAAGGCCGCTTCAGCGGACGACACCTGCTACATCCTCTACACGTCGGGCACCACCGGCAAGCCCAAGGGCGTCGTCATCAAGCACCAGAGTTTCGTCAATTTCATCCGCGTCGCCGCCGCCTCCTACGGCTACCGGCCGGGCGACCGCGTCTACCAGGGCATGACGATCGCCTTCGACTTTTCCTCCGAAGAGATCTGGGTGCCGTTCGTCGCCGGCGCAACCGTGGTGCCGGCACCCGGCCAGATGCCGCTGGTGGGCGAGGAACTCGCCGATTTCCTGCGGCTCCATGACATCACCTGCATCGCCTGCAGCCCGACGCTGCTGTCGTCGATGACATCGGATGTGCCCAGCCTGCGCACGCTGCTGGTCGGCGGCGAGGCCTGTCCGCACAATCTGGTGGTGCGCTGGTCGAAGCCGGGGCGGCAGATCCTGAACACCTATGGCCCGACCGAGGCGACCGTCACCGCCACCATGGGCGCGCTGACGCCGGACAGTCCCGTCACCATCGGCGCGCCGCTGCCGACCTACTCGATCGTCATTCTCGACGCTTCGCTGCCGCAGCTTGCCGAGCCGGGCGAACTGGGCGAGATCGGCATTGCCGGCATCGGGCTCGCGGTCGGCTATCTCAACCGGCCCGACCTGACCGAACAGAAATTCATCGCCGATTTCGTCGGCCTGCCGAACAACCCGTCGAAGCGCATCTACCGCACCGGCGACCTTGGCCGCATCAACGACCAAAGCGAGATCGAATATAACGGCCGCATCGACACCCAGGTGAAGATCCGCGGCTACCGCATCGAGCTCGGCGAGATCGAGGCGGTGCTGCTCGACCAGCCCGAGATCGCTCAAGCCGCCGTCACCACCTGGGAGATCGAGCCCGGCCGCGTCGAACTCGTCGCCTATTTCGCAGCCAAGGCCGGCCAGACGGCGATCTCGCGCGCGGACCTCGCCAGGACGATGAAGCGGCGGCTGCCGGACTACATGGTGCCCTCCTATCTGGAGGAACTGCCGGCGATCCCGATGACCGTTTCCAACAAGGTGGATTTGCGCCAGCTGCCGAAGCCGACAAGCGTACGGCTTTCGGCCGATCGCGCCATGGTCGCGCCCAGCAATGACGACGAGCGTTTCCTGGCCGACGCGCTGGCCGCGGTGCTGAAATTCGACGAAGTGTCCGTCGAGGACAATTTCTTCGACGATCTCGGCGCCAACTCGCTGCTGATGGCGCATTTCTGCGCCCGTGTGCGCACCAGGAAGGAATGGGCGACGGCGTCGATGCGCGACATCTACCTCCACCCGACCGTGGCGCGGCTGGCGCTGCATCTGGGCGTAGTGGACGAGATGACGACGGCCACCAACGAACCCGTCCTCACGCGGCGGGCCTCCAATCTTGCCTATTGGACCTGCGGCGCCGCACAGCTGATGTTCTACGGGCTCTACAGTTATGGCGCCCTGTGGGCGATCAATGGCGGCCTCAACTGGATGTACGACGCGCTCGACGATCCGCTGCAGCTCTACATCAGGTGCGTGGCGCTTTCGGCCGCCGTGTTCTTCGGCATGTCGGGCTTTGCCGTCCTCGCCAAATGGGTGCTGGTCGGCCGCTGGAAGGCGGAGGCGTTTCCCATCTGGGGCGTGCGTTACTTCCGCTTCTGGGTGGTCAAGACGTTGATCCGCACCGCGCCCGTCGTGCTGTTCCGCGGCAGCCCGCTCTACAGCATCTACCTGCAGCTTCTCGGCACCAGGCTCGGCAAGAACGCCGTCATCGAATCGAAATCCGTGCCCGTCTGCACGGATCTCATCTCGATCGGCGCCAACACCATCCTGCGCAAGGAATCGATGATCCTCGGCTTCCGGGCGCAGGCCGGCTATATCCACACCGGGCCGCTGACCATCGGCCGCGATGCCTTTGTCGGCGTCGGTTCGACGCTCGACATCGACACCAGGATCGGCGACGGCGCCCAGCTCGGCCATTCGTCCTCGCTGCACCGCGGCCAAAGCATCCCCGACGGCGAACGCTGGCATGGCTCGCCGGCCGTGCCGACCACGGCCGACTATTGCAAGGTGCGCAATGTCGATCCGTCCAACATCCGGCGCTTCCTGTTCGAAGCGGTTCAGCTGATCGGCCTGTTTGCCATCGTCACCCCCTTGCCGCTCCTGTTCCACAGCTATTGGGAAAATGTCGGCGACGACTACCAGGAAACCATCGGCGTCGTCGCGATCGGCACCACGGTCACGCTGTTCGGCTACATGGCCGCATCCTTCCTGGCGGCGACGCTGGTGCCGCGCCTGGTCAGCCTGCTGTTGAAGCCCGGCCGCACCTACACGCTGTACGGCTTCCGCTACTGGCTGCAGACCGTCGCCGAATTCTCCAGCAACTCGCGCGTGCTCGGGCTGCTGGCCGGCGACAGCTCTGCCATCGTGCACTACATGCGAGCGATCGGCTGGAATCTCAACAAGGTGGTGCAGACCGGCTCCAATTTCGGCTCCAACCAGCAGCACGAAAACCCGCTTCTGTGCGAGATCGGCACCGAGACCATGGTGTCGGACGGGCTGTTCATGATCAACATGCACAAATCCGCCGCCGCCTTCAGGCTCGAGCCGACGAGGATCGGCGAGCGCAACTATCTCGGCAACAACATCTACTATCCGCCGGACGGCCGCACCGGCGACAACGTCCTGCTCGGCACCAAGGTGATGATCCCCATCGACGGGCCGCTGCGCGAGAATGTCGGGCTCTTGGGTTCGCCTGCCTTTGAAATCCCGCGCATGGTGAACCGCGACAAGGAACTCATCGCCGGCATCGACGAGGACGACCGGCGCCGGCGCATCCCATTGAAGAACCGCCACAATCTGGTGACGATCCTGCTGTTCGTGGCGACGCAATGGATCATGCTGTTCGCCACGCTGGCGATCTGGGACCGGGCGCTGAACTACTATACCGAATGGGCTGAAGTCGCACTCTTCGTCGCCGTGCTCCTGACCTCGGCGATCACCATTCCCTTCTACATCTTCGTGGAACGGGCAAGTCTTGGTTTCGGCAGGCTGAAGCCGCAGATGACGACGATCTACGACGTCGCGTTCTGGCGCCATGAACGCCACTGGAAGCTGGCGGATTCGCCGATCGTGCGGCTGTTCGCCGGCACGCCGTTCCGGCCGATGATCCTGCGCATGCTGGGCGTCAAGATCGGCAGCCGTGTCTATGACGGCGGCAGCAATCTGACCGAACGCTCGCTGGTGGAGATCGGCGACGACGCCACCCTCAACGAGGGCTGCGTCATCCAGGCCCATTCGCTGGAAGAAGGCGCCTTCAAGTCCGACTTCATCCGCATCGGCAAGGGCTGCACGCTCGGACCCTCCGCCTTTGTCCACTACGGCGTCGTCATGGGCGAAGGCTCGGTGGTCGATGTCGACTCCTTCGTCATGAAGGGCGAAGAGCTGGAGCCCAACTCGATCTGGCGCGGCAACCCGGCCAAGCTGCATCGCTTCGTCGAGCCGATCACCGAGTCCTCGGCCAAGGCATCGGCTTGAACACCGAGGACATCCGTCTCGTTGCCGTGACCAGGGCCAACCGCGCCCTGGTCGCGGCCCTGGAACTGGCTCCGGAGCAGAGGGATTTCGTCGCCAGCAATGCGGAGTCCCTCGAAGAAGCCGAAACCGACGAAGACGCGCGGCCGCGCGCCATCATGGCTGGGACCCGTGTCGTCGGTTTCCTGATGTACGATGCGTCGGACAACGAGGCGCTGGTCTACCGCTTCATGATCGACCGCGCCCACCAGGGCAAAGGCTATGGCAAGGCCGCATTGCGCGCCTTGCTCGACGAGATCGGCAATCTCGACCATATCAGGGAGGTTTCGATCTGCTACGAGCCCGAGAACGAGGCCGCACGCCACCTCTATCGCGCAGCCGGCTTCGTGGAACAAGGCATCGACGAGGACGGAGAAATGATCGCCGTCCTGCCGATGGTCGATCGTTGAAGCCGCCCGTTGCGAATTCATCGGCGGAAACGACCCTGCTGGAGGCGATGGCCGCGATCGCGCCGAGCGGTGTCCGGATCGGATGCCGCCTGATCCGCGAAGGCGATGAAGCCCATCTGCTGCCTGGGGAAGCGCATTCCATCGCCGCGCGCCAGCCTGGCATGCGGCGCGCCAGCGGCGCGGCCCGGTGGATCGCGCACGGACTGCTGGCGGAGCTTGGCGTCGGCGACGCCGCCATCCTGCGCACGCCGTCCGGCGCGCCTGTCTGGCCCGAGGGAATAATGGGTTCGCTCGCGCACGACGACGACATGGCGGTAGCGGCGGTTGCACCGATTGGCGATATCGCCTCGCTCGGCATCGACGTCGAGCCCGCGCAGCCTCTCCCGGATGACATTTTGGCGCTCGTGACAACATTTGCGGACCGCACCGACGCAGCCGACCGGCATCTTGCCGGCCGCATCCTTTTTGCCGCCAAGGAAGCCGTCTACAAGGCCGTCTATCCGCTCGATCGCGAGGTGCTGGGCTATGAGGACATCACCGTCGACCTGAACGCAGGCTGCGCGACGACGAAGACAGGCCGCAAGGCCAGGCTCGCCTACTGCGTTGCCCCGCGCGTGGTGGTGCTGGCGTTTGTCGAGAAAGACAGGGGTTAGCGCGCAGTCCTATTCGCCAACGATCTCCGTATACGCCCTCACCTCGCCATCCAGCCCGCGCAGCCGCCAGTTCTCGCCCTCCCGTCCCTCGACATGGCAAGGCCCGATCGGCACCTTGCCGCCGCCTTCCGGCAGGTCGAGCACATAGACGGGGTTGCAGATGCCCGACAGTCGCGCGCGCAGCGCTTCGGTCAGCGCCTGCCCCTGCGCAATCGTCGTGCGCCGGTGCGCCATGCCGCGCGCGAGGTCGCCATGGTGCAGGTAATAGGGTTTGACGCCGAGGCGGTACATCAGCTCGCGGCAGAGTTCTTCCAGCACCTCGATGCTGTCGTTGACGCCTTTGAGCAGAACGCTCTGGTTGAGCAGCACGAAGCCGGCTTGCCGCAGCGTGCGGCAGGCGGTTTCCGTGGCCTGAGTGATTTCCCGCGCGTGGTTGAAATGGGTGACGATGGTGACCATCAGCCGGCCCTGCAGGGCCGCAACCAGCCCCGGCGTGATGCGCGACGGCAGCGCCACCGGAACGCGCGTGTGGATGCGCAGCAGCCGCACATGCGCGATCGCTTCGATGCGCGCGCGGATTTCGGCCAGCGCCTTGTCGGGCAGCGACAGCGGATCGCCGCCGGTCAGGATCACCTCGCGGATTTCGGGGTGATCCGCGATATAGGCCAGCGCCGGCTCCAGCGCCTCGCGCGTATAGCCCCTGCCGATCGAGGTCAGCGATTCCTTGCGGAAGCAGAACCGGCAATAGACCGCGCATCGATAGGTCGGGAACAACAGCACCCGGTCGGCATGGCGATGCGTCAAGCGCGGCACCGGGCTGAAGTCATGGTCGGCGATCGGATCGTCGAGTTCGCCTTCCGCTTCCTCAAGTTCTTGCGAAGACGGGATGACCTGCGCCCGGATCGGATCAGCCGGGTCGTTCCAGTCGATCAGGTCGAGATAGGCTTTGGGCGCGCGCACCTTGTGGTTCGCCGCCGCGGCCTGGGCGGCTGCGCGCTCGGCTGACGACAGCGGGAGGCGGTCAAGGTCGCGGACGTGGCGCACCCCGGCGCGGACGTCCGCCTGCCAGGCGGTGTCAGGATCGGCGGAGCGTGCATCGTGGAGGTTCGTGTCTGAAGTCATCAGGGTTCTCGGGGCAGTTTCTGGCGGAGCTATCGGCCGGATGGCCAGGCGGGTCAACCTTCTGGGGTGGTCGCCGCCATCAAATCCACCGCCTGCAAATCCGTAGGTATTTAGCCAAAATGGCACTATTCTGCGCAGTCTGGGCTTCAGGGAAAACGAATGGATTTCAGCACAGGCCATGGTTACCTGCTCATCGGCGGCCTCATCCTCGTCGGTACTGGGCTGCTCATCCTGTCGCTGATCGTCAATCTGCGCGTCGCCCACAGTGTGCGCGACGACGTGCGTCATCGCGAAAAGCTGCTGGAATACTACCGTAACATCTTCTCGCAGTTGGGCGTGATCCTGATCGGCATCGGCGTGTCGCTGTTCATCTTCTTTTTCCAGCAGAATTACCAAGACCAGCGCAGACGCGAAACGGATCTCCAGCAGGTTCTGGCCAAGCTGGCGGCGCGCATCGCTCGCGGCGCTCCCCTCGTCGAGTCACTTGGCGAATTCGACGCGCTGCTGGATGACGGCGGGGCCTACGTTAGTCCCGAACTTGGTGGAACCAACGCCGCCATCGGCGCGCAGGGAGCGGAGCTTGGCAAGCAGATCCGCGAAATCCTGCTGGTTGAGCGCGACGTCGACATCCGGGACTTCGACATCCTCAACCTGTCGCGCGATTTCGAGTCGTCGTTCGTCGTCAACCAGCTCGATCCGACGCTATGGTTCGACATCGTGCGCGACGAGAGCGAGATCAAATATGCCATCACCCAACTCACCCTCGACTACAAGGACCTGCAGGATGCGATCGGCGGCGAGCCGATCGAGGTTGCGATCGCCAATCCTGAAACCGAGCGCAAGATCAAGCACGAGGTGCTCGACATCTTCTACGATGCCGACCTCTTGCGCCAGCGCAGCAGGCGATTTCTCGGCCGTGCGTGCTGGCTTCTCAGCCACGGACGCAGCTTTGTCAGTCTTGCACCGGTCGACGCGATCGAAGCCGACGCGAGGTCACATCAGGAATGGATCGACAGATCGAAGCCCTCGCTGGCACAGACGAAATCGGGCAACGGCGATTGCTTCAAACTGCTCCGATACGGCCCGGCATCCTGACTCCCGGCGGGACCGGTCGATTTGGAAGTCAGTCCCCCACACGTTGCAGCGTGCCGAGATGATTGTCGTCGAGAAAACCTACAGTCATGGCCGACGCCTTGCCGTCAGCGCCGACCACGAAACTTACACCCGAGGGGCTGTCCGGCGTCTCCGCGTCGGGAAAGGTCAGGAAAAGATCACCGTCGAAATGCCTCAATGAATAGGACCGGCCGGCGGCCGGGCCTACCTTGAGTACAAGGTCGTCTCCCGCTTTCGACACAATCGCGTCGCCGATGAAGTCGTTGGCGTACCGGCCAGCATAGACACTGCCCGGCCCGGCTCGCCGTGACGGAGACGGCGGCGCGGCATAGGCGGCCTTGGCCGCCGCGACCGCCGGACCGAACAGGCCCGCATAGATATCATTCCACGCCTTGACCCAGTCCTTCTCGACCTTACCGTCGAAGACGAGATCGGCGAAGCTGTCGGACAATCCCTCCGGCAGGCCAGTCGGAAAGGCGTTGGCGACGATGACTATGCCCAGCTTCTCCTTTGGGAAGACTGTCACCAGGGTACGCGCGCCGACGCTGAAAGCGCCGGCGTGGCCCCAGCTCAGGCCGTGTCGGCCGAATTCGACATTCCAGCCGAGGCCGTAGAACGATGCGCCGCCGGAGACGGGGTTGTTGCCGCGCGCTATCAGCGGAACATGCGTCTGGCTTAGCGCATCGGCGGCAATCAGTGTCTTGCCGGCATAAACGCCGTTGTGGAGGATGAGGCGCACCCATTGCGAGAGGTCACGTGCCGTAGAGCTGACGCCGCCGGCGGGCGCCTGCGCATCCGGATCGCGCTCTATCCTCGCTGCCCAGGCGCCATCGACCTTGACGTGAAGCGCGGCGCGGTTGGTTCGCTTGACGAAGTCCGAATGGCGGGAACTCGTGGAGGCCATGCCCAGCGGACGGTAGAGCTTCTCCTCGGCGACCTGCTCCCAGGGCTTTCCCGTCGGTGTCGCGGCTGCCACGGCACCCTCTGTCAATCCGAAATTGCTGTAAGAATACCCGGCCCGAAAGCTCGACGATGGCGGCACGAACCGCAGGCGATGCAGGATCTCGACGCGGTCGTAGCCAATGTCCTCGAGGTCGTCTCCGGCGGTGCCTGGAAGCCCGCTGCGATGCGAAAACAGGTCACGGACGGTGAGCTGGCTTGCCGGATAAGGATCGGCCAACCTGAAGGCCGGATCGAGATCGGCGATCTTCGAATCCCAGGACACGATCCTGTCGCTAACCAACGCCGCTACGACGGTGGCGGAAATCGGCTTCGAAAGGGAGGCGATCTGGAACACCGTGTCGGCGTCGACGGTCTCAGGCTTGCCGGCCTCGCGATGCCCAAAACCCTTGAGGAAGATCACCTCGTCATCGCGCACGACGCCGATGGCGAGCCCGGGTACGGCACCGTCTGCGACGGCGGCTTCGGCAAGCGCTTCGAGCTTCGACAGGGCAGCAGTGATGCGCTCGGGCGTGAGGCTATCGGCCGGCGCCGCGTGCGGCCAAAGCGCCATTGCGGCGATGAAGACCCAAACCCTCCACTGACAGAGATTCCGATTCAGCCGCATGCACAAGCCTCCTCCCAGGAATTCACATGACCATGATACAGGCCCGCACGGGTGAGACCAGCCCTTCTCGGGCGGCTCACGCCGCGAGCCGGATTCATCGGCCGCGCCGACGACGTCAGCTTCAGCGCCGCGCTCCTGTTCCTACCGCCCAGCGGCGTCCGCCATCGCAACAAAGGCGCTCTCGATGGTCTCGAAAGCCAGCTCCGGATACAGCACCCCGGCTTCCGGCGTGGCCGTCTCGAGCGCGGTCTCGCCGCGTATCCAGAATGCCCGCAGCAGTCCAAGCCAGGGGGCTGACGCGATCATCGCCTCAAGCTCCGCCGCACTCTGAGGCACGATGCGCGGCGAGCGGCCGCTCACCCGGCGCCACAGATCGATCATTTCGTTCTGGGTGATCTTGTTTCGGGCGATGCGGATCTCGCTGCGGTTGGCCTTGGGATCGTTCAACGCGCGCAAGGTGACGGCGGCGATGTCCTTCTCGCTGACAAACGTCGCCGGCACCTCGCCACCGCCATAAAGCGTCACCTCATCGGGCGGCAAGGGCGACGAGCCAAAGCGCATCAGATCGCCCAGCGTCGCCACCCAGGTCGAAAAGAAGCCGTTGGTGTAGATCACCGTGTAGGGCAGATCGGCTTGCCTGATCGCGTCGAACACGCCTCGCTTGAGATCGAGCGGCGGGATCGAGCCCGGGGCGGCGGCGGCGAAGTCGAGGCCGAAGCCGGCGGAAGGCACATAGCGGGAAACGCCGGCATCCCTCAGCGCCCGCACCAGCGTCATCTCGCTGGCCGAATGCACATGCACCGAGCTGATGACGCGGTCCACCGCACTGGCGGCGCGGACAAGGCTGTCATAGTCGTCGAGATCGCCGACGTGGATTTTGGCGCCGAGCTCCTTCAGCGAATGCAGCCGCTCTTCATCGCCGGCTGTTGCCGGACGAACCAGAACGTGCAGGCGATCGCCATTGCGGGCGCTGGCCTTCGCCATCTCGCTGCCCAGCAGCCCCGTCGCGCCGATGATCAGGGTGCTGGTCATATCGACCTCCCATTGCGCAGGATGGAGCCGTCCCAGTCGCGCTCGAATCCGATGTCGTGCAAGCGATGGTTCGAGAAGCGTGAAACTTGGCGCAGCATGCGGCGGCGCTCGACGACTGCAGAGGCTCTGAGTGCAAGACCGCTCGTCGCGGCGCTGATGGATTCGAGAATCGGTTTCATGGTTCGTCTCCTGTGGTTCAGTAGGCGCAAGCGTGCCGACGCCGTCCGCAAGGGGACAAGCATGACGATTGCTCACACTGTTTCTGGTCGTTCAGCGCAGCGGCGAGATGGGAAAGCCGATCAATATCCGCTGCTACCCCTATAGATTGGACATTTCCGGGCTGGACGACAAACGACTCTTTGTGCAGGATTTGTGAGCAACACTCACAGGTGGACCATGCCGCTCAGACTGCCGCCCCTCACTGCCTTGCCCGCCTTCGAGGCCGCCGCCAGGCATCTGAGTTTTTCCAAGGCGGCGGGTGAGCTCAACGTCACCCATGGCGCGGTCAGCCGCGCCATCCGCAACATCGAGGACAGACTGGGCATCCAACTTTTCGATCGGGGAACGAGGTCCGTGCGCCTGACGTCGGTCGGCGCGGCCTACGCATCGGAAGTCAGGACGGCGCTGGACCAGATCGCCGCCGCCACCATCGCCGCCACGCCCGACCGCACGGCAGGCATCCTGAATGTCAGCACATCGGACGGTTTTGCCGGCCGCTGGCTGGTGCCGAGGCTGCATCGCTTCCACCGCGCAAACGCCGACATCGACGTGCGGCTGTCGACCTCGGGCGTGCTTTCCGATTTCGTCAGCGACGGCATCGACATCGCCATCCGCTACGGCAAGGGCGGCTATACCGGGGTGACGGCGGAGTTTCTCGCTGATGAAGAGGTCTTCCCGGTCTGCAGCCCGGAACTGCTGCAAGGCGAACATCCGCTGCGCCAGCCCGGGGATCTCCGGCATCACAAGCTGATCCACGACGCCTTTCGCATCGACTGGGCAACATGGCTGCAACAGGCCGGCGTGGACGGCATCGATCCCAAGCGCGGCGTGCGCTTCGATTCCGCTACCTTCGCCGTCGAAGCCGCGGTGCATGGCGAAGGCGTGTTGCTCGGCCGAAGCGCGCTGGTCTCGGCCGACCTCGCTGCGGGGCGGCTGGTTCGCCCCTTCGATCTCGCGCTGAAATCCGCCTCGCGCTACTACGTCGTCTACCGTGACGGCGCGCTACGCCAGAAAAAGATTAAGGCGTTCCGCGACTGGCTGTTTGCCGAAGTGGCCGCCGACTGGGTCGGTGCGACGAAGGATGGCTGATGCGGCAAGGGTTCAATTTGTGAAAGGCACCTCTTCGAGGTCTAGCCCTGCACTACTCCTTCGCGCGAAAAACTTCCGGCACGACGAACACTTCGTCGGCCCGGCCATAGCCTCCGTCGGCGACCTCCTCGACCAGCACCATCGTGTAGGGGCGCACGCCCTCACCGAAAAAGTCGACGAACATCGCGGTCGTCCGATGGATGAGGTCTTCCTTCTGCGCTTTGGAGAGGGCCGCTTGCGGTAGCTTGATGTTGGCGAATGGCATGATGTTTCCTTAGCTTTTCGAGTGTGGAAGTCAGGCAGTCAGGAGAGCCAAGCCGGCCTGGTTGCCGCCTCAGACCACGCCGCCATTGGCGCGGATGATTTGCCCGTTGACCCAGAAGCTGTCCGGACCGGCCAGGAACGAGACCAGCCCGGCAATGTCGTCGGGCTGGCCGAGCGGGACCATCTTGCCGATGGCCTCGATCTGCGCCTCGCTCTTGCCGTCCGTGAACAGCGCGGTCTCGATCGGTCCGGGCGCCACCGCGTTGACGGTGACACGGCGCGCGCCAAGCTCCTTGGCCAGGATGTGGGTCATCGCCTCGACACCCGCCTTTGTGGCGGCGTAAACGCCGTAGCCCGACTGGTAGAGACCGACGACGCTGCTGGAAAAATTGACCATGCGGCCGCCGTCGCGAAGCCGGCGCGCACCTTCCCGCATGCCGCGAAACACGCCGCCGAGATTGATCGCGATCTGGGTGTCGAAGGAAGCATCGTCGGTCTGCGCGATCGGCGAAATCTTCATGATGCCGGCATTGTTGACGAGGATGTCGATGCCGCCGAACGCCTTCTCGCCGGCGTCGAACAGCACGGCGATGCCGTTCGGATTGGCGATATCGGCCTGCACGGCGATCGCCCTGCCGCCGCCGGTCTCGATCGCGCGGACCAGTTCTTCGGCCTCCGCGCGGCCCCGTGCATAGTTGACGACGACGGCGACGCCGTCACGGGCGAGCCGCTGTGCGATGGCGGCGCCGATGCCTTTGGAGGCGCCGGTCACGATCGCGGTTCTGGTTTGATTAGTCATCGAAGTCTCTCCGCGTTGTTGGTGACACGGATATAGGCCAAGCCGAATTCCGGATAATCATCCACCCATTGACATCACTATTCGGGAACTGCGAACAAAGAGCATGGATCGGCTGGACACGATGCGGCTCTTTGTTCGCGTTCTGGAGCGGCGCAGCTTCACCGCTGCCGCGGCCGATCTCGGCCTGCCGCGCTCAACCGCGACGGAAGCCATCCGGCGGCTGGAGGAGCATCTCGGCGCGCGGCTGCTGGAACGAACGACGCGGCAGGTGAACGCCACCCAGGATGGTGAAGCCTACTATCGGCGCTGCCTGTCGATCCTGGCCGAGATCGAGGATGCCGAGGCCGCCTTCCGCAACGCCGAGCCTTTCGGCCTGCTGCGCATCGACGCCAGCACGCTGCTCACCCGCACATTCCTGTTGCCGCGCCTGCCGGAGTTTCTCGACCGCTATCCCCGCATCGACCTGCAGATCGGCCAGAGCGACCGGCTGGTCGATCTCGTGCGTGAAGGCGTGGACTGCGTGATCCGCGTCGGCGAGCCGCCCGACAGCGGCATGATCATGCGGCGGCTCGCGATGATCCGCGAGATCACCTGCGCCAGCCCCGCCTATCTCGAGCGCCACGGCACGCCCGCCTCCCCCGATGCGCTCGACGATCACCAGGCGGTGGGCTTTGTCTCGTCGCGCACCGGAGAGACCCTTCCGTTCGAATTCACTGTCGCCGGCAATATCCGTGAGGTGCGGCTGCCCGGCCGCGTCTCCGCCAACAATTCCGATACCGCCGCCGACCTGGCGCGGCTTGGCCTCGGCCTCATCCAGGCGCCGCGCTATCGCTTCGAGAAAGATCTGGCCGAAGGGACGCTGGTCGAGGTGCTGGCCGACTACCCGCCATCGCCGACGCCGCTGTCGGCGCTCTACCCGCAGAACCGTCAGCTCTCGCCGCGCCTTCGCGTCTTCCTCGACTGGGCCTCGCGCATCTTCGCCGAGGCAAACCTGTAGGCTGCAAAACGCGCCACTCGCGATCAACTCGGCTTTGCAAACCCGGCCAGGGACGCATAGCCGCGTACCACGCTTTTGCGTTCTTCGCGCGAAGCGACGGCGTCGATGTCATCAAAACCATGCGGCGCCCGGGCCTCGACCATGTCTATGACCGCTTCCGGTCCGCCTTGCCGATTGGCGAGCACGATGGCCGATGTGGCCGGCCGCCGCTCCCCGTCATACCGTGTTAGCGCGGCTTCGACGGTCGGTCCTGCGGCCAGATGCATCGCAAGGCAACCAGCGTCGAGTATTGCCTGGCTGGCTCCGTTCGACCCCACCGGGTACATGGGATGCGCCGCATCGCCGAGCAGCGTCACCCGCCCGAACGACCATCGTGGCAGCGGGTCGCGGTCGCAGTTCGGATATTCGTAGAAGCCATCCGTTGCCTGGATGATCGAGGCAGGGTCGACAAAATCAAGCTGAAACCGGTCACGCACGAAGGGCAGCACATCGTCGATCACGCCCGGGCGGCTCCAGTCGCCGGGACGTAACGGTGATGAGCCGCTATCGCCGGTATTGGCCATTACCGCCCAGTTCGTCAGCCTGGTCTCTTCGCGATCCGGCTCGATCGGATAATAGACGAACTTGGCGAAGTTGCCGCCGGCAACCGCCATGGTGCGCCCGTCGCGCCAGACCGGCCATGGCGTGGCGCCGCGCCACAGCATCGTGCCGTTCCAGATCGGCGGCCCTTCTTCGGGATAGAGCACGGCCCTGACGGCGGAATGGATCCCGTCGGCGCCTATGAGCAGGTCGCCATGGGCCTCGCCGCGCGAGCCGTCATGCCGGCGGAAATGCGCCACGACCTCGCCCTCGTTCTGCTCGAAGGCATCGACACGGCTTGCCGTGCTGATGACGTCGCCGCCAAGCCTGTTCACCACGGCCCGGTGAATCAGCCCCAGCAGCCTGCCGCGATGAATGCTGATTTGCGGAACCTCATAGCCGGCATCGATGCCCCGCAATTCCTGCCATACGATCTGGCCGAAGCGGTTGGTGTAGACAAGCTCGCGTGTCCTCACCCCCTCCGCGTCGAGCGCCGGCATCAGCCCAAGCCCGGCCAGCGCCTTGACAGCGTGAGGCAGCATGTTGATGCCGACGCCAAGTTCGCGGATGTCGTC
Organism: Mesorhizobium sp. WSM4833; assembly: GCF_055811095.1. NCBI lineage: Bacteria > Pseudomonadati > Pseudomonadota > Alphaproteobacteria > Hyphomicrobiales > Phyllobacteriaceae > Mesorhizobium > Mesorhizobium sp. WSM4833. The sequence continues at coordinate 159,392 of NZ_JBVVQG010000002.1, forward strand.
GGCCCGCTCGAAAAGTTCGACCTCGATGCCTGCCTCATGCAGGAACAGAGCAGTGGTGAGGCCGCCGATACCGGCCCCGGCGATCAATGCTTTCATCAGTCACTCCCTTGCCGTGAAAAGTCCCCCCGAGCCGGCCAGATGCCCGTCGACTTCGCGACGTCACGGCGATGCGCGTGGCCAGGGATATTCGAGTTGCATGGCGACGAGGTCTGCCGTGCGGCACGTTGCCGTCGTCGTTCACCCCGGTTTCCAGCTTCTGGATGCGGCCGGGCCGACAACCGTCTTCGAGATTGCGGAGCGCTGCCGCCCGGACAGCTATGAGTTGGTTTTGCTGTCGCCCGGCGGCGGCGACGTTGAAAGCTCCTCTGGCCTGAAGCTTCTCACCAGACCTCTGCGCGACGGCCCTTTCGACACCGTCATCGTATCGGGCGGCGAAATCATCCGTTCCATCGAGGCGATGGACGAGATCATCGCCTGGTTGAGGCGCGTGCCGGCGCGGCGCACCACCAGCGTCTGCACCGGCGCGTACCTGCTGGCACGGGCGGGATTGCTCGACGGCCGCCGCGCCACCACGCACTGGGCCAGCAGTCACGACTTCCACCGCCGCTACCCGAAGGTCAGGCTGGATGCCGAGCGTATTTTCATCAGGGATGGCGACATCTGGACGTCGGCCGGCATCTCGGCCGGAATAGACCTGGCGCTTGCCCTCGTCGAAGATGACCTTGGCGCTGAAGTGGCGCGCCGCACCGCACAGCAGATCGTCATGCACCAGCGCCGGCCGGGCGGCCAGTCGCAATTCTCGGCCTTCGTCGAACTGGGCGGGCGAACCGGCCGCTTCGCCGCGCTGATCGAGTGGGTGCGGGCAAACCTGGCCGAACCGCTGACCGTCGAATGCCTGGCCGATCACGCGGCCATGAGTCCCCGCAACTTCGCCCGCGCCTTCACGTCCGAGACCGGCGTCACGCCGGCAAAGGCGGTAGAGCGCATGCGCCTCGAGACGGCCCGCACGGCGATCGAGACCAGCCATCTCCCGCTTGAGCGCATCGCCGAAGCCGCCGGTTTTGGCGATCCCGGACGAATGCGGCGCGCCTTCCTGCGTACCCTTGGCCAGCCGCCGCAGGCGTTTCGGGCGGCCGCCGAACACAGGGAGCTTCACTCGGGGCGGCCAAGCAGCGGCTCTGCCGGCTTAAGGGCCGTTCCGGTCCACAAGCGGACAAAAGCGAATGAGCGCACTTGATCCAGACCGAAGTTTCACGAAAATCATTCCAAAGCCGGTTGCTGCCATTCAGTGCGCCACTTTCGGCCTGTTGGACTGGATATTGCGGCGCCTGGCCCAATCGCCGCAGATGACGAACCGGATAGCCATTATGAGGAGACTGTTTATAACGGTCGCTGAAATCGCGATGACCAAGGGGAGACGATGCGCTACATACGTCCGCTTTCAATAGAAGATGCCGTTGGCCAGTTGGCCGGGTCGGCTGGTACGGCCGCCATCCTCGCCGGAGGCAGCGACCTCCTGGTCAGGATGAAGGGCGGCTTTGCCGAACCAGAGTTGATCGTCGACATCAAGGCGATCGATGGCTTGAGCGAGATCCGGGAAACGGCTGAAGGCTTCAGCATCGGCGCCGCGGTCCCTTGCGCCGTCCTGGGGGAGAACATCGCCCTCAAGAAGGCATGGCCTGGTGTCGTCGAGGCGGCCAAGCTGATCGGCTCCAAGCAGGTGCAGGGCCGCTGCACCATCGTGGGCAATCTCTGCAACGCCTCGCCGGCTGCCGACAGCGTGCCGGCGCTGGTTGCCGCCGGCGCCAGGGCAGTGGTCGTCGGGCCGGCGGGCAGGCGCACGATCCCCGTACAGAGCGTGCCGACCGCGCCGGGCAAGACGTCGCTGGCCAAAGGCGAGATCATCGAGGCGATCCTGCTCGACAAGCGCGAGCCGCGGTCTGGCGATGCCTATCTGCGTTTCATTCCACGCACCGAGATGGACATCGCGGTGGTCAGCGCCGGGGTGAACCTGACGCTCGACGAGCACGGTGTCGTCAAATCGGCCCGCGTGGCGCTGGGCGCCGTGGCGGCGACGGTGCTTCTGGTCGAAGAGGCCGCGGAGGTGCTCGTCGGCTCCAGGCTGGACGAGGCGACGCTGGAGCGGCTCGCCAAGGTCTGTGCGGGCGCCTGCCGTCCCATCGACGACAAGCGCGGCACTATCGAATTCAGACGAAAAGTTGCGGGTGTGCTGGCCCAGCGGGCCGCCACATCAGCCTATGCACGTGCAGGAGGCAAATGATGGCTGGAATTGCAGTTTCAACGACAATCAACGGCGATGCTGTCGAGTATCTGTGCCAGCCCGACGAGACGCTGCTCGACGTCCTGCGCGATCGGCTGGGGCTGACGGGCGCCAAGGAAGGCTGCGGCACCGGCGACTGCGGCGCCTGCAGCATTATCCTCGACGACCGGTTGGTGTGCTCATGCCTGGTGCTCGGCGCCGAGGCTGAAGGCCGTCGCGTCGAGACCATCGAGGGCATGGCGCATGGCGATACGCTGCACCCGCTGCAGCAGAAATTCCTCGAGCACGCCGCATTGCAATGCGGCATCTGCACGCCGGGCTTCCTGATCGCAGCCAAGGACCTCCTGGCCAAGAACCCCGACCCGACCGAGGAGGAAATCCGCTTCGGCCTTGCCGGGAACCTCTGCCGCTGCACCGGCTACGACAAGATCGTGCGCGCCGTCCAGGATGCGGCCATCGTGATGAAGGGAGCCTGAGATGAATTTCGATCCACGTTTTTCCGGACGTAAATTCGCCTCCGTCGGCACGCGTCCGATCCGTCCCGACGGCATCGACAAGGTGACGGGCCGCGCGCGCTACGGCGCCGACTTCAACATGGCCGGCCAGCTGGTCGGGCGTGTTCTGAGAAGCCCGCACGCCCACGCCAGGATCGTCAAGATCGACATTTCGAAGGCGGAAAAGCTCGCCGGCGTCAAGGCGGTGATCACCGCGGCCGACCTGCCGGACCTCACCGATGGCGATGCCGCCATGTACGACGTTCTCGACAATTGCATGGCGCGCACGAAAGCGCTCTATGACGGCCACGCGGTGGCCGCGGTCGCCGCGATCGACGCCCGCACCGCCAGGCAGGCGCTGAAGCTCATCGAGATCGAGTACGAGCTTTTGCCGCACGTCACCGATGTCGACGAGGCGGCGAAGCACACGGCGCCCTTGATCAATGATGCCATCTTCACCGAGGGCCTTGAGGAAAAGCCGGTAAAACCCTCCAACGTCACCAAGCGCAGCCAGTTTGGCCATGGCGATGTCCATCAGGGTTTCGGGCACGCCGACTTCATCGTCGAGCGCTCCTTCAAGACCGAGCAGACGCACCAGGGCTATATCGAGCCGCATGCCTGCGTGGCGAATTTCAGCTCCGACGGCACCGCCGACCTTTGGGTGTGCACGCAGGGCCATTTCGTCTACCGCCAGCACTGCGCCCAGTTGCTTGGCATGGAAGCCTCGAAACTGCGCGTCACCTCCTCGGAGATCGGCGGCGGTTTTGGCGGCAAGACCCATGTCTGGGCCGAGCCGGTGGCGCTGGCGCTGTCGCGCAAGGCCGGACGGCCGGTGAAGCTGGTGATGACCCGCGACGAGGTGTTCCGCGCCTCGGGCCCGACCAGCGCCACCTCGATCGACGTCAAGATCGGCGCCCGCAAGGACGGCACCATCACCGCCGCCGAAGCGACGCTGCGCTACAGCTGCGGCCCGTATGCCGGCTCCTGGGCCGAGATCGGCGCCATGACCGCGTTCGCCTGCTACAAGCTCGATAACGTCAAGACGGTCGGCTACGAAGTGCTGGTCAACCGGCCGAAGACCGCGGCCTATCGCGCGCCTTCCGCACCCATGGCAGCCTTCGCGGTGGAAAGCGCTGTCGACGAACTGGCCAAGAAGATCGGCATGGATCCGGTCGACTTCCGGATCAAAAACGCCGCGCAGGAAGGCACACGGTCCTCCTACGGTCCGGTCTACGGCCCGATCGGCATCGGCCCGACGCTCGAGGCGGTGAAGAGCCATCCGCACATGAAGGCGCCGCTGGGCAAGAACCAGGGCCGCGGCATGGCTTGCGGCTTCTGGTTCAACTTCGGCGGCCAGACCTGCACCGACCTCAACATCGGCATGGACGGCTCGGTCTCGCTTGCCGTCGGCACAGTCGACGTCGGTGGCTCCCGCGCGTCGCTGTCGCTGGTGGCGGCGGAGGAACTGGGCATCGACTATTCCCAGGTCAAGGCGATCGTCGCCGACACGTCCAGCCTCGGCTACAACGACATGACGGACGGCAGCCGCGGCACCTTCTCCTCTTCCATGGCAACGATCTCGGCCGCCCGCAATGCGATTCTGATCCTGCGCGAGCGCGCCGCGCAGATGTGGGACATTGCCGTCGACGACGTGGTCTGGGAGAAGGGCCACGCGATCGCCAAGGGCGAGAAGCACGGCAATCTCGGCAAGCTGTCGCTGAAGGAGATCGCGGTCGAGTCGGGCAAGACCGGCGGACCGATCGCCGGCCACAGCGAGCTCGTCGCCGATGGCGCCGGCGTCTCCTTCGCCACCCATATCTGCGATATCGAGGTCGATCCCGATACCGGGGCCGCCAGGGTCATCCGCTACACGGTCGTGCAGGACGCCGGCAAGGCGGTGCACCCGACCTATGTCGAGGGACAGTACCAGGGGGGCGCCGCGCAAGGCATCGGCTGGGCGCTCAACGAGGAGTATATCTACGGCAAGGACGGGCGGCTGCAGAACGCCGGCTTCCTCGACTACCGCATCCCGGTCTGTTCGGACCTGCCGATGATCGACACCCAGATCCTCGAAATCCCCAACCCCAATCATCCCTACGGGGTGCGCGGTGTCGGCGAGACGTCGATCGTGCCGCCGCTGGCGGCGATCGCCAATGCGGTGTCGAACGCCGCGGGCGTGCGCATGACGCACATCCCGATGTCGCCGCCGCGCATCCTGGCGGCGATCGAGGCGGAACGGGAATGGTCGAAGTAACGCTCTGGGGCTCGCTCGCCGCGACCGCCGGAGGCAACAGCAAGGTCGAGATCGAGGCCAAGGACATAAGGGAGCTGTTCAGGAAGCTGGCTGAACAGTATCCCGGCCTCGAGCCCTTGATCGACAAGGGCATCGCGGTTGCCATCGACGGGACGATCTATCGCGATACGTGGTCGAAGAAGCTGCCGCAGGGGGCGGAGATTTTTTTGCTGCCGCGGCTGGCGGGGGGATAGGCGGACACATGGCAGGGTAAAAGGTGCACTGTCACCGTAATTCCCGTAATTCTAAGAAGGCCAAAAACCGCTGTTGGATTCGACCGGGAGGAGGGTCTGATTTGCGCCCCATGCCGGTCATCGCCACGGCTCATCGCCTCTTCTCACGAGCGGACATCTTCGCGACTAGGCTGAAGCTCGCTCGGCGCCGAGAACCCGCAGCGGAATGTCATGGACTCGATGGTCGGCCCTCTCATCTTTCCGTCCGCCCACCGCATATGCGCGACGTCGAAAACCCCGAGAAGGATTGCGTTGGAGCGGCGCTGATCAGACTGGTTGCGCCTCTTCAGTGTGGCGTGCGTTCCAATGGCGCAGCAGGACCGGGACCAAAAGCGCCACGCCGAGTAGCGAGGAATAGAGTTCGGGTGCCACCAGAAGCAGGGCGGCGAACACGAGCAGCACGTTTTCCCATGGGCGTGTGCGCACCAGAAGATAGCGCGATAGCGCGGCGCCCAGGCAGGTGATGCCCAGCACGCAGCCGAAAAAGGCGAGGAAGAAGTTCGGCCAGGTGAAATCCTTCGTCACCAGCAGCAGGGACGGTGAGAAGACGAACACGAAAGGAACCAGTGCCTTACCCATCCCCAGCCGGAAGGCGGTGTTGCCGGTCTTGAACGGGTCCGCCCCCGCCATGCCAGCGGCGGCGTACGCCGCCAGCGCCACCGGTGGTGTGATGTCCGCCAGCAGTCCGTAGTAGAACACGAAGAAGTGAGCGACGATCGGCTCGGTGCCGAGCATGACAAGCGCCGGCGCCGCGATCGTCACCATAATGATGTAGTTCGCGGTCGTCGGGATGCCGCAGCCCATCAGGATGCAGACGACGCCAGTCATGATCAAGGTGAACAATAGGGTCAGGCCCTGGGCCGAGAAGATCGCCTCGGGGATGAAGGTGCCGAAGAGAAGGGAAAGGTGTCCGGCCGTCGATGTGACGATGTAGGACAGCTTGAAGCCCACTCCGGTCAGGGTGACGACGCCCACGACGATGCCGACGGTTGCGGCAGCGGCTCCGACTGCGAGCGCATATTTGGCGCCGTCGCGCAGACACGTCACGATGTCGGCGACCGACATGCGCCGGCGCGGATTGAGCAAGCCGACGAGAATACACAAGGTGATGCCCCAGAAGGCGGCCATGTAAGGCGTGTAGCCCGAGAGCAGCACGCCGATGAGAACGACGAGCGGGATGATCGTCGGCCAGTCCCGCTTCAGCGCCTCGACGACATCGGGCATCTCGTCCGGCCTGAGCCCCCTGAGGCCGGTTCGCTTGGCCTCGAAATGCACCTGCATGAACACGCCAAAGAAGTGCATGAAGGCGGGCACGATGGCGGCAAGGATGATGGTCGTGTAGGGCAGTTCGAGAAATTCGATCATCAGGAAGGCCGCTGCGCCCATGATCGGCGGCGTCACCTGACCGCCGGTCGAGGACGCCGCTTCCACCGCTGCGGCGAAATGTTTCTTGTAGCCGAGCTTGATCATCGCCGGGATGGTCAGCGAGCCGACGGTAACGGTGTTGGCGACCGACGAGCCGGAAATCATGCCGAACAGCGCCGAGCCGAAGATCGACACCTTGGCGGGACCGCCGGCGTAGCGGCCGGCGACCCACGCCGCGCAGTCGAGGAAGAGCTGGCCGAGGCCAATGCGGGTGGCGAAGACGCCGAACAGCACGAAGTGGAAGACGTAGGTGGCGACGACGCCGAGCGCGATGCCGTAGATGCCCTGCGTCGTCAGATAAAGGTGATCGACAAGCTGGGAGACGGACGCGCCGGGGTGCACCAGAATGCTCGGCATGTACCGCCCCAACAGCGCGTAGGCCATGAAGACGACGGCGATGATGGGCAGCGGGATGCCGACGGAGCGGCGCGTCGCCTCCAGCAGAAGCAGGATGAGGATAAGGCCGAACACCACGTCGAGCGCCGTGGGATTGCCGACGCGGAAGGCAAGGTCGTCGAGCGGGATCATAGGCACGTGCATGACGACGACGACCGCAGCGATCGCCAGCAGCCAGTCGAAAAGGGGTATGCCGAGCGGCCGCAGGAGGCTGGACCGCGCGGGCTGGTCGTAGCTTTTCTTCACCAGCGGGAAGACGAGGAAGATCAGCGCCAGCACCATCGACAGGTGGATGCCCCGGTGCAGCATTTCCTGCAGCAGGCCGAAACCGGCGGTGTAGTAGTGAAACAGTGACAGCGCCACCAGGAGGAAGCCGACCAGCCAGCCCGCGACACGGGTCAGTGGCCGGAAGCGGATTTCGGAGTCGAATTTCTCCTCCAGTTCGCGAGCGTTCTCCTCATCGAACTCCATTGCGGAAAGCTTGATCTTGTCGTCATCGCTCATGGCCGGTTCCGTGTCCTGAATTTCCAGACAAAAGAGGCGGAAAGCATCCCTTCCGCCTCGTTGTTGTCAGCCGGTCCAAATGGCTCTTATTTCAGGGTGCCGACTTCCTTGTAGAATTTCTCTGCGCCGGGATGAAACGGAATGCCAGCGCTGGTAACCGCGTTCTGGAGCGTGATCAGCTTGCCCTTGGCGTGGCCTGCCTGCAGGGCCTTTTGGGTTTCGTCGCTGTAAAGCGACTTGACGATCTTGTAGACGAGGTCGTCGGTCTGCTTGGCGCTGGTCACCCATTGAGCGGCGACGGAAATGGTCTTGGTTTCGCCGACATTTTTGTAGGTGCCTTCCGGCACGGTATCGGTGGAGAAGAACTTCTGCTCGGACAGCAGCTTGTCGGCCTCGGGGCCGGTGATCGGCACCAGCGTGATGTTGTTGGTGGTGGCAAGCTCAACGATTGCGCCGGTCGGATAACCACCGACGAAGAAATAAGCGTCCATGGCGCCATCCTGCAGCCGCTCTCCGGCCGGGCCAGGCTTGAGATATTCGGGCTGCACGTCCTTTTCAGCCAGACCGTAAGCGCCAAGCACAAGTCGCGCATCGACGATGGTGCCGGAGCCCGGCTCGTCAAGAGAGACGCGTTTGCCCTTGAGATCCGCCACCGACTTAATGCCGGCGTCGGCACGCGCGACCAAATGGATCGTCTCGGGATAAAGCGTCGCGATGAGGCGCAGGTCGTCAATCTTGGGCTTGCCCTCATAGAGGCCGGTGCCCGAATGCGCCCAGTAGGCGACGTCGGATTGCGTGAAGCCCGATTCGGACGCGCCCGACTGGATGGCGCTGATGTTGGCCACCGAACCGTTGGAGGACGTGGCGGTGGCGACCAAGCCTTCGACGCCGGCCGCCCCGGTTGCCGAGATGGCGTTGGCGATCAGGCCGCCCACCGGATAGTAGGTGCCGGACGTTCCGCCCGTGCCGATGCGGAAAAACGCCTGCTGCGCGCGTGCCGGCGAAAATCCGGCCGCAGCCAAAGCCAGAGCGCCCGCGCCTATGGAAAAGGTGCGGCGGTTGATCGAAATAGTCATGCTACCTCCCAGTCTAAAAACCGGCAGGATGTTGCAGCGGCCAAGGTGTTGTCAACCTGTACACGCTTTTTGAGAGCGGATCGGTCCTCGCGGGCTGGCCGTGGCGCATCCTCAATAGGTGCAAATTTTGAAGAAGCACCAAAATTCGATCTGAGCCTTTATCATTGGTTGAACGGCAGTAGTTCGCATCCTTGCGCCAAAAAGCTGCCTGTCTGAATTCGGCCCAAACGCAGCCATTCACCTCAACCCGCCCCTATCTCTCCCTCCACAACCCTCAAATAAGCCGTCGCCTTGCCCCTCCGGCATCTGCAGGATGGTCAAGAGCGTCGTCAGCACGGTCAGGATCAGGGCGCCGAGGATGGTGCCGGTGTAGACACCGCGGCCCCCGAAGATCGAGGTGCCGCCAATGACGGCGGCCACCCCGGCGCCTTCCGCCCGGAAGGCGCGGCAGTCTATGGATACTTGGTCGGCGGTACGGCAGGGTTCAAATCGCCCTGCAGTTCCTTCGGCAGCGGCAGGCTTGAGCATTGCAGGTGCACTTCGCGGGCGAACAGCTTTCGTTGCTTCTGCTCATGCTCCTTGATGGCTGCTACGAGCCCCATCGAGTATGGACCAAGCAGGACGCCGAAACCCCATCCCGGATGCTCTTTCTCGCGAGCCTCGTAATCCGAAGCCGCCCTGCGGGCCTGCTGGCATGCCGGGGAGGCCCATTTCTGGTCCTGCTGCGAAAGCGACGCCTCATAGTCGACCGGGGAGGTCGCGCACCCAGCCACTGCCGCAGTCAATGCGAGGCAGATTGCGTTTCTCATCCGAAGCCTCTCCTAAGCCTTGTGAAGGGCCTGCATAGACCTGTTCATCCCACAAGGCGATAGCTGCGGTCAGGTGCCCTCCCCACCCTCCGCAACCCGCCGCCCTCTCCCCGGCCTTCCCGCAGCCGGATCGAACGATGCCTGGAACCAAATCACGGGGCCTGGAACCAAACCACGGGCGAGACTGTTCAGTTGTAACTTTGATCCCACGCTGACATCCCGGCCGGCAAAGCGGCGACATTGAGGAGTTCTCACCATGAAGATTTCATCCGGATTTCGTTCCATCGCGGTTGCCGCCATCGCCACCGCAAGCATCGGCTTTGCCAGCGCCGCGCATGCCAACAGCGGCACCATCCGCTTCGCCGTCTACAAGGCGGCCTTCTTCGTCGGTGGCTCCGGAGGCGAAGGAACGCTGACCTTCCATGGCCGCCGCTATCCCATCTCGGTCGGCGGCGTCTCGGGCGGTCTCGCCTTCGGCGTTTCCAAGACCTATTTCCGAGGTACCGTGCGCCACATCAAACGTGCGCGGGATGTGACCGGGGTCTATGGTGCGGCGGGCGGTGGCGGCGCGCTTGGCAAAGGGGCTCAGGTGATCGTCATGACCAATGACAAGGGCGCCCAGCTCGAATTGACAGGCAGGCAGGTCGGCCTGCAGGTCAACGCCGACCTCAGTGGCATGAGCATCTCGCTGCGGTAAGGGCTAGCTCCTCAGGCCCGGCGCTTCCTGCCCGGTGCGCTCGACATATTCCGTATAGCCGCCGCCATAGGTGTGGATGCCTTCGGGCGTCAGTTCCAGCACGCGGTTGGAAAGCGCCGCCAGAAAATGCCGGTCGTGCGAGACGAACAGCATGGTGCCCTCGTACTGCGACAGCGCCGTGATCAGCATCTCCTTGGTGGCGATGTCGAGATGGTTGGTCGGCTCGTCCAGCACCAAAAGGTTGGGCGGGTCGAACAGCATCAGCGCCATCACCAGCCGCGCCTTCTCGCCGCCTGACAGCACACGGCATTTCTTCTCGATCTCGTCGCCGGAAAAGCCGAAGCAGCCTGCGAGTGCCCTGAGCGGCGCCTGGCCGGCCTGGGGGAACGCGTCTTCCAGTGTCTGGAACACAGTGCGCTCGCCTTCCAGCACCTCCATGGCGTGCTGGGCGAAATATCCCATCTTGACACTTGGGCCCCGCGCGACCGTGCCGGTATCGGGCTCGGAAGCGCCGGCGACCAGCTTCAGAAGCGTCGACTTGCCGGCGCCGTTGACGCCCATGATGCACCAGCGCTCGCGGCGGCGGACCTGGAAATCGAGCCCCTCATAGATGCTGCGGCTGCCATAGCCCTTGTGGACGTTCTTCAGCGTCACGACATCCTCACCGCAGCGCGGCGCCGGCAGGAAATCGAAGGACACGGTCTGGCGGCGCTTCGGCGGCTCGACGCGGTCGATCTTGTCCAGCTTCTTCACCCGGCTCTGCACCTGCGCGGCATGCGAGGCGCGCGCCTTGAAGCGCTCGATGAAGGCGATCTCCTTGGCCAGCATCGCCTGCTGGCGCTCGAACTGAGCCTGCTGCTGCTTGTCGGCGATCGCCCGCTGCTGCTGGTAGAATTCGTAGTTTCCGGAATAGGCGGTCAGCGAACCGGCGTCGATCTCGACCACCTTGTTGACGATGCGATTCATGAACTCGCGGTCGTGCGAGGTCATCAACAGCGCGCCGTCATAGTTCTTCAGGAAGGATTCCAGCCAGATCAGGCTCTCCAGGTCGAGATGGTTCGACGGCTCGTCGAGCAGCATGGCGTCGGGCCGCATCAACAGGATGCGGGCCAGCGCCACGCGCATCTTCCAGCCGCCGGACAGCTTTCCGACATCGCCGTCCATCATCTCCTGCGAAAAGCCGAGACCGTCCAGCACTTCGCGGGCGCGGCCATCCAGCGCATAACCGTCGAGTTCCTCGAAGCGGTGCTGCGCCTCGCCGTATTTTTCGATGATCTCGTCCATCTGGTCGGCCTGCTCGGGATCGGCCATGGCCGCCTCGAGCGCTGCCATCTCGGCCGCGACTTCGCTGACCGGCCCGGCGCCGTTCATCACTTCGGCGACAGCGCTGTGGCCTTCCATGTCGCCGACATCCTGGCTGAAATAGCCAATGGTGACGCCGCGATCGACCTGCACCTGGCCTTCGTCTGGCTGCTCCTGGCCGGTGATCATGCGAAACAGCGTCGTCTTGCCGGCGCCGTTCGGCCCGACGAGGCCGACCTTCTCGCCCTTCTGCAGGGACGCCGACGCTTCGACGAAGACAAGCTGACGGCCGTTCTGCTTGCTGATGCTTTCAAGTCTGATCATGCGGTGTCCGGGGAATTTTGCTTGCGTGAAACGATTTGCCCGGCGCCTTACGCGAAGGATAGCCGCAAAGGAAGAGGCGCAAGCGCCGCACTCCGCCGATCTCCCCCCTCGTGGGGGAGATTGGCAGCTTCACCGCCAGACACACTCCAGAAACAAGATTCAACATCCGGGAAAAAATCGCGAAAACATCGCCTGTCATAACCACCCTCGCGGCGGTCACGCGGCCTGCGGCACAACGCGAAGAAATGGTCCCGAAACATGCAACGACGTTCGACCGGATGGATGGGTGCCCTGACAGGCATTTCGCTCGCCATGCTGGCCGTCGCACAATCGGGGGCGGAAGCAGCGGTCACCCGGAGCGAATATTGCAACCGGCTCGGTCTTCAACTCGACGGAGCCATCCAGACCAAAGCCAAACCCGGTGCCAGTGCGAGCCAGATCGCCGAGGCAACGGCACTCCAGGACAAGGCGAACCAGTTCTGTGCCGAGCGCAAGCAGGCCCAAGGCATCCGGACCTATGCCAACGCCCTGAAACTTCTTGGCGTGACACCGGTCGACCTGGACCAGTGACAGCAACACCAATCCCTGAAAGATAGGCCGCCACTCTCGGATAGCGAGGGCGGTTCTTCCAGCGCACCGCACTGCGGAAGTTCCTGCCGGCTACTTCTCGCCCAGATACTGGAAGACGGCCTGCTTCCACCAATCGCTTTCGATGGTCTGCAGGAGGGCGACATCGAGAGACTTGCGCAACGGGCTGCCGAGCGGCAGCGCAATGGCATATTGCTGCTGGTCGAACGTCGCATCGAGAACCTGCAGGCTTGTCGCGTAATTCTGCCCGACCAGCCAGCCAAGCAGCGGCTTGTCGTGCACCAGCGCGTCGATCTTGCCGGCGCGAAGCGCGTTGAGGCCTTGCTGGATCGAGGCAAAGTCCTGATGACGGATCTGGGTCGAATCCAGATAGGACGCCGTCGACGAGCTCTGCACCGCGCCGACCCTGACCGCGGCGAGATCGCTTTCGCCCTGCACCATGCCTTCCATCTGCGTCACCGTCAGCACCGATGTGACACCCGCGGTGAACACCGCGATCGCGATGATCGATCCCATCATCCAGAGCGCGGCCAGCACGCGCCCCGGCACGGTTCGCGGGCCGAAATCACCGGTGCTGGCCTGCGTCGCGGCGATGGTCGACCACCACATGCTGGAAAACAGTCCCTTGGCGACGCCGCCGCCGAAATCGTCATTGTGCCGGCGTTCGAACATCCAGATCAGGACGCCGACCACCACCGATATGATGACCAGCGCCAGCACCGCCTGCAGGAAGCCGAACGACGTCAGGGCATGCAGCACCGGCCGCCATGACGGCTGGTTGTTGAGCGGCGTCGCGATGCCGAGCCCGGTCGTGAAGAAGGGCTGCGTGAAGTCGACGGCCTTTTCGCGGTCGGCCGTGACCGTGATCGCGGCCATCGCCGCATCGAATCTGCCGCTGACCACGCCATCGATCTGGTCCTGCACGGCAGGCACTTCGACATAGTGGAAGCGCAGGTTGAGCCGCCCGGCTATTTTCTGCCAGAGGTCGATGCTCAATCCCGACCAGCTGCCGTCCTGCAGCTTGAACGCAAAAGGCGGCGCCTGTTTTATCCCGACCGAGATCTCTTTTGCCGGCGAGGCCGAGGGGGAAGCCAGGTCGGGAGAAGGCTGATCGGGCGAAGTCTGGGCAAGCGTGACCCCGGCTCCCACACACGCGACGATGACAATGAGACCCAGCGCCATCGTCCACGAAGCAACTCTTCTCAACGGCAACGACTCCCAGCGACCGGTCCGCCGCTCGATCGTCGCGGCTTTCGAAGGGTAGCCGCCGTGCCCTCCTCCGTCCACCAGCGATGTCGTTGCTGAAGCGGCCGCGCCACACCGACCCCGAATTGCGCGAAAACAAGCAGTTGGAACAATTTCGCGATTCAAATCCTGAAGCGCTTCGCGCAACGAGGGATCCCGTGAGGACAGGCTTGCGGCGCCGAAGACGAATTCGCGCCAACCTCACTTCCTGCCTTGCGGATGGATCGTCTCACCACGCTTCAGCATTGCCACAAACGTCTCGATCTTCCTCTTGCGCCCAGCCTCGGTCTTCATGTTGTGAATGCGGAAGGCGAGCGCGAAGCGGTTTTGCGCGTTGAGTTTTTCAAGCATCGCCTTCGCAGCGGGTTCGGCGTCTATGGCTGCTTGCAAATCATCGGGAATTTTCATCTCCTTGCCGCTGCCATAGGCGCGCGCCCAGCGCCCGTCCGCCTTCGCCGCTTCGACCTGTTTGAGCCCATGCTCGGTCATGCGGCCCTCCTCGACCAGCCGCGCCACATTGTCGATGTTGATCAGACTCCAGATGCTCTTCCTGCCGCGCGGCGTGTAGCGCTGCAGGAAGCTCTTGTCGTCCAACCCTTTGCGCACCGCATCGATCCAGCCGAAGCACAGCACCACGTCGATGGCTTGCTTGGGGGTGATCGATTTCAATCCGGACCCCACCTTGTGCATCTTGATCCAGACTTCGGCTTCCGTGGCGTGGTGCTTGCTCAGCCAGGCGTAGAAGCCGGCAGGATCCGCGAATTCGTGAACCTTGGCGGGATCGACCTTGATCGGCGCCATCAGTCGGCCTGCCCGTTCGATGCTGTTGCCGCTCGCGTCATCGCTCTCACTGTCGTCCTGCCTCCGGCATCATGCCCATCGTCATTGGCCAGCATCGTGGCATGAATTGCTGTCAGTTTCCGGCAGCAGACTTGGCAGGCGCGGACGGCGTTCCTTCGCGCCCCTCGGCCCGAACATTTTTCTTCCCGCCCCCCTGTAGAAAGTCCCGGAATACCTGCCATGCTCGTGCTCGGGCACGCCGTCTCGCTCCCGGGGGAATACGCCATGAAATCTCTGTTGCTCGCCTTTGTGTTGTTTCTCCCCACGGCCACCCTCGCCGAGCCGATCGAAACCCGGAAGATCATCACGGCTGTGACTGGCGATTTCAATGGCGACGGCGCCGTCGATCTTGCCATGGTGGTGGAGACCGAACCCGGCCATCCGATGGACGTCCACTTCTTCCTCAGGGACAAGGAGCACAATTACCTCAAACCCGTCGAGATCGTGCACGAGCAGATCCAAGGGGAATGGAACGGCTACGAGCGGGCGGGCTACGAGAACTCCGACACCGAGCCGGAACTGACGATGCTGCCCAACGGCTCGATCAAATTCTACCTGCCAGCGATGGAGATCGGCAGCGAACGGACCGACATGACGCTGACCATCGCCTAGCGCAATGATGCCTTCATCGTCGCCGGCTTCGCTTATGACCACTATGACTATTTGAAGGAGAATGCCGAAAGCGCCTGCGAGTACAATGTGCTGACCGGCAAAGGCACCAGCAGCGAAAAGCAGCCGGACGGCAGCACCAAGCACAGGACCGTCTCGGTCGAAGGCCAGACCATCGCCTTCAAGGACTGGAACCCCGGCACCCCTTCAGCGCTTGCGGCGCGTGATCGACGCCTCTTCGACCGACTTCAGCTTGGCGGCGGCGCTGCCGGCGTCAGCCCGTGGCGGCGCATGATGTCCATCATCCCAGCCTTGTCCGGCGGACCGCCGGCGGCGGCGTGGAACATGGCGAATATCTCGCGGAAATAGTCCGGACCGATCGCCGCTGGTGTGACGACGCACAGCGCTTTCGCATCCGCGCTGCCATTGTTGTCGAAGCGATGGACTGCGCCACGCGGAATGCACAGCGCTTCTCCCGGCCCGACCTCGATCGGCTTGCCGTCGACGGTCCAGGTCAGCACCCCTTCAATGCCGTAGATCGTCTCTTCGTAGTGATCATGGCTGTGCGCCGGCGCCAGCAGGCGCAGTCCGCTGGCAACCCTCAACTCAAAGGCGGCGATGCTGCCGTTCGAACTGTCGCCCGTCACCAGGAAGCGAATCGACAGCCCCTTGTCGCCGATGGTCTCATTGGCTGGATTGACCTGAAGATTCATGACCGACATTGCGCAAAGCCCTCCGGTAAATTACATTTACTCGCTATCAGTAAACTCAATTTACCGGATCGTCAATGCCCACCTCAACGGAAGTTCTACAGACCAAGACCGAGAACCTGCTGATCGGCGCCCTGCTGCGCGTGCCGGCACAAGCGATCCAGCGGCGGCTGATCAAGGAGCTCAACGCCGCCGGTTTCGACGAATTGCGCCTGCCGCATATGGCGGTGTTGCAGTTTCCCGGACCGGACGGCGCGCGGCCCGGCACCATCGCCGAGCGTGCCGGCATGAGCAAACAGGCCATCAACCAGCTGCTCAGCAGTCTCGAAGGGTACGGCTACCTCGTCCGCTCCGACATTCCCGGCGATGGCGGTGCGCGCGTGGTGCGATCCACGGAACGCGGTCATGCCGCGTTCTGGAAAATGGTCGATATCCTGCGCGACATCGAGGAGGAATGGCGCACCGAACTTGGGCCGGAGCGCTTTGCCCAGCTGAAAGCTCTGCTGTTTGTCGTCTGGGAAAGTCCGCTGGTGCGCTGAGCCAGAGACGGCGCTCGTCCGCCCTGCTCCATCGGCCTTTCCGATGGCACTATCGGTTTCTTCCGTTTCCTTCTGTCGCGCCGAACTGCCAATTCCTGCCCTTGTCCATCCAAGCAAAGGCAGAGCGAAATGAGCATTTCGAAACAGAAAATCCTGATCGTCGGCGGCGGCTCCGGCATGGGTCTGGCGCTGGCCCGGCACTGCGTGGAGGCCGGTGCGGCGGTTGTCATCGCCGGGCGCGGCCAAGACCGGCTGCGGCAGGCGCGCGAGGCGCTCGGCAATCCCGCCGGGCTGGAGACGGCCGTCGTCGACATCGCGCGCGAAGACCAGGTCTCGGCGCTGTTCGCAGCGATTGGCGGACTCGACCACATCGTCAGCACCGCAGCCGACATCGAAGGCGCCTATCGGCCGCTGCCGGAGCTTGACCTGAAGGCGGCGCAAAGGTTGGTGGAGAGCAAGCTGTATGGCCCGCTGCTGCTCGCCAAGCACGGTGCGCCGCGGCTGGCAGCATCCGGCTCCATGACCTTCGTCTCCGGTGTCGCCGCCTATCGCCCAGCCGCACGCGGCTCCGTCGTTGCTGCTGTCAACGCAGCGCTCGAAGGCCTCGTGCGGGCGCTGGCGGTCGAGTTGGCGCCGATCCGCGTCAATGCCGTGTCACCCGGCTGGGTCGACACCACGATCTGGGCGCAAGTGGCCGGCGACAGGAAGGACGAGACGTTAGCCGCGATGGCCAAGCGCTGCCGGTCGGGCGGATTGGCCAACCCGATGATATCGCCGACGCCATCGCCTTCCTGATCGGCAATGGCTTTACCACGGGAACGACGCTGCATGTCGAGGGCGGCCACCGCCTGATCTGAACCGCCGCTGCTTCCGTCAGGAGTTGTTTGCAAACAAGGCCTTGGAGCGGTTCGACGATTCAAGTCCTGAACCAGCCTTGGCGGGCTGCAGGGCCGGCACCAGCGTGTCGCGCGCGGCAGTGAGCAATTGCTTAAGCGCCGGCAGCTGGACGCGCCGGCGGCGCCAGATCATCACCAGCGGCGCTGTCCGCATCTGGCCGGGCCATCGCATTTCGACAATGTCGCCGCGTGCCAGCGCATCCGTGACGGCCAGGCGTGGAACGAGGGCGAGCCCCGCGCCGGCCGCCACCAGCCGCGCAATGGCGCCGATGCTGCCGACCTCGTTGGCAAGTCTGGGTGCGGCAGCGCCCGCCTCGGCAAAGGCCGTGTCGAACATGTGTCGGTAGATACATCCGGGCTCCGTTGCCACGAACTGCAGTCCGCCAAGCGCGGCAAGGTCGCCTGGCACGCTGCCCTGCCCCGGAGCCGCGACCAGCACCAGCGGTTCGGCTGCTATCGTGCGCCTGGCGAAGTGTTTATCCGACGCGCCCTTCGCGAATCACGGCGGTCGAAGCAGAACGCGACATCGATGTCGCCATCCTCCAATTGGCGCAGCAGCGCGCCGCTGCCCGCCACCTTCATCCGCACGGTGATGTCGGGATGGCCGGCCTGGAACCCGGGCAGCCAAGGCGCCAGCCTGGCCGACGCGATCGTCTCCAGCGCGCCGATGGTCAGGTGCCCGCTTGTCGAACCTGCCGCCGCCTGCACGGCCGCGCGCGCCTCGCCGTCGAGCCGCAACAAATCCTCGGCGATCGGCTGCAGCGCTAGGCCTGCCGGCGTCAGCTCGAGGCCCATTTTCGAGCGCGTGAACAGGGCAGCACCAAGCTCGGCCTCAAGCGCCAGGATCTGGTCGCTGACGCTCGATTGCGCGAGGTGGACCACTTCTGCGGCCCGCGTGATGTTGCGGCTCCGCGCCACCGCAAGGAAGGTTTTGAGCAGTCTTGGATGCATCGCGTGGCTGACGCGCTATTGCAGCTGCGGCTTCTTCAGAAAACTGCCGCGGTCGGCGGACTTGACGCGCAGCCAGGTTTCGCGGCCGTCGCGCAGCACCCGCATCGGAATCTCGGCACCGGCCGAGCCGCTCTCCCACAGCTTGCGATAGAAATCGGCGAGTCCATCGACCGCGCCGTCGCGGATGTCCGAGATGATGTCGCCCTGGCGCAGGCCAGCCTTGGCCGCCGGACCGCCTTCGGTCACGCTCATCACCACCACTCTGCCATCGCTTTCGGCCGACAGCGCGCCGAGCCATGGACGCGGCGGCTTGGCCACCTGGCCGCGCGTCAGGAGATCGTCGAGTATGGGCGGCAACAGATCGATCGGCACCACCATGTTGATGTCGGCGACCTCGCCATTGCGGCTCATCTGCAGGCGCAGCGAACCGATGCCGAGCAGCGAGCCATCGGCGCCGAACAGCCCGGCACCGCCCCAGGACGGGTGCGCCGGCGCAATGAAGATCGCCTCGTCGAGCAGATACTCCCAATAGCCGGCGAATTCCTGCTTGGTGACAATCCTGGCCTGCACCGACTGGCCGATGCCGTCGGCCAGCACCACGGCGTCGCCGATCCTGGCCTTGCCGGCATCGCCCAGCGCCACCGCCGGCAGGCCGAGCGGCGCCAGCGCCTGCACCAGGCCGAAGCCGGATTCCTGGTCATAGGCCAGCGCGTGCGCGGGGATGACGCGGCCGTCATGGCTGGTCAGCCAGACCTCTTCCGCTTCGGTGATGAGATAGCCGATGGTCAGCACCAGCCCGTCATTGCGAATGACGACGCCGCTGCCTTCCCTGAGCGTGCCGAGCGCCCCGGCCGTAAAGGCATCTTCGGGAACAGTGGCCCGCACGGCAACGACCGAGCGCGGATTGGGATTGATGGTCATGCTTTTGTCCTGGGTGGGCTTTGGCGACATCGTCTATAGGTATGCCACGCAGGAGAAGGCGCAAGGGTAAGGAAGAGCCCAATTGCCGATGTTGGCACTGCGGGCATCGATAATAGTTCAACGCAAGTTGAACTTACACATCCGCAGCCCTAGTTAATGGCGACCTGCCATCCTTCCCCGACACGAGGCCACGAAATGACCGACTACACACCGCCGAAAGTATGGACCTGGAACAAGCCGAGCGGCGGAGCCTTTGCCAGCATCAACCGGCCGATCGCCGGGCCGACGCATGACAAGGAACTGCCTGTCGGCAAGCATCCGTTGCAGCTCTATTCGCTGGCGACGCCGAACGGCGTCAAGGTCACCGTCATGCTGGAAGAGCTTCTGGCGCGCGGCCACAAGGGTGCCGAATACGATGCCTGGCTGATCCGGATCAACGATGGCGACCAGTTCGGCAGCGGCTTCGTCGAGGTCAATCCAAACTCCAAGATTCCGGCCCTGATGGACCACAGTGGCACCACACCGGTGCGCATCTTCGAATCCGGCTCGATCCTGGTCTATCTCGCCGAAAAGTTTGGCGAATTCCTTCCGACCGAACAGCCGGCCCGCGCCGAGGTGCTGTCCTGGCTGTTCTGGCAGATGGGCTCGGCGCCGTATCTGGGCGGCGGCTTCGGCCACTTTTATGCCTATGCGCCGGAAAAGTTCGAATATGCCATCGATCGCTTCTCGATGGAGGTGAAGCGTCAGATGGACGTGCTCGACCGCCGGTTGGCCGAGACTGAATATCTCGGCGGCAAGGACTATTCCATCGCCGACATGGCGGTGTGGCCCTGGTATGGCGGGCTGGCACTCGGCCGCATGTACAATGATGCTGGCGAGTTCCTGTCGGTGCACGAGTACAAGCATGTGCAGCGTTGGGCGAAGGCCATCGACGCCCGCCCGGCGGTCAAGCGCGGCCGCATGGTCAACCGAGCTTTCGGTGAGCCTGCCATGCAACTGCATGAACGCCACGACGCCAGCGATTTCGAGACCAAGACGCAGGATAGACTGGCCGCCGAATAGGCCATCGCGGGTCGCGGCAAAGGAAACCCGCCCCGACGCGACGTTCGGGGCGGGTTTTTCCCAAGGTCCAGTACTGCGGGATCCCTAGTGCAGCACTTCAACAATCTGGCGGGTCTCCGGATCGACGAGGACCGTCTGGTCGTTGATCACCGCGACGCGGTATTTGACGTCGGGCACCTCACGCAGTTCGACCGTATCCGGCACCGACGAGCCGAGCTTGAGCTCGACGCCCAGAAGGTTCACCGAGGCAAGCGGTTCTCTCTTGATGTATTCGCGAACGACTGTCTCCTGCTCCGGCTGGACGACGACGACGTTTTCCGCCAGCGCCGCACCAATCCCGCCCATCAGGACGACGGCGGTCGCCGCGCTCGTAAGATAAAGTCTCATGGCCATCTCCTAGTGATAACTGAATTCCGCCCTCCATAAAAACTCCACCGCTGCCATGCGGTTCCATCGTAACTTCAGAATTGGAGATATTACGATTGCAGACTGGATATTGATTGGTTGCTGATCAAACGTTCGGCAGACAGCGTTCAAGAGTTTGAAAAACTTGCACAGATATATACGGATATTTAGAGGGAAAAATTCAATCTGAGCACCAGTGCGCCAAATCGGCCGCGCATCCGCCTCTTCATCTGGACGATTTGAAAGGCGCCGGCACGAAAAGGGCTCGCCCCGCCGGGAGCAGAGCGAGCCATAACAGTACCGATGGAGGCGGCAACCTCATCGACACTGCCAGAGAACGCGAAGCATCAGCACTTGTTCCCAACCTGTCGGCCTGAGCACAATGCGGAGCGGTCGCGCATGCGTCCTGTTCCCATGATAACGCTGGGCCGAAATCTCCAGCAGGGATATGCTCAGAAGGCGCCGTCTCAGCGACCAAACACCTTGCCGTCGGTCGTGATCGCGCTGGTGGCGACGTTCCCCGAGTTTGTCCGGGCGAACGCGCTCGAGTGGACGGCCTGGTATGGAAACGCCATTCCTGATCGGTCCTGGTCACCCGGTCTCAAAGCTGGACACCGTCGCGATGCAATGGCGGAAAGGCGTCTACCGGATCCTGGCTCGGCACGATGTCATGTGCGCGCCTGAAGATCAGCCTCACGACGAGCACGAAGTAGCCGACCTGCAGGACAAGCAGCGTCGCTATCGTCCAGGCAAATGCCTCCCAGAAGGAGCCGGTGGTCATATAGGTCCAGACCGCGACGATGACGGCCGTGGCTGACATTCCTACCAGAAACTGTCCAAAATACATGGTTTCCAAAACCGTCGAAACCGCGCCGGTTCCAACCAGTCCCTGCCTCATTTCATTTCCCGCGGACAACATTTCATTATTTTAGCAACTTCGCAAGTAAGGGGTCAGTCGCCGCAATGCGTTCTCCATTTGTGCGGCAACTTGGCAACTGCGCGGGCCGGGGCCGCGGTGCTGGCGGGGCTGGGCTGACACGCCAGCCGTCACAATCCAGGAGCACGCCCGGTCTTTGCACTTCGGGTCCGGAACAAACGCCGGCACGCCGAGTTTCGCCTCCAGTTCTTCAACGATTGGAGGCCAGCATGGCACCTCGCAACAAACCAAGCGCCGACATCGAAGATGACGCACCGCGGGCGGATGGGCCGACCATCGAGCAGCAGGATTGGGATGCAATCAAGGGCGGCGAGATCCTGCCAGAGTCCGCGCCGGAAAACGGCGACATGCGTTACGGCGTCGAAAAAGACGGCGATCTGCCGGACGAGGACGACGATAACGCGTACCAGGACAGCGACGACGCCCTCCCCGATGATGAGGAAGAAGCCGCAATCACGCACGATCAGACCCGAGAGGACGGATTCGACGAGACGTGAGCTATTCGTCGCCCGAGACATGACTGCCTGTTGTTGAACTTGCCAAAGCCACATTTTCCATGCCCGGTTCGCGGGCGATTTTGCTTGGCCAGCTAAGTTTTCCGCCCAGGCAATATATCAGGTTTACCTAAAGTAACGGAACATCCAAGGGACATTATCGGAACTGAACAAGGCCCCTTGGACCTTTGCGCTCGGCAGATAAGACCTTGGTCCTACAGGAAAAAGCAAAAGCCCAAAGTGACCGATTGAGGCTTCCAACGAGGGAACATCAGGCCTCGCTTGTCGTTTGTCGCAGAACTCGGCACCGCCGGGTGTCTGGAGAACGCCGCGATGGCCCACCGATCCACCATCATCAAGACAGGCTATGGCCCAGGAACGGCGATTGCCGTGCTCATGGTTGGATTGACGGCGGTGGGCATCGTGTTCCTCATTCTCGGCAGTTCGCTTTACTTCAGCGAGCAGCCGACGGATCAACGTGTCTTATCTTCGCCGCCGGCTCGATCGATACACACGGCCCGATAGCAGAGCGGCCAACTGAACGAGCAACTGCTGGACGATAGCGACGAGCAGGCCGGCGTATGGTGAAGATAGAGGGTTCGCCAGGCGCCGAAGCGGCTTGCGAACCCTCTCAGCGCAGGAAGGGACGTTGCTGCGCCGATCGACGACATGTCAGCCAAGGACTATTCCCATCACCAGAAAGGTAACGGCTGTCGCGAAAATCGGTGCGAGCAACCAGCGCGCTTGGCCAACACTTTTGTCCATCTGTTTCTCCGAATTCCGGGAGACAAACAGCCGTGAACAGAGAGCCGTTCCCGTCGGTAAGACCAATGCGCTCTCGGGCCAGACTTAAGTCGCAGACAGCATCCGACCGAAGCCCAATCTGAGGAACATTTTCAGTTGGCTCAAGTTCAGTTGCCGTCAGCGTTGGACGATCTTGTCATGCTGACTCGCAAGGAGAAACAGTATGAAAATGCACCTAACGGGCGCCGCAGCGGCGCTGTTGCTGTTGGCCGGAGTGGGCGCCGTTGCCGCTCAGGACGTTGTCATCCAGCCTGAACAGGACACGGTCATCCGCGAGTATGTGAAGAAGCAGCCCCTCGCTTCGGTCAAGATTCCAGGCGTGGAACTGAATGTTGGTAGCGCGTTGCCGGATACGGTCGAGCTTCATGAGATCCCCGACGTCAAATACCGCTACGTAGTGGTCGACAACCGCACCGTCCTGGTGGATCCGGGCACCCGCAAGATCGTCAAGGTCTACGACTGAACTTGGAATTGTCCCAAACCCGCCGCCAGCCATGGCGGCGGGTTGCCCATGTCAGTTTCCAATCAGGACGAGTGAAGATGATAAGCAAAGCTGTGACATCCCCTGCTTTGGGCGTTCGCCTGGCCGATCTCCAAGCCCGAATGCGCCATGCGCGGGTGACGGATGCCGAAATGAAAACCTTTCAAAAGGTCGCGGCCATCATGGAAGATCGTCACGGCCGGATCGATGGCGACGACCTGATTGCGGTGTCGTTCCTCGCCGATCCGGTGCAGCACCGGCAAACGCCTTGAACGACATTCTCAATAACCAGC
Source organism: Mesorhizobium sp. WSM4833 (assembly GCF_055811095.1). Lineage (NCBI taxonomy): Bacteria > Pseudomonadati > Pseudomonadota > Alphaproteobacteria > Hyphomicrobiales > Phyllobacteriaceae > Mesorhizobium > Mesorhizobium sp. WSM4833. Next base: position 183,001 of record NZ_JBVVQG010000002.1, read on the forward strand.
AGGCTTTTTGACTCCCGGACCGGGAAAGCGCGCCGAAAGTCTCAGCCGAATCCGCCCTTTTGCTCCGGCCTATTCCGCTTTCGCGGAAGTTTCGAGCGGCACGCAATGTGCAATGTTGCTAATGCGGCGGTACGAGCCGCCCTGGTTGACGCGGGCGCCCGAGCCATCCCAACAATGCGCCCCCCCGTCCGCGTCGACCACGGCAGGCGCCCGGCGCTGTCTTCCCTCGCGAAGTCCTCAAGCCGGCCTGCCTGATAATGCGGCCTGCGGCGACGTTCGGGCTTCAGCCGCCGACAAGCGCCTTTGTGGTCACCAGATTGACGCCGGCCTCGGCGAATTCGCCATTGTGCCTGATGATGACCTGCTCGGCACTCTCGCTGGCATTGTCCAGCGTGCTGTGCGCATCGGACACCACGGTCACGCCGAGCCCTCTGGCGATCGCGCCCTTGACCGTCGCGGCCACGCAAAAATCGGTCTGCGCGCCCAGGAGCACGACAGCACCCGCACCCTGCCCGGCAACCCAGTCGCCGAAGGCGGGATTGCTGAAAGCATCGCGCACGGATTTGGCAAAGGTCGGCTCGTCCGCAGCTTGGCCAAGTGCGGGCCAAACCGGCCAGCCCGGCTGATCCGGTGCCAACGGATCGCCTTCGGGTCCATCATGCCTGACAAATGCGACCTTGCGCCCGCTGCGCCGCGCCCAGTCGATCACCGCTTTGGTGCGCTCGACTATGCCTGGCGCATCATGGATCGGCGGTTCGTGCACGCCGTCGAACATACCGGTCTGGAGATCGATGACGATGAGCGGCGCGTTGTCTGGGAGGCTGGATGCTGGCATGGGCTTTACATAGCACGGCGGACAAGGTGATCAAGATTTGCTCATTCCGACGCGCCGGCAAACAGCACGACGCCGTCACCGCCGTTGGGCGGCCAGTCGCGGGTGGTGCGATCATTGCCGCCAGTCAGCACCGCGGCGGACGCCCACATAGATGGGACCGGTCTTGCTGTCGAACAGCGCGATCTGGTGGCCGGTGTCCATGCCCCATAGCCGGGCCGTGCCGTCGAGCGAGCCGGAGGCCAGGCGCTGGCCGCCAGCCGATAGCGCCAGGAGGGCCGCCGTCGGCGCCCGGCTTGGTTGACACATATCGCGCATCTGCCATGCTCGCCGAGGATTCTGGAGAGATCACGATGAAGAAGACTTACGCGAAGCCGACCTTCGTCAAGAAGGGCAAGCTTTCCGCCGTCACGGCAAACGCCCCGAGCAGCGTCACGCTTTAATCCGGCGCATCTCTGGCGGATCGCGCCGGCGCTGGAGAGCAAACTCCAGGTGCAATTGGTTTTGGGATGGCCCGAAGCAAAGAATAGGGACCCTGGCCCCTTGTCGCGCATTGTTGGGTTTATTGTTTGTTGCTTTCAGCTCGCATGGTTGACAGATGGCCGCAGTATGGCATCATCAGGCTGGGATTTTAGGAGAGTCTGATATGAAAAAGATTTATGTGAAGCCGTCGTTCTTGAAAAAGGGCCGTCTGTCGGCGGTCACAGCGTCGAACGGCGCCTCGATTATCATCGTGCCGGGCTGATCGTAAACGTAACCTGATTGAAGCGGGGCGAAATTCGCTCCGCTTTGGCATGCCCAAATCTCAGCGTGTCAGGACCAAATCGTCCACGACCATTTGCCAATAGTGCTTCGTCGACAGGCGAACACGCGTTACAGCTTTGAGCATCGGGGCATAGTGCAACGGCGTCAGCGCCGACAGCGTGATCTGATCGCTTGCAATCAGCTGCTCGCCAAGCCAGCTTTCGATCAGCGCCACCTCCCCTTCCGACGCCAGCCAGGCGGCGCTCAGCATGACCGAGTGAAAGCCGAACGGCCGTTCGCAGCTGAATTCGGCAGGCAGCCCGCTGCTGGTGTAGAGCACATGGTCACCGGAGACGTTGCCATTGACATAGCCCTGGCTGTCCTTGGTGTAGTCGCGCGCCATCGCATTCAGGTTGCGCCACGCCAATCCGGCATGACCGGCCGGAATTTTCCTGAAGGTGCGCGACGTCACATCGTCGAAACCGATCGTTTCGAGAGCGGCATCAGTGGCAATGCCGGCGCGTTGCGCGGACAGCAGGCCGAGATCCGCCGAGTAGGGCGACAGCGTCAGCCGCCGCTCCAAGCCTTCGCCACTGATGCTGACCGTGTCGGCTTCTTCAGCCAGGTCGAAGCTGAAGACGGCACCCGGCGCCAGTGTCCGCGTCTCCAGGACGTGCCCGTCCCCCGACACGGAGAGGGTCGCGGGTCCATCGCCGGCAACGCGCCCGCTGACGCGGCGCGGCGGCGCCAGACCGACCGGCAGCAGCATCTCCTGTGATACCATCCCGGCCGGCGAACCCGGCAGCGGCAGGAAGTGTCGGGACTGAATGTCGTTTTCGCTTTTCGCCTGCCAGCCGGGCGGCACCGAAACCACAAAGCGCCAGTTGCCCGGCTTGCGGATCACGGCCTTTCTGCTTTTCACCGACATGGGGAAATTGGCAAAGCCGGCATTGTTGGTGCGCGCGGACGCGGCGAGCTTGCCGGCTTCGTCATACAGCCGCACCATGATCCCGGCCATCGGCCGGTCTCCGGCGCCGTATTTGCCGTCGCGATCGACATCGAAATAGACGAAGGACGAGTAATTGAGTATGCCCCCGCGGCCGCTCCAGTCGGTGCGGGCGGCATAGTCGGCAGCCGGATTGGTCAGCCGCCGTCCCTTGCGGCGGCTGCGCTTCCGCCACAGCCGCCAGGACACGACAGCTGCCGCAAGCACCACAATGGCGGCGAACAGTATCTCGACAGCGCCCAAGTCAGGCATGGAGCCTCCTTTCACAGATCTCGTGGAGGATTGCGTTCATGGGCGATCCGGCTGCGTTGGAATACTTTGCCGACAGGTTATTGCATGTCGGCCAAAAGCGAACCCCGGTTTGGGACAGCGACATGCATCAAGACAAAAGACTAAAGCGCGTTGCATGGATCCGTTCAAGCGCGACGCATGAAAGCAGTCGCCTTACTTCAATTCCACCCACACCGGCGCATGGTCGCTGGCACCGTCCTCGCCGCGCACGTCGCGGTCGATGCCGGCGGCGGTCAGGCGGCGTGCCAGTTTCTTCGACAGCAGGATGTGATCGAGCCGGAGGCCCGCATCGCGCGGCCAGCGGTTGCGGCGATAGTCCCAGAATGTGTAAAGCGTTTCCTTCGGATGCTTCTTGCGCAGGGCATCAAGCCAACCCTGGTCGAGCAGGCGCTGGAACGACGCCCGGCTTTCCGGCTGCACCAGCGCGTTGTCGTCATAGGAGCGGGTGGCGTAGATATCGCGCGGCTCGGGCACGATGTTGTAGTCGCCGGCCAGCACCACCGGCAGGCCGGTGTCGAGCAACTGTTCGGCATGCGCCTCCAGCCGCGCGTGCCAGGCGAGCTTGTAGGCGAATTTCGGGCCGGGCTGGGGATTGCCGTTCGGCGCATAGAGGCAAGCGACGACAATGCCATTCACCGCCGCCTCGATGTAGCGGCTCTGCCTGTCGGCTTCGTCGCCGGGCAAGGCATCGCGGGTCAACACGGGCTCGGCACTCCGCGCCAGGATGGCAACGCCGTTCCAGGTCGGCTCGCCCTTCCACACCGCGCCATAGCCGGCCGCCGCCAATGCCGAGCGCGGAAACTGCATGTCGCGTGCCTTCAACTCCTGCAGGCACACGACATCGGGCTTTGCCACAGCCAGCCATGCCAGCAGGTTTTCAAGCCGGCTGTTGATGTTGTTGATGTTGAAGGAGGCGATCTTCATCGCTTCAGGAAGCGATCCGACCCGACCACGCCTTGACCGTCTCGGCCAGCGTCTTCAGATGATCGGCGGTCGAAAACCCCGAAACACTCTTGCGAGGCTTGAGATCGTGGTCGCCGTCCTCCAGCCAGATCACCTCGATGCGATCGGAAAGGTCATAAGTCGCAACCTCGTCCCTGGTGCCGAACTCGTCGCGGGTGCCCTGGAAGATCAGCGTCGGCGTCTTTAGATCGGCAAGGTGTTTTGTGCGCAATTGCTCGGGCTTGGCCGGCGGATGGAAGGGATAGCCGAGGCAGACCAGCCCTGAAATCTCGCCCTTGGCAAACATCTCGTCGGCAACCATCGAGGCGACGCGCCCGCCCATCGACTTGCCGCCGATGACGAGCGCGCCGGTCACGCCCTTCGCCCTGAGGTCGGCTATCGCCTTGATATATTCCGGGTTGACCGTCTCGGCCCGCGGCGGCGGCTTGCGGTGGCCATAGCGGCGGGCAGCCATATAGTGGAACTCGAAGCGGGCGACCTGGAAGCCGGCTTCGGCCAGCGCCTTGGCGGTGGCGGTCATCGAAGGAGAATCCATCGACGCGCCCGCGCCATGGGCGAGCAGGATGGTGACCGGGGCACTGTCGGGGCCGTCGAAGAGAAAGGTGGTCATAGAGCGGTCTCGCTGGAGAGGTCGAGTTCCGTCACACTCCCCTCTGTCCTGCCGGACATCTCCCCCGCAAGCGGGGAGATTGCGCGCTCAACCGCTTTCGCCAATCTCCCACTTTGCAAGCAGGAACGGGACGCCCAAGCTGCCGATCTCCCCCCTTGCGGGGGAGATGGCCGGCAGGCCAGAGGGGGGTGTTCAAGCGCCAGCATCCCTCACCCCGCCGTCCGCGCCAACTGCAAATCCACGAATTGCACGCCCTTGGCCGCCACCCGCGACCACTCCGACTCCGCGTCGAGCTCAAGGTAACGCACCCACAGCCGCCGCGCCTCCGGCAGATCGCCGGCGGCGAACTCCAGCCGGGCGAGGTTGAACACCGGATCGGCATAGTTTTTGTCGAGCGCGATCGCTTTCTGCAGGTGCCTTCGCGCCGAGGCCTCGCGGCCCTGGTCGCTCATCAGCCCAGCGAGGTTGAACCAGGCCTCGACGAAGGCCGGATCGAGTTTTATCGCGCTGATATAGGCATGCGCGGCGTCCGCCGCGTGGCCGCCCGCGCGCAGGCAGTTGGCGCGGTTGAAGGCGGCAATCGCATCGCTCGGATCGATGGCGAGACAGCGCTGGTAGAGTGCGGCTGCCCCATCATGGTCGCCACCCTCCTCCGCCGCTTCGGCCTCGGCAAACAACTCTTCCAGTGTGTCGTCGCCTGCCGAACCGGCGCTGCCCAAATCGAACAGAAGCTGTCCGTCGAGTTCGCTCTGGCCGCCTTCGAGATAGATCGCATCGGCGCGCCCATGCTGCGAGCCGACATTGAGCGACTTGGCGGTCAGCGACGCCACCGGGCCGGAGCGGTGGACGGAGCGCGCGATCGCCCCCCATGTCGCGCCGCCGGCGACGAGCCCGGCATATTTGCGCGCCAGGATCAGGTCGCGGAAGGAATAGGGTTCTGCGTCATGCTCGAACGCATCGAACAGTGACAACAAATCGAGCTCGACGCCGGATAGCCGCGACTGATCGATCAGCGATTGCCGCGACAGCGAAGACGCTTCCGGTGCCTTCATCAGCCCAAGCAGGCGCAGGAACCCGTTCTCGCTGAGGAGCTTGTGCCCGGCCCCGCGCTCGGCGGCGACACGGCGCTCGATCTCGGCATCGCCGTTCCTGGAGAGCCCGGCTTTAGCGAGCAGCGTGCGGCCGCACACGACATGCGTGGTGCGCCTGGTGACGCCGCGCCGCAGCTGGCCGTGCTGGCGTTCGACTTCACGCGCGGCCAGTCTGAGCGGAAACGCCGCCAGCGCGCCGATGGTGCCGAAAACAGCGCCGGCCGGTGCCGTCATTTCTTGCTCTTGCCGACCGCCTTCAGCAGATTGGCCTTCAGCGGATTTTCAGCAGCACCACCCGCTGCCGCTTTCTTCGCGGCTGGCTTGGCAACCTCGTCGGCCTTGCTCTTCGACTTGGCCGGCGGCTTCGATTGCGACAGGCTCGCCTTCAGCGCATCCATCAGGTTGATGACATTGCCGCGCTCCGGTGCCGCCGCAATAATCGGCTTGTGGCCTTTCAGCTTCTCGCGGATCATCGTCATGAGTGCCGCCTCGTAGCGGTCCTCATAATTCTTCGGATCGAAGGTGGTTTCCTTCTGCTTGATCAGCGCTTCGGCGAGCTGCAGCATTTCGGGGTCGGGCTTGCCAGCTGGAATATTGCCAAAATATTCAGCCGTTCCGCGCACTTCGTTCGGGTTCCTCAAGGTGCACACGAACATGCCGTTCTCGCGCGCGCCGATCGTCACCACGCGCTCGCGGCTCGACAGCACAAGGCGGGCGATGGCGAGCTTGCCGGATTTGCGCATCGCTTCGCGCAACACGGCGAAGGTTTCCTCCGCCATCGCGCCGTCGGGCGCCATGTAGTAGGGCGCGTCCTGGTAGATGACGTCGACCTCGTCCTCGTCGACGAAAGCCTCGATGTTCATCGTATGGTTGGATTCGATGCGCACCGCGTCGAGGTCTGCATCATCGATGATGATGTACTGCTTGTCCTCGTATTCGTAACCCTTGACCAGATCAGCACGCTCGACGAGCCCTAGTTCGGGGTCGACCGGCTTCATGTTGATGCGGTTATGGGTCTTCTTGTGCAACTGGTTGAACGAGATGCGCTCGCTGGCGCTGGTGGCGGGATACAACCGCACCGGACAGCTCACGAGGCTGAGTTTGAGGTAACCTTTCCAACTTGCCCTGGGCGCCATGAAACACTCCTACGCGGTCATGCACTGACAAAGACCTGCAGCGCTTTCGTCCGAGGACGATTGAGGCTGAGCAAATCCTACACCGACCGCACACAATACCGGCAAATCCCTGACGAAATCTTCCGCCATGCATTTGAGGTCGTGGACAGAGAATAATTCAAATTGTTGGAAGCGTCGATGGACTGGAATTTGAAACGCTGGCGGGACAGCGCCCCCCTCTGTCCTGCCGGACATCTCCCCCTCAAGGGGGGAGATCAACAGCTTCGGCGTCTCGCCCACTTCAGCAGCGTTGCAGATTAGCGGAAGCCCGGGTAGTGGCCAATCTCCCCCCTTGAGGGGGAGATGTCCGGCAGGACAGAGGGGGGCGCCACGGATCGCGGTGGTCCTTGTTCTGCAACTACTTACTTCGTCTTCTGCAACTACTTCGTCGCCCCCGAGACCACCGGCAGATCCCGCGCAAACTTATCAATCTCCGCCCACGGATCGCCCGACGTCGCCAACAGCCCTGGCAGCGACGAATAATTCAGATCCTGCGGCGCATCGATGGATTCGAGGTCGCTCCAGCTGACCGGCGTCGAGGCCGGCAGATTGGTGCGGGCGCGCAAGGAGTAAGGTGCTGCGGAGGTGTGGCCGCGCGCATTGCGGTGGTAGTCGATGAAGATGCGCTTCTTGCGGTTGTCCTTGCCCATGGTGGTGGTGAAAGTATCAGGCGCCGTTGTCGCCAGATGCGTGGCGATCGCGCTGGTTGCCTGGTGCAGTTTCTTCCAGTTCTGCTTGCCTGTCACAGGCACCGTGATGTGGATGCCGCTGCCGCCGGAGGTCTTGGCGAACGGCACCAGCCCCAGGCGCTCCAATTCGTCCTTGATGTGCACGGCGGCCTCGACCACCTCGCGCCAGGTGATCCCCTCGCCCGGATCGAGGTCGAGGACGATCTGGTCGGGTCTGTCGAGGCTGGCGCGGTGGGTGCCCCAGGTGTGGAACTCGACGACGCCGAACTGCGCCAGCGCCAGATACCCTTTCGCGCCTTCGACCGAGAGATAGGATTTGGTTTCGCCCTCGGAATTTGTCGCCTCGAATGTCACCACCGAGGACGGCATGCCGGTGAAGGCGTGGCGCTGGAAGAAGCAATCCTTCGGCAGGCCGGTCGGGCAGCGCACCAGCGACACCGGCCGGCCGAGAATGTGCGGCAGCATGAAATCGCCGACCAGCGCGTAATAGACAGCGATGTCGAGCTTGGTCGGGCCGGTCTTGCCGAACAGCCGGCGCGTCGGGTTGGTCACCCAGATGGTGGCAAGGTCAGCCTCGGCGATCAGCCGCTTGCGTGTCGAGGATACCGGCGTCGACAGGCCGACATCCCTCAAACCGCGGAAGACGCCGTGGCGCAGTGCGTTGTCCGCTGTGCGGTTGGCGTAGTGGATGCGCGCCGACAGCAGCGGCCGCACCCAGTTCATCTCGCGCATGATCTCGCGCGGAACGCCCTCGGGCGCGGTGGCGCCTTCCCGCAGCGGCTCCAGCCTGGCGAGCAACTCACCGGCGGTGGCGGCATCGAAACCGGTGCCGACCTTGCCGCGATAATGCAATTCACCATCCTCGAACTCTGCCATGCCGAGCGCCGCCAGCCCTTCGGCCGCATCGGAGATGGTGAAGCCGGCGATGACGAAGTCGCCCGACTGCAGCGCCTTGGTCTTGGTCCAGCTTTTGCTTCGGCCGCTCTGATAGATGGCCGTGGCGCGCTTTGAGACGACACCCTCCAGCCCAAGTTCCGACGCCTGGTCGTAGAGCCCCTGCCCCGAACCCTCGACATGGTCGGAGAGCTGGATGGCGGAATTGGCGCCGAGGCCCGACAGCATCTGCGCCAGCAGCGCCTTGCGCCGGACCAGCGGCGCCTTGGTCAGGTCCCAGCCGTCGAGATGGAGAAGATCGAAGGCGTAGAAATGGAGCTTGCTGCCGGCGCCCTCGGCCAGCGCATCCTGCAGCAGCGCGAAACGGCTGATGCCCCGGGCGTCGAGCACCACGATCTCGCCATCGATGATGGAGTCGCGGCACGGCAGTTTGGCGAACGCATGCGGCAGGTCGCCATAACGCTTCGTCCAGTCGATGCCGCCACGGGTGATCAGCTTGACCGCGCCCTCAGTGAGATGCGCCATGGTGCGGTAGCCGTCGAATTTGATCTCGTGCAGCCAGACTTGTTTGGTGTCTTCGCCATCGGGCGGTTTTGGCACCTGCGTCGCCAGCTGCGGCTCGATACGGGCAAGCATGGGGGCCTTGAAGGCGCCCGGCAGCGTGCCGGGCTTCAGCGATCCCTGTCTGGGCGCGGGTTTGGCGGCGGGCTTTGCCGGCGCCGCCAGCTCCTCGATGCGCAAGCCGGATTTGACGCTCTCCGGCCGGGCCGTGAGGATGTCAAGCGCAGTGTCGGCGGCGAGGTCGCGCTCTTTGAACAGCAGCCAGTTCTTCTTGTTTTCGTCCTCGCCGGGTTTCGGTTTCAGCCGGGTCAGCATCCAGCCGCCATTGAGCTTGTCGCCGGCCAGCCGGAACTTGAAGGCGCCGGTGCGCAAGCTCTTTTCGACATCGTCCATCGGCGCCCAGCTGCCGGTGTCCCAGACGATCATCGGCCCGCCGCCATACTCGCCTTCGGGAATGACGCCCTCGAAGTCGATATATTCGAGCGGATGATCCTCGGTCTCGACCGCCAGCCTTTTGTCGGCCGGATTGAGCGAAGGCCCGCGCGGCACCGCCCAGCTCTTCAAGACATCGCCGACCTGCAGTCGCAGATCATAATGGTCTGCGGTGGCGTGGTGCTTGTGCACGACGAAGCGGTTGCCGTCGCTGCTGACGAGCCCGCCAACCGGTTCCGGCGTCTTGGCGAATTCGCGTTTGGCGCGATAGGCTTTGAGCTTTGGTGGAGTCGTCATCGCAAAGATCGAAGCACGGCGGCCAGGAACAAGCCAGTCACGCTCTCAATCGTCAGCGGCCGGCGTCAACTCGAGCTCCGCCGGCGACAGCCCTTGCTGCAACTGGCTCAGCCGGAATTCGTCGACCCAATAGGCCTCGCCATCGACCAGAACCCGGGCTTGGTAGGTGCCCTCCGAAAAACGCTGCTCGGTGATGTAGACCTTGTGACGATCGAGCGCTTTGCGCACCGCGGCGCGTTTGGAATTCTGACCTGTGACGGGACTGAACATGACACTGCCCTCGGTCGCCCTGACACGCAACACGGCCGCTGTCGGCGGCCTTGCGACTGGCTCCAAGGATGCCGGAGACGAGGTGTCCTGTCAATTTCGTGGCAGTGCAGATTGCAGTCCGGTTAAATTTTGCAGTCTTTTGAAGATGCTCGGGTCTCGGCCTGAATCACGATGTGAAGCGCGCGAAGACGAAGCCGCGCGTGATCGTGGCTGTTGCCGCCAGCCTACGAAGCGGCCGGCATACCCGAATGAGTGGATTTTCGGACTGCCCCGATGAGATCGAGTGTCGCTGCCGCGACCTCGGCAACCTGAAGCCGCTGCACACAATAGACCCCACCGGGGTTGTTTTCTTTACAAACACCTGGAGCGATGCATGGACAGGGCATGGGCGGCTGGAGCGTCCGGTTCGGGACACCGAACGGGCCCCATTGCTCAGGCGACGTCAGGCCGTACAACCCCACCGCTGGAGTTCCGACAGATGCCGCGATGTGCATCGGGCCGCTCTCATTGCCTAGAAAGATTGATGCTTCGGCCAACAATGCCGTCAGGACTTCAAGCGAGGCCTTTCCGACGACACTGGCGACCGGCGACGCTGCCACTTCAAGGATCCTTTGCGCGGCAAGCCCCTCATCCGGCCCACCAACGAGCAGAGATCGCAACCCGGTTTTGGCGTATACCTCGTCGATGACCGCAGCAAAATGTTGCGGCGGCCAACAACGTCCTTCGAACCTAGCGCCGGCATGCACGGCCACATATGACTTCTTTGCCAAAGCGTTTTCCGCAAGAATCCTGGCACACTCTTCCTGGGCGGTCCCGTTCGGCTGCAGCCGAGGCGTTGGGTCCGGACAATCCAACTCAAGCGCGTGGAGTGGAGACAGGTTCCTGTAGAGATAATGGGGGCCGCCCTGTCCGAAAGTCGCGGCGAGAACGTTTGCAAGCTGGATTTCCCAGAACTTCATCGGATGCTCGGAAGGATCGAAGCCGACGCGAAGTGGAGCGCCGATCAAACGATGCATTATCCGCGAGGTTTTTGAATCGGTAAGGTCGATGCTAAGATCGAATTTTCGACGCCGCAGATCAGAGATGACGCCACGATAGTCGCTCAAACGCTTGAGCAGAGTCCTTCCTCTGCCGCGGGATTCAAAGCCAACGGCAACATCGGCGATCCCTTGCGCGACGATGAACTGCTTGAGTCCCGGCGCACAAAGCATGGTTACCGATGCTTGTGGATAAGAAAGACGCAGATTGCGAACCAAAGCAGATGTCAGAACGACATCTCCAATGTACTTCGTTTGAATAATGAGGATGGAACGAATCCCATCTCCTAAACTTGCATTCATCGAGATGATCTGCCGAAAACGCCAATTTGAGAAAATCTGCCGACGACACTCATTTCTGAACGTCAAGCGCGCTTTCAAATATAGAGCCAACCAACCCTGTCAACAACCTTGCCGGCCTTGGTGCCTCTTTGCATCGGTCGTCGGCAGGACCGGCAAACGCTCGTCCTCAGTCCTTCAATCGCCGCAAGCGGCGCGTCAGGCCCTGGACGGCTTTGAGCAGCCGGGGGCGCGACCGCGTCATGCCTTCGACCCGGCTGCGCAGCAGAATGGCTGCGTTCGCAGCCCTGCCCCGCACCGTCACCGGTTCGCAGATCTCGGCCAGAACCGAACTCGAGGCACCAATATGTTGCTTGTAGCCCTGGCCGCCGACCGACAGGTCGAAATAGTCGAAGCCCCGCTCGCATCCCCACATCATCAGCTTGCCCATCGTCGTCAGGCCCGGTGAGACATTGGCGACCGCGTTCTGGTCGATGCCCAGCAGGAGGGCGTGAAGTGTGCCTTTTCTGACCAGCACATAGATGGAGGCGAGCCAGGCTTCACCGACGCGTAGACCGAAGAGCCGCACCGATCCATTCGACAGGCCTTGCAGCGCCGCGGCGCGGTAGAAATCGACGACCGGGACCTGCGTCAGGAGATCGAAACGCCCAAGCTCACGAAAACGCTTCAGCCGCAATTCCAGCAGCACATCCAGGAGCTCCTCGGTCAGATCAGGCGTGTCGGCCTCGACCAGAGCGAGGCCACCAAGCTGTTCGAAGCCGCGGCAATGCTTGCGGAAGGCCTTGGCAAAGGACGGCTTGCAGATCCGCTTGATGAGCGTCTCCGGGTCGCCGTGCAGGACGAGGCCGGAGGTGACCTGGATGGAGTCGCGCGCCACCGAAAGCAGTGCCAGCGGATTGACGAGGCCGTGGATCTGCTGCGGGATCCCTGCGATATGGATGCGATCCGCCGGTGGCAGAACGGCACGGACCGCCGCCCACATGGCGTCGGCACTCTGCCTGGACCATGTTCTCCCATCCGCCAGCAGCGGCACCGAGTAGTCGCACACGCGGCAGCTCAGCCATTCGATGACGTGGTGGCCGAGGGCCCGGCGCCGCATCAGCGGCAACAGCATGGCCGGCGCGCCGGTCACGGCGTCACTCACCTCGATGACGACCAGGTCCGCGTCCTTGGGCATCAGCCGTGCGGCGATTCCTTCGACCCAGGCATAGTGCTGATGGGCAGTGCAGACGCCGTGCGCCTCAAGCAGCAGCCATAGCAGCCTTACGGTGTCGAAACTGGTGTGCAGCCGAGCCGTGAAGTGCGCGGTTGCATCAGCGTTGGCGACAGTCGGGGAAAACCGCCCACCGGGCAAATCCCTTATCGGAGTCGTTCGCGCCGCGTAGCTTGCCACATGCTTCTCCCGTCATTCCGATCCCCCACGCAGGCGCCGCAAGTCCCGCATCAGTCCCTGGAGCCTCTTCAGCAGCCGAGGTTTGGAGCGCACGAACACCTCGGTCCGGTTGCGGACCTCGATGGCTGCGCTCACGGCGCTGCCTCGCACCGTAATCCCGTGGCAAAGCTCGCGCAGGCCCGAACCCACGGCACCCATATGTTCCTTATAACTCTGGTTGCCGACCGACAGGTCGAAATAATCGAAACCGCGGCCGCGCGCCCAGCTCATCAACTTGCCCATGATCAGAAGTCCCGGCGAGACATTGGGCACCGCGCCCTGATCGATTGAGATCAGCAGAGCATGAACGGTGACTTGATGGATCAGCAGGTATTGTACCGCGATCAGAGCTTCACCAACACGCAACCCGAAGAGCCGCACCGATCCATCCGACAGGCCCTCGAGAGCGGCGTTTCGATAGAAGTCGACAGCCGTCGCCTGCGTCAGCAGGTCGAAGCGGCCCAGTTCGCGAAAGCGGCTGAGCCGCATCCGGACCAGGCCGCCGAAGATGACCTCCACCAGGGCCGGCGTGTTGGCTTCGACCAGTTCCACGTCGCCAAGCCGTTCGAGGCGGCGCCAGTCCTTGTTGAAGGCCTTGACGAAGGATGGCCGGCATAGGCGCTTGAGCACGGTTTCCGGGTCGCCGTCGATGGCGAGGCCGAAGCTGGTATGCAGGGAATCGCGCGTGGCTGCGAGCAAGGCCAGAGGGTTGGCGACGCCGCTGATCGATTGCGGAATTCCCGTGATCTGGATGCGGTCCGCCGGCGGCAGCACGGAACGCACCGCAGCCCACGCGGCCTGCGCCGATTGCATCGTCCACGGGCTGGCATCGGCCAGCAGCGGTGCCGAATAGTCGCAAACGCCACAGCTCAGCCATTCGATCACCCGATGGCGGAAGGCCGGCCGCCGTATCAGCGGCACCAGCATTCGCGGCGCGCCCGTCACGGCATCGTTTACCTCCACGATGAGCAGTTCCGCACCTTCCGGCATTAGCCGCGCGACGATCCCCTCGGCCCAGGCATAATTCTGGTGGGCGGTGCACACACCGTCCGCCTGGAGGCGCAGCCAGAGCGGCCTCACCGCTTCCAAGCTGGTGTGGAGCCGCGCCGTGTAGGCATCGATGGCGACGACGGTGGCCGGATGGGAGGACTGGCCATCGGGCGAGCCGGTCACCGCAGCAATTTGCACCGCCTGGACTGCCATGTTTTTTCCTATCGCTTTGCCGTAGCGAACGGCAGCGTCCGCCGCCACGCGCCCAACCGGCTGTCGCGCGCCTCATCGGGATGCTCGATATTCCACATGCGGTGATGCGCGAAATACCACGATGCCACGAGCACGAACATCTCCGAGACGGCGGAACCCAACAACGCCCACGGCGGAGACGCGATTGCCAGCAGGGCCGCGATCAGCGCCAGCCCGACGACCGCGCCGCCCGTGGTGATGAACGCGACGATCCGAAAATCGCCGAATATCTCAAGCACGATGCGGGGCATGATATAGAGCATGATCGGGACAAAATTCGCGATCACGAAAAGCCCGATGAACCAGGTCGAAGCGTCCTGGAGAGCCTGGGATTTTATCATCGGCAGGACGAACATGATCGCACATCCATAAGCAAGGCCGCCGAGCCCCATGACGAGCGCCCAGATCTTGGCCTGCGTCCAGACACGGCCTGTTTCATTGTTCCGCATCAGCCTGGCGAGATCCGGCTGCGTCATGTTGACGAATGCAAGGCTGATGATGCGCAGCGGAGCAAACAGCACCAGAACCGCCGCCAGCGGTGCGTAGGCGGCTGGCCCGGCAATGCCGGCGACCAGCAGCGCCAGACATTGACCCTGGATGTTGGTGGTGGTCGCGCTGAATGCCGACCAGCGCAGTTGGGGCCAGAGCCTGACATAGCGTCGGCGCGTCGGCATGCGGAAGCTGATGCGAAGCGAGCGCCGAGCCAGGCGGACCAGGACGAAAATGCCGAACACATTTGCGGCTGCAAGTGCATAGAATACGGTCTGCAGCGGGTCTTGGACCAACCAGATCGACAGCCCGGTCAGGACACAGCCGGCGACTGTAAAAGCGCCATCGCTGATGGAGACGACAACCTGCTGGCGCCGTGCGAAGAAAGCCGTGCGCATATGGCTGCGCAACGACCAGGCACCGACGAAGCAGCCGGCGGCAATTCCGCTTGGATCTCCAAGGACATGCATCAGAACGGCCGTGCCGACGGCCATCAGCAACGCCACGATCAGCGCCGCCGTTCCGAACGCCACGTCATAGGTATCGACGCCGGCGCTGTTGGTGCTCTTGCTCATCCAGATGCTGGCGGGAACAGCGGTGAGCGACCTGATATAGGACAGGCCGACCCCGCCCATCACCATGCCGATGGCGAAGAGGCCGTAGCCCTGCGCCGACAGCATGTGCAACAGCATGATGTTGAGGGCGAAATGAAAGCCGCTCTGCATCGCCTCGCCGCCGATCATCAGCACGAGGCGTCGAACCAGATGGCTCGGAAACGCTAACTTCACGGCCGTGTCTCCGCTGCGCGGGCAGCGGGCGCCCTGCCCGGCCGCGCGATGGTCGTCTTCAGCTTTTCGGCGGCGATCGCGGTGATCGCCGCGGCCGCGACCGGCTCGCTGAAGATCGCCTCATAGCGCGCGCGCCCGGCAGCGACAAACCCGCGCCAGGCCTCAGGGGCGAGGATGATCTCCTGCAATTTCGCGCCAAGAGCTACTGCGTCGCCGGGCGGAACATGCCAGCCGGTCTGCCCGTCGCTGACCACTTCCACCAGCCCGCCGATCGCCGACACAAGCGGCGGCCGGCCATAAGCCATCGCCTCGATGGCGACGCGGCCCAGCGATTCCGGACGCCGCGACGGCACGGTGACGATGTCGGCCCAGCGATAATGCTCCGAGGGATCGGGAATGAAAGGCAGGACTCCGACGCGCCCGACAAGCCCCATGGTTTCGACCAGTTCGGCAAGCGCACGCTCGCGCTCGGTGCTTTCGAAGGCGCCGCCGACCAGCCTGACCTCGACCCTCGCCTGGAGTTCTGCCGGCATCGAGGCGATCGCCTCCAGCAGGACCTCCTGCCCCTTGATCCGGTTGATGCGGCCGAGCAGCAGCACCCGCAATGGGCGCTTGCCGTTATACGTCATTGGTTCGACCGCCGCCGGCCCGGCAACGCCGTTGTAGACGACATATGCGCGCGCCGCCTTGGGATCGCCAAACGCGGTGCGTGTCGCGCGCGAGTTGAAGATCAGATCCGCATGGCTCCAGCGCATCAGGCCGACAAGTACCCTGCGCATGGCGCCTTCGGGGATTTCGTGGATGTGCAGGACGGCCTTGTAAGGCAGCAAGCGCGCGGCCAGCGCATAGTCGGCAACGATCGAGGTGTTGACATAGACGAGGTCGCAGGCCTTGAGGCGCCGCCACGCCCTGAACACGGCAACCGGCAATCGCGCCATCTCGACTGTCGCAAGGCGCGCAATGGCCTGGCGCCTCAGCACCCAGAGCGGTTCGAAGACGATCCGGCTGGCATGCGCTTCCAGGATCTGGACGATCGGCCCGCTGCGCGGCAAGACCACCTCGATGTCGGCCGACGGAAACGCGGCGCGCAGCGCAGCCACGCTCTCCGCGAAGCTGCGGTCAGAACCATAGAGTTCATAACCCTGATGAACGCAGGCAATCCGCATCTTTGTTTCCCGCCGGGTGCTACAACCATCGCGCTGGGCGATTGTGGCAGAACCCCGTCCGCAAGAATCATGCCTGGTTCGATATGCCCGACTATCGGTTCGATATGTCCGACTGTCGGCCGTACGCCCCTGGCATTGCTTCGTTTCGATACAGCTACGCACAGAAGGGTTGACCGAGAATGAAACAACCACCGGGTTCAACACCGTTTTTTTACAACCCCGCGCCATGATCCCCTCCCAGGATACCGAAATCGGAAGATGGCACGAAAGTTGCGGTCTGCTCATTATAAATTAAGCAATATCTAATATATGAGATGTGTGAAAGTGCCGCCGGCCATGAAACCAGAAAAGCCCGCCATTCTAATCCTGGGGACCCGCGGCATACCCGCGGCCCATGGCGGCTTTGAAACCTTTGCCGAAAAACTGGCGCTGTTTCTTGTCGGGCGCGGCTGGAAGGTCGGCGTCTATTGCCAGGATGAGGTCGAGCGGATCGACCAGCGGGTGCGCAGCGAAACCTGGCGCGGCATCGAGCTCATTCACATCCAGGTCGCCTCCAAGGGACCGCGCGCGACCCTGGAATTCGACTGGCAATGCGCCCGCGATGCTGCCAGGCGACAGGGCGTTTGCCTGGTGCTCGGCTATAATGGCGCGGTCTTCCTGACCTGGCTCAGGCTGAAGCGGCGCAAGATCTTCACCAACATGGACGGCATCGAGTGGCGTCGCCCCAAATGGGGGATGGCGGCGCGAACCTGGTTCTGGCTCAACGAATGGATCGGCGCTTGGGCCTCGCATCGGCTGGTCGCCGATCATCCCGCCATCGCCGATCACCTGGCGACGCGCCGGCCGCGCAGCGCCATCGCCACCATCGCCTATGGCGCCGATCCGGTGGCATCAGCGCCCGAGGCGCCGGTCCGGGCGCTCGGCCTCGAGCCCGGGCGTTATCTCATCTCGATCGCGCGCATCGAACCCGACAACAACATCCTGCCGATTGTCGAATCCTTTTGCTCCACCAAGCGCGACATGAAGCTGGTGGTGCTGGGAACGCTGTCCGACGACATCCCCTACCATGCCGCCATCCGCAAGGCGGCGAACGGTTCGGTGGTGCTGCCGGGCGCCATTTACGACCAGGCAACGGTGAAGGCCCTGCGCTTCCACGCCCGCGCCTATCTGCACGGCCACACGGTGGGCGGGACCAACCCGTCGCTGGTCGAGGCGCTGGCGGCCGGCAACATGGTGATCGCGCATGACAATCCCTACAACAGGTGGACCGCAGGGGCTGCGGCGATCTACTTCACCGACAAGAACAGTTGCGCCGAGCGGATGCAGCAGGCGCTGGACGATGATGCCCTGGTCAAGGCCTGCGGCGTTGCCGCGAGGGCGCGGGCCCGCGAAGCCTTTCGCTGGGACGATGTCCTGCTCGCCTATGAAAACGAGGCCTATCATCTGCTCGGCATGACCGCCGCCAAGACCACTGCGATGGATCACGCATCGCCAGGAACCGTATGATAGGCTGGTCGCGCCGGCGGGTGCTGCGGACCGCGCTGTCCACTGCAGCGGCTCTCGGCTCGCTCCCGGTCGCACCAATCGCTCGCGCCGCCGCCGAGACGCGGTTACGGCGCGGCGTCAACGCCTGGCCCTGGTTCTCGCTGACGCGTGAATTTCCCGCACCCCGCACCGACTACGGCTGGCCGCCCTTCCAGTCGCAACGGCCGGTGCCGACCCCAGACGACCTGCGTCGGTTGCGCGAGACCGGGCTCGATTTCATCCGCTTGCCCATCGATCCCGGCCCTTTCCTGGCCGCCGACGCCAAGACGCGCAGTCAGTTGCTGGACATGCTGGACGCCGCCGTCACCGCCACCCTCGACGCCGATCTTGGCATCATCGTCAACATCCAGGCCAACGCTGCCACCCATTACTGGAACCCCGACCGCATGGTCTCCAGCACCGCCGCACCCGCTTTCGATCTCTATCGCGGGCTGGTCGGCGAGCTTGCCGGCAGGCTGGCGCGGTTCCAGCCCGGCAGGGTGGCGCTCGAGCCGGTCAACGAACCGGCGCAGGCCTGCGCGTCGAACGTCTGGTTGCAAATCCAGCTCGC
Source organism: Mesorhizobium sp. WSM4833 (assembly GCF_055811095.1). Lineage (NCBI taxonomy): Bacteria > Pseudomonadati > Pseudomonadota > Alphaproteobacteria > Hyphomicrobiales > Phyllobacteriaceae > Mesorhizobium > Mesorhizobium sp. WSM4833. Next base: position 201,405 of record NZ_JBVVQG010000002.1, read on the forward strand.
GCTTCTGACCGCGGCAAGGGCATCGGCAGCGACCCTGCCGTTGGTCGTCACCGGAGGCTGCGGCTCGATGGTGAGCGGACTGACCGCGCTCGATCCGGGCCCGCTGTCGCCCTTCGAGCCGATCCTGTTCACCTTCCACTTCTATGAGCCCTATCTGTTCAGCCATCAGGGCGCGCCCTGGATGCGCGAGCCGGTCTATCGGTCGCTCAACAATGTGCCGTGGCCGGCATCCGCCGGCTCGCTGCAACAGACGCTGGCATCGGTCAGGGCGCGCATGGCGCAGGACACCGAAACCCCTGAAGACGCCAAGCAAGCAGCCTATGCCGAGACCGAGCGTGTGCTGAAAGTCTATTTCGACGCCCAGCCCGACCGCTGGTTTGTCGACAAATATCTTCGCCAGGTCCGCGATTGGGCCGATGGCCATAGCCTTGCGCCGGAACGCATCATCATGGGCGAGTTCGGCGCGCTGCGCACCGACGCCCGCTATGTCGCCGCGCCCAATCCGGATCGCGGGCGCTACATCGCCGATGTGAGGCGGAGCGCCGAGGAACTCGGCTTCGCCTGGGCACTGTGGGATCTCTTCGATGGCATGGGCATGATGGACGACACCACCCGGGCGCTGGACCCCGATATCATCGCGGCGCTTGGCCTGACCATGCCGGCGGACTGACCGGCCTGAACGCTGCCCGCGCCGGCCGATAGAGCACCAATGCCAGCACCACGAACTTGGTCAGCAGCGTCGTCTTCGACGCGACGCTTTCCGAAGTGTTGATCAGGATGACCCAGCCCAGCATCGGCAGCCAGATGCCGGGATGGCAGCGGCGCGCCACCTCGAACAGGAACAGCACGAAGCCGAACGTCAGCAAAAGCGTGAAGAAGGCGCCCTGATAAAGGACCGTGCGGATGATCGGGTTCTCGATGCCCTGTTCGAGACCGTTGATGCGACGCAGGCTGTCGATCAGGTCGACATCCGGCCCCACGATCAGATCGCGCAATTCCAGGTGCTTGAAGAGCTCGAACATCTCGACGCGGGCATTGGCGCTGCCGCTGTCCGACACGAAGCGCTCCAGCAGCGCGTCGAAAAAGCCCAGATATGCCGCCACGATGATGACGACCGGCAGCAGGGCGGCGAGCATGAAGCCGAGTGCCGCACCCAGGAGATTGACGCGGCCCTGGCGCAATTTGGTGATGCCCTGAAAAAGCAGGTAGCAGCCGCCGAGCACCACCGTCGTCACCATCGCCGTGCGGCCGCCGAAGGCGACGAGTGCCGCGCATTGCAAGCCGATCAACCCTATCCGCACAGGCATCGACAGGGATCTGGCACCGGAGAGCAGCGCAAGCACATAGATCGAAGTCACCATGGCATTGGCAAGCGGATGCCCCTGCAGCGCGCTCGAGCGCAGATCGGTGGTAAACGCCACGCCGTCGAGGCGATAGGGGAAGATAAGCGTCTTGGTGGCGAACTCGAAAAGGGCAAGCAAGGCATTCGCTGTCATGACCACGTGGACGACGGTCTGCAGCCCGGCGAAGGTCCGTTCGTCGTCCTCGCTGAGCATCAGCACGAGAAGTGCCGCAGCCACGAACGTATCGATCATGCCGGCCATACCGGGCCGCTGCCTGGCGATGACGACGACCAGAAGCACGATCGATATGGCGGCCATCAGCGCGCTGGCCGGCCGCCTGTCGGCGAGATGGACGATATGGCCGACCGGATTGCCTGATGCGCAGGAGCGCCAGGCAAGCAGCAGGACGATGAGATAGGTGGACGGGTGGATCTTGGTCGCCGGGTTGCCGAACAGGCCATCATAATTGTAGCCGACCAGCCACAGCATGCCCCCCGAGATGCTGAACAGCACCGCTACCGCCGCGATCAGTCCGAAGTGCGTCAGTGCATCGACCGAGGTGCCGGAGATGGGCGTGCCGGCGCGGGGTGCGGCAGCACCAAGGTTCGAAGCGCTTGCGCTCCAACTGGCCGCCATATCAGGCGGCCTCGTCGACCAGCAAGGCGGCTGTCGGCAGGCGCCCCATGACGGAGACCGCCTGCGAAGTCGTCGTGACGTCGCGCATCGGGGTGGCGTTCAGCGTGGCGACGAGCACGATCTCGTCGGCCATGGCGACCAGCGGCGAGGCATTGAGATTGTCGGCCAGCGCGCCACCGTCGATGACGACGAGGTCGAAGCTCCGGCTGGCCCGCGCCAGCATCTGCTGCGCAAAATAGATGCCATGCGCTTCCTGGAAGACCGCCTTTGAGCGGCCCCTGCCCAGCACGGCAACGTTGCTGCCGGCGGCGTAATGGCTGACGGCCTCGAACGCGTACTCGCCGCGCAGAACATCGAGGATCCCCGGCTGCGGATCCTTCTGGCCGCCGCCGCCAGCATTGGCATCGATGAACAGCACACGGCTGCCCCTGGATGCCGCGGCATTGGCCAGCAGCCGCGCCACCCGGCTGCGCTGCGCGCCCTCGCCCGGCGACGATGTCACCAAGATGGAAGGCACCAGCGGCCAGTCCGCCGGACGCTGGCCCGAACTGAACATGCGCCTGAGCGCAAGGCCGACGACGGCATCGGTCTTCTGGCTGGAGGCGGCGGCGCGCGCCCCGCCGAAAGGCCACCAGCGCCGGCCTGTGTCTGACTTTGCCGGCACCACGCCCAGCACCGGCGCGTCGATGGCCGACTGCATCTGGGCGCTGGAAAGCACCGTCGGCGAGGAATATTCGGCGATCAGCGCCAGACCGGTGCCGAGCCCAAGGCCGCCGAATATCGCGCCCAGCAACAGCAGCGGCAGAGGCGGCCAGCTCTTCTTCAAGGCGGGCATGGCGTTGGAGATGATGCGCGCATTGGTGCTGTCGACATTGATCTGCTCGCGCGTCTCCTGGGCGCGCTGGAGATAGTTCGAGTAGACGGAACGCAGCGCCTCGAGGTCGCGCTGCAATTCGCGCAGCCGCACCGAGGCCTGATCGGTGTCGAGCGACTTGCTCTTCATGCCGGCGACCTTGGCTTCCAGCGCCTGCTGGTTGGCCAGCGCCCGTTCGTAGTCGGTCTCGGTGGCGGTGGCGATGCGGCCAAGTTCGCGCGCGATCAGCTGGCGCGTGTCGCGCAGTTGCTGCTGGGCTGCGATCAGCGAGGGATGACGCGGCCCCAACTCCGTGCCGAGCTGCGAGACCTGGTCGACCAACGTCGCCTCTTGCGCCCGCAGGCTCGAGATCACCGCCGAGCGCATTGCTTCCGAAGTTGCGTCCGGCGTGCCGCTCTGCCGGCGCATCTGGTCGACCTGCGCCTTCAGCGCCGCGGTGCGGCTCTGCGCCGCCGCAAGCTGCGTGTTGATCTCGGTCAGTTCCTGGTCGCTGACCAGATTGCCTGCCGCCATCACCATGTTGTTGGCGGACTTGTAGGCTTCGACGGCGTTTTCGGCTTGCTGGACGCGCTTGCGCTGCTCGTCCAGCCGCGCGGTGATCGACTCGGAAGCGTCCTTGGCCATTTTCGCGCGCGCGCTCGCCTGGTCGACCAGGTAGGCCTGCGCGATGGCGTTGGCCAGGAGGGCGGCCTTGTCGGCGCTCTTGGCGGTGACGATGACGTCGAGGACCAGGACCTTGTCGGCCCGCTTCACCGCCAGGCGCCGGCGCAGCGCGTCGAGTGTCTGCACCGACCTGTCGCCTTCGGCTGATGCCGAACCGAGCAGGCGCGACAGCAAGCCCTGCCCATTGAATTCCGGATCCTGCGTCAGGTTTGTCGCCGCGATCGCCCGCATCAGCACGCCTGTCGACTGGACCACGCTGACCTGGCTCTCGACCTGCGTGATGCCGCCATCGGGTGAGATACGGCTGGGATTGACGTCGTTGGTGACCACCTGCAGGTCCTGCGGATCGATCAGGATTTCCGCCGCCGAGCTGTAGAGCGCCGGTGTGAAAAGGCCGTAGAGCAGGGCGACCAGCGTCAGCAGTGCGACGGTGCCGAAGATCCAGAACCGGCGGCGCACCAGGATGCGCTTCAGATCGCCCAGTTCGACAGTGGAGGCTGCATATGATCCCGCGCGTGCCGGATCCGGGGAGTGTTGCTGAGGAACCATGGGCAGGGATGATTGCATGGTTGCCTCCGACAATACTCCATATGCCGGCAAGATCAGTTTGCGGCGCTAACCTAGCTATTCCTCCAACTGTTAAAACATTGTTAATTATGTTGAGAGGTGACGTGAATTTTGGCACGCGGTTTGCTTAAAAATATACATATCGAGGTGTTGGCTACGCAGCGAGCGGAGACGAATGCAGATGGGGTTACAATTTGACCGGACCGGTCTGGCCGGCAAGGCCGGGCACCGCCTTTTCGGACCTCCAACATGCAGATAAGCCTCCGCCTGGACGGCGACTGCATCCGCGCCTTTCACGTCACGCTGCTGGAGCGCCTCGCCGCGCTCGAAGACGTCGAACTGTCCGTCGATGTCAGGCCGGCGGGCGGCGGCATTCCGCGCAGCGCCGCGGCCCTGTTTCAACTCGAAACGGCGATCCACGGACTGTCCCACGATGGACTGGCCAAGCGTGTGCCGCTTTCGGCGCTCGCGCCCTACCGGCAGTCCCCCGCTTCGCCTGCCCTGGTCATCGACCTCTGCGGCGATGTCAGGCTGGAAAACACACGGATCTGGCGCGTCACCTATGACGGCGCCAGCGGCGAAGCGGCCTTGCTGGCCCTGATCCTCGCAGGTCGCACGCCGCTTGCCCGCATCGAGGAGAACGGCGTTGCGATCGCCGCCGGGCGTCTGGGCACCGAATATGGCGGCATCGCGCTGGCGTCCTTCCAGGATATGCTGGCGCGCACAGCAAGCCTGATCATAGCTGCCATGTCAGGCGCGGCAAAGTCCGTGCCTGATCTGCCCGAACCGGCGCAGGTGGGTGGCCCGCCGCCAATGCCCTCGGCGGGCAAGCTTGGGGTCAGGGCCGGCAAGGCGCTGGCGCGGCGGATCATCCAGAAGATCTATCACCTTTGCTACAACGCGCCGCACTGGAAGGTCGGCTGGCGGCAAACCGGGAGCCGCGATCTGTTCGAGCTGCGCGCGCATCCGGCGTCGGGTTGGCAAGAGTTGCCGGACGACGGCAGCCGCTTCTACGCCGATCCGTTCCCCATCCTCTACCAGGGCCAGCTGACCCTGTTCGTCGAGGACTATATCCATCGGCTCGGCAAAGCCATCATCTCCGCCGTTCCCTTCGGCCCGGCAGGCCCGCTCGGAAGGCCTGAACCGGTGTTGGAGCTGCCCTACCATCTCTCCTACCCCTTCGTCTTCGAGCGCGACGGCGAGGTCTGGATGGTGCCGGAAAGCTGCGCCAACGGCACGGTCGATCTCTACCGGGCCACAGCTTTTCCCGGCGGATGGGTCAAGGAGGCGACGCTTCTGTCCGGTGTCGTCGCCAGCGACGCCACGCTTGTCGAGCATGGCGGCGCCTGGTGGCTGTTCGCCACCGTCCGCGACGGCGGCGGCGCCTTCTCCGACGCGCTGCATCTGTGGTCGGCGCCGGATTTTCGCGGCCCCTGGACGCCGCACCCCAAAAATCCCGTGCTGATCGATATCGCCTCGGCGCGGCCGGCCGGCCGCATGGTCAGGCGCGGCAACGACCTGCTGCGCCCGGTCCAGGACTGCCGCAGGAGCTATGGCGCGGCGCTTGGCATCGCACGCATTTCTCACCTCGATTTGATCGGCATGGAGCAGGTCGTTGAAACCATCTTAAATCCAGGTGCGCTATGGAGTGGGCGTAAACTTCACACGCTCAACGAGGCTGGCGGCTTTGAGTTCATCGATGGCTCGGCGATCGCACCGCGCTGGAAGCAGCGGGCCCGCGATTAACCTAAACATTGGTTACTACCAAGCACGCGCGCCGGTTGCTTGCGGTTGATTTAGGTCCGGAAGATATTTTCTACCGGAGATTGTGAAACGCGCCGTTGCCATCAGAAAGAGCAGCAAAATGAGTATCTCAGAGGCTGGCCCGGCCCAAGTCGATGTGGCGATCGTCGGTGCCGGAATGGCCGGCACGACCTTGGCAATTCTGTTGGGACGAGCCGGCCGCAAGGTGGCGCTGATCGATCCGCACCGCGTCCACCACGAGGAATTCCGGGCCGAGAAGATCGGCATGGACCAGATGCTGCTGTTCGAAAAGCTCGGCCTCGATGCGACACTCAAGCGTCTCGTCACCTCCACGACCGACACGCATGTCTTTCGCCTCGGCCAGTTCTTCGCGCATGAGAAGAAGGCTGAATTCACATTCTCCTATGGCGCGCTGATCAATGGCCTGCGCGACGCCTTGCCTGCGCAAGTGCCGCTGACGGTCGGCAAGGTAACCGAAGTCTCGACTGGACCGGACCGGCAGCGGCTTGTGCTGGCCGACGGCACCGTCATCGATGCCCGCCTGCTGGTGGTGGCAACCGGTCACGGCGAGGCGGTGCGGCGCGCCGTCGGCGTCGAGCGTATCGAGCAATCGAAGGCGCATTCCCTGTCGATGGGATTCGACCTCGCCATCTCGCCCAGCGATTTCGGTCATCAGTCCGTCACCTGCTACAGCAGGCGGGCCGCCGACCGTATCGCCTACATCAGCATCTTTCCCCTCGGCGACAAGATGCGGGCGAACATGTTCCTCTATCGCAATGTGGCCGAGCCGTGGACGCGGGCGTTCCGCCAGGAGCCGCAAAAGATGCTCTGCGAATTGATGCCCGAAATAGCCGTGCGATGCGGCAACTTCGAAGTCGCGAGTCCTGTCGAGGTCAGGCAGATCAGTCTGAGCACGACGCAAGGCCATCGCCGCGACGGGGTCATCTTCATCGGCGATGCTTTCTGTACCACGTGTCCGACGCCGGGCGTCGGCATCGGCCGCGTGATGACCGATGTCGATCAGCTCCATTCGGTTCACATTCCACGCTGGCTCGAAACTCCAGGCATGGCGGCTGACAAGATCAACGCCTTCTATGACGACCCGGTCAAGGTGGCTGCCGATGAGGATGGCATGCGGGTCAGTTACTATGCCAAGTCGATTACCGCCGACACCGGGCTGGAATGGCGCGTGCGGCGCCTGCGCAACAACACCGCGCGCCAGCTGATGATCATCGGCCGTAAGGTCCGGCATCTGGGACAGAAGCAGGCGCCCATGGCCAATATGCGATAGGGCGCGACCAGTCGCGCCCTATCGATTGCCGCTATTGATTGCCCTGTCAGGCGAATGCGTCAGACGCCAATCAATCACTGACGGCCGGCGGAGGTGTCGATGGGGCAGTCTGGGCCGTGACACCCGAAAGCCTGTCGCGCTTCTGCAAGGTTGGTTTCTCGTATTTCTTCACTGTAAAGTGCCCTCCGAATTGATACGGCGCCAGCAGAACCAATTCCCAGCCCCGTGTCAATTGTGCCATTACTGGTTCTTGCGTCGTATCCACGCCATCGCGGTCAAACGATTCTTCACTGTTGCATTGCCGGCACATATCGGCTCCGACAGGGCACCTCATCCCCAGCGCCAATCCCGCGCTCCTCGGCCGCGCGATGTTGTAAATCGTTTCATCCAAGGTATTTTGGCCATTGGGGAACAGAGGGAATAGTCATGTCCAACAGCGCCTTGCCGCTGGTCATCAGTGCGCCTGAACCACGCACGCTCGACCTGATCTTCACAGCCCGGCAGCTGGCGCGGCTCAAGGCGCACTATCGCATCGTCGAGACGACCGCTGACGGCGTCGCGAAACTGCCGGCCGACGTGCTGGCCGAGGTGCGTTATATCATCGGCCAGCCGCCCATATCGCCCGAAACGCTCGACCGGATGAAGGCGCTGCGCTGCGTCTTCAATGTCGAGACCAACCTCATCAACAACATGCCCTACGAGACGTTGTTCGCGCGCGGCATCCATGTCGTCACCACCGGCCTGGTGTTCGCCGAGCCGGTCGCGGAGCTTGGCCTTGCGATGGCACTCAATCTCGCCCGCGGCATCGTCGATGCCGACCTCGCCTTCCGCCAGGGACAGGAACTGTGGGGCGGCGACGGCAACCAGACGGCGCGGCTCTTGTCTGGCGCCGATGTCGGCATCATCGGTTTCGGCGATCTCGGCCGGGCGCTCAACCGGCTGCTGTCGGGTTTCCGCACCCGCACCAAAGTCTTCGATCCGTGGCTGCCGCCATCGATCCTCATCGACAACGGCGTCGAGCCGGCCTCCCTCGACGAGGTGCTGTCGACCAGCGACTTCATCTTCGTCGTTGCCTCGGTGACCAGCGAGAACCAGGGGTTTCTCGGTGCCGACGCCTTTGCCGGCATGCGCAAGGGCGCTGCCTTCATCCTGCTCAGCCGCGCCGGCGTGGTGGACTTCCCGGCGCTGATGGCGGCGGTGAAGAGCGGCCACATCGTCGCCGCCAGCGACGTTTTCCCCGAAGAACCGCTGGCGCGGGACCATCCGGTGCGCGCCCTGCCCGGCTTCCTGCGCTCGGCTCACCGCGCCGGCGCGCTCGACATCGCCTTCAAGCGCATGGGCGATATGGTGCTGGAGGACATGGACCTGATCGACCGCGACCTGCCGCCGCTGCGCTCCAAACGCGCCGAGCGCGAGACGGTTTCGCGCATGCGTTCCAAGCCGGCCGACAGGAATTGAGGCGTGGATTTTCGTTCGGGTTGGCCGGCCCTCGACCAGGTCGGCTTGACAGGAGCGCGGCCGGCGATGACGCTACCGCAATCGAACTTTGCGGAGGGAGGCCGTGACCATGAAGAAGATCTATGAAAAGCCGATGCTGCTCAAACGGCAGAAACTCTCCGCCGTGACGGCGCAGCAAGCCACTTCAGGAGTGACCGGTCCGATCGGCCCGACAGGCCCGGCAGGCTGACGCCTCACGGTGTTCGATGAAGGTAGCATTGGAGGCGCCCGCGGGTCGGCGGCGAGACGGCAATCGCTCCAGGCGCAGCATCAGTGTTTATGGCTGCTCTTCGCTCTGCGGGCAACCGCTTCCATAAAAGAGCGGGCGGCAGCGTCACAGGCTGTTCTGGACGGTCCATTCGCGGACAGCACGACCTCCGCGGCCTTCCGCGACATGCCGTATTTCCGGGCGAAGACCGCAGCGTCGTAAGGTTCGTTTTCGGCCGGTGCCGCGGACGTGATCCTGGCCTTGGTCATTGGCGGGTCCGCCTGAAACTCTCAAGCAACTCGCCTTCATTGCGGCAGCCATTCTGGAACAGCGAAAACACCGTGGCTGCCAGAAGCTGCACGTCCGACTCCCCCGACATGCGATCAAATTTGCGCTCCAGGCAGACCCGATCGAAGACGCGCTGGCACAGTTGCAGATCGGAAGGATGGAGACCGGGATTGCGCTTACGAAGGCTCGACATAAGAAGCCCCTTTCGGAGCAGCGCCACTTTCTAATGCATGTCGTCCAAAGGTGACCTCGGCTTTGGGAGAACGACATGCATAAACAAAGACCCTAAAGCGCATCGCATAAATCGGATCAAACGCGATGCGCTTTAGACGCTGTGGGTCAAAAAATGAAATCGGGCTGAGCAAGAGTCAACATCGGCCTTCATCACAGTAACTATCGTACAATTCTCCCCCCGGTCCTCCCCCTTCTTCGAACGGTCCCCAGGCCCAGCGCGACATGGCGCTTTCATTGGCCAGCGGATTTTATCGGCGTGATCCGGCGCTCTCATGAAATATGTCGGTTTTGTACCAAATGGCGTTTGGTACGTTTCCGACACTAACATTCAGGCCGATCTTTTCATATGCGAACAGGCGTTGGGGGGCGCCGTGCTTCGAATTTCATATCGCATTGATATCTTTCTGCGTTCAGAGCCCCTATACATAGGCCATCGTCCTCACGTTTTTACGGGCACGGACGGCTGGGAGATTGGATGGCTCTTGCCCTGCATTGGGCCACGCCATGTCTGATCCCAACAAAAACTCTGATCCCGACAAAAAACCCAATCCCGACGGGAACCATCCGTACCGAAACCAACTGCTGCGGCGCATGCCTGCGGATGATCTGGCGTTGCTCGAGCCGCACATGCAGCGCTGCGACTTGCCATTGCGCATGATGCTGGTGACCCCGAATGTTCCGATCGAGGCCGTCTACTTCATCGAACAGGGCATTGGTTCGGTGGTCGCCAGCACCGCAAGCGGCCAAGAGGCCGAAGTGGGCTTCATCGGCTTCGAAGGCATGACGGGATACTCCCTGGTGATGGGCGACGACCGTGCGCCGCATGCCTGTTATGTCCAACTCGAAGGCGAAGCGATCCGCATCGAAGCCGGCGCTTTCAAGGCAGCTTTGGCGGCAAGTACGACCTTGCGCATGTTCCTGCTGCGCTTCGTCAACGCACTACAAACCCAGGCCGGCTGCACCGCGCTCGTCAACGCGCGGCTGAAGCTCGAGGAGCGGCTGGCGCGATGGCTGCTCATGTGCGACGACCGGGTGCCCGGCGAACATCTCGCCATCACCCACGAATTCCTGGCCATCATGCTTGGTGTCAGGCGGCCAGGCGTCACCGTCGCGCTTCAATTGCTCGAAGGCCGCGCGTTGATTCGCTCGAGACGGGGCGAGATCGTCATTCGCGACCGCGCCGGGCTGCTGGAACTCGCCAATGGCAGTTACGGCGAAGCCGAGGCCGAATATGCAAGGCTGATCGGCGAGATCGGCGCGGCCTGATCAGGAGCGGCTGCTGCCGGCATCCGGCTTGCCCGATGTCGCTTTGCCGGGCGGTGCCGCACCGCCTTCTATGGGCCCATCCCTGCCGATCGGCCCATCCCTGCCGATCGGCCCATCCTTGCCGATCGGCAAGCCGGCATGCTCCAGGCTTGCAAGCTTGCACTTCGTCTGCTCGGCCGCCGCTCCGACAAGGCAATCAATGGTGAACATGGCACCGGCGTGATCGCTTGCCGCGACCGCCTGGCGGATCTTCGTCAATTGCGCCTGCGTGTAGTCCAGAAGCTCGACCAGGTCGGTATGATCCAAACCGCCCTCCATTACAGGATGTCGAGAGGCCGATCCGAGGTCGCTCTTGCCACCGAAATACGCCCATTTACGCGGCTTGCATAGCCGGACTGTCAGAATCGTACAGCCTACGCTCTACGGGATCGTTGCCTATTGGCCAAAGGTCCATCTTCGCGCCAGCGCCACGGCATGCAAGTGTATATAAGCTATCGCTTGAATACTGGTCCGTACGTCTGTCGGGGAGATGTCGTGCCAATTCGCGAGAATCTCGCCGCCAATCTCAGGCGGCTGGTCCAGCGCCACGCTTCCGTCAGCGCGGTGTGCCGTGAGCTTGGCATCAATCGCACCCAGTTCGAGCGCTATCTGCAAGGCAAGGCAGTGCCCAACAAAACCACCGCCAGGCTGATCTGCGATTATTTCAAGATCGACGAAAACGAGCTGTATCGCGAGCCGGCTATTCCCGCAGCCAAGGGCGACGGCAACGCATCGCTGCGCGAGGCACTGTACGAAAACATGGTGCGGCCGCCGTCGCCCGCCATCGCCGGCGGCACTTATTTCACCTATTTTTCGGTTCCCGGCCGCCCCGACCTTCTGATGCGCTCGGTCACCTTCCTGCGACGTGAGGCCGAGCTGGTCACCTTCCGGCGGGTGACGCGGTGGGCCCCGGGCGATGGCCAGGGTGGCGCCAGAATGCCCGGCAACCACTACGGCGTAGCGATCTCGCGCCTGAACTGGATCTATTTCACAGGCATCAACCGCCGCCAGACAAGCGAGCCCTCGATCATGACCGTACAGTGGGCTCCCATCTCCGAACCGGTTCTGGTCGGCAAGGCGATCGTCCTCACAGGATCGGGGCCGGCCTTTGTGCCGGTCATCATGCGGCAGGACGTCACCAGGGTCAGCATGAAGCGGGCGCTGCAGATGGCCCATATCGTCAGCCTCGACGACCCCAGCGTCGATCGACTGGTGGTCAGTCTCGCACGAGAGACCCGATAAACTCGCCCCCTACGGGAAAAATCGGGGAAAGTTTCAAGTTTTTCGGCTATATTTTTCCTCGTTTCGGCTTTTTTGCGCAAAAAATGCCGGAACTTTCACCCAAACCTGTCGTTTTCCAATGGATCGTTGCTTCGACGATCCCAAAGCAACAGGAGAGTACCCATGAACATCAAGATGATCTGCTTGGGCGCCATGGCACTTTCGATGGTCGGCGGCGCGGCGTTTGCCAAAACGTCGGCTCTCGACGATCCAGCCAAGATGCAGCCCTTCTACACCGATAGCAGCATGAAGACGATGGTCAGCAACGACGACTTCGTGAAAGCCTGGAAGGCCCTTACGCCGGACGACCAGACCGCGATGATGAAGGCCTGCGAGGACGAGGCGAAGGACGCCACTGCGGCCAACAGCCATCCCGAATTCTGCAGCAGCGTGAAAGCGAACGGCGGCAGCAAGTAGCAGTCCAGCAACCCGAATGAGAAACAGCCCCGCGCGGGGCTGTTTTGCGTCTGCCGCAGGTGTGCAGACAAGCCAGCCACGCAAGGATCGGGCGCGGCCGGCACCCGGCCCATCTCCCCATTTCTGCCATGTTGCACTGCGATAAATTTGTTGCATTGCGATATCGGCCTGCACCGCCGACATTGCACAGGGGCTGGGCTTGCACGAGGGAGCCGTCGTGGCAGCATCGTTCCGGCCGGACATACAAGGATTGCGCGCGCTCGCCGTCGGCGGCGTCGTCGCCTACCATTTCGGCCTCACCGCGCTCCCCGGCGGCTTTGCCGGCGTCGACATCTTCTTCGTCATCTCGGGCTGGCTGATATCGACCCATCTCATGCAGGAGATCGGCGAGACCGGCCGGCTCGACCTCTGGCGCTTCTATGCCAGGCGCGCGCGGCGGCTCCTGCCGGCAGCTTTGTTCGTCATCCTGGTCACGCTGGCCGCCGGCTACTTCATCCTGGCGCCGCAGGAGCAGGCGCTCTATTCGCGCGGCGCCATGTTTGCCTCCGCCTATGCCATCAATCTGTGGCTGCTGCGCTGGTCGTTCGACTATTTCGCCGCCGACGCCACCAGCAATCCCTTCATCCACTTCTGGTCGCTGTCGGTGGAGGAGCAGTTCTATCTGGCCTGGCCGGCGCTGCTTCTGCTGGCCGCCTGGCTGCGGCCGGGCCGGCGAACGGCCGCAACCATGATCGGCGTGGTCGGCCTCGCCTCCTTCGCCGCCTGCCTGTGGCTGACCAGCGCGGCGCCGGCCTGGGCCTTCTATTTCTCGCCGCTGCGCGCCTGGGAGTTCGCTGCCGGCGGCCTGGCGACGCTGGTCCCCATGGCTTTGCTGCAGCACCGCATCTGGCTGCGGCCAGCCCTTGGCTGGCTCGGCCTGGCGCTGATTGCGACGGCCTATCGCCTGTTGAGCGAGGACCTGCCCTTCCCCGGCTGGTATGCACTGCTGCCGGTTGCCGGCACCGTGCTGGTGCTGCTGAGCGGCGGCTGCGGGGAACAGACCAACGGGCGGACCGACCGGCACGTCCTTGGCCCGGCCACCGCTTTGTCGCTGCCGCCCTTGCAATGGATCGGCACGCTCTCCTATTCGCTCTATCTCTGGCACTGGCCGGTCATCGTCTACGCCGGGATGCTGACGCCCGATCTTACGGTGCCGCAGCGGCTGGGCTGCGGCGTGCTGGCGCTGGCGCTGTCGGTGCTCACCTATCACCTCATCGAGAACCCGGCACGACGCGGCGCCTGGCTGACGGTGGGCGCTCGCGCGCTCGCACCCGCGCTGGCGCTGACCGGTGCCGGCGTGGCGGTCGCCTACGCCAATGCGCATCTGGCCACGCGCAACATCGGTCCCGAGCAGCGCGGCATCGAGCAGGCGGCCGAAAGACCTTCCATCGCGCGGGCCGTCGACAAGAACTGCCTGGCCGACTTCCAAACGGTGACGCCGAAACCCTGCACATTCGGCCCGGCCGATGCCACCCGCACCATCGTGCTGTTTGGCGATTCGCACGCCGACCACTGGTCGACGCCGCTGATCGAAGCAGCCAGGCGCAACGACACCAAGGTGGTCACCTACCTCAAATCATCGTGCCGCGCCTCGCGGCTCTCCACCTTCAACACGGTGCTGAAGCGCGACTACACCGAATGCGACGCCTGGCGCGAGCAGGCCATATCAGAGATCATCCGCCGCAAGCCGCGCCTGGTGGTGATCTCCGAATTTTCCATCGGCAATCTGACCCGCGATCTGCCCGCCGCCGAACGCACCGCCGAAGTAGCGCGCTGGCAGGCCGGCCTGCGCTCGACCTTGCAGGCCTTCAGCCGGGCCGGTGTCGAGACGGCAGTCATCCGCGACACGCCGATCAACGCCAGCTTCGCCGGCTCCTGCGTGGCGCGCACCCTGTGGTGGCGCGAGGCACCCTCGCCGCACTGCGACACGCCAAGGGCCGAAGCCGCCAACGACAGCACCGCCGCCACCGAGCGCGCCGTGGTGACCAGCGTGCCCGACACCCGCTACATCGACCTCACCAACCAATTCTGCGGCCCGACCTCCTGCCACGTCGTCATATCAGGCAAGCTGGCGTTTCGTGACAGGCACCATCTGGCGACGGGCTTTGCCGAGACACTGGCGGGGCCATTGGAGAGGGCCTTGTTTTAGGCGCCTGGGCATCTGCGCCCCGGTCTGCATTGTTCGTCACATCTAACGAATCTGTGGAACGAGGCTGCAACTCGGCAGTTATATTAGCCTAACCTTGAAAAGGAGGCAGCTATGAAAAAGCTCCTGCTTGTTTCGGTTATCGCCATTGCTTCGGCGGCGGCGATGATCGCCCCCTCCGACGCCCGCAGCCGTATCAGTATCGGCATTGGCGGCTATGCAGACGACTATTACGGCGACGATTATTACAATGGTTACGACTATGGCGATCGCTACTATCGCCCTTATTACCAGTACGACGCCTATGACAACGGCTACAGGCCGCGCTATTACCACCGTCACCACCGTTGCCACATCGCACTGGTCAAGCATTGGCGCCATCACCACAGGATCGTCGAGGAAATCCGCGTCTGCCGATGATCTGATCCTGTGAAAAATGATCCGGCCGGCGCCGCCGGCCGGATATTTGCGCCGCTCACCCCACCCGCCTCCTCATCATCATCCCATAATGCACCGCCAGCAGATCGAGCCCCACCTTCAGCAGCTTCGTCACCACGTTCCGGCCCTCGCCGGTCTGCTCGGACAGGCGCTTGAGGGAACCGTCCGCGCAGCAGACTTGTCGTACCACGGCGGCCACCTCCCAATGGCCTAGCGCTCTTGTGGCGGCGGCATAGGCCCTGCCGGCGTCGAGAACGCTGTCGGCAATGCCGCCGCCCTCGCGGCCGCCGTCGATGCGCTCGGTCCAGCGCATCGGCTTGACATCAGCCTGCTGGCTGCAGCGGAAATCCTCGCGGTAGCGCAGCCCGGCCTCGCGCTGCTGGCGCGACAGCGAGGTGATGCCGACGAGCGCATCAATGGCGCGCAGCCGCACGATGCCGCCGGTCGCGGCGTAGCCGTCATTCGACACTTCGTAGACACGCACAGCCTCCAGCGTGCCCGCTGCCAGCCGCTTGCGGCCGAAGGCGTCATCCCTGAGCGCGAAATCATGGCCGATCTCGCGGCGTATGCGCACCTGCTCGGCCTCGCCCTTCGGCAATTTCGGCGCCTGCGGTTTTGCGGGTCTGGTCTTTTTGCTCATGGGAGGCTCCTGGTTGGGATGGTGGTGGGAGGCCGGCACGTGGCGATCCTTCGCGCGCCCTCGGCCCTGCCGGGCATCTCCCCACGCGGTGGCAGAGCGGAGCGGAGCGCTGCTCGGTTGGCCTTCAATGAACCGGAGGTCGTCGCCTCTTCGCCGCCGCGCCAGCATCCTTGCCGCCCGCCATCCAGGCTGATGGAACCGGCGCGAGCTTTCGACGTTATGTCGCGTCCATGCCAAGGGGAGGTTCGCCGATGACAGCCTTCATGCCGGTTACCGTGCGCTTTTGCGACAACAAAACCATGCTGGTCAGTTCGGTGGCCGGGGCCGCCGAGGCACTGCGCCACCAATGGCCCGACAAGACAGCGCCTGGCTATCTCGAGGCTTCCCGGCTGGTTACGCTCGCCGTGGACGGCATCTGCTGCCAGCGCATCGCGTTCGACGCCTTCACCAGGGCGGCCAAGCAGCAGAACATACTGGTCGACAGGCCCAAAAGCCGCGCCCATGACTGGCTGGATGCGGTGGCTAGCCCGTGAGGAGCGGGCGCCGCCCGAAAAATTGATGCAACCGGCCCCCAGCGGGGCGCGTTTATGGGTGCGGTAGCTGGAGCCGCGCGCAAAGCGAAGGTGAACGCCGTGGGTACGATGAAAACCGGAGTGCCGCTCAAAGTGCGGGTGGAAGATGAGATCGAAGAGATCGACAGCGTCAGCGAAGCCGCCGATTTTCTCCAGCGCTGGCCGCTGGAGCGACGCGGCCATGTCTACCGCAGCGCGCTGAACGCCTGCAGCGCGGCGATCGCCGCCCAGATTTCCGAAGCCGACGCCATGAAGGTGTTTACCGGCTTTGCCCGGGTGACCGGCATATTGGTCGGCGAGGGCAACCCGGCGGTAGCGATGGACGCAAGGAGCATGCAGAGCCGCACGCCCAAGCAAGGCGGGCAGATGCCGAAATAGGGCTTTGCTTCTTTCTCCCCGTTTACGGGGGTGAGGTGTGATCCGCGCAGCGGACGAAAAGCCAATTGCTTGGCTTTTCGAACAGCGAACGCTCGGCAGGGCATTGAGGGGCGGCGCCAGTGCTTCGGTAAGTGGCATCTGAATCGGATGCTTGAATTTCATGTCAGCTTCCATCCTGCCTCGTCAGCGCTGCCCCTCATCCGCCTGCCGGCACCTTCTCCCCGTGAACGGGGGAGAAGAGATCAAACCTCACCCCGTCGCAACAAATACGCGGCGCTGGAAGCGCGCCTGGTGGTAGGTACAATAGCTTTTCAGCGCCCCGGTGCGCATGCCGCAGCACAGCATGTCGGCGCCTGGGCGGCTGCCTGGCGCCCCCTCTTCGGCAATAGAAATGTCCGGATCCCCCTCCACCGTCAGATCCAGCGGCGCACGGCAGCGTGAAAACAGGCAATCGATGAAGCGCATCGCCACGCCATGCGGCTGCCGGCCGATGGCCGCGCGCGGCGGCGCCGGCGCCTCCAGGCGATAGGCCACGCCGTCGGCGATCAGCACGCCCACCTCGCGCACGAACGAATGCGCGCGCCTGGGCCGGGCCACTTCACGCGCATGGATGTCCTTGGCGGCAAGCACGCCCTCCATCTTGCCGACGACAGGCGTCGCTTTCGCCGACGCGCCACTCGCCCGCTTGCTTCCAGCGCGCTTGCCCACGGCCTGCCTGGATCGCGGCGGCAGCCCCTTGCCATTGGCAAAGCCGATCGCGCCGAGCATGGCGTTGCGGTGCACGATGCCGATGATGGCGTCGCGCGACACCGGACTGCCGCGCAACGCGCTGAACGCGACTGCAATCCTGGAGGCTGAGAAGCCATCCTTCAGCCAGCGGGCGATCTCGTGCAATTCCGCGTCGCTATAGCTTGCCATATCCAGCTCCATCCAAAGTTCGGCCGCGCGCCGTCGGGCAGCGTCAAGGTTCGACCCGGTCGCCAGGCCGCAGTCAGTTGTTTTTCAAGAGCCGGCTCTCAGCCGGCCAGCCTCAGCCGGCTTGGGCCGATTTCCCGCCGGCAAGGTGCAGAAGCCGCGCTTCGGCCGTGTTTCTGTCCAGGGCGGAAACCGCCCTGCCCGTCAGCCTGTCGAACAGGATGACGGTGCCGTCCTCGGTGCGGATGCAGGATCGGCCTGCCGCAAAAACAGCGCCGGCGCCATGCCGGCCGAATTGGGGGCCGAAGCCGCTGGGAGCGGCGGCTCCGGCCGTTCCGGTCGCCGGAGACAGGCGGCGGACCGGACCCGAGGCTCGTGCGGTCAGGCACTGGGCCTCGGGCTTCATCCGGGCCGGGGAGGAGGACGGCCGGGACGAAAGGGAATGGGCGGTTATGACCGCCGGGCGCGCCTCGCGTGAGGCCGGCGACTCGGCGCCATCAAAGCTGGACAGGTTTTGCATGACCGGATATAAGCATAACTCGAAAATACATGCAAGCCATTCTTTCATAGACGAGAGCGGCTTTCATCCCTCACATGGGCGCCATGGCAAAAACGGAACTGTCGATCAAGGTCGGAGCGGCGATCCGCAAGGCGCGCAAGCAGCGCGGCCTGGTCATGCGCCACATCGCCGAGCACAACGACACCGATGTCGCCGCCGTCGGCAACTGGGAAACCGGCCGCAATCTGCCCAAGACCGAGAACCTGCTGAAGACCGCCGCCTTCCTGCGCGTCGACCCGGTTGCGCTGGGCCAGGGGCAGGTCGTGTTTCTCGACGATGCCGGACCGGTTGCCGATGCGGAGATCGTCACCGATGCGGGTCCACTACCCGCCAGCTCGATGGACATCGAGGTGCTGGGCGCAGCTGTCGGTGGCGACGATGGCGATTTCACCTTCAACGGCGAGCCGGCGGGTTACGTCCAGCGCCCGCCGGGCGTGCGCAACCTGCCGAAGGTGTTCGCCCTGCACGTGCTCTCGGATTCCATGGTGCCGCGTTACGAGCCCGGCGACCTGATCTATTGCGGCGGCCGCGACGCCGTACCGGGCGACCATGTGGTGATCGAGACCTTCCCGGAGGAAAACGAGCGCAACGGCAAGGCCTTCATCAAAAAGCTGGTCAAACGCACGGCGGGCGAGCTGGTCGTCGAGCAGTACAACCCGCCGAAGACGCTGACCTTCAACCGCTACGCCATCAAACATGTCTGGCGCGTGATTCCGCTGAAGGAATTGCTGGGGTATTGAGCAAGGGACGCTCTTCCTTCTCCCCCTGCGGGAGAAGGAAGAACCAGCGCTGGCACCCACCCACTCAAGCCCGCCGCGATCCCTCCAGCGGCACATCCCTGTCGCTCAGCATCCGCGCTTCGCTGCGCACGCGCTGGCGCTCGTCGACAAACGCCGCCTGGATCGAAATCGCCGTCCCCGGCAGTCCGTCGGCGCGGCAGGCCGAACAGACGATACGGCCCGACAGAGCGGACAGCGGCGTATTCCCCGTCACCCCGAACCGCTTCAGCTGATCGGGTCGCCACCACCTGTTGCGGCCACAATCGGCGCACTCGACCGAGATCGAGGCGACATGCGCGATCGTTGGTTCCTTGCCCGGCAATGCCATCGCCCCTGCCTCGTATTTGTTCCTGATTTGTTCGTATATTCCTGTGTTTTACGCCGGGAGTCGAGTCGCAGTTTTCAAACTTTCCCAGAAGTTTTTCTTCTGGCGTAATTTGAGTTATGCTTTCATAAATGTATGAAAATGTGAGTCGGGCACGAACCTGCCCACTGCATCAGACCCGGGAGCGATAATGGACGCTTTTGCCGCCGATTTTGCCCGTTCCTGCGGCTACGCCGGCGACAGCCTGGCCTTGCTTGAAGCCTTCGAAGCGATCCGTCGCAGCGGCATCGCCCACGCCCGTCACGATCACGTCAGGCGCAAGGCGGTGATCGACGAGTTGAAACCGTCGGAGGCGCTGTTCCTGGCCGCTATCGGTCCGGCGCTCTCGGCGCAGGAGGCAATCGAGGACGCCGCCCGCTTCATAGCCTGCTGGCGCAACATACCGCGCTGGCGCCAGGAGCGGCGCCTGCCCGACCTGATCAGGGCCAAGCAGCAGCGCCTGGTGGCGCGCTATTTCCGCCGCCATGGCCACAGGCTCTGGGCAAGGGAAGCGGCGTGAGGACTGGACCAGCCGTTTGCGGGTTCCATCAGCCATTTTTTCTTTCTAGACTGCGCAGGGGTGGCTGACCGTTCGACGTGCATAGTTTGGAATGTTCAAGACTGCCCGCTCAAAATTTCAAACCTGGATAACGGCCGGCGCGGGAACCATCGCCGCCTTGCTCGTCGCCGGCCTGATGGGCGCGTTCGGCGCCCTGCCCGCCCACGCCCCGCCGCAATTGCCGCCCGATGCCGCCATCGATGCCGGGCGCTAGCGGGTCCAGCCCGCGCGCGCCTATGTCAGCCGCGCCAAGGTCTATGGCGTGGCGCTGAAACCAGGCCAGAAGGCGCTGGTCTTGGAGGCCGATCTGACCAATCGCACGGCGCAATCCGACAAGGCTTATTTCAACGTCTTCAAGCCGGACGGGATCGACCTGCCCGATTCCACGCCGATGATCGCGCTGGCCCGCGATTCGACGCTGACGCCGGAACTGCATCCCGGCATGACGGAACGCATGGCCTATGTCTGGCCGCTTGCCGGTAACGCCGCCGTGCCGGCAAATCTCAGCTTCGGCGTCACCGCCGAGATCTTCAAGCCGCGCGACAATCTTTACGGCACGCCGGGCTGGTTCAATTCCTATCGGCTCGGCACCGTCACCATGCCGGTCGCCGACCTGCCCGAGAGCGGCTCATGAGGATCCGCGCCATCGGCAATCTCCTGATCGTCGCCGCCACCGTGGTGCTCAGCTACGGCATGCAGGTGTCGAAGCCGCATTATGCCGAACTCACCGCGCCGATCCCCATTGATGGCGCCATGCACGACACGGTGCGGGCGCGCAGCTTCGATGTCCGCCTCGACAGAATGGTCTTTGCGCGCACGCTGAAGACCAACCAGTTCGGCCAGGAAAGGCTGCTGACCACCAGCGGCCTGTGGGCGGTGGCGACGACCAATCTCACCGCCACCAGCACCTCCACCACGGTCGCCGACGGCACCTGGCAAGGCCCGACCGGCCTGCGCTACCGCCAGACGGAGCGGCTCAACTATCGCCAGGATATGCCGCCACATGCCGTCGATCCAGGGCTGGAGAGAAGCGGCCTGTTCGTCTTCGAGTTGCCGGCCGACCAGATCCGAGGCGCCAGCCTGCTTATCGCCGCACGTCAGTTCGGCCCGCTCGACGCCCAGGCTCGCATCAGCCTCGATGCCGTTCCGACCGGTGCCGATGGTCAACCGGCGGATGTCTTGCCGCTATACGATCTCGACGCTCCTGCACCGCCGCAGGGCCAGACACGGCAGGGCAAGACATGAGCGCGGTTTCAACCGACATCGACCCAGCCGGCGGTGGCGAGAAAAAATGGCGACGGCGCGGTCTTGCCGCGCTCGCTATCCTGCTGCCGCTGACGCTGGCCGAAACCAGCTACGAGAGCATCCGTGAATGGCTGCATGGCGAGGACCTCATCGCCAGGGATGTCGAGTTTGGCCAAGGCGCGCCGTTCGGCGGCAGCGAATGGCGGCTGGCCGATTTGCGCGGCGGCAAGGCCGGCCGCTTGCCCGACCATGCCATGGCCGTCATCGCCACCTTCGCCGTCACGGTCGGCGATCCCGATCTGCAAAAGCAGTGGCTGGGCTGCAAGGTGATGCTGACCGACGCCGCCGGCCGCCGCTGGCTGCCCGACTTCATCCCCGGCGTCAGCCTGCCGGACGGCGTGATGAACTGCACCTCGGCGATCTTCTCCGGCGCCAAAAAGGGCGAAATCATCAGCGTCGGCGAGACCTTCATCGTGCCCGAGGATGCCATCGAGACCATCCGCCCAGCCGTTGGCCTGGGCAGCGAGCGCCCATGGTTCCTGCGTTTTCAGCGGCCGCCGAAGTGACAGCACCCTTCTCCCCGTAAAGAAAGCTCACTTCCCCGCCCGCTTCGCCATCGAAAACGCCGTCTCCAGCACGGCGGCGAGAAAGCATATGCGCAGCGGCTCGATCAGGATGCCGGTGGAAGAATCCTGGAACGGGCTGCCGAAGAGCAGCGTCACGGCATGCGAAAAAATCTGCCAGATATCGAGCTCGTGTGGGCCGATCAGCCGCGTCGCGCCGAGCCACAGCCAGGCCGCGCCCCAGTCGAGCAACCGGTAGCCGACCACCAGCGTGCACAACAGCACCAGGCTGGCGCTGACCGTCAGCCGCACGCCGTTGGCGATCGGCAGATAGCGCGAGCGGTAGCCGGCGATGAAATGCTCGACGAAATCGCGCAGGAATTTCGGCAGGCCGGCATAGCGCTGGCCGGCACGCTCCAGCCGGCCGTGCACGCGCATCAGGGCAGCATCGTCGCGCACATCATAGCCGTAGATCAGCGCCGCCATCACCAGCCAGATCAGCGGCAGGAGCATGAAGAAGAACAGGTTGATCGCAGCCGTCGACGGCGCGATCGAGGAGATCTCGACCGGCACCATGGGTGCGGCCGAGGCCATCGGCACCGGGTTTGCCAACCCGTCCACCGATGCCTGCAGGGCCGACCAGAAATTGCGGCTCATCAGCCATTGCAGGGCCGAATCCTTCCAGCGGCTGATCACGTAGAGACCGACGAAAATCCAGTTGGTCTCGCAGATCACCACGACGATCTGCCAGAACGACTCGGCACCTGTCTTAGCCTGCATGAATTTGGCCAGCCGGCGGATCAGCCACGACACCGCCACGGAGACCAGCAGCCAGCGCGAGTCGAGCACGTCGAGCACATCAGCGCTCTGGCCGAAATCGGCCTGGTCGAGTGTTTCGCGCGAATACTGCCGCACGATGTCGCCCAGAAATCCCCAGGCGGCATAATAGGCGAAGAACGGCAGAAGCGCGATGGTGATCATCCGCACCAGCCGCGAGCCGCGCCGGTCAGCCTCGGCACCCGGCTTCGTTTGCGTCTCGGTGGTTGCGGCCTTGTCGGCGCCGCGCTGCGCGGCCACCACATGCGGCAGGCCGGGGCGCAGCACGTGGAACATCGCCACCGTCACCACCAGCTGCGCCAGCGCCACTAGGGTCAGCATCGCCAACCCGGCGAAGTGATTGGCCAGCGCCACCTTCGCCGCCAGCAGCATGAGGAGATCGCCGACCAGCACGCCGGCCAGCACCAGGGCGATGAGCTGTGGCCAGAACCGCAGCAGCAGCGAAAAACCTAGGGTGATCGGTCTGATGATATCGGCAAACATGAGGTTCTCTCACGATGCCACCCGCCAAAATCTTTCTAGCAAAGCATGATTGTTTTGCAAGGAAGGGGGCTCCCCTTCTCCAACAGAGGGAGAAGGGAGAACCGTCCCCCTCACCTTCTTACCCTCGACTTCAGCCACCGATCAAACGCCACCGCCAGGATCAGGATGAGCCCGATGACGATGCTTTGCGTGTAGGACGAGACGTTGTTGAACTGCAGCCCGTTTTGCAGCACGCCGATGAGCGCCGCGCCCACCACCGTGCCGCCGACCGAGCCGATGCCGCCGAACAGCGAGGTGCCGCCGATGACGACGGCCGAAATGACGGTCAGTTCGTAGCCGATGCCCGCCACCGCTTCCGAGGAGTTCAGCCTGGCCGACAGCACGAAGGCCGCGAGCCCGGCGAAGAAGCCGACAATGACGTAGACCGAGACCAGGATGCGGTCGACGCGCAGGCCCGACAGCCGCGCTGCTTCCGCATTACCGCCGACGGCATAGACGGCCCGGCCATAGCGCGTGTAGCGCAGCACGATGTGGCACAGGATGGCGGCCGCCGCGAAGATCAGCGCCGGCACCGGCACCGGGCCGATCAGCCCGGTGCCGAACCAGCGCATCGAGGCGTCGAAGCCCGAGATCGGGCCGCCATTGGAGATGGTCAGCGTCAGCCCGCGAAACACCGTCAGCCCGCCCAGCGTGACGACGAAGGGCGGCACTTTCAGCCGGGTGATGACAAGTCCCTGCACGCCGCCGGCAGCGGCTCCGACGATGATGGCGGCCAGCAGCGCGGCGAACCAGCCGAACCCTTGCGTGCCGCTCGTCGACAGCGACAGCGTGTTGGCCGTGCCGCCCTTGGCGACCACGGCGGCGACCATGCCGCAGAAGGCGAGCAGCGAGCCGACCGACAGGTCGATGCCGGCGGTAAGGATGACGAAGGTCATGCCGAGCGCGATCAGCCCGGTGATCGAGATCTGCCTTGTGATGTTGAACAGGTTGATCGGGTCCATGAAGCTCGGCTTCAGCACCGTGAAGACGATGATCAGCGCCACCAGGAACAGCAGCGGCCCGAAGCTCATCAAAAGCCGCGCGAAGTTGATGCCGCCGCGCTGATCCTGCTCCCCCGCCACGCTCATAGTGTCTCCTTGCGGTCGAGTGCCATCAGTTCCATCAGTCTTTCCTCGTTTGCTTCGACGCCCGGCATCTGGCCGGTGATGCGTCCGCGGCGCATGGTGACGATGCGGTCCGAAACCGCCAGCACCTCGGGCAGTTCGGACGAGATCATCATCACCGCAATGCCGCGCGCCGCAAGCTGCACCAGGATCTGGTGCACCTCGGTCTTGGCGCCGACATCGACGCCGCGCGTCGGCTCGTCGACGATCAGCACTTTCGGATCGCGCGCCAGCCAGCGCGCCAGGATCACCTTTTGCTGGTTGCCGCCCGACAGGCCCTCGATCGCCTGCTCGGCCGAAGCCATGCGGATCGACAGCATCTTTCGAAACCCGGACAGCGCATCGCGCTCGCGCCGCTCGGCCATGAAGCCGAAACCGTTGCTGAAGCTGCCCAGCGAAGCGATGGAGAAATTCGGCAGGATGCCCAGCGCGGCAAAGATCGCCTGGTGCTTGCGGTCCTCCGGCACCAGGCCGATGCCGAGCGCAATGGCGTCCGCGGGCGATGCCGGGGCGATCGGCTCGCCGTCGAGCGTGATGGTGCCGGCCGCGATGCGGTCGGCGCCGAAGATGGCGCGCGCCAATTCGGTGCGGCCTGAGCCGACAAGCCCGGCGACGCCGAGGATTTCACCGGCCTTGAGGTCTATGTCGACGCCGTCGAGCACGATGGCGTGCGGCGCCTCGGGGTCGCGCACGGTGCGCAGGCCGCGCACCGACAGCACGACATCGCCGGCCACCGCGCGTTGCGCCGGCCGGGCGTAGAGCTCGGACGCCGCGCGGCCGACCATCTTCTCGATGATTTTCGGCAGCGCGATCGGCCCGCCTTCACGGTCGAGATGTCCGGCCAGCCGGCCGTCGCGCAGCACCGTCATGCGGTCGCATATGGCGGACGCTTCCTCCAGCCGGTGGGTGACGAACATGATGGCGACCTTGTCCTTGCGCAGCCGGTCCATGATCGACAGCAGCCGCTGCACCTCGGTCTCGGTCAGCGCCGAGGTCGGCTCGTCCATGATGATCAGCCGGCTTTCCAGCGACAGCGCCCGAGCAATCTCGACCAGTTGCTGCTCGGCCACCGACAGTGCCGAGACCGGCGTCATCGGGTCTATGGAGAGACCGACGCGGGCGATGATCGTGCGGGAATCTTCCTCCATCTTGCGCCAACTCACCAGCCCGAGCGGGCCGATCGGCGCGCGGCCGATGAAAATGTTCTCCGCCACGGTCAGCGTCGGGATCAGGCTCAGTTCCTGATAGATGGTGACGATGCCAAGCCGCTTGGCATCCTGCGGGCTGGAGGGATGATAATCGGCACCGTCGAAAGTGATGCGGCCGCCCGATGGCGGCATCACACCCGACAGGATTTTCAAGAGCGTCGATTTGCCGGCGCCGTTTTCGCCCAGCAGGCCGAGGATCTCGCCGGGGCGGATATCGAGCGAGACATCGCTGAGCGCGGTGACGCCCGAGAAATGCTTGGTGATGCCTTCGACGGCAAGCAGGATGGGTTCGGGCGAGGCGGCTTCAGCGGCTGGCGGCAAGGGTGGCTCCTTCCATGCAGTTGATGTCGCCTGTCAGCGCTTGAACGCCCCCCTCTGTCCTGCCGGACATCTCCCCCTCAAGGGAGATTGGCTGTGTCACCGGCGACACCTTTTCTTTCAACATTTGGGAACTGGCGAAAGCAGGAGGAACAGTCGATCTCCCCCCTTGAGGGGGAGATGTCCGGCAGGACAGAGGGGGGCGCTGTCCCGCCGGCTTTGCCAATCGGCCGATCCCCGCCAAACCCTACTTCGTCTCGCCAATCCGCTCCGCCTTGTCGAGATTGTCCTTGCCGATGACGATTGGCGTCAGCAGCACCAGCTTCTCCTTCGGCTCGGTCTTGTCCTTGGCAAAGGCCACCGCGATGCGCACCGCAGTGCGCGACTGCTCGCCGGGGAATTGCTCGACCGTGCCCGCAAGCTTGCCGTCGCGTACGGCGACCAGCGCTTCGGGCAGTGCATCGAAGCCGTAGATCTTGACGTCGGTGAAGTTGCGCGCGGCACAAGCCTCCATGGCGCCCAGCGCCATGTCGTCATTGGCGCAGACGATGGCGTCGGGTTTGCCGTTGGCGGCAAGGCCAGCCTCGGTCACCGACAGCGCCTCGGCGCGGGCGAAGTTGGCGGTCTGCTCGAAGACGATCTGATACTTGTCCTTCAGAGGATCGAGCACATTGTGCACGCCCTTGTTGCGGTCGATCGCCGGGCCGGCGCCGGGCTGGCCCTGCAGATGGAACAGCTTGGCACCGTTGGGAAACGCCGCCACCACGGCGTTGGCTTCCGCCTCGCCGCCCTTCACATTGTCGGCGCCAACATGGGCGAGGATGCCCTCGACGCCGTCTACGCGGCGGTCGATCGTCACCACGGGAACGCCGGCCTTGACCGCTTCTTCGATGGCCGGCGCCAGGGCGTTGACGTCGAGCGGCGAGATGACGATGGCGTTGACCTTCTGCACCAGGGCGGCCTCGATGTCGGCGGTCTGCTTGGTGGCCGAGTTCTGGCCGTCGCTTTCGGTCAGATTGACGCCTTGCGTGGCGGCTTCCGCCTTGATCTCGTTCAGCATGTGCACGAAGAACGGAAAACCGAGACTGGGCACCGAGCCAAGGATAGTGAGCTTGTCCTGCGCAAACACAGAAGGCGCGGCAACCATCATGGCGCCGAAAGCCGCGGACGACAGCAGGAATTCACGTCTGTTCATGGGATCCTCCTCCACAAGAACGCACGACCCGAAAACCGGGATCGGTTTCAGGAAGGATCATGCGTCGGTTCAAAGTGTGGAGCATCCTCCCTGCGCCCGAAAACGCATGCCGCTCCAGCTGGCCGCCGCTGTAAAAAGAGCCTCCCACCGACGCCTGCGCAGGGATGCTAACCCAGGGCCAACCATTTGTGCAACATCGATATAACAGCGGTGCCAGGCAAATTATCGGAATTGTCGGATTTTGGATTTCCGGCGTGGGGGCCGCTTTGTCGGAAGACCTCCAATGCAAGGCCGCCCCTCTGCTTCTCAATCCAGGAACGCCAGAACACGCTGCCAAAGCAGCGCCGCGGCTGTGTCGTTGTAGTCGGGCAGAGCTGGATCCGAGAAATAATGTCCCGAGTTTGGATAGCGGAAGATCCGCACATCGGTTTGCGCGGCCTCGGCGGCGTGCTGCCAGGCGCGGACATCCGGCTCGGGGAAGAACGGATCGGTGTCGGCGACATGCAATTGAACCGGCAGGCCGGGCCGGATGTTCGCAGGCACGGTTGCCAGCCCATGCAACAGCAGCACCTTGGCCGTCAGCGGCCGCAAGGCCCAGACTGACGCGACCACGCCTGCACCCATCGAAATCCCCGCCAGCACCGTATCGCCGGCGTCGAGGCCAGGGCATCGCGCGCCCTTTGGCAAATGACCTCCCAGCCGATCCGCGCCTTGATCGCGAAGCCTTGCTCGAGATCGTCCGTCGCCACGCCCGCATAGAGGTCCGGCAGCGAAACGGCGTGACCGGCGGCGCCCAGCTTTCCCGCAAGATGCCGCTCGTGCTCGCGCAGCCCCAGAACCGAATGAAACAGGATTATGTTCGCGGACATCCGGTCATGATACCTGCCGGCACATGCCGTCTCAACGGCTGGGTACGTCATGAGGCGTGCGGCTTCCATTCTCCCCGCGTGGCACTACTTTGGACTGAACCCAAAGCACTCGACTGGAGAACAACATGAAGCCGCAAATCATCTGCCATATGCTGGCATCCCTTGACGGCAGCCTCCACCCCAGCCGCTATACCTCGAGCCCCGATGGCACCCGGGCCGAGTGGTCGAGCCTCTACGAGCATATCCATAAT
The DNA here is from genome assembly GCF_055811095.1 of Mesorhizobium sp. WSM4833. Classification (NCBI taxonomy): domain Bacteria; kingdom Pseudomonadati; phylum Pseudomonadota; class Alphaproteobacteria; order Hyphomicrobiales; family Phyllobacteriaceae; genus Mesorhizobium; species Mesorhizobium sp. WSM4833. Next base: position 229,294 of record NZ_JBVVQG010000002.1, read on the forward strand.
GATCTCGCGGCTGATGCCTGGATCGTCGGGCGCGTCACCATGGCCGAGATGAGCAAGGCCGGCGCGCATCCGCCGGCCAATGCCGGCAAGGTCGACCGGCCCTATCATTTCGCGCAAATAGGTGCGGGCAGTTATGCCGTGGCGCTCGATGCCTCGGGCAAGCTTCACTTTTCCAAACCCGACATCGGTGGCGACCATGTCGTGGTGCTGCTTGGGCGCGACGTTGCCGACAGCCATTTGGCAGAGCTTGCCGCCGACGGCGTGTCCTATATCGTCGCGGAAACCGCCGATGTCGATCTCGCCGCGATGCTTGAGGTCCTCGGACGCGAACTCGGCATAAGCCGGCTGCTGCTCGAGGGCGGCGCCAGCATCAACGGTTCCTTCCTCGCCGCCGGGCTCGTCGATGAATTGAGCCTTCTCGTTGCACCCGCGATCGACGGGCGGGCCGCCAATCAGGGTTTCGTCGAGTTCGGCGAGAGCGGCCTGGCGGGCAAGACGCAGCTGTCCCTGAAGAGCTGCGAGGCGCTGGCGCATGGGCTCGTCCATCTGCGCTACGCGGTCAGCCCTGGAGCATAATCCCGAAAGGTCGCGGCGTGGCCCAGGGTCTCCGCGACGGAGCTGCGCTCCTGCTTCGTCCAGGGATGACGAAGTCAGAGACTTCGGCTCACCTCGAGCGTTGCTAAGCGCATCAATACCGCATGGCGTCGAGATCGGCGATCAGCGTCGGGCCGGTGGGGTGCCAGCCGAGCCGTGCCTGGGTCAGAGCGCTGGAGGCCGGCAGATCCATCGGCGCGAACATCGCCATCCAGCCGAAATGCTCCGCCGCCTTTTCCGGCGCAATGGAAACCACCGGCAATTTCAAACCCCGGCCGAGCGCCTCGGCGATAGCGCGCACTTCGACACCTTCCTCGCCGACCGCGTGATAGCGCGCGCCCGGCTGCCGCTTTTCCACGGCGAGCCGGTAAAGCCGCGCCGCATCGAGGAGGTGGCCCGCGGAGTAGCGATTGCGGCCTTCGCCGACATAGGCCGAGACGCCCCTTTCACGCGCGATCTCGATGAGCGGCGTGATAAGGCCTTGCTTGACCGGATTGTGGACCTGCGGCAGCCGCACCACCGACACATTGATGCCGGCGTCCAGCAAGGCATTGCCGGCCAGCTCCGAGGCGATGCGCGGATTGGGATGGCTGGCGTTGAAGACGTCCTCGATCGCCAACTGGCCATGCCCGGGGCTGCCCATGCCGACGCCGGAGGTGATCACCAGCGGCCGGTCGGAGCCGGCGAGCGCGGTGCCCAGTGCCGCGATGACGCGTTTGTCCTTTTCGCAATTCTCGGCAAACCGCGAAAAGTCGTGGTCGAATGCCGTGTGGATCACGCCGTCCGCCTTGGCCGCGCCATCGCACAGCCCTTCGGGCTCCTCGAGCGTTCCGCGATGCACTTCAGCACCGGCGGCGGCCAGCGCCTCGGCGCCGGCGTCGGAGCGGGTCACGCCGACCACCTGGTGGCCTGCCTTGATGAGTTCGGGAACGATCGCCGAACCGATGAAACCGGTCGCGCCGGTGAGAAAGATACGCATGCAAAATCTCCTGTACAGTTGCCTGCGTAATATTGCCGGTCTATTATTCTATTAAAGTAGTGATCTTATCGTGGTATAATGGCTAACAGGATGCCTTCCAATTCCGGCTCACTAGCAGCGTTCCTCAAAGACCGGCGCACCCGGCTTGATCCCGCATCATTCGGGTTTTCCGGACGCAGACGCACGCCGGGGCTGCGCCGCGAAGAGGTCGCACAGCGCGCCAACATCAGCCCGACCTGGTACACATGGCTGGAACAGGGCCGCGGCGGCGCACCCTCGGCCGATGTCCTCAACCGCATCGCCAAGGGGCTGCTGCTGACCGAGGCGGAGCGCGAACATCTTTTCATGCTCGGGCTGGGGCGCCCGCCCGAGGTCCGCTACAGGGGCGTCGAAGGCGTCAGCCCCCGGCTGCAGCGCCTCATCGACACACTCGATGCCAGCCCCGCCATAGTCAGGACCGCTACCTGGGACGTCGTTGCCTGGAACCGTGCCGCGAGGGTCGTGCTGACCGACTACAGCACCCTGCCCGAGGGCGAGCGCAACATTCTGCGCTTCATGTTCCTCAGTCCCCATATCCGCGCTAGACAGCACGACTGGCAAAACCTCGCCCGTTTCGTGGTGGGCGCGTTCCGGGCCGATGCGGCACGCGCCGGTGCTGTCTCCGAGGTGCGTGAACTCGTCGACGAACTCTGCAGCGCCAGCCCCGAGTTTGCCGCCCTGTGGCGGGAAAACGGCGTGCTCAGCCATGGCGACGGGACAAAGCGCCTGAAGCACCCGGAACTTGGCGATATCGAACTGGAATATTCGGGCTTCGCGGTCGACGGCCGGCCGGATTTGAGCCTGACCGTCTACAACCCGGTCGACAGCGCCGTCGCCGACCGTATTCGCACGCTGGCCCTCACCCGACACCCCAAAGAGTAAGGGCGGGACGACCTATCCGCTGCGATGACTCCCGCCCGCTCTCAAGCGCGCTCGCAGACCGCCTTCAGGATCTGCAAGGTCGGTCCCCAGTAGAGATTGGCGTGCGGACGGATCGCCGGTTCGGCGAAGTCGCTGAGCGTCAGTGTCAACAGTGTTCCCCCATCCGCCGGCGCCAGGTCGAAGCTGACCACGGTGTGATTTTCGGGCACGTCCGCCAGACGCGAGGCCGACAGTGTGCTCCAATAGCTGTAGGCGAAGCTCATTCCCGGCTCAAAAGTGCGGATGGTGCCGTGGTTTTCGAACGGTATTCCGTGCAGCAGTCCGCGCATGACGATCGCGCCGCCGGCCTGCCCTTGCAGGCTGACGGTCAACGCCTCGTCGGACATCCATTGCGGGATCATTTCTGGCGTCGTTAGTATCCGCCAGACCTTGGCCGGCTCGGCACCGATGACGACGGTCTTGGTTATCGGCGCAGCGGACTCACTCATGGGGTGCAGATTATAGCGGATGCGGCGGCGACAATATCGCTGTTCCAGGCGGTACGGATGCCGCCATTGCCCCTTGCCCTGTATAGGGAGACAGCACCACGCTTGCGAAGCCATTGCAGCCCGTGGCATCTGTCGGCTCCACCAGCGCAGACGGCACCATGACACCACGGCAGACACGGCAGAGCGGCAGGCAGGGGGCGCCCGGCGTCAGTCTCAACCGGGCGCTGTCGAAGCTCGGCCTGTGCTCGCGCACACAGGCCGAGGTGCTGATCGCCGAAGGCCGCGTGCGTGTAGGCGGCAAGGTGGTGCGCGATGCGGCGCTGCGCGTCGACCTCGACCGCGACCGCATCGTCGTCGACGACAGGCCGGTGGTTGCCGAGCGCAAGGTCTACCTCATGCTCAACAAGCCGCGCGGGCTGGTCACCACCCGCGAGGACCCGCAGCAGCGCGACACCGTCTATGCCTGCCTGGAAGGGCTCGACCTGCCCTTCGTCTCCCCGGTCGGCCGCCTCGACAAGGCGAGCGAAGGCCTGCTGCTGATGACCAACGACACCCGGTTTGCCAACCGGCTGATGGACCCGGCTTCGCATCTGCCGAAAACCTATCACGTGCAGATCGGCACGGTACCGGATGCTCCGATGCTGGAGACGTTGCGCGCCGGCGTGATCGTCGACGGCGAGGTGCTCACCGCGAACGCGATCGAACTTTTGCGCAGTGGCGGCCGCACCGCCTGGCTGGAGATCATGCTCGACGAAGGCCGTAACCGCCACATCCGTCGCCTGCTCGCCGCGCACGGCGTCGAGGTCCTGCGCCTCATCCGCATCGCCATCGGCCGCCTGCCGCTCGGCGACCTCGCCAAGGGTACGGCACGGCATTTGACAGCAGAAGAGTTGTCGCTGCTGAGGGGGTAAGCAGGGCGTGCCGCTGGTGCAGGCGCACGGCGATCCCTCCTGACGGAAAGCTGTCAGCAGGCCTGGCCTATAGGTCGGATGGGAGCCGGCCACGGCTTCAACGATCAGGGAGCCAATGCAATGAATTTCGTCTCCGTCCGCATCATCACGTCGGACGTCCAGCGTCTCGTTCACTTCTACGGTGAGATCACCGGCATGCCCGTGACGGTGTACACGGAAGACTTCGCCGAACTGGCGACGCCGACCTGCACGCTGGCGATCGGCAGCACACGCACCTTGATGCTGTTCGGCGGCGACATCGCCCGCCCCGCCGACAACCACACCGCCATCATCGAGTTCCGCGTCGGCGACGTCGATGCTGAATTCGCCAGGCTCTCGGACCTCCTCAGGAATATCACTGTGCAGAAGCCGACCACCATGCCCTGGGGCAACCGCTCGCTGTTGTTTCGCGACCCTGACGGCAATCTGGTGAATTTCTTCACGCCGGTAACCGCTGAGGCGATCAGGAAATTCGACAGATAGGCGTAAGCGGCGCCGCTGGCCGAAGCTGCTCTATTTCTGGTTCCATTTCCGGATGACCGGCTCGCTCAAATCATGCTCGTAGCCGAGCACGCTGATGCTGGCCGTATCGAGCACCAGCAGCGCGCCGCCCTCCGGCGGCAGCCCGATCCAGCGCGCCGCCAGCACGCGCAGAAAATGTGCGCTGGAAAACACCAATATGCTGGCATTGGCCTCGCGCAGCCCAGCGATAATCCTGTCGGCCCGCGCGCCGACATCGGCCGCCATCTCGCCCTTTGGACACCCATCGCGAAACACATTCCAGCCGCGGCGCTCGGCCAGGATCTGTTTTGTCGTCAGCCCCTCATAGGCGCCATAGTCCCACTCCTGCAGATCGTCCTTCTTGACGCCCTGCGCGCCGAAGCCGGCCAGTACGCTGGTATTGTAGGCGCGCTGCGACGGGCTCGACCATACGGCCGAAAAAGACAGGCCCTCGAGCCTGTCCGCGAGACCCCGCGCGGCGGCCTCGCCAACCGGGGTCAACGGCATGTCGGTGCGGCCGGTATGCTGCCCCGAAAGGCTCCATGCCGTCTCACCATGCCGGACCAGATGGATTTGGGGATACGAGTTGCTCATGGACTGCCTTTCAATGTCACCGGCACCTTAGGCGACGATGCGGCAAAGGGGAATCCGCTTGGTACAAGACTGCGTGGTCGCCTGGCCTTGATCCGCGGCGGGGCCGGCCCTGTGATCGGCCCGAGGCCGCAACTATATCAAGGCCAGCCCTCCACAAGGCTCCCGCCACCTCAAGGGCATCGGCCCTTGCGCAACAGGTCATGTCATCATGTACAAACATTTGCTCATCGCCACGGACGGATCGGAACTGGCCGACAAGGGCGTTACCCACGGCCTGACATTGGCCAAGGGCCTCGGCGCCTCTGTTACTTTCATCACCGTCTCCGAACAATTCCCGATCTTCGCCTGGGGCGGCGCCATGGCCGGCTACGCCGCCGGCGATGAACTGGCCGCCTATCAGGAAGAGGCGCGCAAATACGCCAAGGAAGTTCTCGACAGGTGCAAGGCATCGGCCGACGCCGCCGGCGTCTCGGCGGAGGTCGTGCATGTCGAGGACAAGCGGCCCGCCGAAGCCATTCTGGAACTGTCGCAGGCCCTGGGCTGCGACCTGATCGTCATGGCTTCGCACGGCCGCCGCGGGCTGGGCAAGCTGCTCCTCGGCAGCCAGACGGCGGAAGTGCTGTCCTACACGGAGATCCCGGTGCTGGTCGTGCGCTAGGGCTACTACGGATCGCATGCTCCATCGAACCGGGTAATGACAATGTCGTTACGCTGTGCTAGATATGCGCGACGAAGGAGCCGTCCATGCCAACGTCACATCATCCGGTGCCGAAGAGCGTTCCGCTCAACATCCGCGTCAAGCCGGAAGTTCGCAATCTGATCGACCGCGCAGCCGAATTGCTCGGTAAGAATCGCACCGACTTCATGCTTGAAGCCTCGCAACGCGCCGCTGAGGAAGCGTTGCTCAACCGTCTCGTGTTTACCGTCGAACCGGATGTCTACGCTGCGTTTCTGGCACGCCTCGACGCGCCGCCGCAGCCCAACGACCGATTGCGCCGCACGATGACGACAAAGGCTCCGTGGGAAGCTGCGTGACGCTGTCGGTCCCGGTTCCACTCGCGGATCATCACGAACTCGGGGAATTTTCGTCGGGCATTACAGCGCTCGACGATTGGTTGAAAAAACGTGCTCGCACCAATCAAGCGGGCGGTGCATCCCGGACCTATGTGACTTGCAAAGGCAACCGTGTGATTGGCTACTATGCCGTTGCCAGCGGCGCCGTGAAAATGGTCGAAGCTTCCAGCCGTTTCCGGCGCAACATGCCCGATCCGATCCCCGTCGCAGTGCTAGGCAGGTTGGCCATAGACCAAGCCTATCACGGTCGGGGCATCGGTCGGGCGCTGGTAAGGGATGCCGGTCTACGAATTCTCCAGGCTGCTGAAATACTGGGCATCAAAGGCATAGTGGTGCATGCGATTTCCGACGATGCCCGAGCTTTCTACATCACCATCGGGTTCGAGCCCTCGCCGGTCGAGCCGTTGACACTCATGGTCACGCTCGCTGATCTCAGCGAAAGCATTGGCTGACGACTTCCTGCCAGTGCTCTGGGGAAGTCCGGCGCCTAGAACACCAACTCCCCCACGAGATAGACCCCAAGCGCCAGCAACCCCGCGAAGAACACTTTGCGGAAGGTCTCGACGCTCATCTTCTGGCGCAGCGCCTGGCCGGCGAACATGCCGGCCAGCGCCGGCGCAAAGGGCTGCGACCGACCCCACCAGTTGCGCACTCGGCGACGCCAGGGCGCCTGCCTTGAACAACCCGATGGCGAGCGCCGCCGTCGACACGGTGAAGGACAGGCCGAGCGCCTGGATCAGGTCTTCTTTCTCCAGCCGCAGCGACTGCAGATAGGGCACCGCCGGGATGACGAAGACGCCGGTGGCGCCGGTGACCAGCCCGGTCGCCACCCCGACCAGCGGTGACATCAAGGCTTCGCGGCGCGCCGGCGTGGTGAAGCCGGCTTTGGCGAGGCCGAGAATGGCGTAAAGCACCAGCGCCGCACCGAGCCCGGCCGAGGCAACGCCAGAGTGTGTGCCGGTCAGCAGGCCGGCGCCGGCAACGGTGCCGAGCATCACGCCGGCCATCATCGTCCACAGCCGCTTGCACAGCCGGCCGAAGGACGGGCCGGTCAGCAATTGCCAGAGGTTGGTAACCAGCGACGGGATCAGCAGCAGTGCCGCGGCCTGTGCTGGCGGCATCGTTACCGCCAGCAGCCCCATCGCCACGGTCGGCAGCCCCATGCCGACGACGCCCTTGACGAAGCCGGCGGCGAGGAACACGGCGCCGATCCAGGCGAGGATGCCGGCGCTCAGCATGATCGTATCTTCAGGGCCGGATCAGTCATGCAGCAGCATATCGGTTGCTTCGGCATCCGGGCTGGCGGCCTTTGCCGGCGCCGCATCGCGGCTGGTGGATACGACCGTCGCCGCGCATCCCCGCAGGCCTGATCCCGCTCGCGCCATGGCAAGGCCGGCCACGGCAATGGCCAGCACGATCGCCGTGCTTTCAAGAATGCCTAGCCGGCCTGATGTTCGTTCGTTCATCGCAATTCTCCTTCGAAACTGTTTGACGAAAATCCTGGCCGATCACAATGTGGAAGTTGCGCTGCCAGCCTTCGGCCACGACGAAGGCTGGTTGGCCGACCGCCTTCCCGGCGCTGAATATTCGCAGGAGCAAGAGAATGCGCTTCGATCTGGTCGATCTCCGCCTGTTCCTGCTGGTCGCCGAACGCGGCAGCATCACCCATGGCGCCGAGCTTGCCGGACTGGCCTTGGCGTCGGCCAGCGCCCGCATCAAGGGCATGGAGGAGCGGCTCGGCGCGCCGCTGCTGGAGCGCCGGCGCCGTGGGGTGGTGCCGACGGCGGCCGGACAGGCGCTGCTGCATCATGCGCGCGCCGTGCAGAACCAGATCGAAGCGATGGCCGGCGACCTCGCCGCCTATGCCACCGGCCTGCGCGCCCGCGTCCGGCTGATGGCCAACACCGCCGCCACAGCCGAGTTGCTGCGCGAGATCCTGCCCGCCTTCCTTGTCGCGCACCCCGGCATCGACATCGAGCTCGACGAGCGCCCCAGCCATGAGATCGCGCAAGCCGTGGCCAGTGGTGCGGCCGATCTCGGCATCGCCGCCACCTGGGCCGGCCTTGCGCACCTCGAGCAGAAACCGTTCTTCATCGACCGGCTGGTGGTGATCGCCGCGCGAAACCGGCCCGGCCTTGAAGGCCGCACCGTCAACCTCACTGAGCTTCTCGGCGAATCTTTCGTCGGCCTCAGCACCGGCCATGCGCTGCAGGAGCACATCGCCCGCCAGGCGGCCCGCCTTGGCGGCCATCTGCATATCCGCATCCACGTTCCCGGCCTCGACAATGTCTGCCGGCTGGTCGCGCAAGGTGCCGGCATCGCCATCGTGCCGGAAAGTGCCGCCCGCCGCTCGGCGCGGACGCTACGCACACTGCGGCTGACCGATGATTGGGCAACGCGCCAGCTCAACCTCTGCGCCCGCCGCTTCGACGAGTTGACACCGCAGGCAAAATTGCTCGCGACAGCGCTGGCGTGAGCCGGACAGCGAGCACCTATCCTCATCAGCGCTGAATCATTGCCTTGCTTTTCAAATGTTCGTGACGTAGCTTGTTTGCACATTGGCAAAAAAATCGCCAAACTTTTTTCCTTTTGTGAAAGACGGGGACTTTGCGGGAACATCTCGATCTGACCGATCGGCGGCTGGTCAAACAGCTGTCGCAGGACGCCCAGCCGGGCATCAACCGGATCGCCGAGATATTGGCGATTTCGGTGCCGACGGTGCGCTCGCGGCTGCGCAACCTGCTCGACCGCAACCTGCTCAAGATCGTCGGGCTGCTGAACCTGACCGAGCGCCCCGAGCTGATCTCCGCCATTGTCGGCATCAATGCCCAAGGGCGCGGCCGGGCCCGCGAACTGGCGCAGCGCATTGCCGAACTGCCCTTCGTCAACTCGGCTTCGGTGGTCACCGGGCGCTTCGATATCATCGTCGACGTGACGGTGGCCGGTGACGTCGCCGATCTCTACCGCGTCACCAGCGAGCTGATCCCCGGCGCCGGCGAGCCAGGCGAAGTCGTGCGCAGCGAGACATTCGTCGTCATGGCGTCCTGCAACAAATGGGTCAGCCTGCCGGAAGGCTGCTGGTCGGACGATCGTAAGGAGCCGGCATGAAGATCGCGGTACTCGGCGGCCTTGGCCTGCAAGGCCGGGCGGCAATCGCCGACCTCGTCGCCAGCGACGGCGTCGAGGAAATTGTCTGCGTCGACACCGCGCCGGACGGCCCTGCCCGGCTTGCCGGCCTGACCGATCTTGCCCGCGTGCGCTTCGTGGTGCCTGAGGGCGCGATCGGCCAGGCCCTGGCCACTGTGCTTGATGATGTCGACGCCGTCATCGACCTGTTGCCGCAGCCGCTGATGCGCGAGGCGGTAAAGGCCGCGATTGCCACGCGCACGCCGCTGGTCACCACCAACTACGCCAAGTCGATCGCCGACCTGGCGCCGGCCGCCGAACAGGCCGGTGTCTCGATCATGACCGAATGCGGGCTCGACCCCGGCATCGACCTCGTGCTCTACGCGCGCGCCGCCAGGCAGTTCGACTCGATTTCTTCGATCGATTCCTATTGCGGCGGCATCCCCGAGCCGAAGGCGATGGCCAAGCCGCTGTGCTACAAGGTGAGCTGGAATTTCGACATGGTCCTGGTCAGCCAGAACCGCGACAGCGTGATGATCGAGGACGGGAACCGTGTCGCAGTGCCTGCCGGCCAGCAGCACGACAATCCGTTCATCCATGAAATCGAGGTTGCCGGCCTCGGCAGGCTCGAAGCCTTCCCCAATGGCGACGCGCTGCACTATGTCGAGATGCTGGACGCCGCAAAAGGGCTGCGCCGCTCCGGCCGCTACACACTGCGCTGGCCGGGATGGTCGGCCTTCTGGGCGCCGTTGAAGGAACTCGGTTTCCTCTCTGAGGACAAGGTGCCCGGCACCTCCAACAGCCCGCGCGAATTCCTTGGCCGGCTGCTCGGCCCGCAATTGCAATACGGCCCCGGCGAAAAGGATCTTTGCGTGATGCGCAATGTCTTTTCCGGCCTCGAAGGCGGCCGCGCCAAGACGGTGACGTCGGACCTGATCATCGAACGCGATCTCGTTTCCGGCCTGTTCGGCATGAGCCTCGGCGTCGGCTATCCCGCCAGCATCGTGGCGCAGATGCTGGCGAGGGGCGAGATCACCAGACCCGGCTTTTTGAACCCGCTGCTGGATGTGCCCGACATCAGGTTCTTCGATGAATTGGCCAGGCGTGGCATCACGGTTTCCGAGACGGTGGCACGGGACTGAGGCGAAAGATTTTCGAACGGTGGCTGCCGCCGGCAACGGCGCTGCCGCTCAAAAAGGAGCCCAAGGAGAACCGCGGGCACACATTAACGACAACAGGGAGGAATACCGAAATGAAGATTGCCAGACTTTTCATCGCCGGAAGACTTTTCATCGCCGGGCTTGCGCTCGCCGGGCTCACCGCTGCGGCCAGTGCGGGTACGCTCGACGACATCACCAAGCGCGGCGAATTGCGCGTCGCCGTGCAGACCCAGGGACCGCCCTTCTCGCTGGTCGGCGCCAATGGCGAACGCACCGGCAGTTCGGTCGAACTGGCCGAACTGATGGCCAAGGAAATGGGTGTGAAAATCACCTTCCTCGACTTCGACTGGGATGGTTTGATCCCGGCGCTGCTGTCGGGCAAGGCCGACCTGCTGGTTGCCGACATGACACCGACGCTGGCGCGCGGCATGAAGGTCGCCTTTACCACGCCTTACATGTACACGGGCAGCACCGTCTTCACCAAGGCCGACAGCAAGTTCAAGACCACCGAGGACTGCAAAGCCAAGGGCACCAAGATCGCCGTGCTGCTCGGCGCCACCGGCGAGAAGGAAGCCAAGAAAGCCTTCCCCGATGCCGACATCAAGAGCTACAAGGGTGGCGGTCCGCTGCTGCTTGACGCCGTCAACAACGGCCAGGCCGACTGCGGCGTCAACGACGTCTCGGCGGTCAAAGGCCAGTCGACCGCCTATCCGGCCGGCACCTTCACCATCATGCCGGACCTTCTGTCGAAGGAGCCGCTTGCCTTCGCCACCCGCTATGATGAGCCGGACCTGTTGATCTGGATGAACCTGTTCCTCAACCAGGTCACTATCGACGGCCGCCTGCAGAAGAACCTCGACTACTGGGTCAATTCCGACGCCTGGAAGAAGGATCACTAAGCAGCGATAAATCCAGGCGGTTTCGCGCGCATCTTAAACGCCGCGAAGCCGCCCGGAATTTCGTTTCATCTGTCGTTTCCTGCGCTCTGGGGATTTCACCCAACGATGCTCGAAAATTTCAGTTTCCGCACCATCGTCGAATACCTGCCGTTGTTCGGACAGGGCCTGGTCACGACCGTTTGGCTGTCGGCGCTGTCCTTTGTCGGCGCGCTCATCGTCGGCATCGTGCTGTGCGCCATGAATCTGCAGCGCGGCTGGCTGTTTCGCGCCCCAGCCAAGGCCTATATCGATGCGGTGCGTGCCACGCCCTTGCTGGCGCAGCTCTATTTTCTTTATTTCGGCCTGCCCCGGCTCGGCTTCGTTCTGCCGGAACTCGTCGTCGGCATCCTCGCGTTGTCGCTGAACAGCGGCGCCTATATCGCTGAAATCATTCGCGCCGGCATCCTGTCGATCCCGCGCGGCCAGGTCGAGGCCAGCGTCGCTTCGGGCATGACCTATGTCCAGCGCATGCGCCTTGTCGTCCTGCCGCAAGCCTTCAAGGTGACGATCCCGCCGCTGCTCGGCCAAGCGATCGTGCTGGTCAAGGATTCCGCCCTTTTGTCGCTGATCTCGGTTTCGGAACTGACGCGCGCCGGTCAATTGCTCGCCTCCGACCGCTTCATGCCGGCGGAAGGTTTCCTCACCATCGCCGCCTTCTATCTGCTGCTCTATTACGGCCTGAAAGGACTGGCTGGGCTCTCCAGCCGCTGGCTCGGCACAGCGGGGGCGCGGACATGATCTGGCAACAACTGCAAAGCCTCGCCGGCTCCTATCCACTGGCCCTGCGCGGCCTCGGCATGACCGTGTTGCTGTCGCTGATCAGCCTGGTGCTCGGCACCATGCTCGGCTTCGGCCTCGGCATCTTGCGCACCGGCGGCAACCGGCTGATCTCGGGCTTGATCGGCGCCTGGGTCGACCTGATCCGCGGCACGCCGTTCCTGGTGCAGATCTTCCTGATCTTCTTCATCCTGCCGGAGTTCGGCATCGAGCTCGACGCCTTCACCGCCGGCATCATCGCGCTGACCAATCTGGCTGCCTGCTTCATCTGCGAGATCGTCGTCGCCGGCATCCGCTCGGTGCCGACAGGCCAGGTCGAGGCGGCACTGGCGTCCGGCCTGTCGCGCTGGCAGCGCATGCGCCAGGTGGTGCTGCCGCAGGCGATGCGCATCGTGCTGCCGCCATTGGTCGGGCAATATGTGCTGCTGATCAAGGATTCTTCTGTCGTCTCGGCCATCGGATTAACCGACCTCACTCGCGTCGGCTGGCTGGTGGTGCAGCGTGTGCCCAACGGCCTGCTGGTGTTCTTCCTCGTCGGCGTCGGCTATTTCATCGTCTGCTATCCGCTGATCATGCTGGCCCGCCGGCTGGAGCAGCGCATGGGCGCGGCGCATGGCGAGGTGCAGTTGTGACTTCCAACCCCAAAGGTCCAGAAAACATGACCAAAACGGGCCTTGCCAAAACCGGCATGATCGACTTTCGCGGCGTCAACAAATGGTTCGGCTCGCTCAACGTGCTCAAGGACATCACGCTCAGCGTCGAACCGCGCGAAGTGGTCGTCGTCTGCGGCCCGAGCGGCTCGGGCAAAAGCACTCTGATCCGCTGCGTCAACGGCCTGGAGGCGATCAAGAACGGCGACCTCGTCGTCGACGGCCAGCGCCTGGGCGACCCCGCCACCAACATGACCCAGCTGCGCACCGAGATCGGCTTCGTCTTCCAGTCGTTCAACCTCTACCCGCATAAGACGGCACTCGAAAACGTCACGCTCGCCCCCATCCATGTCCGCAAGATCCCGCGTGCCGAAGCCGAAAAGGCCGGCCGCGAATTGCTGGCCAAGGTAGGCCTCGCCGACAAGGTCAATGCCTATCCAGCACAGCTCTCCGGCGGCCAGCAGCAGCGCGTGGCGATCGCGCGTTGCCTCGGCATGCGGCCCAAAATCATGCTGTTCGACGAGCCGACCTCGGCGCTCGATCCCGAGATGATTTCCGAAGTGCTCGACGTCATGGTCGCGGTCGCCGAGGAAGGCATGACCATGATGGTGGTGACGCACGAGATGGGCTTTGCCCGCAAGGTCGCCCAGCGCGTGGTGTTCATGGACGCCGGCGCCATCGTCGAAAGCGGCACGCCCGACGAGTTCTTCTCACACCCCAAGACCGACCGCAGCCGCGCTTTCCTGAGCAAGATTCTGCGGCACTGACGGCGGGCGGTCAGGTCGCCTCTTCCGCGCTGCCGCCAATCGCAAACGCCGCCGGGCCGCCGCGCCGCCTGAGCAGCGCGATGGCGAGGAAGGCGATGACCCCGCTCGCGGCGACGACTACCAGCACCCACAAGGAATTGGCGACGGATGTCCGCGCCATCATGAAGGCGAGCGCGAACGGCGCGAAGGCCGAAGTGAACTGGCGGGCAGCGCTCGCCCATCCCAGCCGCGCGCCATAGCCTTCGCGGCCGAAGAGTTCGAGCGGCAAGGTGCCGCCGACGATGCTGGTGAGGCCGGAGCCGAGGCCGAACAGGAACACGAACACGAAGGCGCCGGGCAGCCATGGCGTGGTCAGCAACAGCGCACACAGCCCGGCCGTGAGCAGTGACGCGGCAATGACGGCAAGGTGCGTCTGCTGCAGCCGCCCGCCAAACAGCATGTTGATCAACCGGCTGGCGACCTGCGCCGGCCCGAACAGGGTCGAGACGAACAGGCCTGCGGTGCCGAGCCCAAGGGCCGCCGTCAGCGGCACCATGTGGATGAGGATCGCCGACAGCACGAAACCCTCGGTGGCGAACCCCGCCAGCATCAGCAGGAATGCGGCCCGGCCGCGCCGCGCATCGAGCGGCATTCCCGCTTCATCGGGAGCGGAACCGCGCTCATGCGGCGTGACCGTTGCGTGGCGACGCGACAGGCGCATCAGCCAGGCGTGGATCGGCAGGCATAGGCCGAGATTGAGAGCGGCGAACAAAAGGTAGACCTCGCGCCATGTGAGATGCGCATGCAGCGCCGAGGTCAGCGGCCAGAACAGGGTAGAGGCAAACCCGGCGATCAGCGTCAGATGGGTGATGCTGCGTTGCGGCCGGGGAACCCCGACCTGCACGATCGCCACGAAGGCAGCGCTGTAGAGGACGAAGCTGGAGGCCAGTTCCATCGCCAGCAATCCCAGAACGAAGCTCACGCGGCCGGGTGCGACGGCGCACAGCGCCAGCGCCACAGCCGCCGCGACCGAGCCGACGGTCATGATGCGGCCGGCGCCGAAGCGGTCGGCCCACCGCCCGGCAGTCGGCGCGAACAGGCTGCCGGCAAACAGCGAGGCCGACAGGGCTGCGAATACCCAGCCTTCCGTGAGCCCGAACTCGCGTGCCATTGCCGGCGCCAGGATCGAGAAGCTGTAATAGAGCGTGCCGTAGCCGATGATCTGGGTCAGCCCAAGCGCCCAGATTGCCTTGCGCAGGACGGATCGTTCAGGCATCGACGCCGGCCGCCATATTCTCTCGCGTCTCGGTGGCCGGCGCGGTTGCGCAGCCGCAACCCGACGCGCCCGTTGCCTTGGCGGCCGCATCCCTGACGCAGCAGGCATCGACAGCGGCGGGAGCAGGCCCGCCACAGCAGCCGGCGCTTTCCGATACCGTCGCGACACCGACGGCACTGCACACGCCGGTCTCCGGCAGCACCAGCCGCACCTCGCGGGCCGCGGCATGGTCTCCGGCAATATCGGCCACCACCGAGCGGACCTGCTCGTAGCCGGTCGCCATCAGGAAAGTCGGGGCACGGCCGTAGGATTTCGAGCCGACGATGGTGAAACCGGGTTCGGGATGCGCGAGTTCCGCAATGCCATGCGCGGGAACCGTGCCGCATGAGTGGAAGTTCGGATCGATCAGCGGCGCCAGTGCCGGCGGCGCTTCGACGACGGGATCGAGCGCGATGCGGATTTCGCCGAGGAACGACAGGTCTGGCCTGAAGCCGGTGGTGACGACGATGCGGTCCACGGCCAGGCTGAACGGCTTGCCGGCGAGGTGGGCGTCGACGGCAAGCTTCTCGCCTTGCGTCTCGATGCGGTCGACGGCGAAGCCCGTCAGCATGTTCAGCCTGCCGTCCGCCATCGCCTGCCTGGCGGCCAGCCCGAGCGCACCACGTTCCGGCAACTGGTCGTTCAGCCCGCCGCCGAGCAATCTCTCGATGCTGGCGTGCCGCAGCGCCCAGAAGATTTCGGTGCCAGGCGCGCCATCCTGCAACTCCATCAGCGCCAGCGCGACGTTGATGGCCGAGTGCCCGCCGCCGATGACCAGGATGCGCTTGCCCGCATAGTCTTCTCTCGCCTTGCCGACCACGTCGGGAATGCCATAGGCGATGCGTGCCGACGCCTTGCCTTCGCCGGCAACCGGCAGCCCGTCGATGCCGATCGGGTTTGGCCGCCACCATGTTCCGGATGCGTCGATGACGGCGCGTGCGAGAAAGCGGTGCTCACCGCCGCCATCGCGGTAGCGGATGACGAAGGGCGCGTCCTTGCGGCCCTCATTGGCGACCTTGTCGTGCCCCTGACGGGTGATCGCGGTGACTTCGGCGCCCAGCTTCAAATTGGCGGCGATCGCCGGAAGCCGGCCAAGCGGCGCCAGATAGTCGCGCACGATCTCGCCGCCGGTCGGTAGGCCCTGGCTGTCCGGCGCCGTCCAGCCGGAGCGGTCGAGCAGCGCCCGCCCCGCCGCGTCGATGTTGTATTCCCAAGGCGAGAACACCCGCACATGGCCCCATTCGAGCAGTGCGGCCCCAACACTTTCGCCGCGCTCCAGGATGAGTGGACGGATGCCGCGCTCGACCAGATGCGCCGCGGCGGCAAGGCCGACCGGGCCGGCGCCAATTACCGCGACGGGAAGATCTGTCATCATGTCCATAGGTTCGATCCTTCCGGTATCTTCGAATTATACGCGCAGAAAAATCAGGCCAGTGCTTTGCCGACGGCGGGCGCGCAGGCAGCATCCGCGCAGCACTCGTCGGCGAGATAGCCGATCAGCGCATTCATGCCGGGATAGTTGGCGCGGCAGATCAGCGTCGTCGCTTGCCGTTCCTGCGTGACAAGCCCGGTATCGACCAGCCGTTTGAGGTGATGCGACAGCGTGGAGGACGGAATGTCGAGCCTGCCCTGGACGCTGCCGACGGCAAGCCCGTCATCACCGGCCCGCACCAGGATGCGATAGAGCTGAAGCCGCGTCGGATTGCCGAGCGCTTCAAGCTGCGCGGCTGCTTTTTCGAGTTTCATGGAAATAAGCTACGCGGCACTTTTCGCGCCGTCAACCCAATTTCGAAAATTATGGAAATAGCATCAGCCGGCGCGCTTGCCCGAGGCGTAAATGACCACCTCGCCATCCTCCTTGGTGAACGCGCCGATCTCCGGGTTGGGCAGGATGTCCAGCACCTTTTCCGACGGCCGCGCCAGCACGACGCCGAGCGGACTGACGACGATCGGCCGGTTGATCAGGATCGGATGTGCCAGCATGAAATCGAGGATCTGCTGGTCGGACCATTTCGGGTCGGCAAGGCCGAGTTCGGCATAGGGTGTGCCCTTCTCGCGCAGCAGGGCGCGCGGTGTAATGCCCATCGCCGCGATCAGTTCGACCAACCTTTCGCGCGATGGCGGCGTCTTCAGATATTCGATCACCTCCGGCTCCTCGCCCGACTGGCGGATCATGGCCAACGTGTTGCGCGACGTGCCGCAATCGGGATTGTGGTAGATGGTGATGGTCATTTCGAGGTCCTCTCAGCCGACATGGTATTCCGGACGGCGCCGCCCATCTCGTACCAGCCCTTGCTGCGGTTCACGATCCACACCACCGACAGCATGACCGGAACCTCGATGAGCACCCCGACCACAGTGGCAAGGGCCGCGCCAGAATTCAGCCCGAACAGCGCGATCGCGGCGGCCACCGCCAGCTCGAAGAAGTTCGACGCGCCGATCAGCGCCGATGGTCCAGCCACGCAGTGTCGTTCGCCGCTGAGGCGGTTGAGCAGATAGGCAAGACCGGAATTGAAATAGACCTGGATCAGGATCGGCACCGCCAGCAGCACGATCACCAATGGCTGCGCGATGATCTGCTCGCCCTGAAAGCCGAACAGCAGCACCAACGTCGCCAGCAAGGCAACCAGCGACAGGGGCTGCAGCGTGGCAAGCAGGGCCTCAAGCCCGGCCTGTCCCCTCGCTGCCAGCAGCCGGCCACGAACCAGTTGCGCGACGATCACCGGCGCGACGATGTAGAGTGCGACCGACAGCATCAGCGTGCCCCATGGCACGGTGATCGCCGACAGGCCGAGCAGCAGGCCGACGATTGGCGCGAAAGCAACGATCATGATAGCGTCGTTGAGCGCTACCTGCGACAGCGTGAAATTCGGCTCGCCGCGCGTCAGGTTCGACCAGACGAAAACCATCGCCGTGCAGGGCGCCGCGGCAAGGATGATCAGCCCGGCAATGTAGGAATCGATCTGCACGGCGGGCAGCCACGGCCGGAACAACCAGCCGATGAAGAGCCAGCCCAGCAGCGCCATCGAGAACGGCTTCACCGCCCAGTTGATGAACAGCGTCACGCCGATGCCGCGCCAATAGGTGCCGACCTTGGCCAGCGAGGCGAAATCGACGCGCAAGAGCATCGGCACGATCATCAGCCAGATCAGCACGGCGACAGGAATGTTGACCCTGGCGATCTCGGCCGACGCGATGGCGCCGAACACGCCCGGCAGCAGATGGCCAAGCGCGATGCCCGCGACGATGCACAGTGCCACCCACACCGTCAGATATTTCTCGACGAAGCCGATGCCGGGCCGCACCGCCTCAGCTGTGTTCAGAGCATGATCGGTCATGATGGCTTCCTTGTTCGAACGGCGCGCGGCGGACAGTCACAAGCCCCTCAGCAGTCACAGGTCACGGCATTGATGACCGGGCGGCAGAGCTCCGGCGCGCCATTGCAGCAATCTTCCATCAGATAGGCCAGCAGGTCGCGCAAGCCGGTCATGTCGGCGACATAGCGCACGGTCCTTCCGTCGCGTTCGGGACGGATCAGCCCGGCATGGGCGAGCACCTTCAGATGCGCCGACATGGTGTTCTGGACCGTGTCCAGCCTCGTTGCGATCTCGCCCGCCGGAATGCCTTCCGGGCTGGCACGCACGAGCAGCCGGAAGACATCCAGCCGCGTCTCCTGGCCAAGTGCGGCCAGCGCGTTCAAAGTACCTTTCTTATCCATATATCCGAATCCTTGGATTTATGGATTCGTGAGTACCAACTCCCCCACGATCTGTAAAGGGTATCCGCCCACCATCAGGTGACGGCCAGCACCTTTCCCGTATCGTGCTGGCGCACGAAATCCACGCGGGCGCCGTCCCAGTGGTAGCTGTAGTGGCGGCCCTGCACTGGAATGGTAATGACATCTGGCCAGAAGATGCCGATACAGCCGCCGCCCGGCATGCGCACGCTGTTCCACACCAATCCGTCGCTGCCTGCTGCCCGCAGCGCCCGCCCTTCCGCCTGCGAGGCGGAATAGTCGTCCGGGTCGAGCACGCCGGGCACGGCGTTGACGTCATCGAGGTCGCGGTCGACGCTGCCGATCAGCACGCGGAAATCCGCAGTCCAGCCCGGCCCCTCATTGGTGGCACGCATGAATTTCTGGTGGTGGTGGATGGTCTCGGCCAGCGCCACCTCCTCACTGTCGCCGGCATAGTAGATGCCGTAGCTGCCATCCGAGAAGCGGCCTGGCCTCAGCGTCGAGCAGTGCACGAAGGGCGCCATCACGAAGCTGGCGCCGGGGCCGGAAACCCGCCTTGCGGCCGACACCTTGCCGAGATCGCCGATCTCGAACCTTATGCGCGGGTTGGTCTTCGCCTCGACGGCGGCAAGCGCCTCCCAGTCGCGCGGATCAGCAATGTCTTCGAACAGGTCGATCGGCGGGTGGATGGAGCGGATGATGCGGAAGGTCTGGTGCCAATGGACGCCGCGACGGACCGCAAGCCCACTCACCATCCACCACGCTCCGCATCGAGCCATTCGCGCATCGCCGAGAGATCGGAAATTTCGCCGCGCAGCATCAGGTCGAGAGCCGACTGGCCGTCGAAGGTGGCATTGGGCTTGCGGATCCAGGCATAGCCGCGCGCCGGCTCCGTGAAAAGGTAACGCAGGCCCTTATGGATGCCCATCAGATGCGCCATGCGGGTGCGCAGGTCACGGTCGATCCTGCCGACGCCGCCTTCCTTCGCCCCAGTCTTCCAACGCGCCCAGGTCCGCGCCGACATGCCGCCGAGCAGGATGCAGGCCTCCAGGTCGGTGAGGTTCCAGGCCTTGAACAGATTGACCGTGGTGCGCGCCAGCGCGCCAGCCTCGTCATCGGTGATGACGCTTCCAACCGTGGCCGGTGTCGTGACAATGGACTGGAGCTGCATTTCGGTGCCTCGCTATTGGCAGATATATAGCATTCATTTGCCAAATGGCAAGGGGGCGCGCTAGCCTTGGGCCAAAGCGTCCTGTTGACTGCCCCCGGTCAGCGCTCAGCGACGCGCGTTTTCAATACTCACTTTAAGCAATCTGATGTAGGTTTGGACAAACGCTTGGGGATGCTGATGGCTGAAATCACGGATCCGTCTACTGAACTGTTCCAGCTTTGCACAATGCTTAAGGGTGTTGATTCAAAAGACGTTACGAGCAGGACGCTTGCCAAAAAATTTGGCGTCGATGTTGATAGTGCGGAGTTCTTTTCGACGCTTGCCGCGATCTCTTCAAGAATCCATCGGCTTCGTTCCTTAGTAGCCTCGTTGACTGACACTCCAGAGCCCTTCCGATCTGCGTTTGATAGCGCCTGCGCTCAAGTGGCGTCGTTTCTCTCATCAACCAGTTTAACCGGACAATGGCGAGGAGTGCGAGATACTGCCTTTAGGGATGTTGCACTTAACACTCTTATGATGGCAGGACATACAGTCAAAAAAGTGGCACCACTGAGTGTGAACGGGCTGACCTAATTAAGAAACTTGATGACGCAATAAAGGAAATTAAAGACGGAAACGATGTTTTCGCAACACTACTCGTCAGTTCTTTTTTAACTCTTCGTGTTATTATCGACAAGCTTGAATTTTACGGAGTCGACGGTCTAATCGATCACCTACTCAATACACACGCGATCCTTCGAAGCGCAGAAGCCTCGCAAAGTGATGGTCAGAAAAAACGAGGGTTTGCCAAAGCATGGAATGTATTGGCAACCATATACTTGCTGATGACGATTCCAGACGCGGGCATAACAGCGATTGAGAATAACTACGCAGGTTTTCAAGTCGCGTTACAGTATTTTTCCAAGGAAGCCCCTGAGCCCAATATCAAGCTGCTCACTGGACCGGCAAAGGAACCCGAGCCTGCGACAACGACGCAAGACGGCGTCGCCCTTAGACCGCACGAACCCGAAGTTGCAACGGACGGGAAAGTGGCCAACGATCAAGGCTTCGCTGAATAGCAACAAGCAGGGTCGGTCGATGGACTCCAAATGGCAAGAGCGCACCCAAGCCGCGCCCTTGTAGATTGCCTAGTGGGGTCGGCACCGGCCGCCCGCCTCAAAAAATCTCGTACCTACTCGGCCGCCTCATATCCGGCGATACCCTTGATCTCGAGGAAATCCTCGAGCCCGTATTCGGCATATTCGCGGCCGTTGCCCGACTGCTTGTAGCCGCCGAACGGCAGGCCGGCGTCCCACTGGGGATAGTTGATGTAGACATTGCCGGTGCGCATGCGCGCCGCGACTTCGCGCGCCTTGTTCATGTCCTTGGCCTGGATGTAGGAGGCGAGACCATAGACGGTGTCGTTGGCGGTCTCGACCACCTCATCAACGCTGTCATAGGGCATGATCGCCAGCACCGGTCCGAAGATTTCCTCCCGCGCGATGCGCATGTCGTGGGTGACGCCGGCGAACACGGTCGGCCTGACATAGTAGCCGCGGTTGAGCTCGGCCGGCCGGCCGGGGCCGCCGACCACCAGCGTCGCACCCTCGTCGATGCCGGCCTGGATCAGGTCCTGGATCTTGTCGAACTGGACCTGGCTGACGACCGGGCCAAGCTTGGTGCCGGCGGCGTCGGCGGGGCCGACGGTGAACTTTTCCGCAGCCGCCTTGGCATAGCCGGCTGCCTCGTCATGGCGGTCGCGCGGCACGAACATGCGCGTCGGCGCGTTGCAGGACTGGCCGCTGTTGCTGAAGCAGCCGGCGACGCCCTTGCTGACGGCGCTTGCGAGGTCGACATCCCCGAACAGGATGTTGGCCGACTTGCCGCCAAGCTCCTGATGCACGCGCTTGACCGTGTCGGCGGCGGCCTTGGCCACCAGGATGCCGGCACGGGTTGAACCGGTGAACGACATCATGTCGATGTCAGGATGGCTGGACAGCGCCTGGCCGACGCCCGGTCCGTCGCCATTGACGAGGTTGAAGACGCCCTTCGGCACGCCGGCCTCGTCGAGGATTTCGGCGAAGATGATGGCGTCGAGCGGCGCGATCTCGGAGGGCTTCAGCACCGTGGTGCAGCCGGCAGCAAGCGCCGGGCCGACCTTGCAGGTGATCTGGTTGAGCGGCCAGTTCCACGGCGTGATCAGCCCGACGACGCCGATCGGCTCCTTGACCACCAGATGGTTGCCCTTGACGTGGCGGAATTCGAAAGTCTTCAGCACGTCGGCCATCTTCTGCAGATGCGCCAGCCCGATGCCGACCTGGCTGTCCAACGCCATCTGGCGCGGCGCGCCCATCTCGCGCGACACGGCAACCGCAAGATCGCCACTGCGCTTCTTGTAGACCGCGATGATGCGGTTCAACAGGTCGAGCCGCTCGCCGACCTCGGTGAAGCCAAAGCTGTTGAAGGCGCGCTTGGCGGCAGCCACCGCCTTGTCGACATCGGCCTTTGAGCCGAGCGAAATCTGCGCAAAAGCGTCCTCATTCGAGGGATCGATGACGTCCAATGTGTTGGGCACAACAGGATCGACCCACGCGCCATCGATATAGAACTGCAGATTGTGTGACATGGTTTTCTCCTTGGCCGCATGGCCGCGCCGGGCCGTCATATCTGGCTGGAGATAACGATGCACAAACGCCGCTGTCAAACGCAACCCCGAAGTGGTTGAGCCAGTGCGGCAGTCATTGAACCAGAGCGGTTGGGCCAGCAACCGGCTTGGTGAGGATGGCCTACAGCAGGATATGCCCGGCCTCGACCAGAAACCGCCTCGCGGCGGCCTGATCCGTCGCTTTCACCAACAGATGGTCGCCATCGAAAGTGGACACCAGGAAGATGCCCAACCCGTTTTCCGACAACGGCCTGATGACCGACAGCACGATACCGGTTTCGTCGAAGGCAAACGGCCCCTGGAGTTTGAAGGCCACCCAGTCGATATCCTGCTTGACGCCATCCGGCACACGATCCTGCAGGCAAACGATCGAAAGCTCGTCGTCGGTCCTTGTGATGCTGACGAAGCCTGGCCCGTCCGCCCAACCGGGAATGGTCTCGCCCGCCGCCAGCCGGGAAACCGCGTAAAACCCTGAGAGTTGCTTAAGCCTGACCCTGGCAGCCATTATCGAACTCCTTCCTCAGATCGCCGGTGATCCCGCGAGCTTCTTGCTCATATAGACCGTCATGCCGCCCATGAACGGCTCTTCCCGGTCCACGATATAGCCCTGCCTCTTGTAGAGCGACACATTCGCCTCGAAGGCGCCATTGGTCAGCAGGCGAAGCTCGGCACGTCCTGCTTCGATCGCCTTGCGCTCGGCCAGCTCCAGCAACAGCCGGCCGATCCCCCTGCCCTGTGCATCCGGTGCCACGCAGACATTCTCGATCCACAGGTGATCCTCGGCCAGGATGGTTGTTTCGATCATTCCCACGATCCGATCATCCTCGACGGCGAGATCGAACGGATGCTCGGCAACGGCCTTGTCATAGTCGGCGCGCATAGGTAGCGGCTCGCGGCCGATCACCGGCACCCATTTGGCATAGGCGGCGCGAACGATATCCCGGATGGCGGCGGCGTCAGTGGGCTCGGCCGGCCGAAGCCGGATGGAAGAATTGTTGGTCATCAAAGTGCTCCAGACATGAAAAACCCCGCCGGCGGTTTCGCGGGCGGGGCTGGAAACGAAAGAACCGGGTCTATCCTGCCGGTCTTTGTCGTCGCGCAATCAGCTTGCCGCTCCGCATCGTGCAGGGGCGGCGTCGCTTGGTGATGGCTGGCGCAAAGGCGAACATGGCGCCAAGCTGGAGCAGGAAGTACGGCGCGTCAAGGCACCTATAACGGCTTCTAGTATTCCTGCGCCGTCGGCCTGAACAGTATCTCGTTGATGTCGACCTCGTCGGGCTGGCTCATGGCGAACACCACCGTCCTGGCAAAGGAATCGGCGGGAATGGCCACCCGTTCGTAGAGCGCCCGCACGCCTTCGGCGACATCGGCTTCGGTGACGCTGTCCGGCAGCTCGGTCGCCACCGCGCCGGGCGAGATGATGGTGGTGCGGATGTTGTAGGGTTTTACTTCCTGGCGCAGCCCTTCCGAGATGATGCGCACCGCATGCTTGGTCGCGGCATAGACCGCTCCGCCCGGCCCGACCTTGTGGCCGGCGACCGACGACACATTGATGATGTGGCCGCTTTTCTGCGTCTTCATGTGCGGCAGTGCCGCGGCAATGCCATAGAGCACGCCCTTGATGTTGACGTCGATCATCCGGTCCCAATCCTCGACCTTGCCTCGCTCCAGTGGCGAGTGCGGCATCAGGCCGGCATTGTTGATGATGACGTCGACGCGGCCGTGCGTCTTGACCGCGTGGTCGACCAGACGCCGGACTTGGCCGACATCGGTGACGTCGGTCTGAAGGATGGCGTCCTCGCCAAGTGAAAGCGCGCCGGCCAGCGCCTGCAACCGGTCAAGGCGGCGCGCCCCCAGGACCAGCTTGGCGCCCTCTTTCGCCAGAAGCCGCGCAGCGGCTTCGCCCAGCCCGCTGCTGGCGCCAGTGATGACGACGACTTTGTCCCTGATGTTCTCGGCCATGATCTCTTCCTTCTGATCTTTGGCTTCGCTGCCCCCGGCAGCCTGGGCGGTCGCGTTGGCGGCTCAGCCGGGCAATTCGACCCGACCGAGCCAGCCGGTGACCTCTTCAAGCGTCTGGCGTTCCTGGTCGCACTGCTTGGAAAAACCCTCGATGAGCCGAGCCCCTGGTGCATGATCTGCGAGGACTTTCACGCTCTGCCCTGTTCCGTAGCCGCCATGGGTGATGAACGGCACCAAGGTCTTGCCGGACAGATCGTGTTTCGACAGGAAGGAGCGGATCACCGAAGGCGCGGTCATGCCCCAGATCGGAAATCCGAGGAACACCGTCTCGTAGGATTCGATATCAGGCACCGTGGCGGCCAGCGCCGGTTCGAAACCGGACTCCCGCTGCTGCTCCGCCACCGCAACCTGCTGCTTGTAGTCTTCCGGGTAGGGATCGACGGTCGCGATCTCGAAAATATCCGCTCGCAGAGCCCTGCTGATCTGCCGCGCGATGACCCGCGTGTTGCCGGTGCGGGTGTAGTAGGCCACTAGCCCCTTGGCGCCGCCCGCCAGTCGCGCGCTCGACGCACTGGCGGGCCGGCTCGATCCGGGACTCAATCCGGCGCCCCAAGGCAGTGCAAGCATGGTCATCAGTGCACCTCGTCTTGAGACCGGTTGACGCATATGGCTCTCCTGCGCCTGGCTCTAGCGATCGATCCTTGCTTCCTGTTGCGGAGAATAGCGCGCTCCCTGTACGGCAATCGCCGAGACCGCGTTCTCGATGTCGGCAAGATCGTTCGCCGTCAGCGCTACAGTCGCCGATGCGATGTTCTCTTCGAGGCGATTGAGCTTGGTGGTGCCGGGGATCGGAACGATCCAGGGCTTCCGCGCCAGCAACCAGGCCAGCGCGACCTGTGCTGATGTCGCCTTCTTCTGGGCCGCGATCACGCCGATCGCGTCGACCAGCGCCTGGTTGGCCTTGCGGGCGTCTTCCGCAAAACGCGGCACGGTGTTGCGGAAGTCGCTGCTGTCGAATGTCGTGCTGGCATCGATGGCGCCGGTGAGGAACCCCTTGCCCAGCGGGCTGAAGGGCACGAAGCCGATCCCCAGCTCTTCAAGCACCGGCAGGATCGCCTCTTCCGGTTCACGCCACCAGAGCGAATATTCGCTCTGGACCGCGGCGACCGGCTGTACCGCATGCGCGCGCCGGATCGTGCGTACGCCCGCCTCGGAGAGACCGAAATGCTTCACCTTGCCTTGGCTGATCAAGTCCTTCACAGCGCCCGCCACCTCTTCGATCGGCACGACCGGATCGACGCGGTGCTGATAGAGGAGGTCGATGCGGTCGGTCCTGAGCCGTCTGAGCGAGGCCTCGACGACGTCACGAATATGCTGCGACCGGCTGTCCATGCCATCGTGTCCGGCTGTCCCGGCGATGTCGATGCCGAACTTGGTGGCGATCACCACCTGGTCGCGGATCGGCTGCAGCGCCTCGCCGACGACCTCCTCGTTCGTGAACGGTCCATAGACCTCCGCGGTGTCGAAGAAGGTGATGCCACGTTCGAACGCCGCCCTGATCAGATGGACCGCATCCGCCGTCTCCATCGGCTGTCCGTATGAATGGCTCATTCCCATGCAGCCGAGTCCAATGGCCGAAACTTCGAGACCGCTGTTTCCAAGTGTGCGCTTCTGCATTGTCGTTATCCCTTCTTCTCGGCGTCGGCTTGTTCGAAGACCTTGCGGGCAATGCCCAGAGCCGTGGCTGCCGTTGGCCAACCGGCGTAGAAGGCGAGATGCGTGATGGTTTCGATGAGTTCGTCACGGGTGACGCCATTGTCGAGCGCGCGCTTCATGTGGAAAGGCATTTCATTGATCCGGTAGCCCGAAATCAGGCTGGTGACGGTGATGAGGCTGCGGTCCCGCGGCGACAGGCCGGGGCGCTCCCAAACGTCGCCGAACAACACCTCGTCGGTGTATCTGCCAAGCGCGGGAGCGATATCGGAGAATGGGCTTTTCAGCCTTGGAACATCGGTCATGGTGGTCTCCTTCGTAGAGTTCGGGCGTTGAACTCGGCGCCACGCGCCGATACCTGTCAAATCCCGTATTGTTCGTCGCTGACATGCTCCAACCAGTCGACGACCTTGCCATCGAGCGCTTCGGCGATAGCGATGTGGCTCATCGCCGTGGTCGGCGCGGCGCCATGCCAATGCTTCTCTCCGGGCGCGAACCAGACGATGTCGCCCGGAAGGATCGGTTCGATGGGGCCGCCCTCGCGCTGCACCGGGCCGGCGCCCGATAGGACGATCAGCGTCTGGCCAAGCGGATGCGTGTGCCAGGCGGTGCGCGCGCCGGGCTCGAAAGTCACGGTGGCGCCGCCGACCCGGGCGGGCTCGCTGCCCTTGAAGGGCGCGTCGATGCGCACCGCGCCGGTGAAATAGTCAGCCGATCCCCTGGCCGAGGCTTGAGAGCCGTTTCGCGTGATGTCCATGGTTTTGTCCCTTCCTGGCAACAGGCATGACACGACCCCGGTCTTCAGAGGCCGCCGGTAGAGGAGCCCGGCGTGATGACGCCTATCTAGGGTCTGCGATTGGTGCCGATTAGGTGCTATATCCAGCATGATCTTATGAAAGGGGCTCATGAATGCCGCGTGACAATCTGAATGAGCTAACCGCCTTCCTCGCTGTCGCGCGAGAGGAAAGCTTCACCAGGGCGGCGGCCAAACTTGGCGTTTCCCAATCGGCGCTCAGCCACACGGTGCGGGCGCTGGAGGAACGGCTGGGCGTCAGGCTTCTGACCCGCACCACGCGCAGCGTCTCGCCGACCGAAGCGGGCGAGCGGCTGGTTCGCACCATCGGACCGAGGCTCGACGAGATCGAGACCGAGATCGCCGCACTCAGCGCCTTGCGCGAAAAACCTGCCGGCACCATCCGCATCACCGCCGGCGAGCATGCCGCCGATGCGGTCCTGTGGCCCGCCCTGGCGAAATTCCTGCCCGACTATCCCGACATCAGGGTCGAGATCATCGTCGACTATGGGCTGATCGACATCGTCGCCGAGCGCTACGACGCCGGCGTGAGGCTGGGCGAACAGGTGGCGCGCGACATGATCGCGGTACGCATCGCTCCCGACATGCGCATGGCGGTTGTCGGCTCGCCAGCCTATTTCGCCACCCGGCCAAAGCCGCGCATGCCGCAGGATCTGACCACCCACAATTGCATCAATCTGCGGCTGCCCACCTATGGCGGGCTCTATGCTTGGGAGTTCGAGAAGGCCGGGCGCGAGCTGAAGGTGCGGGTCGAAGGCCAGCTTGTGTTCAACACGGCCGCGCTGCGCATGAACGCGGTGCTCGCCGGCCTCGGCCTTGCCTATCTGCCGGAGGAACAGGTGACGGCGCCGCTGGCCGACGGCCGGCTGGTGCGTGTGCTCGCCGACTGGTGCGGGCCCTTCCCCGGCTACCATCTCTATTACCCCAGCCGCCGGCAAGCGACGCCGGCCTTCTCGCTGCTGGTCGACGCGCTGCGTCACCGCGGCAAGGTGTAAGTCGGTGAGCAGCTTCCACTCGGCTTTGACTCGCCGCCGCCTGCGGTGACTATCCCCGAAAATGGTCGCGGAACCATTTCGGCGGCACCGCGTTTCCTACGGTTAACTGGAACTCCTATACGTGGCGCAATTGACGAAAACCTCGGGCTCGACCTTTGATCTGTCCCACCAAATTCTCGATAATCTTCCCGTAGCCATCTACACCACCGACACCGAAGGCAAGATCACCTATTTCAATCGGGCCGCGGCAGATTTCGCCGGGCGCGAACCTGAGCTCGGAAAAGACCAATGGTGTGTGACGCACAAGCTGTTCACGACCGACGGCGAAGTGTTGCCGCATGACGAATGCCCGATGGCTGTCGCGCTAAAGGAGAACCGGCCGGTCAGAAACCAGTCGGCTATCTCCCAACGCCCGGACGGCACGCGTGTGCCTTTCCTTCCCTATCCCACGCCGCTTCATGACGAGCAGGGCAGACTGGTCGGCGCCGTCAATATGCTGTTCGATCTCAGTGACCGCCATCATGCCGACGAGGCCAGGCATCATCTGTCAGCCATCGTGGAGTCTTCCTTCGATGCCATCGTCAGCAAGGATTTGAACGGGGTCATCAGGAGCTGGAACTCAGCCGCCCAACGTCTGTTCGGTTACACCGCCGACGAAGCAATCGGCAGGTCGGTAACTATGCTGATACCGGACGACCATTTGGACGAAGAGCCGCGCATATTGGAGCGCATCCGCAAAGGCGAGCAGGTCGAGACCTACGAAACCATCCGCCGTCGCAAGGACGGCAGCCTTGTACCCGTATCCCTGACAATCTCGCCGGTGCGCAACGCCGTCGGGCAGATCGTCGGCGCCTCGAAGATCGCCCGCGACATATCAGTAGCCAAGGAGAGCGAATATCGCATCCGCATGCTGATGCGCGAGGTCAACCACCGGGTGAAGAACCAGTATTCCGTCATCATCTCGATGATCCGGGAGACCAGCAAGCGGTCATCGACGCCGGCCCAGTTCGAACGTCAGGTGCGCGAGCGCATCATGGCGTTGTCGCTCTCGCATGACCTTCTGGTTTCCGGCGACTGGAAGGGTGCCACGATCTTCGAACTGCTGCTTGCGCAGGCCAAACCGTTCGGCAACGAGGAGCGGATCTCAATGTCGGGCCCTTCCCTGACGCTGAGCCCCAATGCCGTCCAGTACCTCGGCATAGCGTTTCATGAACTCGCGACCAATTCCGCTAAATACGGCGTGCTTTCGGCCGCCGAGGGAACGATAACGGTGCAATGGAAGGTAACCGGACCGGGCGGCCAGAAACAGTTCCAGCTGATCTGGAAAGAGAGAGATGGTCCTGAAGTACAGACGATCGGCCACGGTGGTTTCGGCAGCGTGGTGCTGCGGCGCGTCGCTCCAGCCGCGGTGAGCGGCACCGGTGTTCTCGAGTATGATAGCCACGGTGTCACCTGGACGCTGCAAGCAGCGTTGACCCAACTTGAGGCCTCGGTTGACAGCGAGCACGTTGATCAGCGTGCATTGGACTAGGTGATGAGCGGACACGAATCGGAATTGTTCCCCTGACCTTGGGCACTGGCAACAGGACTGCGGCCCGCTATGTGTTGCCTTTATTGTACGTCCTGGCCTTCAGCCCTGTCGCAATATGGCGGGCATCAGCACCGGAGCCACCGCCGTGACCGTGACCGACCTCTATCGAGGCTACATCGCCTGCCTCAACAATCAGGACTGGCCGAAGCTGCATCGCTTCGTTCATGACGAGGTGCACTACAATGGCGACCCCGTCGGGCTGTCGGGTTACCAAGAAATGCTGGAGCGCGATTTTCGGGAAATCCCGGACCTCTATTTCGACATCCAGTTGCTGATTGCCGAACCGCCGTTCATAGCCAGCCGGCTCCAGTTCAACTGCACGCCGAAGGGAACCTTCTTCGGCCTGCCCATCAACGGCCGGAAGGTCTCCTTCAGCGAGAACGTCTTCTATGAATTTCTCGACGGCAGGATCAGGCATGTCTGGTCGGTGATCGACAAGGCGGCTATCGAGGCGCAGCTTTGACCAAGTCGGGCAGAAGGCGACATCTGCGCAACCAGCGCCCGATCAATCGTTCGTAAAAATCGATCGTTCTAACGAGAATAATTCGTTGGAAAGATTGGTGTAGGAATGACATTCTCCTCGCGTACCCGCCTGGAGCATTGCATTGTCTTCCGTTTCCCACTTCGCGAACGATATTCCGAAAAGCGCTTTTCCTGCCGATCTGACACAAGGGCGAAAATCCCTCAACTGGAACGGTGTCATCCCCGGCATCGTGCTGGTGGCGATGATCACTGCCGTCGCCTTCTCGGCCCGCAATGTTTCCGGCTTCGCGCTATTCAGCCCGATGATCCTCGCCGTCGTCGCCGGCATGATCTACTCCAACGTGCTCGGCACACCGGTGCACGCCAAGGCCGGCATCGCATTCTCGCAAAAGCGCCTGCTGCGCTTCGCCATCGTGCTGCTCGGCTTCCAGCTGACGCTGGGCCAGGTCGTCTCGATCGGCGCCGGCGGCGTCGGCATTGTCGCGGCGACGCTTGGCGCCACTTTCGTTTTCACCATCACGCTCGGCCGGCTGATCGGCGTCGACGCCAAGCTGGCGCAGTTGATCGCCGCCGGCACCTCGATCTGCGGCGCCTCGGCCATCGTTGCCACCAATATCGTCACCGATGCGCGCGACGAAGACGTCACCTACGCCGTCGCCTCGATCACCTTGTTCGGCACCGTCGCCATGCTCGGCTTCCCGCTCATGGCGCCCATGCTCGGCCTCGACCAGCACGCTTTCGGCCTGTGGACCGGCGCCTCGATCCATGAAGTGGCGCAGGTGATCGGCGCCGGCTTTCAGAACGGCACCCAGTCCGGCGAGATCGCCACCGTCGCCAAGCTGACCCGCGTCGCCATGCTGGCGCCGATGGTCGTCGCGCTCGGCCTGATGGCGCGCCGCAGGAGCGATCGGTCGGCGGCAAGGCCGCCCATGCCGTATTTCGTCGCCGCCTTCGTCGCAGTCGTGGTGCTGAACAGCCTGGTCACGGTGCCGGCCGAAGTGAAATCGGCAATGGCGCTCGCCACCACCATCATGCTGACCATGGGGCTGGCCGCCATGGGCCTGCAAGCCGACATTTCGCAGCTGCGCTCACGCGGCCTGCGCCCGCTGGCGCTAGCCTTCTCAGCCTTCCTGTTCATCGGCTGCTTCAGCCTGATGCTGGTGAAGTTCGTAGGCTGATTAGTCCTCGAACGAACTCGCCGCGGCATAGATCGCCGCCAGCGTCTCGATGCCGGCCTGGTCGGCCTTGTCGAAGCGGCCGGCCAGCGGGCTGTCGAGATCGAGCACGCCGAAGACGCCTTCATCGTCCTCGAGCAGCACCACCAGTTCCGAGCGCGAGTCGGCATCGCAGGCGATGTGGCCGGGAAAATCATGCACGTCCTTGATCAGCATCGAGGTGCCGAGTTCGACCGCCGTTCCGCACACGCCCTTGCCGACGGCGATGCGCCCACAGGCCGGCTTGCCCTGGAACGGCCCGAGCACCATTTCCTCTTCCGACTGCAGGAAATAGAAACCGGCCCAGTTGAGGTCCGGCACCATCTGGAAGATGAGTGCTGCGGTGTTGGCCGCGTTGGCGATCGAATCGCGTTCGCCCTCGAGCAGCGCCTTCAATTGGGTGGCGAGGTCGCGGTAGAACGCGGCCTTGTCTGAGGTGTCGATGGCCTTGGCCGCAAACATGAACGTGTCTCCGTATCGAGGATAGCTGTTCGTCCGATCGCTTGCCAAAGTCCGGCGAGCTTCGCAACCAGACGGCTGCCTGGACAGTCTAGCGTGGATTGCATCGCCTCCGAAAGCCGCAAGATCAGGATTGCCTCCCGGCGCTGAGCCGGGCGGCAAGGCAGCTATGCGTAAACTTTGCGATGGATCATCTTGAGAATCATGACGGCCCCGATCGGGGGCCGCCATTCACATCTCAAACAGATCGGACAAGTCCTGGGTTTTAGTAGCCGCCCATGCCGCCACCGCCGCCACCCGCAGGCGCGGCATCCTTGGCCGGGATGTCGGTGATCATCGCTTCGGCGGTGATCAAAAGGGCTGCGATCGAGCCGGCATCCTGCAGTGCGGTGCGCACCACTTTCGCCGGATCGACGATGCCCGCCTTGATCATGTCGACATAGACCTCGTTCTGGGCGTCAAAACCCTGATTGTGGTCCTTGCTGTCGGTGAGCTTGCCGACGACAACAGAGCCTTCGACGCCGGAATTCTCGGCGATCTGGCGGATCGGCGCTTCGAGCGCCCGCAGCACGATCGTGATGCCGGCCGTGACATCGGCATTGGCGCCGGTCAGGCCGCCAAGCACCGAGCGGGCACGCAGCAGAGCCACGCCGCCGCCGGGCACGATGCCTTCTTCGACCGCCGCGCGGGTGGCGTTCAGCGCATCGTCGATGCGGTCCTTCTTTTCCTTGACTTCCGACTCGGTGACGCCGCCGACGCGGATGACGGCTACGCCGCCGGAGAGCTTGGCCAGCCGCTCCTGCAGCTTTTCCTTGTCGTAGTCGGAGGTCGTCTCCTCGATCTGGCCCTTGATCTGGGCGACGCGCGCCTGGATGGTCGCCTTGGTGCCGGCGCCGTCGATGATCGTGGTGGTGTCCTTCTCGATCAGCACGCGCTTGGCGCGGCCGAGCATCTCGATGGTGACGTTTTCAAGCTTGATGCCGAGGTCTTCCGAGATCATCTGGCCTGATGTCAGCACGGCGATGTCTTCCAGCATCGCCTTGCGGCGATCGCCGAAGCCCGGCGCCTTGACGGCCGCGACCTTGAGGCCGCCGCGCAGCTTGTTGACGACCAGCGTCGCCAGAGCCTCGCCCTCGACGTCCTCGGAGATGATCAGCAGCGGCCTGCCGCTCTGCACCACCGCTTCGAGGATCGGCAGCATCGCCTGCAGATTGCCGAGCTTCTTCTCGTGGATGAGGATGTAGGGCTCTTCCAGCTCGACGCGCATCTTGTCGGCATTGGTGACGAAATAGGGCGAGAGATAGCCGCGGTCGAACTGCATGCCTTCGACGACGTCGAGTTCGGTCTCTGCCGTCTTGGCTTCCTCAACGGTGATGACGCCGTCATTGCCGACCTTGTCCATCGCCTTGGCGATCATCTCGCCGACGCTGGCATCGCCATTGGCGGCGATGGTGCCGACCTGTGCGATCTCGGCCGACGACTTGACCTTCTTGGCGCGCGCCTGGATTTCCTTGACCACGGCGGAAACCGCCTGGTCGATGCCGCGCTTCAAATCCATGGGATTCATGCCGGCGGCGACCAGCTTGGCGCCTTCGCGCAGGATCGAGGCGGCCAGCACCGTGGCGGTGGTGGTGCCGTCACCGGCGAGGTCGTTGGTCTTCGAGGCCACTTCGCGCACCATCTGGGCGCCCATGTTCTCGAACTTGTCGGCAAGCTCGATTTCCTTGGCGACGGTGACACCGTCCTTGGTAATGCGCGGCGCGCCATAGGCCTTGTCGATGATAACGTTGCGGCCCTTGGGGCCGAGCGTGACCTTCACCGCATTGGTGAGGATCTCGACGCCGCGCAGCATGCGGTCGCGCGCGTCGGTGGAGAATTTTATTTCCTTGGCAGACATGATTTTTATCCAGTTCGTTCGGAGAAAATGAGGTCAGGCAGCTTTCTTGGCGGCCACGGTCTTGTCGGTTGCAGCGCCCTTGTCGATAATGCCAGTCTCGTCCTTGTCGATGACGCCCATGATGTCGGCTTCCTTCATGATCAGAAGGTCCTCGCCGTCGATCTTGACCTCGGTGCCCGACCATTTGCCGAACAGGATGAAGTCGCCGGCCTTGACGTCGAGCGGAACGAGCGCGCCGTTTTCGTCGCGTGCGCCAGGGCCGACAGCGATGACTTCGCCCTCCTGCGGCTTTTCCTTGGCAGTGTCGGGGATGATGATCCCGCCCTTGGATTTGATATCGCCTTCGGCGCGACGAATGACGACGCGGTCGTGGAGTGGCCGAAATTTCATGGGAACTTTCTTTCTGGGGCCGGCACAGGCGGCCACGCCCCCCTCTATAGACGCGTTGGCACTCGATAGATAGGAGTGCCAAAAATTATTCGCGGACCACATTAAATATTCAAAAGTATTATTTCGGCTGGCCGTTTCGTGATATCCGCAGAATGTCAAATAATTCAAAAGATTGAATTTTGCCGATCGAGTGCCTATTTATCGGACAAGTTCACTTTCACGGTTTCAGGCACAAGGGAGATTTCTTCGATGGCCGAAGGCAATCAGACGATCATGGAAAAAGCTGAAGCCCGCTTTGTCGACAAGCAGAAGAAGACAGCGGAGAAAAACAAGGCAACCGCCGAATATATGTCCGAGGCAAGAGCCAGGGAGATCAAGACGGCAAGGCTGAGGGAGCTTCGGCTGGCCAAGGAAGAGGCCGATCGTGTCGCCGAGGCCCTCAATCCGACGCCGAAGAAGAAGCGGGTGACCAAGAAAGTCACCGAGGCCAAGACATGAGCCTCACCTTCCCCAACCGCAGCCGCAGCTATGACGAAGCGGGCCAGCGCATCCGTTTCGTCGGCCATGACGGCATGTTCCAGATCTCGTTCTCCGTCGCCGCCGACGCCATGGCCAAGATGCGGCCGGGAACCGCGGCCGATGAAGCCGGTTATCTCCAGACATTCGACACCGAGAGCAGTGCCATCCGCGAGGTCGCGTCGAAGGCCTACGACCGCACCCACAAGAGCATGTATGTTCTGACGGCGTCCGATTTCGGCTGATCAGTCCATTGCATGTCGCTCAAAACGACGATTAAAGATCCATCTCCTCGACCATCGCGCGTATCTTCGCAGCCTTTTCGAAATGGTCGAGGCGGTGGGTTCTGATCCACCATTCGGCGGCTTCCATCAGGAGTTCGGGGTTGTCGTTTCTGTTGGCGAAAAACGCATAGAACGACACGCCGACGCCGGCCCCCTTCTCGGAGATCTTGCGGTCGCAAACCTCCAGTATCTTCTGCTTCAGGCTGGCTCTCACGGGAATCCCTTGATTTGCGGTGCGGCAGGCTTCCGCCGGCGGGCCGCTACGGATCAGGCCTTGCGCTCGGCCCGTTCGCGGCGTTTGACATCGCGGACATTCATCTGCACGACCATGTCCTCGGCCTCGCGCGGCCCCATCCCGACCATCACCTTTTGCCGGACCACCGCAGGCTGGCCGGTGAAGACATCGATGATGCTCCAGCTCTGGGGAAGCTCCATACGCAGCGTGTAGCGGTTGGCCATGCCGGTCAGCCTTGCATCGTGAAAAACACGGCGCCCAGGATCAGCACCGTCCAGGCGACGACCGACAGTTTCAGCACCATGCCGCCATGCACGGCCAGAAGCTTCCGCAGGTGCGACACACCTGCCGACGAGGCCGGTGCCGCCGCCAGGGCGGCAGGAGCCTTGAGGCCAAGTTTTCCAAAGACGGGCAGCAGCGACGGTTCACGCACGAAAGGCCTCGAATGTCAGGAAAAGCGAAGCAAGAACGCTCGGCTCCCTTCCATACCACTCTTTTCGCGCGTGCCGGCATGCCAAATGCAAGACAGGACTGCTTTAACGTCCGGTCCGCACCGCCTTCGTAACGCACAAATCTATTCGTGGGGACTGACTGCCTTGGGGCAGATTGGGACTGCTGTTCGACGCGAAATTTTGGAGGCCTCGCCTCGGAATCGAACCGAGGCTTCAGAGATTTGCCGTCTCCAGCGTAGCCGCTCCGCCACGAGGCCATGGCTGTTGAAGTAGCGGCCAAATATTTACGGAAAGGTTAATCCCGAGGGACTGTTCAGAATTTTCGGCACGATCTTCAGAACGTTCGCCAGCACATATTGCGGCCAGGTTTGCTGCCCGGCAGCGCCAACCCTTTGCCGGACCTCGCATCCCGCGCACGCTGCGATCCTTCACGCCTCAAGCGGCAGCCCGCCCCGTCTCGACCGAGGGCCTCCAGCACGGCGACTGGCGCTCTTCCCCTGAGCTAAGTGCTGCCGGCGCTGCTTTAACCCGCGTTTGCATTCGAAGGAAGAGAGCCGAGGCCCAACCAGCTTTTCCCTTGAACGGCGATCCAATCTGGTCTAGCCTCAGCTGAGAAAAGGTTTTCTCAAACAATTTCAGTCGGGCTCGGCCACCTGCCGGGCCTCTTTCAGATCGGTAAGAGAAAACCTTTTTCCAACTAAGGACTCTCGGCGCGATGCCATCGGACGATCTGCCTGTTCCGGTCTTTTCCAAGCCAGTCACCTTGCGTGACGTGGCCGCGCAGGCCGGAGTCAGCGTCGCCACCGCATCCAAGGCGCTCAACAGCCAGGGCCGGATGACAGCCGAGACGCGCGAACGCATTCGCGAGACCGCCCGGCGGCTTGGCTTCCGGCCCAACAGCCTGGCGCAAAGCCTGCTCCGACGCCGCAGCTTCACCGTCGGCCTGCTCACCAACGATACCTATGGCCGCTTCTCGCTGCCGCTGATGTCGGGCATTTCGGACGCGCTGGTCGACAATGGCGTCTCGGTGTTCCTGTGCAATGTCGAGGAGGATCCGCGGCTGGGCCAGATGCATGTCGACGCCATGCTCGACAAGCGCGTTGACGGCATCATCGCCACTGGCAAGCGCATCGATCGCCATCTGCCCGTCGACCTCTCCAATCTGCGCGTCCCGGTGATCTATGCCTTCACGCAGCCCGACCCCGACGCCGTCGCCTTCGTCTCGGACGATGTTGGCGGCGCCCGGCTGGCCGTCGAGCATTTTTGCCGGCTTGGCCGCAAGCGCATCGCCCACGTCACCGGGCCGGCGAGCTTTGCCGTGGTACACGCGCGCGTTCAGGCTTACCGCGACGTGCTCGCCGAAAACGGCCTGACGGTCAGCGAGCCGCTGCTCGGCTCCTGGTCGGAAGCCTGGGGTCACCAGGCGGTTGCGCAACTGTTCGACGGCAAAAGCGAAAGGCCCGACGCGGTCTTCTGCGGCAACGACCAGATCGCGCGCGGCGTCATCGATGCTCTGCGCGAACGCGGCCTCGACGTCCCCAGGGATGTCGGCGTCATCGGTTTCGACAATTGGGAGATCGTGGCCGAGGCGACGCGCCCGCCGCTGACCTCTGTCGACATGAACCTGGTCGCGCTCGGGCGCGAGGCCGGGTTGACCCTGCTTTCGCTGGTCGGCGGCAAGCCCGCCGCGCCCGGCATTCGAAAACTGCCGTGCCGGCTGGTGGTGCGGCAGTCATGCGGCCATCCGCCGGGTGGCTGAAAACGAAGCGCCGCGCAATCGGCGCCAAGCCGCGGACCGCGGCCAACCTTGGAGGAGGAGAACATGAGGAACCTGATTGCCAAACTGGCCCTGGCCGCTGCCGTTCTGGGCGGCGGTCTCGGCACTGCCGCCGCCGAGACGGCCAACATATGGGTGCGCGCCGACGGTTCGAATTTCATGCCGAGGATCGTCGATGCCTACAACAAGGCGCACACCAACCAGGTCAAGCTCGATATCATCCCCAATGCCGAGATCATCCCCAAATACGGTGCCGCGGCCGCCGGCGGCACAGCGCCCGACGCGCTGTCGCTCGACCTGATCTACACGCCCTCCTTCGCCGCAGCCGGCCAATTGGAGGACATCACCGACTGGGCAAAGTCCCTGCCTTATTTTGCCAGCCTGTCGCCGGCGCATGTGAAGACCGGCACCTACAAAGACCACATTTACGGCCTGCCCTTCTCCGCCGACGCCTCGGTGCTGATCTGGAACAAGAAGCTGTTCAAGCAGGCCGGCCTCGATCCCGAAAAAGGCCCGGCCAACTGGGCCGAGATCGCGGCCGATGCCGAGAAGGTCAACGCGCTCGGCGGCAACATCAAGGGCTTCTACTTCTCCGGCAATTGCGGCGGCTGCAACATCTTCACCTTCACGCCCCTGATCTGGGCGTCTGGTGGCGACATCCTGAGCGAAGACGGCTCGAAGGCGACGCTGGACAGCCCGCAGCTGCGCGGCGCCATCGATCTCTACCGCTCGATGGTCAAGAAGGATCTGGTACCGGCAGGCGCACAGACCGACACCGGCGCCAATTTCTTTGCCGCCTTCGCCGCCGGCAATATCGGCATCTCGCCGTCCGGCGCCTTTGCCATCGGCGCGCTCAACACCCAGTATCCCGACATCGATTACGGCGTCACCTTCCTGCCGGGCAAGGACAGCGGCTGGTCGTCCTTTGCGGGCGGCGACAATTTCGTCGTCACCAAGGGCACCACGAAACTGCCCGTGGTGAAGGAGTTCCTCGACTTCGCCTATTCGCTCGAGGGCCAGACCATCCTTGCCAAATACGGAAGCCTGCCGGTGCGCGGCGACATCGCCAAGGACGCGTTGAAGGATCTCGATCCGCGCTACCAGATCGCCGCCGAAGCCATGGCCAAGGGCAAGACGCCCTATTCGGTGGTGTTCAACGACCTGATCAACTCCGCCAACGGCCCGTGGACGCAGATGATCAACGAGGTCTTCTTCGGCGACGATGTCGATGGCGCGATAGCCAATGCGCAGGAAACGATGCAGTCGATCATCGACCAGGCGCCGCAGAAGTAGCGGACGCCTGCCGGCCGCCCGCCTGTCTACCTGGGCGGGTGGCCGGATACCGCATCGCCAACGGCAGGGCTATCACGTTGAGAAAAGACCCCCTCATCCGGCCGCTTCGCGGCCACCTTCTCCCCAGCTGGGGAGAAGAGGCTGGCACCATCCCCGGCAACCTCCTCTCCCCTCGGGGAGAGGTCGGATTGCCCCGAATTGCTCTCTTCAATTCGGTTGGCAATCCGGGTGAGAGGGTTCTTTGCCAATGTCCCAATAGCACCGAGCGCGCAGCCATGACCGTCATCACCGCAGCAACCCCTGCCCCGCCCCGCGCCCGCAAGGTCGCCAGCCGCCACCAATGGATCGGCCTGCTCTATGTCGCGCCGGCTGTCGCGCTGGTCGTCGTCTTTTTCCTGATCCCGCTCGGCATGACGGCGTGGATGTCGCTGCACAACTGGCCCCTGATGGGCGAGCACAGCTTTATCGGCCTCGGCAACTATGTCGCCATCCTGCGCGACACCCGGTTCTGGAACGCGCTGCGCTTCACCGCCTACTACACCGTGATCGTCACCATCGCGATCTTCGTGGTGGCGTTTCCGCTGGCGCTGTTCGTCGAGCGGCCGCGGCCGCTGACCAATCTTTACCGGACGATGTTCTTCATGCCGGCGGTTGTCGGCTTTGCCTCGGCCAGCCTGCTCTGGTCATGGCTGTTGAACGTCGATTCCGGCCTGTTCAGCCCGGCCGCCTACGACCTTGGCCTGATCGACAGGAAGTTCAACCTCTTGGCCACCTTCCAGCCGGCCTTCTGGTCGATCATCGCCATGGTCGTCTGGAAGGTCGCCGGCTTCACCATGATCATCCTGATGGCCGGCCTGCAATCGATCCCGCAGGATCTGCAGGAGGCGGCCGTCATCGACAGCGCCGGTCCGTTCGCCAGGTTCAGGGCGATCACTTTGCCGCTGATGCGCCGCACGCTGGCGCTGGCCCTGATCCTGTCGGTCGCCGGCTCGATCCTCGCCTTCGACCAGTTCTACATCATCCTGCGCGGCGGCCCACGCAACCAGACGCTGACGGCGGTCTACTGGATCTTCAACCAGTCCTTCGTGTCGTTCAAGCTCGGCTACGGCGCGGCTTTGTCGATGGTGCTGCTGGTGATCCTGGTGGCGCTCAGCCTCGTCCAGCTGTGGCTGCTGCGCAAGCCGGAGGGGCTCGACTGATGGCGCAGGCCGCTTCCCGCAACCGCCGGCTCTTGAGCCGCATCGGCGAGCATTCGACCGGCATCGTCGCCTCGGTGCTGTTTGCCGCGCCGATCGTGTGGGCGGTGCTGTCGGCGTTCAAGCCGGCGGCCGAAGCGCGCCTGCCGCCGCTGCCGCCCTGGCCGACATCAGGCTTCTCGCTGGAGAACTACGCCACGCTCAACAGCTTCGGCGACGGGCTGTGGGTCTCGGCGCAAAACAGCATCTACGTCTCGGTGATGACCGTCGTGCTGTCGGTCGCCGTCAGCGTGCTGGCCGGCTACGGCTTTTCGCGGTTCCGGTTTCCGTTCAAGGACCTGTTCTTCATCCTCATCCTGTCGACGATCATGATCCCGTTCCAGTCGATCCTGACGCCGATCTTCCTGGTGCTGACCAAGCTTGGCCTGCACAACACGCTGACCGGCCTGGTCGGCGTTTATGTGACGCTGCAACTGCCGTTTTCGATCTTCATGATGCGCAACGCCTTCGACGCGGTGCCGCGCGAGATCGAGGAAGCCGCCCGCATGGACGGCGCCGGCAATCTCACCATGCTTTGGAAGGTGATGCTGCCGCTGGTCTGGCCGGGCGTCGTGACCATCGCCCTGTTTGCCTTCCTCGGCGCCTGGAACGAATTCCTCGCCGCCCTCGTGCTGATGACCGACCAATCCAAATTCACGCTGCCAGTGATGATGACCGCACTGCAGTCGGGCCGCTTCGGCGCCATCGACTGGGGCGCGGTGCAGGCGGGCGTCACCGTGATGATGGTGCCGTGCCTCATCCTGTTCCTGGCGCTGCAGCGCTTCTACATCCGCGGCCTGATGGCCGGGGCCGTCAAATAGAATGGAGTAAATTCATGACCGCATCGCCATCCGCAAAAACCGGGAAACCGAAGCTCGCCTTCCGCCCGCTGCCGGTGCCGCAGGTCGACGTGCACGGCTTCTGGGGCGATCGCGCCGACGCTGTCGCCGCCCGCACCGCCGATATCCTTTACGAGCGCTGCGTGGAGGCCCGCATGCTGGAGCAGATCGATCCGGACCGTCCCTCGCCCGGCATAGTCATCCCCTTCCACTCGCCCTCTCCCGACGAAGCCGACCGCCAAGGCGCGGAATTCACCGGATCGACGGTGACCACGCAGATGTTCTGGGATTCCGATCTCGGCAAGACGATCGAGACCGCGGCCTATTCGCTGTACCGGCGCAAGAATCCCGAACTGGAGAAGAAGATCGACGCCGTCATCGACATGTATGGCAGGCTGCAGCAGGAGGACGGCTATCTCTCCAGCTGGTACCAACGCATCCAGCCCGGCAAGCGCTGGACCAATCTGCGCGACTGCCACGAGCTCTATTGCGCCGGCCATCTGATCGAGGGCGCGGTCGCCTACTACCAGGCGACGGGAAAACGCAAGCTGCTCGATATCATGTGCCGCTATGCCGACCACATCGCGTCGGTACTCGGCCCGGAGCCCGGCAAGAAGAAGGGCTATTGCGGCCACGAGGAGATCGAGCTGGCGCTGGTCAAGCTGGCACGGGTGACCGGCGAGCGGAAATATATGGAGTTGGCCAGATACTTCATCGACCAGCGCGGTCAGCAGCCGCATTATTTCGACGAGGAGGCCCGCGCCCGCGGCGCCGACCCGAAGGCCTATCATTTCAAAACCTATGAATACAGCCAGTCGCATATCCCGGTGCGAGAACAGAACAAGGTCGTCGGCCATGCTGTCAGGGCGATGTACCTCTATTCCGGCATGGCCGATATCGCGACCGAATATGGCGATGATACGCTGCGAGCAGCACTCGACCTTCTGTGGGACGATCTCACCACCAAGAGTCTCTACATCACTGGCGGACTGGGGCCGTCGGCGCACAATGAGGGCTTCACCAGCGACTACGACCTGCCCAACGAAAGCGCCTATGCCGAGACCTGTGCGGCGGTCGGCCTGGTGTTCTGGGCCAGCCGCATGCTCGGCATGGGGCCGAACGCGCGCTACGCCGACATGATGGAACGCGCCCTCTACAACGGTTCGATCTCGGGCCTGTCGCTCGACGGCTCGCTGTTTTTCTACGAGAATCCATTGGAAAGCCGGGGCAAGCACAACAGGTGGAAGTGGCACCGCTGCCCGTGCTGCCCGCCCAATATCGGGCGCATGGTCGCCTCGATCGGCAGCTATTTCTACAGCCTGGCCGACGATGCGCTGGCCGTCCACCTCTATGGCGACTCGACCGCGCGCTTCGATATATCGGGCGTCCCGGTGAGCCTGACGCAGGTCAGCAGCTATCCCTGGGACGGCGCCGTCGACATCATGCTCGAACCGCGGGCGCCGGTCGAGTTCACTTTGCACCTGCGCATTCCCGCCTGGAGCG
Organism: Mesorhizobium sp. WSM4833; assembly: GCF_055811095.1. Taxonomy (NCBI): domain Bacteria; kingdom Pseudomonadati; phylum Pseudomonadota; class Alphaproteobacteria; order Hyphomicrobiales; family Phyllobacteriaceae; genus Mesorhizobium; species Mesorhizobium sp. WSM4833. The sequence continues at coordinate 271,310 of NZ_JBVVQG010000002.1, forward strand.
CCAGTGCCGGGTTGAAGATAAACGGCGAAGCCATCAGGCTGGCGGATATCACCAGCGACGGCTACGCCGCGATCAAGCGGACATGGAAAAAGGGCGACAATGTCCGGCTCGATCTCGAAATGCCGATCGAGCGGCTTTATGCCAACCCGCAGGTGCGCCAGGATGCTGGCCGCGTCGCGCTGTCACGCGGCCCGCTGATCTATTGCGTCGAGGCATCAGACAATGACAGCCAGCCGCATCGCCTGACGCTGCCGCGGACGGCCACCATCGAAGCGCAGCACCGGCCGGAACTTCTCGGCGGCGTGGTGACGCTGTCGACCGCGGCACTTGCCGATGTCTCCGACGGCTGGCAGGACGGGCTCTACAGGCCCGAGCCGCCGGCCACCGCCGAGACGCGACTGACCGCCATTCCCTATTTCGCCTGGAACAACCGCGAGCCCGGCGAGATGCTGGTATGGCTCAGGGACGGCTGAACGAGGTCGGTGTATCGGCGATGACCGATCCAAGCTCAGCCGCGGTCGATGCCGCGGTTTCGGGCTTTTGGTCCATATAGCGCAGACGCAGGCGCAGGAATGGCGCCTCGACGCAGGTATAGCTGAGATAGCCGATCGGGATCGTCGCCACGAAGCACAATGCGGACCAGAGGCATGCGACGTAGAAATTGCTGATGCTCATGACATTCGTGTCTATGAACGCTGCCAATTGCATGACGAAGAACAGGTGCAGAAGATAGATCGAATAGCTGTAGGCCCCAGCCTTCTCCAGTACCCTGAATGGCGGGCTTGTTCGCTTTCTCGAAAAGCTCGTGTCGTAGTAGGCGATGCCGAATGAATAGGCTGCCGCCTCCAGGGTCGGCAGGATGATCCATATCCAATGAGGCGACGGATAGCGGCCCAGTTGGTAAAATCCGCCGGCTGCATCGAACCACCAGAAGAACCCCGAAAAAGCCATGAGAACGGCCAGCGCCAGCCAGTGTTGGTTCTTCGCGTGGGCACGCAGGTGAAAGGCAAGAATGCCGGCCAGGAACTGATCCGCATGGCCTATGATGGTTGCGGACGCCGCCGACTGCACTTCGCCGATCTGCACATACAGGACGGACCTCAGCACAATGGCTGCCGCGATGAACAGCAAGGGCGCGAACACAAACCGCCTGGATACCATCAGCAAGAACGGCAGCAACAGGTAGAAGTGCGCTTCGATCGTTATCGACCAGCCGCCATTCGGGAGGGTGGGAAAAAGAAACCCCAATCCGACGCCCGTGAAATACCCGTCGAGGGACTGGCCGGCCACGTACCTGCGGCAGGCCTCGATGCATAGCACGACCAGGAGAAGCGGAAGCAGCCTGAGGGCCCTGTTGGCAAAGAAGGGCAGATAGTTGATCTGCTTTCCATCGAGCAGCTTGGCGAACAGGTAGCCGGAAAGCGCCATGAACAGGGAAACGCCAGTATGCCCTCATCCAGAACGCTGAAGATAGGAAGAGCCGGCACGAAGTCATAAGGCACGGGGCCTTCAGGAGAAGCATGAAGGAAATGCCAGGTAAAGACAAGAAAAGCCGCCAGGCCACGAACATGATCCAGCGCTGGGTAGTGCTCTCCGGTCGAGGATTTCATGATTGGCCCACGCGCACCGTGTCCTGCGCCGGTGTTCAGGTCATCGTTGGCCCAGAACTGTTTTCAATTCATTAAACCTTCACTGCGGAGACTTCCGAAATCAGAGATTTGCTTCGCAAGGTGCTGTGGCCTGCAAGCATCCGGAGCCAAACACGACTGAAGCGTGCCGCGTCTGAGCGGATCACTTCTGGGCGGATCACTTCTGAGCGACGGTCAGCCCGATCTCTTCCGCCACCAGTTCCTGCAGCCGCCACAGATTGCGGTCGCGGATGCCGCAGGCTTCGAGGTGGCGGATCGTCTCGAATAGATATTGCGCGCCCGAGCCCCAATGACCGACGGCTGTCACCAGCGTCGCCGCGATCGCCTGCTTGTCGAGCTTGCCGGCATAACGCGGATTGGCGGGATCGACGACGAAACCAATCGCGCGACATGGGCCGCCTTCGGTCCTGACCTGCAGCCAGCGCGGCACGTTGACGGCGGGCAGGATGGTCATTTCGCGGCGCAGCAGCGCTTCGAGGTTGGCCGCCACCGGTTCCGCGATCTCGAACACCATGCCCTGGCACTGGCCGCCGCGATCGAGCGCCATCATCAAGCCGGGCTGCTCGACCGTGCCGCGAAAACGCTGCACCGTGAAGCAGAACGAACGATGCCAGCCGCTGGCCACCGCGCGTTCTCCGCCCCTCACCTCGCCGGCGGGCTTCCACAGCAGCGAGCCATAGGCAAATAGTTTCAGCGGCCCGGCCGGAGCGCCGGCCAGCACCTCGTCGCGGATGCGCGCATAGTCGGCGTCGGTCATGTGAACCATGCCCGGCGTCGGCCCGGCATCCTCGACAGCACGCATAGTGCGCGCGACCAACGCCTCGGTCAGCGCCATCGGCGTGTTGCGCGGCACGGACTTGCGCGGCGATATGGCAGAAATCGGCTGGTTCATTTCATACCCTCTACCGTCGCCGTCATGTTGCCGAAGGCAGAGGGATTCTCAAGGGTCCATGTGACCGGCGCAAAATTCAACGGCCGATGCCGGGCGGGTGACCCTCCCGCCCGGCATCCAATCATTCTAGTGCTTGGTGCTCTTGCCGCCGATGGGGATGCGCCTCATCTTGTTCTGTGCCTTCTCGGATTTCGGCAAGGTGACGAACAGCACGCCGTTGCGGAAATCGGCAGCGACCTTGTCTTCTTCGACTTCGAAGCCGATCGGAATGCGACGTTCGAAGCGGCCGTAGAATCGCTCGGAGAACTGACGTTCCTTGTCGTCGGTTTCGGCGTGTTTTTCACCGCGCAACGTCAGGACGCCGTCATCGAGCAACACCTCTATGTCCTTTTCCTCCATGCCGGGTATCTCGGCGGTCACGCGGATTTCCTTGTCCGTTTCCGAGATTTCCACGCTAGGCCAGCCACCGCCCGCCGAAGAGAGCCTGCCCAAGGATGGAAGACGTGAACCGAAACCGCGGAACATGTCGTCAACAAGGCGGTTCATCTCGCGATGCAGGCTCATGAATGGGTCCTGATCGCGGTCGCCTGAGAGGGTCTGAACCTGGTTCGGATCGCGACCCCATGGCATCAGATCACGAATGGTCATTGCATTTGCTCCTTTCTTGATCCTGTCTATCGTTCGTTTGCATGCTCTGGTTGCCATGCTCGGACGATGCGCGTCTGCGCCATTGGCGCTCCGGTCCAGTTGGAAACGCCTGGATCAGTGGCGGGGGCTCGCGCACCTGAGCCTGCCCGAGGGCCACCGCCCCTGACCCGCGCGGCGCCCGTGAAGCCGGCGCCTCGTCGGCACTGGTGCGGAGGATTTTGGACTCCGTCGCGGGTGGGTCAAGACCTCGTAATGTAATGTGATTGGTGCATGCAGGTGCCTGCGTCACCGGTGCTGTCCACATCAGTCGTGCCCCTTCGATCGGCATGTCGCGAAACAGTGGTCAACCGCCAGCTTGATGTCTGCTGGACCGGAGCCGCCTCGGCGTCAACGCGCGGCTGGTCGGCTGGATCGGCGGTCTCGAGGACAGGGAACAATGCCGCTGGCAGGCCGTTCTGTTCCTTGCCGGAGGATGCCATGAACGACGCGTCGGCACAGCCCGCTGGCCCCGTCCTTTCATCGGCGGAGCGCGTCAACACGCTGTCGCATTTTCACCGCGCCGAGATCGCTCGCATGGCGGGATGGCGCGACCGGCTGGACAGGACAACCAACTGGGCAATCACGGTGGTGGCGGCGCTGCTTTCGGTATCGCTGTCGACGGCCAGTGCGCATCACGGCGTGCTGCTTTTCGCCATGCTGCTGATCTTGCTGCTGCTATGGATCGAGGCGCGCCGCTATCGGTTCTTCGATTTCTATCGGGCGCGCGTACGCCAGTTCGAGCGCCACTATTTCGCGCAGATCTTTTCCCCACAGCCCGACTTTGCCTCGGACTGGCTGCTCATCGTCGGGGAAGGCCTACGCGCGCCGAAGTTCCTGCTGTCGCAGCGCGTCGCGCTGGCCCGTCGGCTGCGGCGAAATTACATCTACCTGTTCCTGATCCTCTTGCTGGCCTGGGTGCTCAAGATATCCACCCCCAGCCTTCAAACCGTGGGCGTCAGGACCGGCTTTGCCGGTTCGCTTCGCGAAGCCGTAGACAGCGCCGCCCTTGGCCCCGTTCCCGGTGTGGCGATCGTGGTTGTCGTGGCCGCATTCTATGTCGGGTTGCTTGCCATCGTCTTTTTCACGGCCGATAACGACGGCGAACTGTCCTTTGGCGACGTGCATGTTTGACGTTGATGCCCGGCAACACGCCGCTGCAACGCAAACGGCGGCCCGCGCGCTGAGATGGTCGGTCCGCCGAGACGTTTGAGGGAACGGAACTTCGCGCCTAGATGCCGAAGAACTGCTTGCCAACCATGTAACCCAGTGCCGCCACGACCAGCGGAAACAGCGCCGGCGCGGCTTTGCCCAGAAGGGAGACCTGCGGGTCCTTCGCCGGCGTATGACGTGCATTGCCGAGATTCTTGGTCATTGCTTGCCTCAGGTTCGAAAGACTCATTAGCAAATGCTGATTAACAGCATGGCCGCATTAACGGCTTGATAGGAAATCAACTCTGATCAGATGCAAATTCTAATGATCGGCACATGGACGGCAAAGACGCGCTGCCCTATTTGGCGGCGTTCGAAGCATTGACGGGGACGCGCGGCCGTTCGCGGCAATCGACAAAAACACGCCCGAACAACAAGATGGCTCAGGAACTCGATTTAGCAGGTGAGCGCCAGCTCCGAAGCCGGTGCAGTTCATCCGCCGCCTCGCCCGAGCTTCGTGTTGATAGCTCGGGGTCGAACGCATGTCCGCGGCGTAGGCAGGCCGCCTCCCGTCAAAAAATTCGCAAACCAATGTCGGACTGGCTAGGCTTCGTCCGTCCTTGGGGTATCGAACAGGCATTCATGAAAGGATCCAGCAATGCCCGGCACCGTACGTTTGCACCGCGTTCTGACGACCAGCCCTGAAAAGGTCTATCGCGCCTTCGTTGAAGCGGACGCGCTGGCCAAGTGGCTTCCGCCAAACGGCTTCACCTGCACGGTCCATAATTTCGAGGCAAAGGTCGGAGGCACGTTCAAGATGTCGTTCCGCAATTTCACCACCGGCGACAGCCACGCCTTCGGCGGCGAATACCTTGAACTCGTTCCGGGCGAGCGCCTGCTCTACACCGACAGGTTCGACGATCCCAACCTGCCCGGCGAGATACGGGTGACCGTGGTCTTGAAAAAAGTGTCGGTCGGCACTGAAATCGACATTACCCAGGCCGGCATTCCGGACGTCATTCCGGTCGAGGCCTGCTATCTCGGCTGGCAGGAATCGCTCAGAAATCTGGCAAAGCTCGTCGAGCCCGAGATCAATCAATAGGCTGCGGATGGCCGGGAGAACGGCCGTTTCTGGCCTGCCGAAGCCTGAAACTTGGACTGTGGCGGGAACTGCCCTTTGTCGCTAGCAATTCATCATTGCGGCACCCCTGTGCCTGGACGTGTCGATGAAGAATGCAGCGGAGGTTGAAAAAGCATGACTCTGACCAACCGAGACATCGTCGAGTTGACGGCGTGGCGGCGCCAGCTGCACCAGTATCCGGAAATCTCGAATGAAGAGGAGAAGACGGCAAAGGAGGTCGTCGCCTTCCTCGCCGATACGGGGCCGGACAAGGTGCTGACACAGCTCGGCGGGCACGGCGTCGCGGTCACATATGACAGCGGCAAAGCAGGGCCGACGGTGCTGTTCCGTTCGGAACTCGATGCCTTGCCTATCGAAGAACTTTCAGGCGTGCCGCATGCGTCGCGCGTGCCGGGCAAGTCGCATATGTGCGGCCATGACGGACACACCGCCATCCTGGCATCCCTCGGCCGGCAGTTGGGGCGCGAGCGGCCTGCAAGTGGCCGCGTCGTGCTGATGTTCCAGCCGGCGGAGGAAACCGGCAATGGCGCAGCCGGCGTCGTTGCCGATCCCCGCTTCGGCGAGATCGCGCCGGATTTCGCTTTCTCGCTGCACAACCTGCCTGGCGTGCCGTTCGGCGAGGTGCGGCTCAAGCCCGGCGTGGTCAACTGTGCGTCACGCGGCATGCGCATCGTGCTGGAGGGCAAGACCGCCCATTCATCCATGCCGGAGACCGGCACCTCGCCGATGCTGGCGATCAGTGAGCTGATGCCGGCGCTGCCGGCGCTCGGGCGCGGAACCTTCGCCGACGACGACTTCTCCATGCTGACCGTCACCCATGCCGCGATGGGCGAAGCCGTGTTCGGCATCGCGCCTGCTCATGCGCAGGTGTGGGCAACGCTGCGCACCCGGCGTGACGAGCGCATGGCGAACCTTTGTGCTGCTGCCGAAGCACTGGTCGCCAGGATCGCGGGCGAGCATCGCCTTACCGCCCGCTGGGACTATCACGAGATCTTCGTCGCCAGCGTCAACGCGCCGGACGCGGTGGAGCATCTGCGGCGCGCGCTCGATGAAGAGGGCGTATCGCACGGCGAAGAGGCCCTGCCGATGCGCGCCTCGGAAGATTTCGGCCTGTTCGGCCATAGTGCCAAGTCGGCGATGTTCTTCCTCGGTGCGGGCGAGCGGCACCCCGCCTTGCACAATCCCGACTATGACTTTCCCGACGACCTGATCCCGATCGGGTCGAGGATCTTCATGCGCACGGCACGCAATCTCCTGGGTTGACCTCCGCCAACTCCAACGCCGAAAGGAACATGCAATGCCAAAGATACCGAAGAACACGATTTGCCTTTGGTTCGACAAGGACGCCGAGGCTGCGGCGCGCTTCTACGCAGAGACCTTTCCCGACACCAGCGTGGGCGCCGTTCACCGTGCGCCGAGCGATTTTCCGTCCGGCAAGAAAGGCGACGTGTTGACGGTCGAATTTACCGTCGCCGGCATTCCCTGCATCGGATTGAACGGCGGCTCCACATTCAAGCAGAACGAGGCCTTCTCGTTCCAGATCGCCACCGACGATCAGCAGGAAACCGACCGCTACTGGAATGCCATCGTCGGCAATGGCGGCCAGGAGAGCGTGTGCGGCTGGTGCAAGGACAAATGGGGCGTGTCTTGGCAAATCACGCCGCGCACGCTGACCGAGGCCATGGCGGCCGGCGGCGAGGAAGCCAAACGCGCCTTTGATGCGATGATGGAGATGACAAAGATCGACGTCGCGGCGATCGACGCAGCCCGGCGCGGCTGACCTCGATCGGGGCTGAGTTGCTATCTGACCTTGATGACGACCTTGCCCTTGGCGCGTCCTGTTTCGACATAGGCCAGCGCCTCATTGGTCGCCTCGAAGGGAAATATCCGGTCGACGACCGGGCGGATCGCGCCGGATTCGATGAGCGATGCGATCTTGCTCAGCTGCTCGCCCTGCGCCCACATGAAAAGGAACGAGAACGTCACGCCACGGCGCTTGGCTTTCGCTCGAATACCGCGGCTCAGCAGGCGAAGCACCAGCCTCAGCACCACGTTCAGTCCCTTTTCCCTGGCAAATTCCGGATCCGGTGGGCCGGAGATGGAGATGAGCTTGCCACCCGGTTTCAGCACATTCAGTGATTTTTCAAGTGTCTTGGCGTCCTGGCTGTTCAAGACGACGTCGTAGCCCGAAAGGACTTTCTCGAAATCGTCTTTCCTGTAGTCGACGACGATATCGGCGCCGAGCCCCTTGACCAGACCGGCACTCGCCGCGCTGGCGGTGGTCGCAATGGTCGCGCCGAGATGCTTTGCCAGTTGGATGGCGAATGTCCCCACGCCGCCGGAACCAGCTTGAATGAAGACCTTCTGTCCCTTCTTCAGCTTGGCCCTTTCGACGAGCGCCTGCCAGGCGGTCAGGCCGACCAGCGGGATCGAGGCCGCCTCCTCCATGCTGAGGTTCCCGGGTTTCAGGGCCACGTCGGCTTCATCCATGGCTATGAACTCGGCGAACGTTCCGATCCGGCCATCGCGCGGCCGCGCATAGACGTCGTCGCCGAGTTTGAATTTGCGGACTTTCGATCCCACGCGCACAACCCTCCCGGCCACGTCGTGACCCAGGATGAAGGGCCGGCGATAGGGCAGGATCAGCTTGAACTCTCCGGTTTTGACCTTGGAATCGAGCAGGTTCACCGCCGCCGCGTGGACCTCGACCAGGACATCGCTGTCCCCGAGTTTCGGCTCCGGCATTTCGGCTAGCCGCAGAGTGCCGTTCCTGCTGTACTTGTCGACGACGAATGCCTTCATGGCAGTGACTTTCTGAGAGTGATTTTGGTGTGTCGCATGTGCGTGAAATCCTCTGCTCGCTGTGTTCAAACGGGCAGGCGGAATTGTTTCCGCAGGCTCTTGTCGAATATCCCCGCGGGAGCAAAGCGACGCAGCAGGCTGACCTGGCGCGCAGCCTTGCCGGCGGTGTAGCGCCGTTGCGGACGGGCATCGGTCGCTGCCTTGACGACCACTTGCGCCACCATTTCCGGCCGGTCGGCGACAGGCATCACGTCGCGAAGCAGCGCTTCCAGCGTAGCGCGGGCCTGATCGTATTCCTGCAACGGCGAATCCGGCTGGATCCCGTTCTGGTCGAAGACAGTACGAACGAATGCCGGCTCGATGACCGAAACGCGGATGTTGAAGGCGCGAACCTCGTGGTCGAGCGATTCCGAATAGCCCTCGAGCGCGTGCTTGACCGCCGAATAATGCGCTGAATACGGCGCCGGCACCAGTCCCAGCACAGAGCCGATATTGATGATGCGCCCCTCGCCACGCTGCCGCATCGACGGCAGCACCGCATTGGTCATGCGGATGACGCCGAACAGATTGACGTCGAACAGGGCCTGCACCTGGGCAATCGAGAATTCCTCGGCGCCTCCAAGCTGGCCGACGCCGGCATTGTTGACCAAGAGGTCGATCCGGCCGGTCTGCGAGAGCACCGTCGAAACGAGTGCGGCAACGGCCTCACTGTCGGTCACGTCGCAGATCAGCATGGTCACCCCGTCCGGATCGTTGCCGGCCTTGCGCCGGCTGGTTCCAAAGACGGTGAACCCGGCCCGCGCAAGGGCTTCGGCACTGGCGCGGCCAATGCCCGAAGAGGCCCCGGTCACAACGGCGGTTTTTCCGGCATTCGTTTTCATTTCGTGCTCCAAACTCATGGGGGGCTAGCTTTTTTTCATCCGTTAAATTACAGTCGTAATATCAGATTATGGCCATAATGCAATAGCAGAAAGGAATAGCAGCCATGCGCTACGAAAAGGGCAGGAAGGACGCCTCGCGCGGCCGGATCCTGGAGGTCGCCGCGGAACGCTTTCGGAAAAACGGCATAGCGGCGTCCGGACTGGCAACCATCATGGGCGACGCCGGGCTGACGAACGGGGCTTTCTATCCCCACTTTCAATCAAAGGCGGCGCTTGTCCGTGAAACGGTCGCTGCAGCTCTCGAGGATCAGTCCGACGAGATACGGCAAGCATTGGCCTCCGGCGGCTTGGCAATGGCCATAGACACATATCTGTCGGCGGCGCATCGGGATAACCCCGGGAAGGGCTGCGCCTCTGCCGCCTTGCTGGCGGAAATCGCCCGCGAGCCACCCGAAACGCGTCAGCTTTATACCGAGCGTTTGCTGACCCAGGTGCACCAGGTGTCGGTAGAGCTGCCGCCGCAAACTCCTGATCCGGAGGGCGTTGCGTTCGCTATCTTTGCGACCCTCATTGGCACGCTTCAGCTGGCCCGTGCCGTGGAGGGAACGGAATTGTCGGATCGTATCCTTGCGGCAGGGAAAGCTGCGGCGCGCGCGCTGATCGAGCAGAGTTAAGGGCGTACCACGCGTGGGCACGTCAAAGTCATTCTCATGCGGTATGACGCCCAGCCCCGCATCGGCCCCTTGGCAGGAACAGCACCGCCCGTATGATGGTCAGATGCGCGCCCGCTCTTCAGTGCCCGGTGCCGCGACCGAAGGACCTGGCGTCCTTGGCCAGCACCAGCTCGGCATCGTCGGTAACATGGCTGACATAGCGATAGTCGCGGATGAAGCTGATCTGACCTTCTCGCCACTCCAGCCACATGAAATGACGCGGTTTCTGGTCGGCATGGCTTTCGAACACAGCGATCACCTCGCGGCCGTCGAGCCAGGCCGGCGTCAGCCACACGCGGTCGCTTTTGGCGTAGATCGTGAAGAACACGCCGACATCCGCCGCACCCGAGCGCGGCGCATGCAGGGACTGATGAAGCCTGACGTCGTCGGCAAGCAGGGCGCGCAAGCCGTCCCAATCCCGCTGGTTGAACAGGGTCGCATAACGGACCACGGCGGCCGACGCGATACGCGCATCGGGAGCCGAACTGGCCTGCGCACTGACTTCCCTAAGCCGGGCGCGGCCGCGCGCCAAGTGCCCTTTCACCGCATCGACGGTGATGCCGAGCAAAGCAGCGATCTCGGCCAGCGGCTCGTCGAGCACATCTCTGAGGATGACGACGCTGCGCTGGAGCAGCGGAAGCTCCGCGAAGCGCGACACTGCGGTCTGTATAGCTTGCCTGCGCATCAGCATCTCCACCGGGTCGGCTTTGGTGTCGTCGGCAATTTCAAGCGCCGCCTCGATAGGCTCCGCCGCGCGGGTCGCGCGGCTGCGCAGCAGGTCCAGCGCACGGTTGTGGGCGACGCGGAACAGCCAGGGCCTGAGCTGCGGCACCTCGCCCAGCTCATTCAGCGCAACGAAGGCCCGCGCAAACGTGTCCTGCACGACATCCTCCCCGTCGATGACCGAGCCCATCAGGCGCGCGCAATAGCGGTGCAGCTCTGGCCGCATCGCGGCGGCAAGGGCAAGCAGCCCTTCCCGTCGGTCGCGGTCCACGGCAGGATCTCGTTCGCTCAAGCCGCAGCCCCCTCCATCACGGTTACGCCCGCGTCGCCATTGAGGCCGAAGACGATGCCCTCCGCATATTGCGGGTCTTCCAGCACGGAAACCACCCTGTCGCCGAAGGTTCGGGGCGGCATCGGCGCACCGAAGCGGGTGACGAATTGTTCGGGCGTGATGCCCATGGATCCGGAATAGGCGCCGGCCGCCGCATCGCCTGTTCCGGTGCCGAGGATCATCTGCCGCGGCACGATCGCCTGAAAGCGGATGCCGAGCTTCTTCTCCTGCGAAACGCCGTTGGCGTACTTCGCCATGAACCACAGCATGCGCTTGGCGCCGCCATAGCCGCCCGACAACTGCGACCCGGTGACGGCGGCACCGCTCGATCCCACCAGAACACGGCTGCCCGGCTTGAGCGGCAGGTTGAGCGCCGCCTGCAGCCAGTATAGCCCGGCCTTGACGTCGGTTTCCCAAGCGATTGAAAAATCTTCCCAGCTCAGTTGGTCCAACCGGCCCATCCGGGGCGTGGCACCAGCATTCAGGACCACGACGTCAGGACGAACCTCGCTAAGAATGCGATAGGCCGCGCCCTCCTCCGCAACGTCGGCGCGGATAGTGGCGACCCCAAGCCGCGCACCGACCGCATCCAGCGCCTCGACGCCACGGGCAACGACCGTCACGCTGGTGCCCTGTTCGACCGCGCCTCGACCAATCCGAGGCCAAGCCCACGGCTGCCACCGGTGACCACGATTTTTTTATTCCTGAGGCTCATCGACCCTGCTCCTTAGCTTCACTGTAGCTAAGACGTTTGAGGGTCGGAAAAAGAGCCAAGGTTTGGCGAGGCGCGCTGTCGCGGCGACGATCCGCGACATGCCGGCAATGTTGGCGATAGGGCGGAAGAAGCATGATGCCGCGCCGCGTGGGCAGTGGAGCGATTAGGGGCTGCATTGCATTAAATGTGAAGCCCAATTGCGCTCATGTCACCCCCAGCCAAACAGCCGCGCCAGCCGCTTCTTGAGCGGTCGCAGGGACAGGCGCCGACGCCGGGAGAATCCCGCAATCCTCTGCCGCACCGCATGCATGGCATCGGCGTGGATGGCATCGACGCTCATGGTACCGTTGCCGAGTAAAAGGTCGGGGCCCGAGACCGGGCGCATGATGCCACGCAGAGCCCGCTCGTGCATCTCGGCGTAGCGGCTGTAATCCACCCCCGCGTCCCAGCCAGGCGGCCGCGTCAGAACGGACGGGTTATTATTGATTTCGAAGGTCTGGACCTGGCCGTCGACGATGCCGTAATCGATGCGCCCATAGTCGATGCCGGCCAGGGCGAAGACACGCCCGATCTGCTCGGCATGCGGATTGTCGTCCACGTAAGCGCGGCTTTCGGCCCTATCGGCTTCGGTGAAGCGGGTGCTCGGAAACTTGATGTACCAGTTCTCATTGATGAAGCAGTGCTGCGGATAGACGGTTGGGCCGACCTTGTAAGCCGAGTATTTGCGGAACCGCCCATCGGCCGAGGGAGCCGCGCCGTATTCGACGATCATCAGGTCCGGGTCTTGACGGACATGGCCCGGCAGACGGGCAATCGCTGCTTCCAGCGCATCCGCGGCGTGGATCAGCCCGGTCAGCGGCGGCTCATGCTGGCTTTCCCAGCGCACGAAAACTGGAAAGCGGCGTACGGACTTGCGCTCACCCAGCCGATGCACATCGAAATGGTTGAGGCCCGCGGCCTTCAGGCGTTTCAGCAAGTCAAAGCGACTTGGCACGATTGCTGGATCGTTGAGCAGCAACAGGCCTGGATTGAGCGAGGCGATGCGCTCATGAAGTGAGACCGCCGCCTGCAATTGCGCCGGCGCCAGCCGTTCAAAATCCGTAAAGACGAAGGTGCCCGGAGAGAGGGGCCCGAGCCTCGCGGCCAGCTCGTAGGGAATGATCCGAACAAGATCACCAAGCCCATGCTGGTAATAGCCAAGCAGTACGCCCATCGTGTAAGCGTGTTGGCGTGTGCAGAAATAGTAGATCGGCCCCTGATTGTTGGTCATGGCCGGGCGTCGATATCCTGGCATGCATGACACACGACTGTCTTAGCCGACAAGATTGGACTTCCCCCAACGCAATGCATACCGAATTCCCCTCCAATGCTCTGTTCAAATCCGGCCGGCATCCCTGGCAAGTGATTCGCGCCGGTGCTTTCGAAGGTGCCACGGACACCTATGCTATCCACGATGAAATGCGACGGCACGCTCCGGTCTGGCAGGCGCCGTGGGGCGATGTCTATCTCACCGGCTACGATCTCGTTTCGAGCAGCCTCGCAAATCGCAAGCTTTCGCACGTGCCGCCGGCCGATGTAATGGCGGATTCGGATTCCGCGATCCGCGACTGGCTGATCTATCAGGAGGGCAGCGCTCACGCCGCCCTGCGCCAGGCCCTGCAGCAGCCCTTTGTCGGCAAGGGCATGCCGGCTTTGCGTCTCATTGTAGCTGAAACGATCGAAGACCTCATGGGCGATTCCGGCTTGTCCGGGACGACCGAAGTCGTGGCCGCCTTCACGCGCGCCGTGCCCGAACGTGTCATCTGCCGCCTGCTTGGCGTACCGGACCAGGACATGCCGATGGTCCGGGCATGGTCGGGTTCGATCCGCGCCCTTCTCGACACTGGTTTCGATGATGCGTTCGGCGGCGCCAACTCCGCCGACGAGATGTCCTGCTACTTCGTCGAGCATCTGCGCCATCTGCTTGCCGCTGGGCGAATGCCGCCGCTGCTGACCGGGCTGGCCGGCCTCGTCGATGCGTTGGGGCTGACGGCTGCCGGTCGCAACATCGCCTTCCTGGCCTTCGCCGGCCACGAGACCACGGTGCACCTCATCGGCAACATGCTGTTCCATCTTGCTCACCAGCCCGCCCAGTGGGCGGCCCTGCGGGCCGACCGCCGGCTTGCTGCCAGTGCCGTTGCCGAAACTCTGCGGCTGGAAAGCCCGGTGCAGAAGATCTGCCGCTGGCCGCTCGAGCCTGTAATCATCGGCGGCCAGGAAATCGAAAAGAACCGGCTGATGGTGCTGCTTGTCGGCGCTGCCAACCGCGACCCGGCCCAGTTTGCCGACGCATCGCGTTTCGACCTCGGCCGGGCCGGCAGGCAGAACCTGGCCTTCGGCCGGGGCGCGCATGTCTGCATCGGCAGGGCGCTGGCCGAAATGGAAGGTGTCGCGGTGCTGGAAGCCGCACTCACCCACTGGAGAGCCATCGAGCCTGTTGCTGCACGTTGGATGGACAATTCCTCGATCCGCGGCCTGGATGCGCTGGCGTTGCGGCTGACAGCCTGACCGGATGGTCGCTTGTCCGGTTTTCATGCCTTTGCGCGACCCATTTCCGCGACACGGGATGCCGCATCATCCTAAGCGTCCTCCTTGTCCGCCCCGAGCGCCGCGAGAAGCGCTGCGTCCGATCGAGTGAGCAGAACCGGCGCCTTCATTCCGGCAATGCTCGTGCCGCCCTTCATGCGGTGGCGCTTCAGCCTGCCATAGAGGTCGTCCACGCCGGTCGTCCGCAGCGGCCCCAACTGGCCGATGCGGCGGGCATACTCATATTGCGGGTTGGCCTTGAGCGCATGGTCGAGGCCACCGCCAAGCACCTCAACGGCCGGCCCCGGACCGGTCTCGACGAAAAGCCGGTAGTGCGGGTGCGGCGTCGCGACCGCCACCAGCAGCGAATAGGTACGATGATCGAGACCGGCCTCGGCCAGCGACCGCACGACAAAGGCTTCCGTGAGCTTTTCGCCACAGAGATCGGACACCATGCCGATACGCCCGCTGAAACGCAGGCGCGGCGTGTCGCCGGTGAACCCGGTGACTTCGACCATGTCTTGCGTATCGTAGCGATAGAGGCCGGAGCCGGTGGTCACGATAAGCCGGTAGGTCAGGCCTGCCTCCAACTGCCACGCGAAATAGCTGGCACCGCTGTCATCGACAAATTCAAAAAACCCGCTTTGCGATGCCAGGATGCACCCGGACCCGTCGCCATAGGGAAATGAAACGGCAGCTTCGGTAGACATCAGCCCTTTGGACTGGATGAAGACATGCCGAAATTGCGCCTGCAATGCGGCGGCAAAGCCACTGCTGGAAGCGTCTGTCCAGCAGCTGATCGTGTCGAGGCGAGGCCAGATCGCCGACAGCTGCGAACTTCCAAGCGCGCCCTCCAGCGCAGCAATGCGGCGGCGCACCACGTCCGCCGGCCGCACGGCGCCCAGCCTGTCCGCGAGCTCCGGCAACAGGCTCTCGGCATCGCGCTGCATCGCGCGCAGGATTTCGGTGAGATAGGTCGGGCTCCAGACCCAGATCAGGCTCAGATCCTCGGCCGCCAGCAGGTGCAGGCAGGTCTGCCTTTGCCACTCGGCGAAATCGCTGAGCAGCCTCAAATCCATCGGCACCGCCGAAACTTGGATCAGGCTGTCGCGCAAGGCGCCGAAATAAGCAAAAGGAACGGGACTGCCCAACCTGCGCGCACCGACGCGCTCGCTTGCGCCGCGGCCTACCGGGCTTAGCGCGAAATAGCTGTGCCCTTGCGCAACGCCCGGCCGGCGCCGTATCAGTTCCGACATCCAGGGATAGAGACAATCGGTGTAGGCCTGCAGGCCCGTGTCGGTATAAGGGATGTATTTCGCGCCACCGGAACTGCCGCCGGTTTGCTCGATAAACCGGACCGGCTCGGCAGTCAGCACATTTTCCTCTCCGGCGACGACACGATTGATGTATGGCGACAAGGCCTCGTAGCCGCGGATCGGCACGAGATCGCGAAAGGACTCGGCCGAAGCGACGTTGGCGAAGTTGTGGTCACCACCAAACACAGTCGCAGGATTGGCTTCTAGGAGCCGCCGCAAGAGGGAGCGCTGCGTGGCCTCAAGTTGATCGAGCCGCGCCCGAAAACCGGCATCCCCGGCAGCGGTCGCGCCGGCAATCCGTGCCCAGGCTTCAGCGCCCATCTTGCAGCCCTTCGGCGAAACTCGCGGCGGCGTAGCGCTTCAGATTGCCGAGTTCGAATTCCGCGAGGCAGGCAAGTTCGACACCTCGGAAGTAGAAGGGATTGGCCTGGAGAAAGAAGGCGGCAAAACGGTTGCGGAATGCTGTTTCCTCGACATCTGCCCACTGTTCCCGCAAGTGGCCTTGCGACAGGCCGAAGTCTATCAGTCCGGTCGACGGCTCGAATTGACGCCCGTATCGGGCAGTTGCGATGGCATCGCGGATCGTCTGCAGGCGGGCCGAAACCGGACCATCGACGGCTGGAACGAAGTCGCAGAAAAAATTGGGGAGAATGCGGAACGTCCTATGCCCTCCGATGATGGAGAACCAGAACAACCGGCCCGCCACCCCGGCCTTGGCGGCGCCGGCCGCGCGAAAGAAACCGCGCAGCAACACGGGGTCGCCCCAACGCGCGGAATGGAGAACAGTATCGCCGGAGAAGAGATAGTGAACAGTCTCCCCGCCGACGGTCTGTGGTCTGACAAGGTAAGTCGAAAAGCCGATTATCTCCCGGTCGCACCGGATGATCACGACAGCATCCTTTTCAGCGAGATCACGTTCGAAGACATTGCGATCGACTGCCTCGTAGTAGGTCTCATACAAGGCAAACATCCGGTCGCGCTCGGCAGGCGTCAATTCCCGCACCGGCGTCGTTGTCGAGCCAATGGAACCGATTTCATCCGCAGTAGTTCGCACGCAATCTTGCCGCCCATGTCAGACCCCAACAATCGAATATCAGTCATGGGCTCAGTAGTTCAACCCGCACCAACCCGAATCTTTACGAGCATTTGTCTCGGCATTCGGGGTGATGGTCCACCCGACCCTGTCGGTCAAAGCGGCCGCATTGGCCGCCATGGCATAGTGCATTGGACGGCGGCCGGCGATCACACTGCCGGTCGCCCGCGAAATTGTTCGACCGCTACTCTCGGCTTTGGTCAGCTATCTTCATCGGAAGTCCAAAGCTGCCTGTCCGAGGCTGCCGGCGATGAAAGCGCTGCCGGTCCATGCTGCGGCATCCCAGCCGGATATGTTCAGAAGTCGAGAGCGACCATCATGCCGCGGACTTCGGCCATTTCCAGCAGCAGGTCTTGGAGTCTTTCGTCGAGTGCGGCACCGGTCAGCGCCAGAAGCTCGGTGACGCTCTCTCTCATCGATATGACGGCGGCGCCTGTCTTCTCGGCGAGCAGCCGTCCGATGGCAGCTCGGATCAGGTCGTCCTGATCAGACATTGCTTCACCTCCCAACGCACTGCAACCTCCCCTTGCTTTCCATGCCTCACCGCCGCTTTCGACAACAGGGCGTGATTTCCCATACCGTATGATTTTTGATGCGACATCGGGCAGCTTTGCTCATGCCAGCAGATCGTCTCGATGAGCCCGCCAGTCGTTCAACACCGACAATGAGGGCAGGAGCGAAAAATGGCCGGGCTGGACCGTTTCAACCGCTGCAAGCAGTGCCAGAGGCACTTCGTGCCGATAAAGCCCAATGCACACGCCCCCTTTGGCCGTTGCCGGCAATTCCGTGACGGTGTCGAAAATCGAAAACGTACCCGTTGGCTCTTCCACGATTTCGAAACGCCCCACCCCAAACCTCCCTCTGCACAAAAGTAGCGACCAACGCGGACATCCCCCTAGTGGTTCCCTAGGCCGGCAGTTTTTTTCGCGCCTTGGTTGTAGCGCATGCCGGCAGGACAGTCATGCCCGCAGGGCGCGCAGTCAAAAATCGCTACGCACATTTTAAATCTTGACGCGTGTAAATTTTTTATAAAACATGCGCAACCGTCGGCATGGGCGTGTACGACGTGTCGCCCAGCCTGGTGGCGCTGTGCACCTCGCAACACCCGACGGCAAGAACCTTCGAGACGGCCGAGGCGCTAATAGCGTCACCCGACATCGACGCGGTGTTCGTGCTGTCATCCGACGACACCCACAGCCGCTTCGTGCACGCGGCGATTGCCACCAACAAGCACATCCTGCTGGAAAAGCCCGCCTGTCTGACGGTGCGCGAGATCGACGATCTGCTGGCGCTGATGCCGGACTACGACAAGACCCTGTTCGTCGGCTATATGCGCCGCTACGCGCCGGCATATCTGGCCGCCAGGGACGAGCTGCCGGCCTTCGCCGACATCACCCATGTCCGCATCTTCGACCTGATCTCGGAGGGCCGGCATTTCCTCAAGAAGAGCCAGAACGTCCTCTATCCCAACGACATAGACCCGGCCCTGCTGGCGCGTGGCGCCAAGGAGCGCGACGCGCTGATCCGCGAAGTCGTCGGTGCCGACGCGCCGGCCGACCTGGTGCGCGCCTATCGCGGGCTGACGGCGCTTTCCTCGCACCACATTTCAGCGATGCGCGGGCTGATCGGCGAGCCGGCGCGCGTGCTGGCCGCGCACCGCACCAATGGCGGCGCCAACACATCAGTCACCTTCGACTACGGCCATTTCGCTTGTCTCTACGACGCGGTGGTCGACGATCTCGGCCTGTTCGACGCAATGATCGAGGTGCGCTCCAACACCAGGCGCGTGCGCATCATCTACGACACGCCCTACATCCGCAGCCTGCCGACGCGGCTGGAGGTTACCGATGCCGGCCCGCTCGGCCCGGTGACGAAAGCCTTCGGCCCTCTCTACGGCGATGCTTTCTCGAATGAACTCGAGATTTTCCACCGCCACATCGCCGAAGGAACAAAGCCGCTGACCGACCTCGCCGATTCCCGCCGCGACCTGGCGCTGATGGCCGAAATCATCGAGCGTATGAAGGAGAGCGGCCAGCGTTGAGGCGCTCCCTCTGCCCTACTGCCCTACTGCCCTACTGCCCTACTGCCCTACTGCCCTACTGCCCTACTGCCCTACTGCCTTATTTCCCGCAGTGATGATCGTTGATCTTGTTCAATGCATTCGCGTCGGGTCCAACGCGATGGTAGGAGCACGCGCCAGCCGCCGTCGTCACCAACTGCTGATCGTAGTAGTGCGGACCGCCGAACAGGATATCGATGAGATCGCCTTCGGCGGGAACGTAGCGTTCGGAGTGGACCCGGCGGTCGTAATGCCGGTCGCCAGCCAAGGCCGGGGCGCAAAGACTCGCGCCCGTAGCAACCGCGAGAGCTAGGATCGCAACGCATTTCGTGGTCATCGGCACACCCTTCTGGCCATTCCGGAATCGCACCATACATCCAAAACCGCCAGCCGGACAAAAGTTCCGAGAAGACCGCGATAGGCTCTTGCCGAAGCCTGCGGCCTCGCTCATCCATGGTGCGTGGAAATGTGGGATCCGTGATGACCGACGCCAGCCTTCACCTCGTCGAAGCGACGATCGACCAACTGCGCCGCGCGCTCGATGACGGCACCGTCACCAGCGTCGAACTGGTCGGGGCGTATCTCAGGCGCATCGCGCATTTCGACCGGCACGGCATCAGCCTCAATGCCGTCCCGGTGCTCAACCCTGACATGTTGGAGCAGGCGGCGGCCTCCGACCAGCGGCGCCGCAACGGCGCCGTGCTCGGACCGCTCGACGGCATCCCCTACACCGCCAAGGACAGCTACAAGGTTGCAGGCCTGACGGTGGCCGCCGG
Organism: Mesorhizobium sp. WSM4833; assembly: GCF_055811095.1. Lineage (NCBI taxonomy): Bacteria > Pseudomonadati > Pseudomonadota > Alphaproteobacteria > Hyphomicrobiales > Phyllobacteriaceae > Mesorhizobium > Mesorhizobium sp. WSM4833. The sequence goes on from NZ_JBVVQG010000002.1 coordinate 290,802, forward strand.
CTCGCCGGCCTTCGAGCATCTCATTGCCAATGAGGATGCCTTCACCATAGCCCGGCTGCGCGCCGGCGGTGCGGTGCTGATCGGGCTGACCAACATGCCGCCAATGGCCAATGGCGGCATGCAGCGCGGCGTCTATGGCCGCGCCGAAAGTCCGTACAATGGCGATTATCTCACCGCCGCCTTCGCATCGGGTTCGTCCAATGGCTCCGGCACGGCGACAGCGGCCAGCTTCTGCGCCTTCGGGCTTGGCGAGGAAACCTGGTCGTCCGGCCGCGCGCCGGCCACCAACAATGCGCTGGTCGCCTACACGCCGTCGCGCGGCGTCATTTCTGTGCGCGGCAACTGGCCCCTGGTGCCGACCATGGATGTCGTCGTGCCGCATGCGCGCAGCGTGCCCGACATGCTCGAACTGCTCGATGTGATCGTCGCCGACGATCCCGAGACACGAGGCGATTTCTGGCGCGCGCAGCCCTGGGTCAAGCTGCCGAAAAGCTCCGATGTGCGGCCGCCCCGTTATACCGATCTCGCACTGGCGGGGTCGTTGAAAGGCAAGCGCCTGGGCGTGCCCAGAATGTATATCGGCCGCGACAGCGAGGCCGATGCGCCGATCGAAACCCGCGCCTCGGTGCTTGCCCTGTGGGAGCAGGCAGCGGCCGATCTCAAGCGGCTTGGCGCCGAGGTGATCGAGGTCGATTTTCCCGTCGTCTCCAACTACGAGCGCGACCGCCCCGGGGCGCGCACCATGGTCGAGCGCGGGCTGGTGCCGCAGGACTTCGCCGAGCGCGAACTCTGGGATCTCAGCATCTGGGGCTGGGACGACTTTTTGCGCGCCAATGCCGACCCGGCCGTGCCCGATCTCGTCTCCGTCGACGGCCCAAAGATCTTCCCGCAGCCGCCCGGCACGCTGCCCGACCGCTATGAGGGCGGCTTCGATCTGAGAGAATATGTGGAACGGGCCCGGTCCGGCGTCACGCCGTTCGCAGACATTCCAACGCTGGAAGACGGACTGAAGGGCCTCGAAGCAACAAGGCGGATCGATTTCGAGGTCTGGCTGGACGGCCAAGACATCGACGCCGTGGTGCTGCCCGCCGCCGCCGATGTCGGACCGGCCGATGCAGACATCGACGAGGCATCCGCCGCCCTTGCCTGGCGCAATGGCACCTGGGTCGCCAACGGCAATCTGGTCTGGCGCCATTTCGGCATCCCGACCGTCACCGTGCCGATGGGAACCATGGCCGATATCGGCATGCCGGTCGGCCTGACCTTCGCCGGTAAGGCCTATGACGACGAAAGGCTGCTGCGCATGGCCGGCGACTACGAACTGTCGACCCGGCGCCGCACCCTGCCCCCACGCACGCCGGAACTGACTGAAGATGTATTTTCCCGCCGGCCCACGCAAACCGGTAACGGCAAGGCACCTCCGCTCGTCATCGCGCTTGCCGCCGAGACGCGCACGACCGGCGATCAGGACGAGATCACCATCACCCTCGACCTGCCGATCGACGCCGAGGCGGAACACGCCAGCGTCAAGGTGCATGTCAACGGCGAGCCTGTCGCCATGCAGCGAAGCGGAGCGCGCTGCTGTGGACAGGCATTGGTTCCGGCCGCAGAGCACCAGCGGTTCCACAGCGTCTGGCGTGGCTCGTATGGCTCGATCGTGACGGCTATTGTGCGGCTGGAGGATGGGCGCAGCGCCGGCGCCTATCTGGTTACGGGCGGGATTGGATGAACGCCAGCAGCTAGGAAGGCAGCGAAGTCAGCCATTCTTCCCAAAATTCCTGCTGCATATGGACGAAAACCGGAACCACGTCGACGCCATCATCAAATATGTCGACCAGATCGCTCTCTTGCGGAAATTGCCCCGTCTTCACCTTGCAGGCTATCAATCCGCGACTTTTCTCCATCACGGTATTTTCCGGATAAACATTGGCGCTTGCTCCGTAACAGAAGGGTAGCAGGCCATCGACTTCGAGTGCCTGACGGATTTGGAACAGAGCCTCGAAAAAGTCTTCCTCTTCTGCCTCGATCACCTTGTCCCGATAACTGCATTTCAGATTGCAGGCAGCGCCGTTCACGTGCAGCGTGAACACGGCTTGCTCGTCGTCACCAACGGAACCTGCTCCGATCAGAAAAACAGTACGCTGATGGTCCATCTCATCCCCCTCGCCATGTGACGGGATGGTAGTACGACAACGGCCGCTTTCCAGCATGGCAGGGATTGGGACGCGGCCGCACTCCCTGCCGTCGTCATCCGCTGGCCGGGCGTCCCGCCGCAAAGGCAAGGTCCCGCCGAATGACATCCCGCTTGTCTTGCGACAGACCGGCAAGCAGCTTTTCATCGAGGCAGCCTGCTCGGATGAGATGAGTGAAGACATAAAGGAGCTGCGAATAGCGGTAGTCGAACGTCCGATCGATATCCCGCCGCTGTTCACGCAAATAGGCTTCCAGCTCCCACATCTGGGAGGGAACCGTCACCGCACTGGCCTTGCTCTTGAATTCGGCCATCGTCTTTGCGAGGGCCGCCTCAAGAGCCTTATCGAAGGCGTGGCGGGCGAGCTTCTTTTCGGAAGCGGACCAACTGGAATCGTTCATTGGATATCTCCGTAGATTTCCTGTGAATTCCATCAGATTTTCACGAACTTCGCCTGCTTCTACCCCCGCGCCGCCCAAAGCAAACCCCGCTCCACCATCAGCGCCATTTCCGGCACCGCGAACTCATCCGCCGTGTGACCAAGGGAACTGTAGAAAACCTTCCCCGCCCCATAGCGCCGTTTCCAGACGACCGGCATGACGACGCCGCCTATCCCCGGAAAATGCGCGTCGGTGAAGGTGGTGGTCGCCAGCACCTCATTGCTTGGGTCGACATGCATGTAATATTGCTCCGACCGGTAGGCGAAATCGCTGATGCCTTTTGTGATCGGATCGTCCGGCCGGGTGATCGCGACAGTGTAGTCGATGATGTTGCCGGGATGCGCCACCCATTGGCCGCCGGTCATGAACTGATAGTCAGGCTCATTGCGGAAACTGTCGCCCATCGTGCCGTGGAAACCGCCGAGCCCGCTTCCCCCGCGAACCGCAAGCGTCAGGTTCTGCAACTCGGCCTTTTCGATCGTCGACATCGTGATGACAGGCACGATGAGATCGAAGGAAGCAAGCTCCGGACCGGCGAACATCGCCGTGCCCTCACCCAGCGTGACGTCGAAGCCGTTTCGCTCAAGCAAGGTGCGAACGAGCTTCGCGCTCTGCTCCGGCGTATGGCCCTCCCAGCCGCCCCAGGCGATCAAGGCCTTCTTTGGCATTGTGTACCTCCCTGGAAAACTCGGCCCTGATCGATCCGGCGTCAGCGCCAGCCCAGCGCTGGAGCGACATGGGTCAGGATCGCCTCGATGACATGCGCGTTGTAGTCGACGCCGAGCTGGTTCGGAACGGTGAGCAACAGCGTATCCGCCTCGGCGATCGCCTCGTCCTGCGCCAATTCCTTGATCAGCACATCCGGCTCGGCCGCGTAGCTGCGCCCGAAAATCGCCTTGGTGTTCTCCTCGATGAAGCCGATCTGGTCGCGGCTCTCATTGCCGCGGCCGAAATAGGCGCGGTCGCGATCGTCGACCAGCGCGAAGATGCTGCGGCTGACCGAGACGCGCGGCTCGCGCTTGTGGCCGGCTGCCTTCCAGGCCTCGCGATAGATGCGGATCTGCTCGGCCTGCTGGATGTGGAACGGCTTGCCACTCTCGTCGAATTTGAGCGTCGAGCTCTGCAGGTTCATGCCGAGCTTGGCTGCCCATTCCGACGTGGCGTTGGTAGCCGCACCCCACCAGATCCGCTCGCGCAAACCCTCCGAATGCGGCTCGAGGCGCAAGAGGCCGGGCGGGTTGGGGAACATTGGCCGTGGATTGGGCTGGGCGAACCCCTCGCCGCGCAGCGTCTCGAGGAAGACCTCGGCGTGGTGCCTTGCCATGTCGGCGTCGCTCTGCCCTTCCGGCGGCGCGTAGCCAAAATGGCGCCAGCCATCGATCACCTGCTCGGGCGAGCCACGGCTGATGCCGAGTTGCAGGCGCCCGCCGGCGATGATGTCGGCGGCACCGGCATCCTCGGCCATGTAGAGCGGGTTCTCGTAGCGCATGTCGATGACCGCGGTGCCGATCTCGATGCGGCTGGTCCTGGCGCCGACCGCCGCCAGCAGCGGGAACGGCGACGCGAGCTGGCGGGCGAAGTGATGCACGCGAAAATACGCGCCGTCCGCGCCCAGCTGCTCGGCGGCGACAGCCAGCTCTATGGATTGCAAAAGCGCGTCCGAAGCCGAGCGCACTTGCGATTGCGACGAGGGCGTCCAGTGCCCGAACGACAGGAACCCGATTTTCTTCATAATCATGCGATATAAGGATGCGCGTCAGGCTTCAATGCAAAAGAGATTTTTTGGCGCCCGGATCAAGGCTCATGCATCGCTATTCTCGAAGGCGCCAATGCCTTGTGCGATCAGGTTGGTCGCCATCACCAGCGAGACGATTGCCCCGGAATTGAAGACGACGACCCACCATTTTCCGCCGGTCAGGAAGCCATAGCCGTCGGCGACGGCCAGTCCCCAGTCGGCCGATGGCGGCTGAATGCCGAGGCCGAGAAAGCTCAGCGTCGCGATCGAGAAGAACGCGTAGCCCAGCCTTGTGACGAGTTCGATGAGGATCGTTTCCCTGATGTTGGGCAGGATCTCCAGGAACATGATGGCGAGCGGGCCTTCACCGCCAAGCCGCGCGGCGCTGACATAGTCGCGCTGCTTCTGCTCACGCACGGCGGCGCGAACGGTGCGCGCCACCAGCGGCGCGTAGGCGATGCCGATCACCAGGATGACGGTCAGGTTCGACGGGCCGATCGCCACCAGCGTCATGGTGACGAGAACGATGAACGGAAACGCCATCAGCGTATCGAGCAGCCGCGCGCCGATGGCATCAGTGAGGCCCTCGAAATAGCCGAGCACCAGGCCGATAATGCTGCCGGCGGCAACCCCGGCCAGCGTCGCCAGCGGCGCAACCAGCAGGATGTCGCGCGAACCGACGATGATGCGGGACAGCACATCGCGGCCGAGCTGATCGGTCCCGAACCAGTGCAGCGCATCGGGCGGCGTCAGCGTCGCCAGGAAATCCTCGGCATAGGGATCGTAGGGAACGAAGAGGTTGCCTGCTATGGCGCAAGCGACCCAGAACAAAAGCAGCAGCAATCCGACCACGACCGACGGCGGCAATCCGGCGAAAGCACTGCGAATCCGGCGCACTGCCGAAAAGCCCGCCACGGCGCGCTGCAGTGCGGGAAACTCGGCCAGATCCGTCATGGCGAGGTCCGGCGGCGTTGCCGCGGATCGAGCAGCGCCAGCAAGAGGTCGCCGGCCGCCGCCGACAGCACGAAGATGGCCGCCATCACCAATACGCCTGCCTCCAGCATCGGGAAATCACGGGCCTTGGCCGCGTTCAGGACCAGATTGCCAAGTCCCTGGATGCCGAACAACGCCTCGATCACCACCAGCCCACCCAGCATGTATCCGGTCTGCGTCGCCAGCACCGCGACGGTCGGCGTCAGCGCATTGCGCAGCACGTGCCGAAAGATGATCTCGCGCCGCTCGAGCCCTTTCAGGACGGCGGTGCGCGTGTAATCGGCGGCGATCGCCTCGATCACGCCTGCTCGCGTCATCCGGGCGATATAGCCGGAAAGGTTCAGCACCAGCGGCAGCGCCGGCAGGATCAGATAATAGCCATGCGTCCAGAAGCCCGCGCCATCGGGCGCAACTCCGGAGATCGGGAACCAGTTCAGCCACAGGCCGAAAACGATGAGCAGCATCAGGCCGGAAACGAAATCAGGCACAATGCCGAAGGAGACGCCCGCCATCACGATCAGCCGGTCGATGAGGCGGCCCGCATTGAGACCGGCGATGACGCCGGCACCAACGCCAAGCGGAACGAGGAAGAGCAAAATAATCCCGGCAAGCGCCGCGGAGCGCTTGAGGCTTTCCAGCACGAAGGGCGCCACCGGCCCGCGCATCGACAGCGAGGTGCCGAAGTCACCGGTGACCGCTTTGCTGAACCAGAGCCAATACTGGACGAGAACCGGCTGGTCGGCGCCTAGCCGCTTGTTCAGTTCCGCCACCGCTTGCGCGTCGGCAAAAGGCCCGAGCATGACACGGCCCACATCGCCGGGCAGGACCTGCCCGGCGAAGAACACCAGAATGCTGACCAGCCACAGCGTGAGGACAAGTGTGCCCACACGCGCTGACAGAATGCGACCGGTCAGCATGTCGCGATCATGCCTGGACGAAGGAAACGCGGTCGAGCAGGAGATGCGAAATTGCGGTGAAGCGCACGCCCTCGACCTTGGAGCTGACGATGCGGCTGTATTGCGAGAAGTAGCTGATGATCGCCGGCGTCTCGTCGAGCAGCAAGGTCTGGATCTTGCGGGCAACAAGGCGCTGTGCCTGCAGGTCGCGCGCCTTCGAGTAGTCAAGCAGCAGCGCGTCATAGGCCGGGTTGTTGAAATGTGCCGCATTCCAAGCTCCCGAACTCTTTAGCGTGGCGTTGAGGAAGATGTCGGGCGTGCCGCGGTGGCCATAGTCGGTGATGCCGAGCACCGAATCCAGCCATGGCGAACTGCCAAACGTCGCCGAGCCGTAATAGGCGTCCTGCGGCAGGACATTGAGCTTGACGTCGATGCCGGCCTTCTTGGCGAAGTTCTGGATGATGACCGCATAGTCGGGAATGTCATAGGCGCGTTCGGTGGTCAGCGTCACCTCGAAGCCGTTGGGCACGCCCGCCTCGCCAAGCAGCCGCTTGGCCTCGGCAATGTCCTGCTTGCGCTGCGGCACCGATGGATCGGCCGAGGGGAAGATCGGCGCGAACGGCGTGTCGTTGCCGACGATGGCGCGGCCCTTGAGCAGGCCCTTGACCACAGCCTCTCGGTCGATCGTGAGCGCCAGCGCGCGGCGGATGCGCTTGTCGGTAAACGGCGCCTGGTCGGTCCTGAGATGCACCTGGTCGTGCGAGCTCGCCTGCACGCTCAGCAGCTTGAAGTTGGGATTGCCCTCGATCGCCAGCTCCAGCCGCGTCGTGCTTGGGATCACGTCGAGCTGGCCGGCCTGCAAAGCCAGCACCTGTGCCTGCTCGTCGTCGAAGAACTTGATCTCGATCCGGTCGGGCAGCGCCTTGTCGCCCCAGTAATTCTCATTGCGCACGAAGCTGGCGCCTTGCTTGGGGCGGAAGGATTCGAGCTTGAACGGACCGGTGCCGTTGAAAGTCTTCTCGAAATCACCGGCATAGTCGGCAGGCAGGATGACGGCATTGTAGACGTCGGAGGAGACATAGAACGGGAAGTTGCTGTTCGGACCGTCGAGATCGAAGGCGACGGTTTCGTCGTCGACCAGCTTGGCGCCGCCCTTGGACAGGATGCCCTTGTAGGCGGACAACGCCGACGAGCCGCTGGCCGGATCGACCAGCCGCTCGAAGCTCGCCACAACGTCTTTGGCGGTGACCGCGCGGCCATCGTGGAATTTTACCCCTTGCCGCAATTTGAAGGTCCAGCGGCTGGCCGTCTCGTTGGCCTCCCAGGACAGAGCCAGCTTCGGCTGCAGACCATCCTTCGGATCGTCGAGGATCAGATACTCGCCGACCTGGCTGATCACCCCGATGCTGGCCGGATCGGTGACCGAAACCGGATCGATCGCCTTGGTCGGCTGGCCGAGCCCGACGCGAACCGTGCCGCCGCCGGCAGCCGCGGCGCGCGCGCCTCCCAATCCCTGCGAGGCGGCAAAGCCGGTCAGGCCGAGCAGTGCGGCATATCTGAGGAGATCGCGGCGCTTGAGAAAGCCGCCCTGATGTTCGTCGACGGCGACATTCCAGATGTCCCCCGACAGATTGCGAACTGCGTCGATATCTCTGCGTCTGGTCATTTTGAAACCCCTGCTTTGAAATGAAGATTGAAAATCTATGCGACGGGCTCGCCGTCGAGATGGATGCGTTCGACGGCCTGCGGATAGAAGGCGATGAGGCCCTTGATCTTCGGCATTTCCTCAATGGGATCCCGGTAGCTCCAGGCGATATCAGGGCGCACCGAACCGTCGCTCAGCAGGCCGGACCAGTAAGAGGCGATGCCCTTGTAGGGACATCGCGTCGTGGTGACGGACGCTGTCAGCCGCTCCAGCCGGATGTCTTCCGCGGGCAGATAAAAACGCGTCGGCAGATGCGTCTCGAACAGCAGCACCGGGCGGTGGCTGTCGGCGATCGGCTCGCCGTCGAACCAGATCTGCAAATGGCTCGAGCTTTGCAGAACATCGATGCGTGCATAGGGATCGCGGGCGTGGACGAAGACTTCCTCTTCCTCCTCGAACCACTGGTCGACGGCCTTCCAGGTGAATGCAATGCGGCCGGCCAGCGGCGCCAGGTTTTCATCCGGCGGCGACACGAACGACCACGCCGCGTTGGCGCTGCGCCTGTCGCCCCCGTCGATATCCCAATAGGCGGTCTCGCCACCGACCGGATGCGGCTCGCGATGCAGCGAAGGTTTCAGCACCGATGGGTCGACCGCTGACGGCGGGAAGAAATAGATCGGCAGGAAATGGTTGGAGCGCAGCACCAGCACGTTGCGGCTGTCGGCGATGGTGCGGCCGCCGAATTTGACGCGCACACGCTTGGGGCTGTGCAGGACATTGACGAGCTGCGGCGCGGTCGCTTCGCGTGGCTGCAATCTTGGTGCGACGGTCATGATCGTTCTTCCGGTCAGGACACGGCACGCGCATTGTCGCGCTGCTCGGCGAAGCGGTTGGCGGGCCGCGCCAGGCCGAAACGGTCGCGCAGCGTTCCCGGCCCGTATTCGGTCGGGAAGACGCCGCGCCGCTGCAGCTCCGGCACCACCTGTTCGGCAAAATTCACCCAGTCTTCTGGCAGCAGCGGGAACATCAGGTTGAAGCCGTCAGCGGCACCCGAAACGAACCAGTCCTGCAACTGGTCCGCGATCTGTACCGGCGTGCCGGCAACCGTCGGCACCGAACCGCTGTTGGCGAGCTTGCGCGCGATCTCGCGCAGGCTGAGATTCTGCTTCGCCCACTGCTTGACCCGGTTGAGCGATGTGCGCCCGCCATTGAACGTGCTTTCGTCCGGCAGCGGCGGCAGCGGCCCGTCCGGCGGGAACAGCGACAGGTCCAACCCGCTCCAGCTCGACAGAAGGTCGATGCCGACCTGATCCGGCAGCAAGGTCTGCAGGTATTCCTGCTTTTCCCGGCCTTCCGCTTCGGAGGCGGCGACGATCGGCAGGATGCCGGGCAGGATCTTGAAGCTCTCCGGCCGCCTGCCGTGGCGGGCCAGCCGCTCGTTGATGTCCTGACGGTATTTGATGCCATCCTCCTTGGTGCTGTAGATGGCGAAGTGCGCATCGGCCTGGGCGGTGGCGAAGTTCTTGCCATCTTCGGACGAACCGGCCTGGACGATCAGCGGATGGCCCTGCGGCGGCCGCGAGACGTTGAGCGGCCCACGCACCTTGAAGTGCTTGCCCTTGTGATCGATGGGATGGACCTTGTCGGGGTCGGCGAAATAGCCAGACGCCTTGTCGATCAGCAGCGCCTCGTCTTCCCAGCTGTCCCACAGCGCCTTGACGACATCGAGGAATTCGGCCGCGCGCTCATAGCGGAACGCATGTTCGATATTGCCGTCGCGGCCGAAATTGCGCGCCTCCTCATCCATGGCCGAGGTGACGACGTTCCACGACGCCCTGCCCTTGCTGATATGGTCAAGCGAGGCGAAAATGCGCGCCACATTGTAGGGCTCGCTATAAGAACTCGACGCGGTGGTGATCAGGCCGATATGCTTGGTCACTCCCGCCAGCGCCGAGAGCAGCGTCAGTGGTTCAAGGCGGGCATTGGCGTAATGGGAGACGCCGCTCTTGACCGAATCCCAGATCGATACATGGTCGGCGACGAAGATGGTGTCGATCCTGGCACGCTCGGCCGCCTGCACGAGATCGCGGTAGAATTCGAAATCCAGCACCTCCCGCCCCGGCGCCCTCGGGTGGCGCCACGACATCCGATGATCGCCCTGCGGGTTGAAGAAGAATGCGCTGAGGATCATGTGGTCTCGAGCCATGCCGGGCCTCCTTCCAGATCTGCTCCGGAGACCGTCGCGCTGCCTCGGCAGACGGCGACAATCTCTGCTGATGCGAGAAAGGTAGATTGCGCTCCGGCTTAATTCGAGTAATTTTATAGAGATAATGCATTTCGAAAGCGGAAGCGATTGCCCTCGATGGCGGCGCTGGAAGAAAGTGGTTTCAAGTCCCCATGTCCTCCCCGGTTCTGAACGTAGACCAGCTGTCCGTGGCCTATGACGGGCGCAAGGGATCGCATCCCGCCGTCAGCGGCGTGTCACTGCACATCGGCGAAGGCGAAGCGCTCGGCCTGGTTGGCGAGTCGGGATCGGGCAAAAGCTCGGTGGCGCTCGCCATATTGCGCTATCTGCCGAAAAACGCCCGCATCGCTGCGTCGGCGCTGGAATTCCAGGGCCGCGAAATCCGCGACCTTTCCGCCGAGCAGCTGCGCCGGCTCAGGGGAAATCATATCGCCGCCGTCTACCAGCATCCCGGTGCTGCCCTCAATCCAAGCATGACGATCGGCCGCCAGATCACCGAGACGGTCATGCGGCATCGCCCGGTTCGCCTCGAAGAGGCGCGCGGGCGCGCCGCCGAACTGCTCGGCCGCGTCCGGGTCAGCCATCCGGAGCGGGTGCTGGATCTCTATCCGCACGAACTCTCCGGCGGCATGCAGCAGCGCGCCAACATCGCCATTGCCATTGCGCTCGACCCATCGCTGCTGGTGCTGGATGAGCCGACGACGGCGCTCGACGCCAGCGTCCAGTCCGAGATCATCGCCATCCTCTCCGACTTACGCAAGGATCACAAAACCAGCATCCTGCTGATCAGCCACGACATCAATATGATCCGCCGCTCCTGCGACCGGGTGGCGGTGATGCAGGCGGGAACCGTGGTCGAAAGCGGCGTTGCGAGCGATGTCTTCGACAACCCCTCTCACGCCTACACCAAGGCGCTCATCGCCTCGATCCCGGCGCTCAACTACACCAAGCGGGACGGAAGACTGGCGGAGACGGACGGCGTGCCAGCGCACCCAATAGTCCAAGGCGAAGACGCCGGCCTGCCAAAAGAACGCCGCATCGCGATCGCCTGCAAAGGCATCAGTCATGCCTTCGGCAGCCAGCCAGTGCTGCACCACGTCGATCTCGACATCGGCCAGGGCGAGACCTTCGGGCTGATCGGCGAGTCCGGTTCTGGCAAGTCGACCCTGGCACGGATCGTCACCGGCCTGCAGACGCCAAGCGCCGGATCGGTCGAACTGTTCGGCAGGACGGTCGCGCCGCGCGTCGAGAAGAGAAACCTTGCTGAACGCCGCGACGTGCAGATGGTCTTCCAGTCGCCGGATCGCACGCTCAATCCGCGCCAGCGGATCGGCACGATCCTCGGCCGCCCGCTGCGCAGGCTCGCCGGCCTGCGCCGCAGCGAGGTGAGAGCCCGCGTCGGCGACCTGCTGCAATCGGTTCGCCTTGCCGGCGCCACGGCCGAGCAGAAATCGCGTTCGCTGTCCGGCGGCCAGCGGCAGCGGGCGGCAATCGCGCGCGCCTTCGCCGGCGTGCCGAAGGTCGTCGTGCTCGATGAACCGACCTCCGCGCTCGACGTCTCCGTCCAGGCGACCGTTCTCAACCTGCTCAACGACCTGCAGCGCGACAAGGACACGACCTATCTGTTCATCAGCCACGACCTCAGGGTGGTGCGCTACATGGCCGACAGGATCGGCGTGCTCTATCGCGGACGCCTGGTCGAAACCGGCTCCTCCGACCGGATTTTTCGCGGCCCCAACCACCCCTATACGGCCCTGCTTTTGGCTGCGTCCTCCGACGAAGCTGCGCCGAGACTATCCGCTCCAATCGAGATCGAGGCAGCCGGCGTCCCGAATACGGGGTGCTCCTTCGCCGACCGCTGCCCGCTGGTCCTGCCCGACTGCCGAAAGGCGGAGCCGCCGGCCCGAGAGGTCGCGGCCGGCCACCGGATCGCCTGCTGGCGGCACGGCCAGGGTTTTTGAGCGGCTCAACAGCAGTCCGAAGGTCCGCCGCGGCGGGGTTTTTGCGGCAAGCAGATGGTCGATGTACGAACCTCTCTGACGGCTGCCGCCAAGTTCACGCGGCTATGCCGGGGTTGGGAGCTTCCTCGCATACAATTACATTCGTTTATGCTAATATATTTCAGCCATGCACATTCGTTCATGGCGAACATGTGGGAGGATGCGATGAAAACCATGAATCGCAGGTCTGCAATTGCTCTCGGTGTGACGGCTGCCGCGATAACGCCTCTGTTCACCCTGGCGGCATCAGCGAAGAAATACGGCCCGAAGGAAGGCAAGGAGATTGCGCCCGGTGTCAGGGTGGTTGAGGTCAGCACCGGCAACTCCGACATTCCCGCCTACAAGAGCATCGCAATTGTCGACGTGGTGTTTCAGCCCGGCGCACACGCGCCTCAGATGGTGATGGACAACGATATGGTCTGCACCATTGCTTCAGGTGCGTTCACGATCAAGAAGGCCGACAAGGAATTCAAGCTCAAGACGGGTGACATGTACACCTGCGCCAAAGGCAAGACCGACGAGGCGACAAATACAAGCAAGGAGGTCGGCGTGCATCGGATCGCCGTCCTGATACCTGCCTAGCAAACCGGATTCCGGCCGGATGGAAGGTCGCATGCCGTCCGGCCGGCGCTTGCGTACAGCCGGGCGCTGGCCTCGTCCGGCCAACGCCCTTCGGCAAGATCGGCAGGATTCCGCCGCTGGTGCCAGCCGGGTCACAGCCGCATGTTCGCTTTCCTTCAGGCACAGTGCGATGCCGGCATTGGCTCTTGAATGGCCAAGCCAGACCCGCGTAACATAGCGCCAAGTCAACCGCTCACATTGAGTCTGCTTTATTAGTCCGGGCTAACGTCCGGATTGGTTTGGATATTTTCCTTGAACACGCAAGCAACCAGCAGCGCGCCGGAGCGCGGCAAATCGTTTGCTCACGTCGCGGAAGCGTCCTGGGGCAAGGGCCTCAGCACCTTGCTTCGCATCGTGCGCATGACACTGCGCCATCCCTGGCAGGTCGCCATCACCATCGTCTCGACCTTCATTGCCGCGACGCTGCAGCTTTTCATTCCACGCCTGCTGGGACGCGCCATCGACCAGGCGCAAGGTGTGATGGCCGCGGGTGCCGGCGCTGCGGCGGAACAGGCGCTGTGGAACACGGCGCTGACGCTGCTCGTCGTCTCGATCCTGCGCGGCCTCTTCACCATGGCGCAGAACTACTATGGCGAGGCCGTCGGTCATCGCACCGGCTATGAACTGCGGCTGGCCTTCTACGAGAAGATCCAGCGCCTGAGCTTCGCCTACCACGACAGGGTCCACACCGGCGATTTGATCACGCTCGGCCTGCTCGATCTCGACGGCGTGCGCATGTTCTTCTCCACCGGCATTTTGCGTGTGGTGCTGCTCGGCGTGCTGATCGGCGTCGGCGCCTATCTCCTGATCAGCACCGATCTCATGCTCGGGCTGCTCAGCCTGAGTTTCGTGCCGTTCGTTGCCTGGCGGTCCTCGGTCACCCAGCTGGCGTTGCGCAGCACCTGGTTGACTTTGCAGGAGCGGCTGTCTGTGCTGAGCCGGGTGATGGATGAGAACCTCGGCGGCATCCGCGTCGTGCGGGCCTTTGCGGCACAGCGGCATGAGCTGGAAAAATTCGACCGCGCCAAGCTGTCGGCGCTGGAGCTTGCCAATCAGCGCGTCGACATCCGCGTTTCGAACACCAGCGCCATGAATTTTTCCTTCCTCGCCGCCATGGGGCTGGTGCTCTGGTTCGGCGGCCAGAAGGTGATCGCGGGTCAGATCAGCGTCGGCACGCTGGCCCAGTTCCTCACCTTCATGACCATCCTGCAGATGCCGGTGCGTCAGCTCGGGCTGATGGTCAATTCCTTCGCCCGCGCCTCGACCTGCGGCACCCGCCTGTTCGAACTGCTCGACGCCGAACTCGACATCGAGGACGCGCCCGGCGCCAGGGATCTCGTCGTCAGCGACGGCGTGCTGCGCTTCGACAATGTCGGCTTTCGCTATGAGGGCGCGGGCGGCCGGTCGACACTGTCCGGCATCTCCTTCGAGGCCCGGTCCGGCGAGACCATCGGCATTGTCGGCCCACCGGGCAGCGGCAAGTCGACCATCGCGCATCTGATCCCGCGTTTCTACGACGTCACTTCGGGTTCGATCACCATCGACGGCCAGGACATCCGCAAGGTGACGCTGCAATCGCTGCGCAAGGCGGTCGGCGTCGTGCAGCAGGACGCGTTCTTGTTCACCACCTCGATCGAGAACAACATCGCCTACGGCAATCCCTGGGCGCGCGAGACCCGCATCGGGCAAGCCGCCGAGTACGCGCAGCTGCACAACTACATCATGGGCCTCCCAGCCGGTTACACCACGGTCGTCGGCGAGCGCGGCGCCTCGCTTTCCGGCGGCCAGCGGCAGCGCCTGACCATTGCGCGCAGCCTGATGCTGCAGCCATCGGTGCTGGTCTTCGACGATTCAACCGCGGCCATCGACGCCGGCACCGAGCAGCGGATCCGGGCGGCCATGAAGCGCTTCGCCAGGGATCGCGTGACGCTCATCATCTCGCACCGGCTGAGTTCGCTGATGCATGCCGACCAGATCCTGTTCGTCGAGGGCGGCCGGATCGTCGAGCGCGGCACGCATGAGGAGTTGCTGGCGCTCGGTGGACGCTACCGCGCGCTCCATGACCTGCAGTTGCGGCCGGACGATGAGCGGCCCGTGGCGGGAGCCGCGTGATGCAGACACCGGCCGACGACGAGGAGGAAGACACCAGCGGGCCACCGACAAAGGCGGTCGTGGGCTCGCACCGCGACGACGAAGAGGTCTTCGGCAAAGCTTATGACCCGCGCATCGTGCGGCGTATCTGGAGCTTCGTGAGGCCGTATCAGAACCGGATTTTCATCTCAGTCGCCGCGGTGCTGGTGTTCACGCTGACGCAACTGGCGATCCCGCTGGTCATCCGCTACGCCATCGACCACGGCATGACGGCTGGCAAGCTCGACCAATCGGTGATGATCGCCGCGATCAGCGCTTTCGCCGTGATCATCCTGATCAACTATGCTGCCAGCTATGTGCAGGAAAGCGTCGTCGGCAAGGTGGCCGAAAAACGTGCTGTCGGACCTGCGCCGCGCCATGTTCAGCCATCTGCAACGGGTCTCGCTGAGCTTCATGGACAAGACCGAGGTCGGGCGGCTGATGTCGCGCCTGCAGGGCGACGTCAATTCGATGCAGGAATTCCTCGAAACATCGGTGATGTCGGTAGGCGACATCGTGCTGTTGTTCGGCATTGTCAGCGTGCTTTTGTGGCTCGATTTCCGGCTTGGCCTGCTGACGCTGTCGACCATGCCGGTGCTGTTCATCGTGCGCCTTTTCTGGCTGCCGCGCGCCAAGGTCGCCTTCATGGCCGCGCACGAAACCAACTCGATCGCCAACGGCGCACTGGCCGAAGGCATCCATGGCGTGCGCACGGTGCAGAGCCTCGAGCGCCAGCACGTCAATTTCGACCTCTACGACGAAAAGGTGCTGGCCAACCTCAATGCCCATTTGAGGTCGGCGAAATACGCGCAGGTGATGGTGCCGATCGTCGACACGCTGACCGGCATCGCCATGGCAACTGTCATCGTCGTCGGCGGGTCGATGGTGCTCTCGCACAGCCTCGACATCGGTGTCATGGTGGCGTTCCTGTTCTACATCCAGCGCTTCTTCGACCCGATCCGCTCGCTGACCATGCAATACAGCGTCATGCAGCGCGCCATGGCTTCGGGCCAGCGCATCTCCGAAGTGCTCGACGTGCCGGTCGATGTCAGCGACAGGCAAGGCGCTATCGCGTTGTCGCGCGATATGGACGGCTCGGTCGAGTTCAGGAACGTCACTTTCGGTTATAGGCCGAACCAGCCGGTGCTGAAGAACATCTCCTTTCGCGTCAATCCGGGCGAGACCGTGGCCCTGGTCGGCCCGACCGGATCGGGCAAGTCGAGCTCGATGGCGCTGGTGCACCGCTTCTACGATGTCTGGTCGGGTGAGGTTCTGGTCGGCGGCCATGATGTGCGTGACCTCACCCAGGATTCGCTCGGCGATCAGGTCGCGATGGTGCTGCAGGAGCCGTTCCTGTTTTCCGGCTCGGTGCTGGAAAACATCCGCTACCACAAGACATCAGCCAGCCGCGAGGAGGTGGTCCGCGCCGCACAAGCCGTCGGCGCGCACGATTTCATCGAGAACCTGCCAGATGGCTACGATACCGAACTCGAGCAGCGCGGCGGCAATCTCTCGCTGGGCCAGCGCCAGCTGATCAGCTTTGCGCGCGCGCTGGTGGCGGATGCAAAGATCCTGGTGCTCGACGAAGCCACGGCCAGCATCGATTCCTACACCGAGATGCTGATCCAGAAGGCGCTGATCACGCTGCTGGAAGGCCGCACCGGGCTGGTCATCGCCCACCGTCTGGCCACTGTCCGCGGCGCCGACCGCATCATCGTGCTGCAGAACGGCGAGATCGTCGAAAGCGGCAACCACGAACAGCTGATGGCAAGAAAAGGCCTCTACGCCCGCCTCTACAACATGAACTACGCCTCGTTCGACGATATTTCCGAAGGCGAGCTGGAACTGGACGCGGCAGTCGGCAAGGCGACGTGATTGGGCCTGCAAACGACCGCAGGCGCCTAGGCCATTTCCGGGCGTTTTGAACCCTCGCGGATGGCCTTGTGCACGCCGCGTTGCAGATCCATGAATGCAGGGCTTTCCATCACCTCTTCGCGGCGCGGGCGCTCGATATCCACGTTGAATGTCTGCGTGATACGTCCCGGGCCGATGCCCATGACGACGATGCGGTCCGACAGATAGACGGCCTCCTCCACATCATGGGTGACAAACAGGACGGTCAACCTGTGTTCCTCCCAGATCTGGGTCAGCAGTTCCTGCATCTGATGCCGGGTCAAGGCATCGAGCGCGCCGAAGGGCTCGTCCATCAACAGCATCTTGGGCCGGTAGGAAAGCGCGCGCGCAATGGCGACGCGTTGTTTCATGCCGCCCGAGAGTTCGGCTGGATAGCGGTCCGCACTACCAGACAGCTTGACGAGTTCGAGATGCTCCAGCGCGATCCTGCGGCAGGTCGGGCGATCGTAACCAGCGGCCTTGAGCGCAAACTCGATGTTCTGCCGCGCCGTCAGCCAGGGAAGCAGCGTGTAGGACTGAAAGACGACGCCACGGTCGAGACCAGGCTGCAGGATCGGCGCGCCATCGATGCTGAGATCGCCCGCGTCGAAGTCCTGCAGTCCGGCCACGATCGACAGCAGCGTGCTCTTGCCGCAGCCCGACGTGCCGACCAGGGAGACGAACTCGTTGTCGGCAAGATCGAGGTTGATATCGCGCAGTACTTCCGTGCGCCGCTCGCCCGTGCCGAAGCTCTTGTGGAGACCGGCGATCCGCAATTTGGGGCTCATCGGCTGGACCTCATTGCGAGCGGCCCTCTTGCTTGAACAGCACCTTTTCCAGCGCCTTCATCACCTGGTCGGTGATGAGGCCGAGCAGGCCGAGCAGCAGGATGTAGCCGATGATCGTGTTGGTCTGGAAATAGCGCTGGGACACGGTGATGCGATAGCCCAGCCCCGAAGTCGCGGCGACGAGTTCGGCCAGCACCAGCCAGGTCCATGCCCAGCCCAGGCTGATGCGCAGCGTATCCCAGATGCCCGGCAAGGCACTGGGCACGACGATGCGCGTCAGGATCTTGCGATCCGGCAAGCCGAGCGTGCGCCCAAGGCCGATGAAATCGGCGGGAACCCGTTTCACATTGTCCATGATCATCAGCACCTGCTGGAAGAACGTGCCGATGAAGATAATCAGGAATTTCTGCGAATCACCGGTGCCGGCCCACAGGATGGAGAGCGGCACGAAAGCGACGACCGGCATGTAGCGGATGAAATCCACCAGCGGCTCGATGGCCGCTTCCCAGGAACGGAAACTGCCGATCAGCACGCCGATCGGTATCGACAGGGCCGAGGCGATGAGGAAGCCGATGGAGATACGGTACATCGAGGCTTTGAGGTCCAGCCACAACGTGCCGTCGGCCGCGAGCTTGGCGATCTGCATAGCGACGCTGCCCGGCGATGGCAGGAAGATCGGCTTTACCAACCCCAGTCCGGTCGCCGCCCACCAGGCAAGGCCGAGCCCGACGAACACGGCCACCGCGATCACCAGGAAGCGCGACCTGGCGATGGGCACGCCGATGCCGGAGGATCGGCGACGCCTCGCCTGTTTCGTGGGACGAGCCGGATCCGTTTGAGCGGGACGCTCCCCGGGCATCTGCGTCACCACCGCGATCCGGCCTTGGTCATTCCGCCGCCTTGACGAATGACGGGTCGATCATCTGCTCCGGCGTCACATCGGCCTGCAGCAGCTTGGCGTTCTTGGCGGCGGCTTCGACATCGGCGAAGGTCTTGGTGGTGAAATCACCGGTCAGCGCCGCCTTGTTTTCGGCGAGTGAGTAGTAGCGCACGCCGTCAAAGGCGGTGTTGAGGTCCTTGACGTCCGAACCGACAGCCTTGGCGATGATGGCGCGCCCACCGGGCGTATCGGCATTGTAGTCCTTGAGCGCTGCGTCCCAGCTCTTGATCATGGCCAGCACTTGGCCGGGCCGCGATTTGATCACCTCGTCACGCACCACCAGCACGTCGCTGATCAGGCCGGGATCCTCGCCGGCGGTGAACAGCAGCTTGAGGTCCTTGTTCTGCGCCATGGCGACGGTGAGGTACGGTTCATAGGTCACCGCGACCGGCACCTGGCCGGCGATCAAGGCGCTGCCGGCGTCGGACGCAGGCATCGGAACCGGTTTCACATCGTCGATCGACATGCCGTTCCTGGTGAGCGCGTATTTGAGCAGGATGTCGCTCGTCGTGCCTTCCTCGAAGGCCACCTCCTTGCCCTTGAGGTCCGCGATGGAGGTGACGTCCTTGCCAGCGATGATCGCGTCGGCGGTCACGGAGACGTCGAGCAGCAGCACGATCTTCACCGGCAGGCCGGCCGCAACCATGCCCATCGCCGTGTGGGTGGCGATGTTGGCGGCGTCGAGCTGGCCGCTTGCAAGTGCTGCATTGATGTCCTTGTCCTCGGCGAAGTTGACGATCTGGACGTCGCTCAGCCCGTTTGTCTTGAACAGGCCCTTGGCCTCGGCGACATGCCACTGGCCATAGCCGAGCCAGGGCTCGATGCCGATCTTGAACGCTCCTGCCTCGGGCGTGGTGGGAATGGCCGCATCGGCCGCGTAGGCCGCCGGGGCGGCGGCGAGCCCGATGGCGGCGGCCATCACGAGCGCGCGAAATTGTCCTGTTAGGTTACGCATCATCCTTGTTCCCCTTGATGATCGGACCGCTTTTTCTGACTGAGGTAGCCGGTCCGGTGAGACTGCGGGTTTCTGCTCTTGCGGCACTGTGCCTCGGCGTCTTACCTGCCACTTCATGGTGAAGTGCGCGGATATTTCAGCGTCAGCGGGAGCGGATGTCAAGACTAAAATACATACATGCATATACAAGTTGGAAAGACTCAATTTTTACGCTCTCCGGGATCAATCCGGTCTAGAAAATCGGTCACCCGATCGGTTCCGGCAACAGGTTCGCTGCCGACCATGACCGCCACCGAAAAGGCAATAAGGGAAGAAACCGGCGTGTGGCTGCGTGCGCCGGCGCGCAGGTTCATGACCAGCGTCGGCGACAGGAAGAGACCGGCCCGGAGCACCGCGCGCCAATCGGCCGGCAGCATGCCGCGCCGTTTGAGCTCAAGCAGCAATGGCCGCCACAGCGCTGTGGCCTTGACCTCCAGCAGGTCGCGGCGGATCGGGCTCAGGTCCCAGTCCGTGTCGACATGGAGCAGGTTTCCGTCCAGCCGCGCATGGGCGCGAAAAGCCTCGGTCGCGGTCGCCGGATCATAGAGCCAGAACGGGTGGGCGAAGATGTTGTGGAACGTCGCCTTCACCTCCGCCAGCAGCGTCGGGATATGCGAGCCGGCAAAGGCAGGATCGAAGAAGGACAGCTCCGCCCTCCCCGCCTTCGCCGTGTACCAGACATTGGCGTTGTGGGCGTCACCATGCGCGACCACGCCGCCTGCATCGGCAATCCGGTCCGGCCGCAAGCGCACTGCGGCGGCATCGAAAAGCTCACCGACGCTGTCGGTGTACTGCTCGCCATTGATGACGAATTTCAGCCGGGAAAACCGATCCCAATCCAGCTCGGCACCGGGAAAGACGAACGGCTTGCCGACATAGAAATCGGCCAGCCGGCCGCCTGGCGACAAGCGTGTCTCGGCATCGATCAGCCGCTCATGAAACAGCCTGTGGATCGGTTCCGCCGCCACCTCCTCGACGGTTACCGGATGCAGCGTTTCGAGATAGACCTTGAGCAGCCTGGCCGACAGGTCGCGCTCGGCAAGAACGGCTTCTCTCCGTTTGCCGGCATCGTCCTGCGCATCCAGCGCGAACAGCACATCCGAAAACCTCGGATCCGTGCGCCGCCGATAGACAAGGATCTGCTCGCCCGGTTGGGCCGACATATGCACGGGTTGATCAACCGGCAGGCCGGCGCGCGACAGAATCTCGGCGCGGTAATACTCGCCCGTCATCGCCTCTTCCCGCTCCTCCTGATGGAACTTGAAGAAGTAGGCCTTGCCGTCGTCCTCGAAGAAGCCGTTCAACGAATTGAGGCTGTATTTATCGAAGTTGATGCGGACATTGCGGGGGCGCATCGCGAACAGGTCGCCCAGCAATGCCGCCAGCGCGCTTTGTGCTTCGGCAACATCATGCTGCGCGAGTGCCCGGATCCGCGCCGTGCGGCTCGGTGCCGGCGTCATCTGTCGCTCTTGCATTCGACCTGCTTCCGTCAGCTGCTTTTTGAAGGGGAATAGCGGCTGCCGAGCGAGTAGCGGCTGCCGAGCGAGTAGCGGCTGCCGGCATAAGTCAGCTTGCTGATCGTCGCCACCACCGCGCCCGTCCATGTCCGGCGGTGCAGGAAAAGGCAGCAGGCGCCGACATCGATGCCCAGATGCCGCGCCGTCTCGGCATCCGCCGGGACGGCGGAAATGATATGCTCGACCTCGGTCACCGGGGTTTTCTGCATGAGGTAGTCATAGGTCGCCGTCTTCGAAAAATCCTGCTTGTCATAGTCGGGGATAAGGCTCGGATTGACGAAGCGCTCTTCGAGCTGCACCGGCAGATCGTTCTCGAAATTGACGACGACGGAATGATAGATCGAGACGCGCTTTGGAAATTCGAACGACAGCGCCAGCTCTTTTGTCGGCATGATGGTTTCGAGGACGAGGACTTCGGAACGATGTCTGTTGCCGCGCTCGACGATCTCGGCTGCGATGTTGTTGATCTCGATCAGCGTCGACTGTGGCCTAGGCGGCGCGATGAAGGTCCCCACACCTTGCAGGCGGATCAGAAACCCGGCCGAGGTCAATTCTCTGAGCGCCCGGTGAACCGTCATCCGCGAGACGCCGAGTGAAGCGACCAACTCATTCTCGGACGGCAGCTTGCGATCTTTGCCCCACCGGCCCGTTCCGATGTTTGCCAGGATGTAGTCCTTCACCTTCTCGTAAAGAGGGCTGGCGGTGTCGGGCAAAGTGATCATTTCAAAAGTCCTTTCCGGCGATTCATCGGAAATCACGACTCGACAGGTTGCCGCATGCGGATGATTGTTTTCAAGCCGTCGCTGCGCCCCGCCAACAGCCGCTCATAGGCAGCCGGAATGTCATCCAGGCCGATCTCCTGGTCGATCAGCGCCAGCAGCGGTTCGCTCAATTCACCCAGCATCCGCACGGCCTCGGGCAGTTCGTCGGCAAAGGCATGGCATCCCAGCAACCCGATTTCGCGTTCGACCAGCGTATTGGGATCAATGTCGAGGCGGCCGTGGAAGATGCCGACCATGGCGATCGTACCGCCGGGATCGAGAACGCCGAGCAGCTGATTGAGCGCCGCGACGCTGCCGGTCGCCTCGATGGCCGCGAGCAGCGGGGCATTGGCAGTTGCGGCGGCAACGGCGTCCCGGCTCAGATCGACGATCCGGGCACCCGTCACCCGCGCCACCCGGGCACAGCGGCTCTGGTTGCGGTCGGCGATCAGCACGGTGCCGGCGAAGGTCCGCGACAACAGCAGGGCGGCAAGACCGCCGATCGGCCCGCAACCGACGACCAGCACGGAGCCTGTCGTTTTCGGCAGGCGCCGCACCGCGTGCAGCGCCACCGCCAGCGGCTCGGCCATTGCCGCGACCCGCTCGTCGAGCCCGGCATCGATGATATGCAAAAGCCGTGCGGGCAGCACCGCCTGTTCGGCAAAACCGCCGTCGCAGACCTCTCCGACGAAGCCCAGTGACGCGCAGAGATGATGCCTGCCGGCTTGGCATTGCGCGCAGTCTCCGCACCAGAAGCGGGAATCGGCGACAACCCTGTCACCGATAGCGAAGGCGTCGACGCCCTCGCCGGTGGCGGTCACCGTGCCGGTCAGCTCATGGCCGGCCGTCGAAGGCGACCGGCTTATCCACTGTCCCGTGCGGAAATTATGCAGGTCCGAACCGCAGATGCCGGCGGCATCGACCCTGAGCTTCACCCAGCCTGCATCCGGCGCGCCCGGCGTCGCGATGTCCTCGACGCGCAGATCGCCGGGCCCGTAAAGTCGTGCCGCCTTCATCTCGATCGGTTCCGCTCAGCCGGCAAGATAGCGGTCGCGGATCTCCGAGACCGCGTTCTCATGCGAGCTGAAGCCCTCGTAGCGGGCGAGCCTGCGGGCGTGCAGAGCGAGTTCCGGATAGGCCACCGAGGTGACATAGCCGACCGACGAGCGCTTGACGAAATCCGTCACCGAAAGCGGCCCGTAGGTCCGCGCCCAACGGCTGGTCGGCAGCACCGCATTGGGTCCAAGCACGAAATTGGCCAGCGTCACCGGCGTGTGCGGCCCCATCAGGATTTCAGCCGCCTCCGTGATGCGCCCGAGATGCGCGAACGGCTCCTTCGACAGGATCTCGAGATGTTCGGGCGCATAGTCGTTGATGAAGCGGTAGCTGTCCTCCAGCGACGTCGTCAGCACGATGCCGCCGCGCTTGCCGGTCAGCACCGCGCGTGAAAACTCGACACGCTGCTCGGTCATCCGCGACCAATGCTCCGGGATTGCAGCCAATGCGGCTTCGGCGACCTTGCGGCTGTGCGTCACCAGATAGGCCGAGGAATCCGGCCCGTGCTCGGCTTCGATCAACAGGTCGAGCGCGGCAAGCCCGCCGTCGACGCTGTCATCGGCAAAGATGATCGCTTCGGACGGCCCGGCCGGAAGGCCTGTGTTGATGACCGACGACAGCACGCTCTTGGCCGCCACCACCCAGGGGCTGCCGGGGCCGACGATCTTGAGCGCGGGCTTCACCGTCTCCGTGCCGTAGGCGACGGCAGCAACTGCCTGAGCGCCGCCGCATTTGTAGACGGTTCCGACGCCGGCGAGGCGTGCGGCGACCAACGTTGCCGCGTCCACCGAACCATCCGATGTCGGCGGCGTCACGATGGCGATTTGCGGCACGCCGGCAATCACCGCCGGCACCGACGTCATCATCGTCACCGACGGAAAGGCGCCCTTGCCGCGCGGCACGTAGAGCGCAACGGAAGCGATCGGCGTGTACCGGTCGCCGGCATAGGCGCCCGGCCGGACTTCCTTGAGCCACATCGTTTCCGGCTTCTGCTCCTCATGGAAATGCCTGATGTTGTCGATGCCGAACTGGATGCTCTCGACGACGTCCTTTTCCACCTTGTCGAACGCCGCGTCGAACTCGGCTTCCGACACCTGCAGCTCGCCCTCGGCGACATTGGCCTTGTCGAGTTCCCTGGCGAAGCGGATCAAGGCGGCGTCGCCTTCGTCCTTGACGGCCTGGATGATCGGCCGGACCTTCTCGACGAAGACCGTCAGATCGGCCTCGGCGCGCTTCAGCAAACTGGCGCGCTGGTCGGCATCGATGGATGACAAATCGTGGAAGCTGATGTCGGACATGGCTGCTCGTTCTCCTGGAACTCTTGGAACGCAATGACGGCTGGCGCAGGCCGGCCATATGCTGCGGGCCGACAGGTCGACCCTGAACAAGGATCAAAGCCGTCGAGACGCTTCACTCGGGCAAAAGTATATACATGTCTATGTGACGGTCGCCAGCGATTTTTCCATCATCCTTCCCGTCGAAACTACCGAGACAAACCTGCCTCATCAGATCGAGGCGAGAAAGCCGCCATCGACCGGAATGGACTGGCCGGTTATGTAGGCCGCCGCATCCGAAGCGAGGAACACGGCGATGCCATGCAGGTCGGAGAGATCACCGAAACGCCGCTGCGGAATCTTGGCCAGCATGGAGTGCTGCCATGCCTCGTTGTTGTAAAAAACGTCCGTCATCGCCGTCCTGAAATAGCCCGGCGCGATGGCGTTGACCCTTATGCCAAGCTCCGCCCACTCGGCCGCAAGCGCCCGCGTCATGCCGAGCAGGCCGGACTTCGACGAGCCATACGGCACCGCGGTTGGGATTCCGACTTCCGACGTCAGCGAGCACAGGTTGATGATGGTGCCGGGACGGCCGGCGTCGCGCATCTGCCGCGCGGCGGCCTGGGCGCAGAAGAACGCTCCCTTCAGATTCGTGTCGACGATCCTGTCCCACAGCGCCTCGTCGACATCGAGCGAGGGCCGCACCTCCTCCATCCCGGCATTGTTGACGAGAATGTCGAGACCACCAAGCAGGCTGGCAGCCTCGTTGGTGGCTGCGCGGCAGCGGCCGACATCGGTGACGTCGAGAGCGACGGCATGCGCCACCCCACCGGCCGCGCGGATGGCGACCGTCGTGTGCTCCAGCGCGGCCAGGCTGCGCGCCGTGACCGCGACGTCGGCGCCGGCAGCGCTCAGCGCTTCGGCGATGCTGCGCCCGATGCCACGGCTGGCGCCGGTGACAAGCGCCTTCCTGCCGGAGAGATCGAAGAGAGAAGCGTTGCGCATGTGATCCTCCTGGTCGGTTGTCGGTTTCCGCTTCGGCGTAGAGACTATCAGGTCAGCTTACATATACAAGCATATACAAAGCATTTCAGCTGCGGTACGGATGACGAAATCCACCGCAGAGGAGCCAGCCCGTGTCGAAAGCCTCGGATATGGTCCGCACCGAAGTCAACCGCCTGTCGCCCTACAATTCCGGACTGACCATTGACGAGGTGCGGAAACGATACGCACCGGCCAGAATCGCCAAACTGGGCTCGAACGAAAACCCGCTCGGGCCCAGCCCGACCCTCGCCGCGACGATGCATGCCGGCTCCGAGATGTTCCGCCTCTATCCGGATCCTGCCGGGCGCAAGCTGCGCCAGGCGATCGGCGACAAATATGCCGTCGCCGAGGACCAGATTATCCTCGGCAACGGTTCCGAAGATCTTCTCTCCGTCATCAGCCGCGCGGTGTTGCGGCCGGGCGACGCCGTCGTCACGCTCTATCCGTCGTTTCCGCTGCATGAGGACTACACGACGTTGATGGGCGCTACCGTCAAGCGCGTTGTCGTCAACGACGATCTGACCATCAATGTCGATGCGCTGGTCGAGGCGGTGCGCGAACGGCCGCGCATGCTGCTGTTCTCGAACCCGATGAACCCGGTCGGCAGCTGGCTCTCCGGCGGCGATCTGTCGAGGGTTCTGGATGCGACGAGCGACGAGACGCTGATCGTCATCGACGAAGCCTATGCCGAATATGCCAAGGGCGACGACTATGCGTCATCCCTGCCCTATCTGGGAAAGCTCGACCGGCCCTGGATCGTGCTTCGGACCTTTTCCAAGGCGTTCGGCCTGGCCGGATTGCGGATCGGCTTCGGCATCGTCGGCGACCCGGAGCTGCGCGCGCTGCTGGACCGCGTCCGCACGCCTTTCAACGCCAACGGCATGGCCCAGGCCGCAGCATTCGCGGCGCTGGCCGATGACGAACACCTCGCCAGGGTCGTAGCTCTGGCCAGGGCGGAGAGAAAACGCGTCGAGACTTTCCTGGCGAGCAAGGGCCTCGACGTCGCCGCCTCCAGAGGCAATTTCCTGTTCTTCAACTGCCGGCAGGATGCCTCCGTCTTCGTCGAAGGCCTGCTGCGGCAAGGGGTCATCGTCAAACCGTGGAAGCAGCAGGGCTTTGACACCTATGTGCGTGTCAGCATCGGCTCGACTTCGGAAAACGACCACTTCATGGCCGCTCTGTCGGCGCTGTTATGAATGCACGTCTGGGCGGATCGCTCCGCGCTTGGGAGCCGATCGCTGCCGCCCTATTTCGCCCAAGGCCTTGACCGACGCTTGGCTTGGCTGCCGTGCGGATCGTCGATGACCACAGCGTATTTATTTGGCTTCGGACCAGCCGCAGGCCTTAACTTTCGCAGCGTGGGTTTTTACATCCGAGGGGTCTGCAAACGATCGACGCTTGAGGAGGCTCCCTTGCAGCAGCCAGATGACATAGCCGCCCGCCGATTGGGCATTCTCATCGAGCAATATGTGGAAGCGCGTAAAAAGCGCTATGACTATGTGTCGACCGAGCAGGCCTATCGGGCCATCCGGCAGGTCCTCAAACCCGCCATTCCCGATCGCGAGCTCGACGACATGGTCGCCTCACTTGCCGTCAAGAACGGCCTGGCGGTCGTCTTCGATCGTCAAACCAAAGCATCGGCCGATGATGTTCCGAGGCCAAGCCCCTAGATCGACGCACATCTGCCGGCGCCGGGCGCCATATCAACGCGGGGCCAAACGCATCGTTCGGCCCCGCATCGATGTGCATCGCCGGAGGAACCTGCGACACACCTGCGCCGTGGGCCTGTGTGCCGCAAGCCGACGGGCGTGGCGGCTTCAAGCGGCGGTGCTGACCTGGCCCGGCTCGAGGATCGACTTGACCTTGTCGGCGACGGCGCGTCCCAGATCGGCGTTGTTTGCGGCGGTGAAATGAATTCCGTCGACACCGTCCGTGGTGAGGTAATCGCCGGCATTGAGGAAATCGATCTTCATGAAATCCGCCATCGCCTTGTACTGCCTGGCCAGGTCCCTGGATTTTTCGTGCCCGCCGCCGAACATGCCCTCGAACCATGGATCGGGCATCGGGGTCAGCGGCGGCGGCGCAATGACCAGCGCCTTGGGGGCCGGATAAGGGGTGCCGATGCCGCCGGCACTGGTCAGGATCTGCCCGACCAGTTTCGCCATTCCATTGGCGATCTCATAAGGCGTCCGGCGGAAATAGGACTTGGTGTCGTTGGTGCCGAGCATGACGATGACCAGGTCCAGCGGCAGATGGCTGGCGATGGCCGAGGGCAGGTAATTGGCGCCGTTCAGGCGCGGATCGTTGGGGTCGTCGAGACATGTCGTGCGCGCGCTCAGGCCTTCCTCGATGATGTGGTAGCCCCCTCCCAGCGCCGCCGCCATCACACCGGTCCAGCGCTGGTCATAGGGGTAGCGGTAGGTCGGCGACCCCTCCTTGACCGGAACCCAGCCCCAGGTCAGCGAGTCGCCGTAGCACATGATGTTTTTTGGCGGTGACATCCATGTTTCTCCATCTGTTTGCAATTGTCTGAACGCGTTGATTTGTCAGTCCCGGCGAACGCCGGTCGGCTTGCTTTTCGCCGTCTCAGGTCAGGGGTTTCGCACCCGCACTCCGTAGAAGATCGCGGCACCCAGGATGATGACGCCCTGCGCGATAAGCTTGCCAGGCTCGTCGATGCCGAGCACGGTCATCACCACGAACAGCAGCGCAAAGCACAACGCCCCGAAGAAAGGTCCCCAGACGCCACCGTCGCCGCGACCGAAGACGACGCCGCCGAGGATCGTTGCCGCGACCGCCAGGATCGGCAGGTCGAGGCCGACACGGACGCTGCCGACGGCGATCGAACCGGTCTGCACCAGGGCCGCGATCGCCGCGATCAGGCCGGCGAGCGTGTGCGCAAGGATCACCGTGCGCTGGACCGGCACGCCGGAAAAATGCGCGGCTTCGGCATTCTCCCCGACCGAGGCGACGTAGCGGCCAAAGACGGTCCGCGACAGCAGCAGCCACACCAAAGCGGTCAGCAGGACCCAGAACAGCACCGGCGTCGGAACCGACAGGAATTTCGTGTTGTAGAGGTCGTTGAACAGCTTCGGCACATCGCCGGGCGGATTGCCGCTCGACAGGAACTGCACCAGCCCGACCAGGATGATGCTGACCGCCAGCGTGACGATGACCGCCGACACCCGCCGGCTCCCTATCATGAAGCCGTTGAACAGGCCGATGGCGAGGCCGGTGGCGAGCGCCAGCACGACGAAGAAAGGCATCGACGCGCCGGGGAAAGTGCCCGACGAAATGAAATAGTTGATGAGCAGGATGATGCCGCCGCCGGAAAGGTCGATCGACTTCACCCGCATGACGACGAGCTGCCCCAGAACCAGGATGCCGAGCGGGACGATCTGCCTGACGAAGATACCCATGATGTTGAGGTTGAGCATGTTCGGCCGTGCGATCCACAGCGTGACCAGCAGCACGAGGAAGACAAAATAGGACGGCGGTATGCGCAGCAGGCGCCGGGCGATCGGATTTGCGAGAACGGCAGCCATCTTTCAGAGCCCCATCTTCTTGCGGGATTGCAGCCCGACCACCGCCAGCAGGATGCCGCCCTTGATCGCGGTCTGGACGAACGGCGAGACGTTGGCGAGGTTCATGCCATTGGCCAGCAGCGCCATGACCAGCGCGCCGATCACGGTGCCGTGCAGGCTGCCTATGCCACCGGAAAGCTGGGTGCCTCCAAGCGCCACGGCGGTGACGGTATCGAGTTCGAAAAGCAGCCCGACATTCGGATCGCCCGACACGATGCGCCCGGCCAGGAAGACACCGGCAACGGCTGCGAAACAGGAACAGATCACATAGGCGAGGATGATGTTGCGGCGGTCGGAGACGCCGAAATTGCGGGCAGCACTCTCGGCGCCGGACGCGATGCCGCCGCCGATCGCAAACAGATGCAGCCCATACCGGGATCCGTAGAGCAGTTTCCACGCTGCCAGGATCACGACGATGCCCCAGAAAACCGGATAGGGAATGCCGAGGAAACTGCCCGAGACGGCATCGATGACGATCTCCGGCACCGTGCCGCCGGAGATGGGCCGCAGGATGCGCGTGATGCCGAGCACGATGTACTGCGTCGACAGCGTCGCGATGATCGGATGGACGTTGAAACGGGTGATCGCCAGACCGTTGATCAGCCCGATGACTGCCGCCAGCACGAAGACCGCCGGGATCAACACAATCGCTGGCTGGTCGAGCGCCAGCACCGCGGTGGTGAAGCTGATGACCGAGCCGACCGACAGGTCGAGCCCGCCGATGAGCACGACGACGAGCTGTCCGATCGCCGCGATGATCAGCGGCATCGCCTGGGCAACCAGGTTGAAGAGGTTTTCGGCCGTGGCGAACTGCGTCGTCTCGACGGTGAGCCACAGCGAAATGAGCAAGGCGACCAGCAGCGGCAGGCCCCACAGGCCCTGCCGCGTGTTCCGGCCATTCAGGATGTTGAAAACCGAACGAACCATGGCAGGCCCCTAATGCTGGCGCGTGGAGCCGCCCATGAGGGCCGCGTCGAGAATCTTGTGTTCGCTCGCCTGCGCTGCCAGCATTTCGGCCACGATCGTGTCGTGATGGACGACGTAGATGCGGTCGCAGAGCCCGATCAGCTCGATCGTCTCGCGCGAGAGCACCAGCACCGCGCCGCCCTTCGCGGTGAAGTCCCGCAGAAGATGGTAGATCTCGGACTTGGCGCCGATGTCGACGCCGCGCGTCGGCTCTTCGACCAGCAGAAGATCGAGATCGGCGGCAAGGTAGCGGCCGAGCAGAACCTTTTGCTGGTTGCCGCCCGACAGCGAACCGACCGCAGCCGACAGGCCCGCCGCCTTTATGTTCATGACCTCCATCATGCGGGCGATGACGTTTCGATATGGCCGCGCCGGCGCAAGTTCAGGGCGCCTCGAATGCAATCCGATGGCGATGTTGTGGGCGATCGGCAAAGCGAGGAAGAGCCCCTCTTCCTTGCGGTCCTCGGGAACGAAGCCGACCTTCAGCTGCTGCAAATACCGAACGCCCGCCGACGCCGGGAGCGGCATCTTCAGCGCCTTGCCGTTGATGGAAATCGTCCCGGCGAAGGGATGGTAGCGGCCAATCAGCGATCGCAGGAAGCGCTGCTGGCCCTGCCCTTCCAGCCCGGCCAGGGCGACGATCTCGCCCTTGTGCAAAGTCAGCGACAGCGGCTGCGATGTCTCGGTGATCTTGAGGTTTTCGACGCGCAGTATCTCATCGCCTACATCGCCCGTACGATCGGGAAAAAGGTCCTGGAGTTCGCGTCCGACCATCATGGCGATGAGTTCGTCGGTGGTGATCTCGGGCACCGTCCTTGTGCCGACCAGTGCGCCATCCTTCAGCACCGTCACCGTGTCGCACAACTCGAAGATCTCCTCCATGCGATGCGAGATGTAGACGATGGCTTTTCCCTTGTCGCGCAGCCGGCGGATGTTGCGGTTGAGCACATCGACATCGGCCGCGTTGAGAGCCGCCGTCGGCTCATCGAGGATGAGCACGCTGGCGTCGGCCTGGATGCAATGCGCGATCTCGACGAATTGCCGCTCGGCGATCGTCAGGCTGGAAACGAGTTGCGACGGGTCGAGCGTGAGGCCGAGTTCGCCAAGCGCCCTGGCGGTCTGGCTTTTCATCGCGGGATAGTCGATCGAGCCAAACCGGGTCGTCGGCTCCCGGCCGAGAAACATGTTCTCGGCGATCGACAGATTGGGCAGCAGCGAATGCTCCTGGAAAACGGTCGAAATGCCGGCATCGAGCGCGGCGCGCGGCGACTTCAAATCGAGCTTCTCGCCGCTCATGAAGATCTCGCCGGAATCGGGCTGATGCACGCCCGCCAGAATCTTCATCAACGTCGATTTGCCGGCACCGTTCTCGCCCATCAGGGCGTGGACGCTGCCCGCCTTGAGGTCCAGGGAAACGGAGTGGAGCGCCTTGCTCCCTCCGAATGCCTTCGAAATGTGGGACATCTCGACAAGATTGGTCACGAAACCCTCGAACGAACCGGATTCAACACATGGAACGGCCTGCGGGGAATGTTTGTCCACTCCCCGCCAGCCACGGCGCCGTCACTTCTTGCCGTAGTATTCCTTGAGCTTGTCTTCCGGCAGTTCGCTTGGCCACCAGACATTGGCGGTCAGGTCGTCGCGATAGTATTTCTTGGCCTTGTCCTGGTCCCATCCGTCGGGATTGTAGACATAGCGCTTGTAGAGCTGCTTGCCTTCCAGAAGGGCAACGGCAGCGCGCACGCCGGCAGCGCCCTGGGCGGGACTGTATTCCGGAGAGATCGACTTGAACCCATCCGTAATCCACTGGCCGAAATAGCCATTGTTGCCCTCGCCCGAAATCGGCGGAATGGGTGTGCCGAACTGCTTGAAGACATCGACGCAGGCGCGCGTCATGTCGGCACCGGACGACCAGATGCCGTCGACCTGCGGATTGTTCAGATAGAGCGTCTCGCACAGCTTCTTGGCCTTGTCGTACTGCCAGTCGCCATGCTCCTCGGCAATGATCTGCACATGCGTGCCCTTGAGCGATTCCAGGAGGCCGTTGTAGCGGTTGGTGTCTTCCGGATGGCCGGCCAGGCCACGCAGGACCCAGATCTTGCCGTTGTCGCCGACGGTCTTCACCAGCCAGTCGCCCATGACCTTGCCGAAGTGCTCGGCGCCGCCCTGGATTTCGGTGGTGTAGGCGTCGGAATCGATACGCCCTGTGTGAAGGATGACCGGGATGCCGGCGGCGACCGCCTTGGCGATGCTGGCATTGGCCGACGTGCTGGTCACCGGTTGAACGATGATGGCGTCGACATGCTGTGCGATCAGGTCCTCGATATCGGCCACCTGCTTCTTCTGGTCGAAGCCGGCATCGAGCAGGATGAATTTCGAGATGCGCTTGTCCTTGGCCGCGGCGTTCTCCGCCTCATGCGCCACCTGCACCGTCCAGGTGTTTGCGTTGACACCGAAGTCGCTCATGCCGATGACCCAAGGCGGGTCCTTCTTGAACGCACCGGCGGCGGTCATGCGCGTGTCGTCGGGGCGCGGCGCCACGCCGTCCATCAGCTTGACGTCTTGCGCATGCGCCAGGGACGTCACGGCAAGCGTGGACGCAACGAGCATCCCCAGGCCGACGGTTTTCAGCAATCCTAACATTGAACACTCCTCCTTGTGGTTGCTCCGGCCTACAAATTCGTATGGCCACGAGACGCTCTCCCAATGCATGCCCCCGTCACAAACCGACCGATGCGCGCAATTCTCCCGCCCCCGAACACATGCGTGTCGAAGCCCAACTTCTGCTGGACGATGATGACGGTCGAGAACTCCTCCGGGCACTTTAGAAGCACAGCGGATTCGCCCTGTCAATAGTTAGTCAGGTTGAATGACTATTCCCTTGCTTGCCTTTCGCCGCTCCACTATCCATCATGAATGGCGCTCGCCGGCTTCGGCGCGCAGTCTGTCCCGGCGGGAAAAACATGCGATCAGTCTTGTGCTACGGCGACTCCAACACGCACGGCCAGATCCCCGGCAGGGGGCCGCTCGAGCGCTATGGTCCGGGTGAACGCTGGCCGGGCATATTGCGTTCTCAGCTGGGCCCTGACTGGTATGTCATCGAGGAGGGATTGAGCGGCCGCACCACCGTCCACGACGACCCGATCGAGGGCGCCCACAAGAACGGCCGAACCTATCTTCGTCCTTGCCTGCAGAGCCATGCGACGCTCGACCTCGTCATCATCATGCTCGGCACCAACGATCTGAAGATCCGCTTCAACAAGCCGCCGTCGGAAGTGGCGATGGGGATCGGCTGCCTGGTCTATGACATCAAGGAGCTGGCGCCAGGTCCGGGCGGCTCGACGCCCGAGATCATGATCGTGGCGCCGCCGCCGATGCAGGACGACGTCAAGGAATGGAAGTCCATCTTCGCCGGCGCACCCGAGAAATCGCGCCTGCTGGCGCTCGAATTCGAAGTCCTGGCGGACTCGCTCGAACTGCACTTTTTCGATGCCGGCTCGGTGGTGTCGTGCAGCGAGGCGGACGGCTTTCACATCGATGCCGAGGCGCACAGATTGCTGGGCGCCGCGCTCGCCCGCGCGGTCGATGCCATCGGCTGGAGCCGCTCGACATGAGCAACCATACCGCCGCCAGGCAACGCGCTCTTACCGACGGGGCGACCTTTGCCTGACATGAGATTCGCACCACCCAATCCCTTGCGCATCGCCGATCGTGCGAGCGGGCTGAATGCATTGAGCGTCCGCAGCTACAACGAGCGGCTGGTGCTATCCCTGCTGCTTCAGAACGAAGGCATTTCGCGGATGGAAATCGGCGAGAAGACCGGCCTGTCGGCGCAGACGGCTTCGGTCATCGTTCGCTCGCTCGAGCAGGAGGGCCTGGTCTCGCAGGGCGAGGCGCAGCGCGGCCGCGTCGGGCCGCCGACGATCCCGCTTTCACTCAACCCGGAGGGCGCCTATGCGGTTGGCGTCGGCTTCAGCCGGCGCAGGATCGACATCGCGCTCATCGACTTCATCGGCACGGTGCGCTTCCACACGCAGTTGCCGGCGGATGAAGCCAATCCGTTTCCGCAAAGCAGCGATCTGTTCGGCGCGATCGGGCAAGCCATGACCAGCCTGCCGGTCGAGGCGCGCAGCCGGGTTGCCGGCATCGGCCTGGCGGTTCCCGACGATGTCGACACGATGGCTGCAACCCGCAACGGATCGAGCACCTCGCTGAAAGCCTTGCAGGCCGAGATCGAGGAACAGATCAAGCTGCCGGTTTTCGTGCAGAACGACATCACCGCGGCAGCCGGCGGCGAGAGCATGTTCGGCGTCGCAAAACCGCTCAACGACTATCTGTTCTTCTATCTCGGAGCACGGCTGCAGAGCAGGCTCATCCTCAACCACCAGATCTACAAGGGAAGCTCCAGCGCCAGCTTCGATCACGGCCTGATGCGCCTGGAGAGCGAATTGGCCATGCGCGGGCGCCCATCCGAAATCATCTGGAGCAGCAGCCCTGAGTGGCCCGATCTGGGCGAGGCCTACAGCGCATGGCTGGGCGAGTGTTCCGACCGCCTGAAAGCGTCGATCTCCGCGCTGACCCAGTTTGTCGAGTTCAGGACGGTCGTCCTGTCCAGCTATGCGCCGCAAAAGATTGCCGAGGCCTTGTGCGACGACATCGGCCGGGAATTCCCCGGCATCGAAGCGCTGCCGGCGCGCGTCACCATCAGCCCGAAGGCCGTCGGCGCGGCAAGCCTGCCATTCAGTTCGCGCTTCATGATCCAGTGATCGAGCTGAACCGGGTTGCCGGTCGGCCGATCATGCCCTCTGCAGGTCCATCGATGATTTTCAGGTGACCAGGCGAATCCGCTTGCCAGGACGCCCCACTTAATAGCATGTTAAGTGAACCCTGAGATCGCCATGAAAATCGCTGCGGATCACGCACTCAACGACAATGCCGCGACCAGCGCCGAAGCGCGCCGCTCGACGGTATTGGGCGATCGGATCAAGGCCTATCGCACCACGCGGCGCCTGACGCTGCGCCAGCTCGGCGACATGATCGGCACCACCGCCAGTTTCCTAAGCCAGCTCGAGCGCGGCCTTTCCGGCGCCAACACCAGCACGCTGATGCTGATTGCCAATGCGCTCGGCATCAGCCTCGCCGATCTTTTCGACGAATGCGAAGTGTCGCCGCACGCGGTGCTGACACGCAGCGAGCGGCCGGCGCTGCCGACCAGCGAAGGCTACCGCAAGACGCTGCTGTCGCGCCGGCCGATCCGCGAGATGGAAGTCTATTGCGGCGAGTTCGCCGTCGGCGGCTCGACCGGCGACGTGCCCTACACGCACGGCAACGCGAGCGAGATGTTCCTCGTGCTGCGCGGACGCGTGCAACTGACGCTCGGCGAGGAGAGCTTCACCCTCGAAGAGGGCGATAGCATCGAATATTCGACCTCGACGCCCCACCGGACGATCAATGTCGGCGATACGGTGGCCGAAGTGCTGTGGATCATTGCGCCGCCGACCAGCGGCGCCGTCGACCTCGACCAATATGTAGCCCGGAAAACGCTCGCGCCCGGCCTACCAAAATCAAACAGCGAGCCATCGGAGGGTTAGAAAATGGGAAGCAGATCAAGATTGGCCGGGTTCGTCGGCGCCGCCGCACTGGCCTTGCTTGCGGCCGCCGCTCACGCGCAGAACGCACCGCCGGCCGGGACCGTGGTGGACGGCTCGCTGAAGGGAAAGACGCTGACCTTCGTCTCCTATGGCGGCATCTACCAGGACGGCCAGGTCGCCGCCCTCAAGGAATTCGTCGACAAGAGCGGCGTCAAGCTTTTGAACGACGGGCCGACCGAAATCGCCAAGCTCCAGGCGCAGGTCGAATCAGGCAATGTGACCTGGGATGTCGTCGATACGGACGATTTTCCGCCCTTCGTGCATTGCGGAAAACTGTTCCAGAAGCTGGATTTGACCAAGCTCGACATCTCGCACATCCCGCCCGGACAGGTCGGCGAGTGCAGCGTGCCGGCGATGAACTACGGCATGGTCCTGATGTACAAGAACGACACGTACAAGGACAATCCGCCGAAGGACTGGAAGGACTTCTTCGACGCCGCGAAATTTCCCGGCACCCGCGCCATCGACGGCAGCGGCAGCCCGCTCGGCGGTCTGATCGAACAGGCCATCCTGGCAGACGGCGGCAAGGTCGACGCCATGACGCCGGCCGACATCGACAAGGGCATCGCCAAGATCAAGGCGATCGGTCCCGACACCATCTTCTGGAAGACGGGCGCAGAATCCCAGCAGCTCGCCGAATCCGGCGAGGCCGACATGATCATCATGTGGACCGGCCGCGCCATGACGGCGGTCAAGAACGGCGCTGCCTACACGCCGGTGTGGAAGGACTGGCTGGTCGTCATGGACCAGCTGACCATCCCGGTCGGCGCCAAGGATACCGACGCTTCCTACGCGCTGATCAACGCCTATCTCGGCAAGAAGTCGCAGGAGATCCTGACCGAGCAGACCTCCTACTCGCCGATCAACAACGAGGCACAGCCGAAGGTCGACGCATCCGTCGCCGCCTTTCTGACCAACACGCCGGACCACGCCAAGCTCGGCTATCAGCAGAACATCAAGTTCTGGGTCGCCAACTTCGCCGCCGCGTCCGACAAGTGGACAGCGCTGATGGCCGGCAACTGAGCCGGCTACCGCTGAGGTGACGGCGTGAGCCAGACATCGCATACGCCGACGGCCGGGGGTGATCATCCTCGGCCGCCAGGTGCCGTGCGGGCGCCGCAGCGGCGCCCGCACCTTGCTGCCTATCCTTCGCTGCTGGCGATGCCCGCCTTGGCTTTGCTCATCGCCGCGATGGGCTATCCCTTGCTGACCGTCACGCTGCGCAGCTTCTCGGACCCATCTTGGGGCTTGCAGAACTATGTCTGGTTCTTTTCCACCCCGGTGAACGTCACCGTCCTGTGGCGCACCTTTTCCATCGCAGCCTGGGTCACCATCGTTTGCGTCATCGCCGCCTACCCCTATGCCTATCTCATGACGGCGGTCGGACCGCGCCTGCGGCTGGTCCTCATCCTGTGCGTTTTGGTGCCGTTCTGGGTCAGCGGCGTGGTGCGCACCCTGGCCTGGGTCATCCTGCTGCAGGATTCCGGCATCATCAATTCGGTCATCAGGCTGCTCGGCTTTGACGGCGTGAAGCTGATCCGCACGCAGACTGGCGTCGTCATCGGCATGGCGCAGGTGCTGCTGCCGTTCATGATCCTGCCGCTCTATTCGGTCATGCGAGGCATCGATCTGCGCCTCGTGCAGGCGGCGCGCAGCCTTGGTGCGCGCCCGACACGCGCCTTCCTGCAAATCTATCTGCCGCTGTCGCTGCCCGGCGTTTTCGCCGGCGCCATCATCGTCTTCATCCTGTCGCTCGGCTTCTACATCACGCCTGCCCTGCTCGGCGGCCCGCGCAGCACCATGCTGTCGACGCTGGTGCAGAGCCAGGTGCTCAGCCTGCTCAACTGGGGCCGCGGCGGCGCCATGGGCGTCGTGCTGCTGGTCGCGACCTTCGTGCTTCTGGCGCTCGCCGCCCCGCTGATGCGCCAGCGCCACAAGCAGGCGTCCAGATCATGAGACTGGCACCATCCCGCCTTCTGCTCGGTCTGTTCTGCCTGCTGGTCGCCGTCTGGCTGGTGATGCCGACGCTGGTCATCATCCCGATGTCATTCAACGAGAAGAAGTCGCTCGCTTTCCCGCCCTCCGGTTTCTCCTGGCAATGGTACGAGAATTTCTTCACCAACCCCGATTGGCTGTCGAGCTTCTTCAATTCGCTGAGGGTCGCGGGCCTCGTCGCCGTCGCCGCCACGCTGATCGGCACGCTGGCGTCGCTCGGCCTCAGCCGCATGAAACATTCCGGCGCCGGCCTGCTGCGCGCCATCCTGATCACGCCGATGATCGTGCCCGGCGTGGTGTTGGCGATCGGCATCTATGCCGTTTACCTTGATTACCAGCTCGTCGGCACCACCACCGGCTTCGTAATCGCACATACGATGCTGGCGATCCCCTTCGTCATCATCGCCGTGTCGGCAAGCCTCGAAGTCTTCGACGCGCGGCTGGAGACGGCGGCGGCAAGCCTCGGCGCCAACCGCTTCACCACATTCCGCACCGTGACCTTGCCGCTGATCGCGCCCGGCATCCTGTCCGGGCTTTTGTTTGCCTTCGTCACCTCCTTCGATGAGATCATCGTCGCGCTGTTCATCACCAGTCCCTACCTGAAGACCTTGCCGGTGCAGATCTTCACCAGCATCACCCGCGACGCCGATCCGACGGTGACGGCCGTCGGAACCATCATCTTCATTGCCACGACGCTGATTATCAGCGCCGGGCTGATCATCAGCTCGAAATCGACGAGGAGTTGAGATGACTGCGAGGAAACGCGGCGCGGCCATCGACATCAGGGGCGCAACCAAGCGCTACGGCAATTTCACCGCACTCGACGATGTCAGCCTGCATATCGAGCCGGGCGAGTTCATGACGCTGCTCGGCCCCAGCGGCTCGGGCAAGACCACGACGCTCAACGTCGTGGCGGGCTTCACCGACCTCACCTCCGGCGACCTCGCCGTCGGCGGCAAAAGCATCGTCGCCCTGCCGGCCCACAAGCGCAACATCGGCGTTGTCTTCCAGCACTACGCGCTGTTTCCGCATATGACGGTCGGCAAGAACGTCGCCTATCCCCTCACCTTGCGCGGCATGGACAAGCAGGCGCGCGACCGTCTCGTCGTGCGCGCGCTGGACATGGTCAAGATGGCCGACTTCGCGCATCGCTATCCCTCCGAACTTTCCGGCGGCCAGCAGCAGCGCGTGGCGCTGGCGCGCGCCATCGTCTTCGATCCGCCGCTGCTGTTGATGGACGAACCGCTCGGCGCGCTCGACAAGAAACTGCGCGAATGGCTGCAACTGGAGATCAAGCGCATCCATCGCGAACTCGGCACCACCTTCGTCTATGTGACGCACGACCAGGAAGAGGCGCTGGTCCTGTCCGACCGCATCGCCGTCTTCAATCAGGGCCGCATCGAACAGGTCGGAACCGGCCGCCAGCTCTACGACGAGCCGACGACCCTGTTCGTGGCCAAGTTCATCGGCGAATCGACCAGTTTGCGTGGCACCGCCCTGACGTCCGGAAGCGAAACCAGCCTGACGATCGCCGGCCAGAAGATCGTGGCCAACGGCAAGCTCGCCAGCGGCAGCAAACCGGTGGTCCTGCTGCGGCCGGAGAAGCTTTCGCTTGCCGGCACCAACACGCCTCCCGCCGCCGGGCAGAACAGCCTCACCGGTCAAGTCAGCGAGGCGATCTATCTGGGCTCCGGCTCGAAATACCAGGTGACGTTGCGCGACGGCTCGGTCGCCATCGTACGCTCGTCGCTGGAAGCCACACCGTTCTCGATTGGTGACACGGTCGATCTGCGCTGGTCGGTCGTCGATGCAAAACTTCTTGCCGACGACGATCGCGCCGACATGACGATGACCTGACCGCTCTTTCCCCGCAGGATTTTTAGACATGGACGCCAAAGTCAACGGCAACGTCTCGTTCTGGTATGCCGACATCGGCCTGCCGGCCTATCGCGCGCCGCTTCCGGGCGATCTCGAAGCCGATGTCTGCATCGTCGGCGCCGGCTACACCGGCCTGTGGACGGCTTATTACCTGAAGAAGGCCGATCCATCGATCCGCATCGCCATCGTCGAGCGGGAGTTCGCCGGCTTCGGCGCGTCGGGCCGCAATGGCGGCTGGCTGTCCGGCGGCTTCAGCTGGTCGCGCGAGAAATATCTGCAGACCTCGACGCGCGGCGCTGTCATCGACATGGAAACGGCCATGCATGGCACGGTCGACGAAGTGATCAAGGTGACCGAAGCCGAAGGCATCGATGCCGACATCCGTCGCGTCGACAATCTGACGGTGGCGACCAACCCGCCGCAGCTCGAACGGATCAACGCCGCCTATGCCGATGCGATCGGCTGGAGCGTGCCGAGCGAGCGTGTCAGCCTGATCGGCCAGGCAGAGGCCAAGGCCCGCATCAACATCAGGAATGTGCTTGGCGGTTATATCCACCACGGCACCGCGCGTGTGCAGCCGGCCAAGCTGGTGCGCGGCCTGTCCGAAGCCGTCGAGCGGCTCGGTGTGCCGATCTACGAGCAGACCACCGTGACCGGCATCGAGAAGGGCAAGGTCACGACGAACCGCGGCACCGTGCGCGCGCCGATCATCATCCGTGCCACGGAAGGGTTCACGGCCGGCATACCAGGCAATGAACGGCTCTGGCTGCCGCTCAACAGCGCACAGATCATCACCGAGCCGCTGCCGCAATCACTGTGGGACGAGATCGGCTGGGAGGGCCATGAGCTTCTGGGCGACTCCGCGCACGCCTATTGCTATGCGCAGCGCACCAGGGAAGGCCGCATCACCATGGGCGGACGCGGCGTACCCTATCGTTACGGCTCGCAAACGGATGTGCGCGGCCAAACGCAGCAGGCGACGATCGAAAGCCTGCACGCGATCCTCACCCGGCTGCTGCCGCAGACTGCGAAGCTTCGCATCGACCACGCCTGGTGCGGCGTGCTGGGCGTGCCGCGCGACTGGTGCACGACGGCAGGGCTCGATCTTGAAACCGGCATCGGCTGGGCCGGCGGTTATGTCGGGCTCGGCGTCTCGAGTTCCAACCTTTCGGGCCGCACGCTGCGCGACCTTATCCTGCGCCGCGACACCGAACTGACCCGCCTGCCCTGGGTCAACCGAAAGGTCAGCAAATGGGAGCCCGAGCCGATGCGCTGGCTCGGCGTCCACTCGATGTATCAGCTCTATCGCGTTGCCGACGAGCGCGAGGAAGCGGGCCTCCAGCACACGTCGAAACTGGCCGCGATCGCCGACCGCATCACAGGACATTGAGAGACTGCCATGACCGACTTCCAGACCTTCGCCCACCTCGCCTCCATCGACCTCGGCGAGCCTGAGCCCAAGCCGACCTCGATCAGCGGCGATCAGTTCGAAGCCTCGACGACGCTGTGGACCTCGCCGGATGGCGCACTGGAAGTCGGCGTCTGGGAGTGCACGCCGGGCCGCTTCACGGCCTCGCGCGAGACCAATTCCGAAACCTGCCACATCGTGTCAGGCCGGGTCTCGCTGCATGGTCCCGATGGCCGCAGCGAGGACGTCGGTCCGGGCGAAATGCTGGTGCTGCCGAAAGGCTGGAAAGGCGAATGGACGATCCACGAGAAAACGCGCAAGCTCTATATCCTGCACTTCGAAGCGTGAGCCGGCTGGAACAGCCGCTACTCGTCGTCTGAACGATCACCCCCGGTAACGATCGGCTTGCCTTCTATCACACGCCGCAAGGCGTCGTTGATGCGGTCCTGCCAGCCGGGACCGTCCTCCTGGAAATGGTCCAGCACGGCGCGGTCGATCCGGATCGAAACAAGTTCCCTGACGCCTGGAGCGGCCAACGGCTCACGAATAGGAGCAACCGGCTTCTTGATTGGCTTGAAAGCCGCTTCGGCGGCCGTCATCGGATTTGTCGGTCGGCGCGGAGGATTTGCCATTGGATGACCCTGACTGAGGATGATTCGTGCGCGACGTAGCACGCCTGAGCCACCATAGCCCAACCAGCACCGTCGCGCAGGCCCCTTTGGTCAGGACGATCACTCGGCTGCTTGGAGGCTCTGTGCGTCGATGATGACCCTGATCTCGGCGCGGCAGGAGCCGCAATTCGTGCCGGCATTCAGGGCCGCGCCGATTGCCGCGACGCTGCCGCAGCCGCGGCGTACCGCTTCCGCGATCTGGTTGGCGCCAACGCCGAAGCAGGAGCAGACGATGGCGCCGCGATCGACGTCGATCCCGCCCGGCCGCCCGGCCACGATCGCCAGCCTGCTGCGCCGATCAACATGATCGGCGCTCAGTTGTTCCGCCGCCCAGCCGCGCGACACGGCGACCGGGCCGGGCGCGACGAACAAGGCGCCTGACAGTTGGTCGTCGTCGAAGGCGGCGATGCGGTGCTGGCCGGCGTCGCGGTCGTGATAAGCTGATATTTCGGCACCCAATGACGTACCGAACAGCGACCCGGCAAAGCCCGCCCAGTCGATGTCGTCATCGGCAAAGGCAAGCTCGACCCGCCAGCCGCCCTTGCACTTGGCCACGGCCCAGTAGGGCGTAGTATTAGGCTCCGGCCGCTGCCGGGCCACCGCAAAGCCAAAGGCCTTTGCCGCGAATTTCTCGATGCGGACGGCGACATGTTTCAGCGCCGGCTGACCGGAAATGGGATCGGTCAGCGGCGCGGTCAGCGTGTCGAGCCGGCCCTTTGCCGAGAACTGATCGGTCCAGTGCATCGGCGCAAACAGGCTGCCCTGGCGCTGGCGCGCCGTCACCAGCGCGCGCACCAGCACATCACCGCGCGGGCTGGAAACGCGCGCTATGTCGGCGTCACCGATGCCGAAGCGCTGCGCATCCGCCGGGTGGATTTCGACGAAGGGCTCGGCGATGTGCTGCGAAAGCCGCGGGCTTTTCCCCGTCCGCGTCATGGTGTGCCAATGGTCGCGGATGCGGCCGGTGTTGAGGATCAGCGGATAATCGGGGCTGGTGCGGATTTCCGTGGTGGGACGGATGGCGATGAAGCGCGCCTTGCGGTCGGGTGTGAAGAAGTTGCCGTTGGCGAAGAAGCGAGCCTGGAGCCCAGTCGTGCCGACCCCTTCTGGCCAACCTCCAGCTTGAGCGCCCCCCTCTGGCCTGCCGGCCATCTCCCCCTCAAGGGGGGAGATTGGCAGCTTCGCCGACTGCTTTCGCTTTGCGACGTTGTGAATTGGCGAGGACGGCCATGACAGCCGATCTTCCCCCTTGAGGGGGAGATGGCCGGCAGGCCAGAGGGGGGCGCCTTGGCTCGGCGCTGGCCATTGGAACGGCTCAAGCGCCTTATATCCCTCCGCATCAACCCCGGCATAAGCCCCGATGTCGAAATCCCGCGCACCATCATTCTCGAACCCCGACAGCGCGGCATGCTCGGCAAACACCTCCGCCGGCGACGCGTAGGAAAACGCCTCACCAAACCCCATCCGTTTGCCCACCTCGGCAACAATCCGCCAGTCAGGCAGCGCATCTCCGGGCACGCGCAAAAACGCGCGCTGGCGCGACACACGGCGTTCGGAATTGGTGACGGTGCCATCCTTCTCGCCCCAGGCGGCGGCGGGCAGCCGGACATGGGCGTGGCGGACGGTATCGGTGCGGGCCAGCACGTCCGACACCACCACGAACGGGCACGCCTTGATCGCCGCTTCGACGGCATCGGCGTCCGGCATCGAATCGACCGGGTTGGTGGCCATGATCCACAGCGCTTTGATGTGCCCGTCGGCAACCGCCTTGAACATCTCGACTGCCTTCAGGCCGGGCTTTCCGGCAACGGCCGGCGCGTTCCAGAAGCGCTGCACGCGGTCGCGATGATCGGGGTTTTCGATCTCCATATGGGCGGCCAGCATGTTGGCCATGCCGCCGACCTCGCGCCCGCCCATGGCGTTGGGCTGGCCGGTCACCGAAAACGGCCCTGCGCCGGGCTTGCCGATG
This sequence comes from Mesorhizobium sp. WSM4833, assembly GCF_055811095.1. Classification (NCBI taxonomy): domain Bacteria; kingdom Pseudomonadati; phylum Pseudomonadota; class Alphaproteobacteria; order Hyphomicrobiales; family Phyllobacteriaceae; genus Mesorhizobium; species Mesorhizobium sp. WSM4833. Next base: position 334,087 of record NZ_JBVVQG010000002.1, read on the forward strand.
CGGCCGGTGGCGAGATGACAGTTGATGATGGCGTTGACCTTGTCGGTGCCCGAAGACGACTGGTTCACCCCTTGGCTGTAGACGGTCACGGTCTTGGAGGTCGCCGCGAACAGGCTGTAGAACCGGTCAAGCTCGTCCTCGCTCAGGCCCGTGGCGGCGGCGACGCCGACCAGGTCGAGCGCCGAGGCGGCGAAAAGCGCTTGCCCGAAGCCCGTCGTGTGCGTCGTGATATAGGTGCGGTCGAGCGCATTGTGCTGGCCGAGATAGGCGAGCAGGCCAGTGAACAAAGCGATGTCGCCATCCGGCGCGATCGCCAGATGCATATCGGCAATGTCAGCGGTCATGGTGCGACGCGGGTCGACCAGCACGATCTTCATCTCCGGCCGCTTTTCCCGGGCAGCCGCGATGCGCTGGTAGAGCACCGGATGGCACCAGGCGAGATTGGAGCCGACCAGCACGATCAGGTCGGCAAGCTCCAGATCATCATAGGTTCCGGGCACGGTGTCGGAGCCGAAAGCGCGGCGGTGGCCGGCGACCGAAGAGGCCATGCACAGGCGCGAATTGGTGTCGATGTTGGCGGAGCCGACAAAGCCCTTCATCAGCTTGTTGGCGACGTAGTAGTCCTCGGTCAGCAACTGGCCGGAGACATAGAAGGCGACCGCATCGGGCCCGTGCTCGGCAATGGTTTGCGAGAAGGTCGAGGCGACGAGGTCGAGCGCCTCGTCCCAGCCGGCGCGGCGGCCGTGGATCTCCGGATGAAGCAGCCTGCCGTCGAGATCGATGGTCTCGGCCAGTGCCGAGCCCTTGGAGCAGAGCCGGCCGAAATTGGCCGGGTGGTCGGGATCGCCGCGCACGGACACTTGCCCGTCCGCGGCGACCTTCGCCAGCACGCCGCAGCCCACCCCGCAATAGGGGCAGGTGGTCCTCACCTCGCGCGCTTCATCGATCTCCATGGGGTCAGGCCGCGCGGCTGGCCAGCGCTTCCAGCGCAATGAACAGATGCTCGCCTTCGATCCGCACCGGAATGGTGCGCACCGCGCCCTCGTCGGCGCCGAGCGCCTTGCCCGTTTCCAGCGAAATCACCCAATTGTGCAAGGGACAGGTCACCGCCGTGCCGTGCACGATGCCCTGGCTGAGCGGTCCGCCTCTGTGCGGGCAATGGTCGTCGATGGCGTAGACCTGATCGTCCTGGGTGCGGAAGACCGCGATTTTTCCTTCCGGCGTGGCGACGCAGCGCGCGCCGCGGCGAGGGATGTCGGAGAGAGAGCCTATCGATATCCAGTTCATGACGCTCACTCCGCCGCCTGCGCAAAACCGACCGAGGCCATTGGCCGGAATTCGTGCTTGTCCTTGCCGGAAACGCGTTCGGACCACGGGTCGACCTGGGCGAATTTCTGGCTGAAGACGAAGCGCTCGTAATAGGCCTTGCGCTTGTCGCCATCGTCCATGATCTGGCGCTTGATCTCGGGGATGCCGATGCGCTTGGCCCATTTGTAGATGCGCTCGAGGTAGCGGCCCTGCTCGCGGTACATCTGCGTCAGCGCCACGATATGCTCCAGCGCCTCGTCCTCGGTTCTGACCAGGCCGAGTACTTCGGTGCCCTTGATGTCGAGGCCGGCCGCGCCGGCAAAATGGATCTCGTAGCCGGAGTCGACGCAGATGACGCCGACATCCTTGCAGGTCGCCTCGGCGCAATTCCTGGGGCAACCCGACACCGCCATCTTGACCTTGGCCGGCGTCCACGAGCCCCACATGAATTTTTCGATGCGGATGCCGAGGCCCGTCGAATCCTGCGTGCCGAAGCGGCACCAGTCCGAGCCGACGCAGGTCTTCACCGTGCGCAACCCCTTGGCATAGGCGTGGCCGGAGACGAAGCCGGCCTGGCCGAGATCGGCCCACACCGCCGGCAGGTCTTCCTTGCGGATGCCGAGCATGTCGATGCGCTGGCCGCCGGTGACCTTGACCATCGGGATTTCAAACTTGTCGACAACGTCGGCGATGGCGCGCAGTTCAGCGGCATTGGTCACCCCGCCCCACATGCGCGGCACCACCGAATAGGTGCCATCCTTCTGGATGTTGGCGTGGACGCGCTCGTTGATGAAGCGCGACTGGTAGTCGTCGGCGTAGTCGTCCGGCCAGTCGCAGACGAGATAGTAATTGAGCGCCGGCCGGCATTTGGCGCAGCCGCAGGAGGTCGTCCATTCCAGTTCCTGCATGACGGCGGGAATGGTCTTCAGGCGCTTGGCGATGATCAGCCGGCGGACCTCGTCATGGCCGAGCGTCGTGCAGCCGCACATCGGCTGCACCGCCGCTGGATTGTATTTGTCGCCGATGGTCAGCACCATCAGCTTCTCGACCAGCCCGGTGCAGGAGCCGCAGGAGGCCGACGCCTTGGTGTGGGCGCGCACGTCGTCGAGCGAGGTCAGGCCCTTGGCCGTGATCGCGCCGGTGATCTTCCCCTTGCAAACGCCGTTGCAGCCGCAGATCTCCGCATCATCCGGCAAGGCTGCAACGGCCGCCATAGGGTCCAGCGGGGCACCCCCCTGGTAGGACTGGCCGAAGATAAGCGTATCGCGCATCTCCGATATGTCGGTCTGCTTCTTCTTCAGGTCGTTGAACCAGGCGCCGTCGGCCGTCTCGCCATAGAGCACGGTGCCGATGATGCGGTCGTCCTTCAGCACCAGCCGCTTGTAGACGCCGGCCGAAGCATCGCGCAGCACGATCTCCTGGCGGTCGTCACCATCGGCGAAGTCGCCGAGCGAGAACAGGTCGATGCCGGTGACCTTGAGCTTGGTCGGCGTGTCCATATGGACGAAGGCCGCCGCTTCGTTGCCGGCAAGCTGGCTGGCTGTGACGCGCGCCATCTCGTAGAGCGGCGCGACGAGACCATAGACCTGGCCGTTGACCTCGGCACATTCGCCGAGCGCGTAGATGTCGGGATCGTTGCTGCGCATGCCGGCATCGACGACGATGCCCCTGTTGACGGCGATGCCGGCCTGTTTGGCCAGCGCCGAATTCGGCCTGATGCCGACGGCCATCACCACAAGCGTTGCTGGGATAATGGTGCCGTCAGCAAGTTCCACCTGCCCGACCTTGCCGTTGCCGGTGATCGCCTGGGTGTTAGCCTTGGTGATGACCTTGATGCCGCGCTGCTCCACCGCGCGCTGCAAGAGATAGCCGGCGGCCGGATCGAGCTGGCGCTCCATCAAGGTCGGCATGACATGCAGCACGGTGACGTCCATGCCTTGCGCGTTGAGGCCCGCCGCCGCTTCCAGACCCAGCAGGCCGCCGCCGATGACCACCGCCTTGGCGCGCGACTGGGCAGCGAGCATCATCGCCTGCACGTCGTCGAGATCGCGATAGGTCAGCACGCCCGGCAGGTCATGGCCCGGCACCGGAATGATGAACGGTACCGAGCCGGTGGCGATGACGAGCTTGTCGTAGGGCTCGGTGACGCCGTGATCCGAGGTGACGGTCTTCGCCGTCCGGTCGATGGCAACGATCTTATGGCCCTTGTAGAGGGTGATGTTGTTGGCGATGTACCAGCCGTCGCCATGGATGATGATCTCCTCATAGGCCTTCTCGCCCGACAGCACCGGCGACAGCATGATGCGGTCGTAATTGACGCGCGGCTCGGCGTTGAAGATGGTGACGGTGTAGCGGCCCGGAGCCTGTTCCAGCAGGTGCTCCAGCATGCGCCCGGGGGCCATGCCATTGCCGATGATGACAAGTCTTTCGCTCATGGTGCTACTCCGCGGCTTCGACGAAGCGGTGGCGTTCGTAGAGGAACTTCAGAACCGCCTCGCGGCAGCGCAGGAAGGTCCGGTCGGAAGAGAGTTCGACGCGCCGGCGCGGCCGCGCCAGCGGCACGGCAAGCACTTCGCCGATGGTCGCCGCCGGACCGTTGGTCATCATGACGATGCGGTCGGAGAGCAGCACCGCCTCGTCGACGTCATGGGTGATCATGATCGTCGTCGAGCCGAGCCTGGAATGGATGTCCATCACCGCGTCCTGCAGATGGGCCCGCGTCAGCGCATCGAGCGCGCCGAACGGCTCGTCGAGCAGCAGGATCTTCGGCTCCATCGCCAGCGCCCGGGCGATGCCGACGCGCTGCTTCATGCCCCCGGAGATTTCCGCCGGGCGCTTGTCCTTGGCATGCGCCATCTGCACGAGGTCGAGATTGCGCATGATCCAGTCATGCCGCTCGACTTTGCTCTTCGAACGGCCGAAGACCTTCGACACCGCCAGGTTGATGTTTTCGTAGACGGTCAGCCACGGCAGCAGCGAGTGGTTCTGGAACACCACGGCGCGTTCCGGTCCAGGGCTGTCGACCTCCTTGTCCTCGAGCAGCACGGCGCCGGCCGACACCTTGGTCAGCCCGGCGATCAGATTGAGCAGGGTCGACTTGCCGCAGCCGGAATGGCCGATGATGGAGACGAATTCGCCCTTGTCGATGGTCAGCCTGATGTCCTTCAACACCTCGCTGACCTGGGCACCACGCGTGAAGGATTTGTCGATATGGTCGAGCTTCAGATAGGCCGTCATCGCCCCTCTCCTCACTTTGCTGTTGTGCCGCGGGTGACGAAGGCGCCGACCGCCGCGACCAGCCGGTCGAGGCAGAAGCCGGTGACGCCGATATAGGCGAGCGCGACGATGATGTCGGGCAGCCGCGACGAGTTCCACGCATCCCAGATGAAGAAGCCGATGCCGACGCCGCCAGTCAGCATTTCAGCCGCGACGATGGCGAGCCAGGACAGGCCGATGCCGATCCTCAAGCCGGTGAAGATGTAAGGCGCGGCGGCCGGCACCATGATCTTGACGAAGAATTCGAACTGGTTGAGCCGCAGGATGCGCGAGACGTTGCGGTAGTCCTCGGGAATGTTGCGCACGCCGACCGCGGTGTTGATGATGATTGGCCAGATCGAGGTGATGAAGATGACGAAGATCGCCGACGGGCTGGAATCACGGAACGCCGCCAGCGACAGCGGCAGCCAGGCCAGCGGCGGCACCGTGCGCAGGATCTGGAACACCGGGTCGAGGCCGCGCATCGCCCAGATCGACTGGCCGACCAGCGCACCGAGCGCGACGCCGACGACCGCCGCCAGGCCGAAGCCGACGGCGACGCGCTGCAGCGAGATCAGCACGCGCCAGGCCAGACCTATATCCTGCGGGCCATTGTCGAAGAACGGATGCGCTATCAGGTCGTAGGCCTCGTTCCACACCTGGGTCGGCGGCGGCAGGCTCGATGTCGGCGACGAACAGGCGATCTGCCAGACGACCAGCATCAGCGCGATGACGATGATGGGCGGCACCAGCGCGCTCGCCAGTTTGCCGGCGATGGCGAGCGGCTCGAAGCGGCGCCGTGCCTTGGCAGTGAAGGCGATGACCTCCGCCGGCTTGGCGGGAAAGGCCTTCACCTTGGTGTCCTCGATAGTCTGGATCGACATGTCTGGGGAAAACTCCTTGGGGGCAGGTAGTGATCGCAAGCGGCGCATGCGCGCCGCTTGCGATCAGGCTACGCCGATGCCTTGATCTTCAGGCTGTCGAGATAGGCGGACGGGTTGGCCGGATCGAAAATCTTGCCGTCGAAGAAGGTCTCGACGCCGCGCGACGACGACGCCGGAACGTCGGCTGCCGCGACGCCGAGATCCTTGGCCGCCTCGCGCCACAGATCCTCGCGGTTGACCTGGTCGACCAGCGCGTTGATGTCGGTGGTCGGCGCCAACTTGCCCCAGCGGATGTTCTCGGCAAGGAACCACGCATCATGGCTCTTGAACGGATAGGAGACGCCGCCCTTCCAGAACTTCATGGAGAGATCGGTGCCGTTGGCGACGCGGCCATTGCCATAGTTGATGTCGCCCTTGAGGCGGCCGATGATGTCGGCGACGGGCACGTTCATCCATTGCCGCTTGCCGATGATGGCGGCCATCTCGTCCTTGTTCTCGGTGGCCTCGCACCATTGCTGCGCTTCCATGACGGCCATCAGGATCGCCTTGGTGGCCTTCGGATATTTCTCGATGAATTCGGCGCGCAGGCCGAGCGCCTTTTCGGGATGGCCCTTCCACAATTCGCCTGTCGTGGCGGCGGTGAAGCCGACGCCCTGATGGACGAGTTGCTCGTTCCACGGCTCGCCGACGCAGAACACGTCCATATTGCCGACCTTCATGTTGGCCACCATCTGCGGCGGCGGCACGACAATGGTCGAGACGTCCTTGTCGGGATCGATGCCGCCGGCGGCCAGCCAATAGCGCAGCCACAGATCATGCGTACCGCCCGGGAAGGTCATGGCGGCCTTGATTTCCTTGCCGGTCGCCTTCTTGGCAGCGAAGGCGTCTTTCAGCTTCGAGGCGTCGAGGCCGACACCGGTGCCGGCATATTCCTGGGCGACCGAAATGCCCTGGCAGTCGTAGTTGAGCCGAGCCACGATCGCCATCGGCATCGGCTGGTTGTTCTGCGTCACCTTGCCGGTGTGCATGAGGTAAGGCAGCGGTGTCAGGATATGAGCGCCGTCGATGCCGTTGGCCGCGCCGCCGAGCATCAGATTGTCGCGTGTCGCACCCCAGGAGGCCTGCTTGAGCACCTCGACATCGGGCATGCCGAACTTGGCGAACAGCCCCTTCTCCTTGGCGATCATCAGCGGGGCCGCATCGGTGAGGGCAATGAAGCCGAGCTTGGCGCCGGTGACCTCCGGAGTGGCGGTCGCGGCATAGGCGCCGGAAGGGAAGAGCTTGCGGACCGCCACGAACAGGCCGGCCGTCATCGCGCTGCTGACCAGAAAATCGCGGCGCGTCATGTCTTTGAGGGTCGTTCCAGTCCTGATCCGTTTCGTCATCGTCGTCTCCGGTTGGGCGCGGCTTGGGATCCGCGTCGTCGATTGCGTGTTGATCAAAACAAAAAAGCCGCCAGCCAGGTCTTCGCGTCCGGGTGACCGGGAGCGCGCTTTAACCTGAGCGGCAGCTTTGCCTGTGGCGCCCGCCATTGGACGCCTGTTCCGTGACCCGCGAAGGGCCTGTCTATTTCAAAGCAGGAACCGTGCCAGTTTTGAGAGAGGTGAAAAAGGCCAATGAAATCAGCAGCCCGCGCTGATCGCCGGCGCATCGAACCCTATGGCCGGAAGGCCAAAGATTGTTCATTAGGGCAATCGCGCGCACAATTTTTGTGCAATGCACAAGGATGGCGCGGAAATGATCAGGCCTAAATCTCGGCAGATTTCTGGCCGGTAATGTACGCATCGATCTCGTCAGGATCGAAGATCTGACCGTCGAAGAAACCGTCCGGACCGAGCACAAGGCCGGCGCCTGTCGCGCCGACCGCGGTGGCAATTTGGAGCGCACCCTCGACTTTCGAATTGGCGCCTGGAAGTGCGACGCCAAGCGGCTTCAGTGCCGAACGGTAGAGGTCGGGACGGTAGCAGTCGCGAGCGATGGCAAGGCTTTCAGGCGTGTACGCCACGTGCCCCCAGCGCACCATCTGCGTGTAGAACCACAGCGCATGGCTCTTCCACGGAAAGTTCGCCGCCTTATCGAAGGGGAGGAAGAAGTCGTCGATGGTCCGCTCCGCACCGCCGCCCAGTTGGAGATGGCCGGTCAGGATCGGCATCTGCACGGTCGGCGGCAGGCCGAGGAAGCCGGCCTGCGCCATCACCCCGGCCAGTTCGCCATGGTTGGCCGGATCCTGGCACCAGCGCGCCGAGTGATGCAGCGCGCGCAGCAGCGCCGCCAAGGCCTCGGGGTTTTCGTCTGCCCAAGCCTTGCGCACGCCGATCACCTTCTCCGGGCTGTTGCGCCATATCCGCGCCTTGACGGTGACGATGTGGCCGGTGCCGGCGGCCACCGCAGCGCTGTTCCAGGGTTCGCCGACGCAGTAGCCGTCGATGCGGCCGGCGGCCAGCGCATCGGCCATGAAGGGCGGCGGCACGATGACGATCTCAATCTCTTGGCTCGGATCGATGCCGCAGGCGGCGAGCCAATAGCGCAATTCGTAATTGTGCCCGGAATGCGGATGCACCACGGCAAAGCGCAGCGGATCGCTACCGGCCGCAGCGCGCTCGCGAATGAGCGCGCCAAGTGCGGCACCGGCGCGCGCCGGGTCTAGGTCGGCCTCGGCGCCGTGTGCCGCCATACCGGCCCAAACGGCATTGGAGATGGTGACGCAATTGCCGCCGAGGCCGAGCGAGAACGGCACGATGGTTTCCGAGGCCAGCGGCGTCAGCCCGAGATTGCAGGCGAGCGGCATCGGTCCCAGCATATGCGCGAGATGGAAGTGGCCGATGGCGATGCGGTCGCGGATGTTGGCCCAGGATGTCTCGCGGTGCAGCTTCAGATCGATGCCTTCTTGCGCGGCGAAGCCAAGCTCGCCGGCCGCGACCAGCACGGCGCTGTCGAAAAGCGGCATGAAGCCGGCGGTGATCTGGTGCTCGGCAGTCATGCTCATTCGTCCTCCGCCGGTCCCAGCAGCCCCGCGGCAGTCACCAGGCTTTGGGCGATGTCGCCGATCTTGCGGTTCTGGTTCATCGCCGTCTTGCGCAGCAGCGTGTAGGCCGCCTCTTCGGAGAGGCCGCGCGATTTCATCAGGATGCCCTTGGCACGGTCGATCACCTTGCGGCTCTCGAGCTCGCCGCGAACCTCTTCCAGTTCGCGTGCCATGCGCGAAAAGGCGTTGAAGCGACTGACCGCCATGTCGAGGATCGGCTTGACGCGCTCTTGCCGCAGACCGTCGACGACATAGGCCGAAACGCCGGCATCGACCGCCGCCTCGATCGAGGCCTGGTCGGAGCGGTCGACGAACATGGCGATCGGCCGTTTTACGGCACGCGACAGCTGGAACATGTTTTCCAGCATGTCGCGATTCGGGTTTTCGAGATCGATGACGATGACATCGGGCTCGATCTCGGCGATCCGCCGCGCAATGCCGGTCACATCATGGATGACAGTGACCCGCTCATGGCCGGCCTCGCGCAACCCCGCCTCGATGATCGCGGCGCGGATGCGGTTTTCATCGATCACCAGGACGGCGAGTGCGGTTCGAACCATGCCTGCATTGTGACCAAGCGAAGGAATTGTGCAATGCGGTATGGTTGAACAATCCGATATTCGCTGACCGCGCCGCAGGCGCCCTATTCCGCGGCCAACGCCGTGACCTCGCGGCGGAAGGGCAGTGCGTCGCCGATGTCGGCTTCATCCAGCTCGCGCGCGAAGCGGTGGCCGGCATAGGTTGCCCAGGCGATCGGACCCGGCGCCTCGGCGTCGCCGATGATTTTGATCGAGCGGATTCCGCTGTCGGCCCATTCGTCCCGCCGCGCCTTCAATTCCTGCCAGACACTATCGTCCTGGTGGCGTGACGTGACCAGCACCACGGCGTCCGCGGCGATGTCAAATTGGCTGCCCGTATAGGCGCACGCCGTGGCAACACCGCCCGGCACGATGCGCGTCACAGTCCGGTTCAGCACGATCTCGACGCCGAGTTCGGCCAGCCGGCGATGGACGGCGCCCTGCTCCAGCGTGTTGCGGGTCCAGTCGGATACATAGGCCGACGGCGTCACCAGCGTCACCTTCGCGCCCTGGCGCGCCATCAGCTCGGCCAGAACGCCACCCATGTAGTAGTGGTCGTCGTCGAACAGCACGACACTGCCGGTCGGCACAGTGCCGGCCATCAGATCGTCCGGCGTGTAGACCGGCATGGCCGGGTCGATCGGCATCGGCACGACATGCGCGCGCGCCACGCCGTCTCGGCGCCATGTCGAGCCGGTGGCAAGCGCAATGTTCTGAAAGCCGAAGTCCAGTATCTCCTGCGCCGACAATCGGCTTTCGAAATAGACGTCGACATTGGACATCTGGCTGATCTGGTACTGGCGGTAGTCGCGCACGCGTCCCCATGCCGAGAGACCAGGCAAGCGGCACTCGCGCGCCACGCGGCCGCCAAGTTCGGTGCCGGCCTCGGCGATGGCCACCTGATAGCCGCGCAGGCCGAGCGCACGCGCCGCCTCCAGCCCGGCCGGGCCGGCGCCGACGATCAGCACGCTGTCGCTATCGCCCTTGGCCTGCATGCGTTCGGGATGCCAGCCCTTGCGCCATTCCTCCATGAAGGTCGGGTTCTGCGTGCAGCGCGAGATCGACATGGTCATGTCGCCGGTGATGCAGATGTTGCAGCCGATGCATTCGCGAATGTCCTCGATGCGCCCCTCCTCCACCTTCTTCGGCAGGAAGGGATCGGCAATCGATGGGCGCGCGCAGCCGATGAAATCCAGCGTGCCGGACTTGATCATCTTCACCATCACATCCGGCGAGGTGAAGCGACCGACGCCTACGACCGGCTTCGAGGTCAGTTTCTTGATGCCGGACACCAGGCTCTCCTGCGCGCCCTCCTCCTTGAACCGCGACGGCCCGGAGCAGTCCTCCCAGGCGCCATGCGCCAGGTCCCAGAGGTCGGGCAGATCGGCATGCATCTCGATCATGTCGCGCACTTCGGAATTGGCAAAGCCGAGCTCACCGATCATCTCGTCCAGCGACAGCCGCAGCGTCAGGCCGCACGTGTCGCCGATAGCGTCCCTGCCCTCTTCGATCAGCTCACGCATCAGCCGCGAGCGGTTCTCCAGCGAGCCGCCATATTCGTCGCTGCGCTGGTTGGTGGCCGTGGACAGGAAGTGCTGGATGATGCCGAAGCCATGCGCGCCGTAGAGGCACACCAAATCGAAGCCCGCGAGCCTCGCCCGTTTGAAGGCATTGCGGTGCCAGCGGCGCAGGTCGCGAATATCCTGCTTGTCCATGGCGCGCGCCTGCACCGGATCGTTGGTGAAGGTGCGGATCGGCAGGGCCGACGGCCCGCGCGGCACTTCCTTGGTGTAGAGGTTCGGCCCGTTGATGCCTGAGTAGGCCAGCTGGATGCCGGCCAGCGCGCCATGCTGGTGCATGGCCTTGGCCATCTTCGCCAGCGCCGGAATATCGGCATCGTCCCACAGCCTGAGCTCGATGAAGGGCGTGATCTCCGATGTGTGGTGCATCTCGGTTTGCTCGGTGAAGATGACGCCCCAGCCGCCTTCCGACTTGATGCGGCGCATCTCGGCCGCGGCCGAAGGGTCGCGATAGCCGCCGCCATTGCAATGCGGCACCTGATAGAAGCGGTTCTTGGCGGTCACCGGACCGATCTTCACGGGCTCGAACAAAATATCATAGCGCGGATCGCGCATGGAACGTGCCTTCCTGCCAGCGTCGCCCTGCAGCACGCCCGATCATGGTTTCGAGGCGTGACGCAAGCCGGCCAGCCCAGTGGGTTGATGCCGTGAGACCATTCATAAGTTGCGGCAAGCGCCGGAAAACAACAGATTTCTTCTGTGCCGGTTAGGCCGCGCCTAATCGCACACATCCGGATTAGCATCCGCTGAATCCCGACTGAGCCAAATGCGACTTCAAGGCCCCGGCCACGCGATGCTAGAAGTACCGACGGCCAATGAGACACAAGACGCATGGACAGCATCCAGATCCTTGAAAAGCTGCTCGCATTCCCGACGGTGAGCCGCGACTCGAACCTCGCCCTCGTCGGCTACGTGGCGGACCTGCTAGACGCGCACGGCACTGCCAGCCAGATCATCCACAGCGAGGACGGCCACAAGGCCAACCTCTTTGCCACCATCGGACCGACTGATGCTTCCGGCATCATGCTGTCCGGTCACACCGACGTCGTTCCCGTCGACGGCCAGGCCTGGACGCTGCCGCCCTTCGAGATGACGAACCGTGACGGCAAGCTTTACGGACGCGGCGCGGCCGACATGAAGGGTTTTGTGGCCTGCGCGCTCGCCGCGTGCCTCAAGGCCGCGAAAATGACGCTGAAGACGCCTCTGCATTTGGCACTCTCCTACGACGAGGAGATCGGCTGCATCGGTGTGCGCAGCCTGGTCGACATGCTGCAAGCGGCCCCGCATCGGCCGCTGCTATGCATTGTCGGCGAGCCGACCGATATGCAGGTGGCGACGGGGCACAAGGGCAAGCTTGCCGCACGCGCGCTTTGCAAGGGGCGCGAAGGCCATTCGGCGCTGGCCCCGCTGGCGCTCAACGCCATCCATCTCGGCTGCGACTTCGTCGCCGCCTTGCGCCGCGAACAGGACCGGCTGGTGCGCGATGGCGCCCGCGACGGCGACTACGACATATCATACACGACCGTCCATGTCGGCAAGATCAACGCCGGCGTGGCGCTGAACATCGTGCCGAACCTTTGCCAGGTCGACTTCGAGATCCGCAATGTCGCGGCCGACGACCCGCACGAGATTCTCGACCGCCTGCGCAAGGAGGCTGCTCATATTGCTTCCGAAGCCTCGACTATCGCGCCCGAGGCAGCAATCGACATCGACATCACCAACACCTATCCCGGCCTGGACACGCCAGCCAGTTCGCAAGCCGTCGCCTTCGTCAAATCGCTGACCGGCGTCAACAATACCATCAAGATGGCCTTCGGCACGGAAGGCGGCCTGTTCAGCCGCGATCTCGGCACGCCGACGGTCGTGTGCGGACCGGGGTCGATGGCGCAAGGGCACAAGCCGGACGAATTCGTCAGCGTCGAGCAGATGCGCCGCTGCGACGACATGCTGGAAAAATTGCTTAAGCGGCTTGCCGACCAGCAACTGCCGTAACCGGGCGCTACTTCTGCGGAAGCCCTGCCTGGCCGACGGCCCGCTCGGCGCCGAACACACCTTGCTCGACGACAAAATGCCGGCAGTGGTCGATGAACGCCTGGGCGGATTGCGTACGATGTTCGGAATTGGGCAAGGCGACGCCCATGGTCAGCGGCCGGAGGTCACCGTCCAACGGCACGAAGACCAGCGGCTTGCCGTCCGGCGCCAGCGTGTTGAGCGGCCGCATGTTGGCGATGCCGTAGCCGAAGCCGTTGGCCACCATGGAGCGCATGACCGCAATGTCGCCGGTGCGCTCGGCAATGTTGGGCCGGATCCCTCGCTGGTGGAATGCCGACAGGAAATATTCGCGGCTGTACGGCAGGTCGAGCAGCACCATCGGCTCGTCGGCCAGTTCCTCCGTCGTGATCGATGCCTTGGTCGCGAAACGATGGCCCGCCGGCAGCATGACATAGGCCGGCACCAGCATCAGCGGCTCGAAGGTCATGTCCTGCGACAGTTCGAGATCGTAGGTCAGGGCGAGGTCGATTTCACCGCGCTGCAGCATCTCAAGCAATTGCCCCTGATTGCGCTCGAACTGGCGCACGCGCACATCGGGATAAGCGCGCTCGAACCGCATGCGCAGCGCCGGCAGCACGATCTGCGCAAAGGTCAGCAGGCATCCCACCGCCAGCGGGCCGCGCACCTTCTCGGCAAAATCGCCGGCGACGTCATGCAAGGCATCGGCATCGTTGAGCAGCCGGGCGGCTTCCTTGAGGAAGATGCGGCCACCGGCGGTGAGCGAGAGGCCGTGCGAATGCTTGCGGACAAAAAGCTGGACACCGAACTCGGTTTCCAGCTGCGCGATCGAGGCCGAAATCGATGGCGGCGACACATTGACCTGCTCGGCCGCCTTGGCGATGGAGCCGGCTTCGCCCACGGCAACGAAATATTCCAGCTGTCTGAGCGTGAAGCGTAGCGGCATGGCTGGCTATGTTGCCGGTTTGAGGGCTTCGATCAAGCCTAATGCATGTCGCGCAAAAGTGGCCCCGGTTTTGCGCAAACGACATGCATGGAGCAAAGGCCTAAAGCGCATCGCTTGAATCCGTTCGATCGCGATGCGCTTTAGGCGCCCATCAGTATTTGATCCATGTCGTTTTCAGCGCGGTGTACTTGTCGAGCGCATGCAGCGACAGGTCGCGGCCGAAGCCGGATTGCTTGAAACCACCGAACGGCGTCATCGGGCTCAGAGCGTCGACCGTGTTGACGGAAACCGTGCCGGCCTGCAGCCGCCCGGCGATGCGGTGCGCGCGCGACAGGCTGTCGGTCCACAGCGATGCGGCGAGCCCGTAGGGGCTGTCATTAGCGATGCGGATCGCGTCGGCCTCGTCATCGAAGGCAATGACCGAAAGCACCGGCCCGAAGATCTCGTCGCGGGCAATCGGATCGGCAGGCGCGACATCGTCGAAAATGGTGGGCTGGACAAAGCTGCCGCGCCCATTGACCGTGACCAGGTCGCCGCCCGCGACCAGGCGCGCGGTCTTTTTACCGGCCTCGACGAAGCGCATGACATTGGCGGCGTGGCGACTATCGACCATCGCGCCCATTTTCGAAGTCGGATCGAGCGGATCGCCGGGCTGCGTGGCCGCCGCACGCTGCACCAGTTTCTCCACCAGGGCATCCTTGATGCCGCGCTGGACGAGCAGGCGTGAATTGGCGGAACAGACCTCGCCCTGGTTGAAGAAGATGCCGAAGGCCGCCATATCGGCCACCACATCGAGATCCCCGCAGTCGGCAAAGACGAGGTTGGGGCACTTGCCGCCGGTCTCCAGCCAGACCTGCTTCATGTTCGACTGCCCGGAATATTGCAGGAACATCTTGCCCACCGCGGTCGAACCGGTGAAGGCGAGGCAATCCACATCCATATGGCGGCCAAGCGCCTGGCCGGCGGTTTCGCCAAGGCCGGGCACGACATTGAGCACGCCGGCAGGCAGGCCCGCCTCCATCGCCAGCTCCGCCAGGAGCAGGGCCGACAGAGGCGACTGCTCGGCGGGTTTCAGCACCACCGAATTGCCCGCCGCCAGCGCCGGCGCGCACTTCCAGGTCGCCATGTCGAGCGGGAAGTTCCACGGCACCACCGCGCCGACCACGCCAAGCGGCTCGCGCCGCACCAGCACCAGATCGCCTTCGCCGGTCGGCGCCACCTCGCCATAGATCTTGTCGATGGCCTCGCCATACCATTGGAAGATCGCCGCCGAACCGGGGACGTCGACCGAGGCCGCATCCCTGACCAGTTTGCCCATGTCCAGCGATTCAAGCAGGGCCAGTTCATGCAGGTTGTCGCGCAGCAGCTGCGCCAGCCGCAGCAACACCTCCTTGCGGTGCGCCGGGCTGGTGCGCGACCAGACGCCGGCGTTGAAGCTGCGCCTAGCGGCGGCAACCGCCAGATCGATGTCTTCCTCGCCGCAGGACGCCACTTCGGCCAGCACCTCGCCCGTTGCCGGATTGACGCTGGCAAAGGTCCGGCCCGAACGCGCCGCGACCGTCTTGCCGTCGATGAACGCCTTGTCACGAAAACGGATCGCGGACGCCTTGCCGATCCAGTCCTTGTGGCTGAGTTCACTCATCGCAGGTGACCCCTGTCTTGACTATTCGTCGCCCGGCACGCCGTAGCTCGGCGCATCGGATGGGTTGATCGCGCGGGTCACATAGGCATCGAGCTGTGGCTTGTAGAGTTGCCACAGCGCCGCCAGTTGCTCGATAGGACAATCGTCGGTCCAGTCGCAGCGCAGGTCGGCGACCGGCCACGCCACCTCACGCACCAGCTTCATGCCGGCGGAATGGACAGGGCCAGCCTCGCCGCCGGCTGTCAGCGCCGCGCGCATAGTCGCGATGAGGCGGTCGCCGAGATGCCCCTCCGACGCCAGGAAGGCCTCGACCATCGCTTGCGGCACGCCATCATGGGCCAGCATGTTGCCGCCGCAGGCGACATTTTCCGCACGCGCCTCCGCCCAGATGCCAAGAGCTTTGGGACCCGAATGGATCGCGGTCGCTCCAGCGGCGTCGACAGCCAGCACCTGCCGGTATTCGGGATAAGCACCGGTGCGCTTCAATATGGCAATCGCCTCCGCCGCGGACGCGCCGCGCGCCAGCAATTCGAGACCGCGCAGTCCAAGCGTAGGATCGGTGACGTTCTGGCTGGCAATGGCCCCGGCGCCCGCCTGCGCATAGGCGCAGCGCGCCGCAACAGCAGGCGACGAGGAGGACACCGCGACCCCGAACATGCCGGTGCGGCCGCACCGCGCGACAATGGAAAAGGTCATCGCAATCAGTCCGGAATGACGGCGGTGCCGTCGATCTCGACCAGCCAGTCCGGCCGCGCCAGGGCCTGCACGACAAGGCCGGTCGAGACGGGATGCACGCCTTTGATATACGCGCCCATGGTACGGTAGACCGCCTCACGATGGCGCACATCGGTGATGTAGACCACCACCTTGACCAGGTGCTCCATGGTGCCGCCGCACTCCTCGATCAGCTGGCGGATGTTCTGCATGACCTTGTGTGTCTGCTCGACCGGATCATGGCTGTCGATGTTCTTGGCCGTGTCGAGGTCCTGCGGACATTGGCCGCGCAGATAGACGGTCCTGCCGCCCCGCGTAACGACCGCCTGGCACAGATCATTGTCGAGCTTCTGCTCGGGATAAGTGTCCTTGGTGTTGAACTTTCGAATTCTTGTATGCGCCATCTTGGTCTCCGTCGGATCAGGCTCGAGGTCGGGGCATCCCGTTTGAGGTGCCGTGTCTATGCCACCTTGGTCTGGCGCTTCGCGGACGCATGGTAGGCCAGGTATTTGCGCTGCGTGGAAATATGGTCGGCCACATGCTGCGCGTCGTGCCAGACGCCCCAGATGAAGCTCGACCCCCTGCGCGATTGCCAAGGCAGTCCGAGGAAATAGATGCCGGGCTCGGTCGACACACCGCGCTGGTGCTTCGGCTTGCCCCTTTCGTCGAACACATCGACCTTCAGCCAGTTGTAGTCGACGGTGAATCCCGTCGCCCAGATGATCGAACCTATCCCGGCTTCCGACAGGTTCAGCTCGAGAATGGGATCGGTCATGCATCGCGGGTCCGGGCCGATCTTGCGGGCCTCGGGCTCTGGGGGAAGGTCGAGGCCGTTGCGGGCGACATAGGCATCTGCCTCGTCCAGAACCGACATGTAATTCGCATCGCCGCGCGCGATATTCTTGGCCAGATCGGGTGCGAAGGTCATCACACCGTGCCTGTAGGATTCGGTCCGGCCAACCAGCGTCATCCCTTGCGCGGCAAGGCGCCGGAAGTCGATCGTCTGGCCGCCACGCGCGCCGCTGACCGCGATGGTGACATGTTCGGTGCCGGGCGCAGGCGCCTGCGCGTCCCACTTGCCCAAAACCCCCAGCCACCAGCAGAAGTCACGTTCGCGATAGGCCCGCGGCGGCCGATCGTGCGGCCCGACCGAGAGATAAACCCGCCGTCCCGCACGCTGGAGTTCGTCGGCGATCTGCACCCCCGAAGACCCGGAGCCGACCACCAGCACCGCGCCTTTGGGTAGTTGGCCGGGATTGCGATAGGCGCTGGAATGTATCTGCATAGGTCCGGCGTCCCCGGGAATGACGGCCGGGATGACCGGATGCTGGAAAGCGCCGGTGGCGGCAACCACGCTCCTGGCTTCGATCACGCCATCCGAGGTTTCGATCCGGAAGCCGGGACGGCCGACAAGCCTTTCCACTTTCCTGACCTCCACGCCGCAGCGGATGGGGGCAGCGATCATGTCGGCGTAAGCGACAAAATAGTCGGCGACCTTCTCCTTGCCGATAAAGGCATCCGGACCGGCATTGGGAAATTCCATGCCGGGAAAACGGTCATGCCAGGCGGGACCATTGGCAACCAGCGAGTCCCATCTTTCGCTACGCCAGCGTTCGGCGATGCGGTCCCGCTCTAGGACGAGATGGGGCACGCCGCACTTGCTCAGATGCTCGCTCATCGCCAGCCCCGCCTGGCCGCCGCCAACAACAAGCGTGTCTACTGTTTCGACTGGCATTCAGCGGCCCTTTCTGGCTCTCCCCGAGAGTTTCTGCGCATGCGGCGGAGGTCTGATCGTTGGTTTACTGGAGGGACCGGGCAGCGAAAATTACGATTTCATGTGGCAGTGGTTAGCTTGTTCCTAAATGCTGAATTGGCCGCGCGCAGACGGCTACGCCAGTATTGCCATAGCCGCCTTTTCGCCAATCATCATGGATGGCGCATTGGTGTTGCCACCGATCAATGTCGGCATGACGGAGGCATCAGCGACGCGCAGATTGTCGAAACCGCGCACCTTGAGACTGGCGGGATCAACCACCGCCATGGCGTCGTTGCCCATCCTGGCCGTGCCAACCGGATGATAGACGGTAAGAGCCTCGGCACGCAGATAGGCGAGAATCTCGTCATCGGTGTTCACGTCGGGCCCAGGCAGGATTTCCGGTCCGCGGATGCCGCCAAAAACCGGCGAAGCCAGGATCGAACGCGCGACCTTTATGCCCTCGACGAGGGTCAGGGCATCCTGTTCGTCACTGAAGAAGCGATGGTCTATGAGCATATTGCGGCGGGTGCCGTCGCGTTGAAGCGTGATTTCGCCGACGCTCCCGGGTCTCAACACACAGGTGTGCACGGCATAGCCGTGGCCATATTCGACGAGCCGACCGCGATGGCTGCGATAGCCCGGCACGAAGTGGAACTGAATGTCGGGTATGCTCCCGGCATACTTCGTCCTGGCAAAGCCGCCGGCTTCGACATAGTTGGTCGTCAGCATGCCTTTGCGCCGGGCGAAATACTGGAACGGCGCCGCCAGCATCGCCGGAAGATTGGCAAGTGAAAGGCCGAGCGTCTTGCGGCTGTTCGATCGCACCGTGATCATGCCATCGACATGGTCGCGCAAGTTCTTACCGACGCCTGGCAGGTTCGCGACCGGTTTAATCCCCGCTGCTTTCAGCTCCCCGGCCGGGCCGACGCCGGAAGCAAGCAGAATGCGCGGCGATCCGATCGCACCCGCGCTGAGGACGACCTCCGCTCGGCACCCCAACCGTTGGGTTGCGCCTTCCCTGATCACGTTGACGCCGGTGACGCGCTCACGCTCAATCGCCAGATCAAGAACCTCGACGCCTGACAATATCCGTAGATTCGAGCGGCCGAGAATCGGCCGGACAAAGGCGCTGTAGGCCGAGAAGCGCTCGCCTCTGTTCTGGGTGACGTTGTAGATGCCGAGGCCGAGTTGGCCACCGGCATTGAAGTCGCGGTTCTCGGGCAGGCCTACGCCTCTGCCCGCCTCAACCCACAGGCTGGATACCACGTTGGGATCGCGCGGATTGTCGACCAGCAATTCGCCGTCGAATCCATGATAGGCGGGGCTCTGCAACAGGCAGTTCCGCTCCAATTTCTTGAAGACCGGCAGGACATCGGCATAGGACCACCCGGCGCAGCCAAGCGCTGCCCATTCATCGTAGTCCTGCGCGGCGCCACGAATATAGACCATCGAGTTGATCGAACTCGACCCGCCAAGAACCTTGCCGCGGTTGACCGGTATGCGGCGGTTGTTGAGCAGCGGCTGCGGCACGCCCTTGTAGCCGTAGTCGAAGTTCGGATTGCCGTAGAGCGAGAGAATGCCGGCCGGCACGCGCACCCTGGTGCGGTCGTCGCTGCCGCCCGCCTCGATCAGGCAGACACGAACTGCCGGGTCTGCGCTCAGCCTGTTTGCCAAGACACAGCCGGCCGAGCCCGCGCCAATGACGATATAGTCAAATTCCGCCGCCTCGATGCTCATGCCTTGCCCGTTTCGTCATCCACACCGAAGACTGCCGATGTCTGTTTCATGCATGTCGTCTGCCCAAAACCGAGGTCACTTTTGAGCGACATGCATTAGTGCTCGTCGTCTTCGTCGTTCTTCAGGAGCTCGAGGATCTCCCGCTTCATGGCGATGAAGTTCGGCTCCATGACCAGATCCATGCTGCGTGGACGCGGGAGGCCTACGCGGATTTCCTTCTTGATCTGACCGGGCCGGCCGGACATGACGAGCACCCTGTCCGCCAGCAGGATCGCTTCGTCGATGTCATGGGTAACGAATAGGACCGTCTTCTTGGAATGATCCCAGATCCTCAGCAAAAGCTTCTGCATGCTGTGACGGGTTTGGCTGTCGAGCGCTCCAAAAGGCTCATCCATCAGCAGCACGTCCGGATCATTGGCGAGCGCGCGCGCAATCGCAACGCGCTGCTTCATGCCGCCCGACAGCTGAGACGGGTAATGGTTGGCGAACTTTGCCAGACCGACCTCGTGGAGAAAATGCTCGACAATGACCCTGCGCTCGGCCGGCGCAATGCCCTTCCGCTTCGGGCCATATTCGACGTTCTGCGCCACCGTAAGCCAGGGAAACAGCGTATATGCCTGAAACACCATGCCGCGATCCGGGCCCGGCTCGGTAACAGGCTTGCCGCCGACTACGATCATGCCGCCGGTCCGCTCCTCAAGACCGGCGACGAGATAAAGCAGGCTCGACTTGCCGCAGCCGGATGGGCCGACGATCACACAGAATTCGTTGGGCACGACGTGAAAGGAAATGCCATCCAGCGCCAGCACCGCATTGTCACCCTTGCCGTAGCGCAGGACCACATTGTCGATGCCTATGTCGGAACTCTTTGGTTTCGTCGTAAGATTCAGGGCGTCCATGTGTGCGTGTTCCTCAATTGGCCCAGGGAGCGACGAGGCGGCGGATGCCCCGGAACAATTGGTCGGTGCAAAGACCAAGGATGCCGATCATGGCGATGGCCATGAAGATCACGTCGACCTGAAAGCCGCGCATGGCTTTGAGCGAGATGTAGCCAAGTCCGCTGCGGGCGGCGACGAGTTCGGCCACGACGAGATAGGTCCAGGCCCAGCCCATGGTGACGCGCAGCACATCCAGCACGCTCGGAAGCGTGGCCGGAAAGACGATGTGGAAGACCGTGTCGCCTCGTTTCGTGCCGAGCGTATAGGCTGCGTTGACAAGGTCGCGCTGGACGCTGCGAGCGCTGTCGGCGATCATGACGAGCTGCTGGAAGAAGACGCCGAAGACGATGACGGCAACGCGCTGCTCGATGCCGATGCCGATCCACAGGATGAAAAGCGGCACGAAGGACGTCACCGGCAGATAGCGTATGAAATTGACCAACGGTTCGAGAACGGCCTGGACGATGCGATAGGTGCCCATCGTCAATCCAAGCGGCACCGCAACGATGCTCGAAAGGACGAAGCCGATCAACACCACCTGGACGCTGGCGAAAACATGCTCCCACAACGACCCGTCAAGCGCCATGCTGATGGTGGTGGACAACACGGATTCGGGGCGAGGCAGGAACATTTCCTTGACCGCTCCGGAATAGGTCAGCGCGAACCAGCCGCCGATGACGGCGATCCAGACCATGAAGCCGAGCGTAATGGAGAGAGAGCGCGGCACAGCCCGAAACGGTGTGGCGATGACTTTCAGGACGGATCGACCGGCCTGACCTTCTTCAACTCTCGCGGTCACGCCATTGCTGACCAGAGAGCTCGTGTTCGGTGCTAGTGTCACGGGATACCCTTTTGGGCCGCTTGGACCGGAGGCGCGAGGTCCGCCTCCGGTTCAGCCAAATCACTTTGCAAGGTCAAATTACTTCGCAGGCCAAGCTACTTTCCAAGGCCAAGCTACTTCCAAGGCCAAGCTACTTCCCAAGGAAGGATGTATCGACGAGGTCGTCATACTTGACGTCCATTTTGAGCTTGCCGAAGCCGCCCCAGATATCGCCGCCCAGCTTGATCAGCTTGCCGGCTTCGCCAGTCTCGCTACCGGCGAAGAATTCGGCATTGCGCTGCTTACCGTAGAAGTTCACGCCAGCGGCCGAGGAAGCGAAGTCCTTCGGATCCTTCAGCCAGCCGCCGACGCCTTTGGCCATCACCTCATACGCCTTCTCAGGATTCTCCTTGATGAACTCGTTGGCCTTGTAGAGGCCCTTCACCAGCGCCTCGACATCTCCGGGGTTCTTCGTGATGTAGTCGCAGTTGAGCGCCACCACATCGACGATCAAGCCGGGTGTCTTGGAGGAGTCGATCAGCACCTGTCCCTTGTTTTCCTTCTTGGCCAGCGTCAGATGCGGTTCCCAGGTGACGGCAACGGGAATGCGGTCGGCCATGAAGGCGGCAGCGGCATCGTCTGCCGTCATGTTGGTGATCTTCACATCGGCCTGGGTGAGACCGGCCTGCTTGAGCAGGATATTGAACCAGAACTGCGACACTGAACCCTCGTTCAGCGCTACGTCCATGCCTTTGAGGTCGGCGATGCTCTTGACCCCGCTGGGCGCGAGCACGCCATCGCCGCCATGGCTGTCATCCAGCGCATAGACCGACTTGAAGCAAACATCCTTCGAACGATACTTCATGATCTCGTCGACGGTCGAGGCGCTGCCGTCGAGCTCGCCGGCGGCAACAGCCGCCATATACAGCGATGCTTCCTCGATGATTTCAAGCGAGACATCGAGCCCACCTTCCTTGAAGTAGCCCATGTCACGGGCAAGGAAGAGCGGTCCGTACCCCACCCAGGTCGTCATGCCCAGTTTCAAGCTGCCAGCTTCGGCGTGGAGGCTCACCGATATGGCGCTGAGCGCAATGCCGGCCACCAGCGCGGCCCGGCGAAACTTCGAGATTATTGTCGTCATCACGTTCCCCTGTTTTTCTGAAGTCGGGCGTTATCCCGGCCCGAACGAAACCCGCTCCGGAGGCATCGCCGAAGCCTGTCGCCTGACATTCTTTTCTTGTTTTCTTTCAGCCGATGGCGGAGCAAAGCACGTTGGGTGCGCTGCACAAATTATGATTTTCAGTAGTTCGGCTTAGGCTGGACCTAACCAGACTGCGTTGCGTCTGCGCCATCGCGATTTCGCCATCAGCAAGCTGCACCATTTCTTCCTGGCCGGGGCTGAGAGAGGGGGAACTGGAGCCGAGCTATTGTGGGCTACGGCCTAACGAACGGGTTGCAGTTCGGCGATTTCGACATTCTGGCAGATCCGTCCGGACGGCTGATCCGTCTTTTCGGAATCGAGTCACCTGGCCTGACAAGTGCGCTGGCGCTGTCGGATTGGGTTGTCCAATTTGTCGGAAAGACGAACTTCTTCTTGCTTTAGCCCTTGACCGCCCCAGCGGTCATGGATCCCGATATCTGCCGATACATCACAAGACCCAGCAGTGCCGGCGGCAAGGCGCCCAGCATCATGACGGCGGAAGCGGTTCCCCATTTTACGCCACCGCCGCTCGCGGCGAAGAAGAAGGATGCGCCGACCGTCATCGGCACGGCACGACTGGTTGTCAGCATGAGGCCGAAGAGGAATTCGTTCCAGGCGGTGATGAAGCCGAAGATGAAGGTTGTGACGAGCGCCGGTCGGATGACGGGCCGGATGATCATCATCATCACCTGCAAGGAATTTGCGCCATCGACTTTCGCCGCCTCGTCGAGTTCGACTGGTACATCTGAAATCGCGTTCACCAGGATGACGAGTGCAAGCGGCGCGTTGACGATGGTCAGGATGAGCCCGAGCCCGATCCGCGTATCGAGCAGGCCCAGCCACTGGTACATCATGTAAAGCGGGATCGCGAAGATGATCAGCGGCACGGCGCGAAGATTGATGACGATCGGCAGGACCAAGCGCTTTCCCGCCTCGCTGCGCGCGATCGCATAGGCAGCCGGGAACGCGAGCACGATTGCAAGGCCGGTTCCGATCAGCGCCGCCACGGTGCTGTTCAGCAGATAGGCATAGATGTTGAAGCGGCTGGTCTGCGTCAGGACCTCCAGATAGTTGTCGAGCGTCGGCTGGCTGATCCACAAACCGGGGTTCGTCGAAAGCTCGCGCTGGCTTTTGAGCGATGTGATCAGCGTCACGATAATGGGGAAATTCATCGCCAGCACGGCGATGGCAAAAACGATCCAGCGCAGTGCCCCGGCCATCGTCAACGCTTCCTGCGGCCGGCAAGCCGGTTAAGGCAGTGGAGAACGATGAACGACGCCATGAACAGGACAACCGAGGCGGCGACCGCCTTGCCAATAGCCCCTTCCTTGAAGAAGGCTTGGTAGATGTAGATCGACAAGGACGTCGTTGAACCTCCTGCACCACTGCCGGTCAATGCATAGACATTGTCGAACACCCGGAAACCGTCGATGAAACGGATGAAAAACGCGATGACCAGCGTCGGCTTCATCAATGGCAGGTCGATCCACCGGACGATCTCAAACGGTGATGCGCCATCGAGCGAGGAGGCTTCGCGCACGTCGAGCGGTACGGCCGAATAGGCCATGTAGAAGAGCAGGAAGGCGAAAGGCGTCCATTGCAGCGTCTCCACGACGACAAGGGTGCGGAAGGCATTGTTGATGTCGAGGAAGGCCGGGCTGTCACCGAACCATTCGAAGAGATAGTAGGGGACGGGGCCCGCAAATTCATGCAGCACCAGCCGGTACATGAGACCGACCATGGCCGGCGCGACCATCAGCGGCAGCATCAACGGCGCCATCAGGACTGGTCGCTTGCTCAGAAGCGGTGCCAGGAAGATGGCAAGGAAAAGACCGATCAGACATTCCGCTGATGCGGTAAGAATACCGAAGCGCAGAGAGAACCAGGCCGAGCTCCAGAATTCGCGGTCGTTCAACACCGCGACATAGTTGCTGAAACCGCTCAACACCGGACTGCGCAGCGTCTCGAATGTGACGGTCGAAATGGAATAGATCAGATTGACGATCGCCGGAAAGCCGAGGAACAGCAGCAGGAAGCCGACCAGCGGCGTCAGATACATCCTGCCTTCGGCACGTGTCACAAGGGCCATGTCGATCCGCCAAACGTGCCGGACACCGAGCTCGACCCGGCGTCCGGCAAATGGTTCATTTCTTGAGAAGGTCCTGCATGCCCGCCTTGGTGTGGGCGAGCGCATCCTCGAGGCTCTGCTGGCCGGACCAGTAGCCGGTAAACTCCTTTGCCTGCAGCTCATAGACCGGGAGCGCACTCGCAGACGTCGCTCCGGTCATGACATAGCCGTACTTGCTGGCGAATTCGCCGAGCTTGACGAGATCGGGACGTTCCTTCGCAACCTTGGCGACGACATCGGGAGACAATGCCGGCGAACCGCCGCTGCGCGCATAGAGCAAGGCCGCATCCTCGGTGGCGAGCCACTTCAGGAACTTGACGGCGCCTTCCTTGTTCTTGGCGTTCTTGTTGAGGCCCAAACCAAGGCCGTGGATATGATCGGCGCGTCCGTCGGGACCTGCCGGCGGCGCGACGATCCCGGTCACCTCGGCGACCGCCGGAGATTTTTCGGTGCTGGTCAGATCCGCCGCCGCGGCATTCCACTGCAGTGCCGTCGCGGCCTGACCGGATGCGAAGGCCGCGTTGGTTTCCGCATATTCGTAGCTCAGCGAATCCTTGGGCGATGACCCGGCATCATAGAGTTTCTTGTAGAGCTCGAGGCCGGTCTTGTAGGCATCCGAATCCACCGTGACATTGCCGTCCTTGTCCATCCAGTCGCCGCCGTAGGAGCGCGGCAGCGACTGGAAGACCATCATGTTGAACAGCAGGTTCTTCATCTGCAGGACCGTGCCGTAGCGCACCGGGCTGTCCGGGTTCACCTGCTTGGTGAAATAGAGGGCGGTGGCCGCCCAGTCGTCCCAGGTCCAGCTGTCCGGGTCCTTCGGCTGCAGCGGCTTGCCGAGATATTTCTGGGCGATTTCACCATAGGTCTTCTTGGCGGCGTCATCCCTGTTCAAGGCGTCGACCAGATCCTTGCGGTAGTACATGAAGTGCAGCGAAAGGTCTGTCGGCACGCCGTATTGCTTGCCGTCGAACTGCATCGTCTTGAGAACGGATTCGCCGAAAACCTTGGCCGCATCCGCGCCAAGATCGACCGGCTCCATATAGGGCGCGTAGCGACCGAGCGAGTAGGTGGCGACGAGGTTCACGTCGAAGGCGTTGGATCCGGCCGCCATGTCGGCCTGCAGCTTGTCGTAAAAGCCTTCGCGGTTGAAGAACAGCAGCTCCACCTTGTCGGCATCGCTTGCCTGCTTGTTGTAGGTTTCCACGGTTGCCCGCAGTGCGGTTTCCTCGGACCCGCCAGGCCAGCCGAGCACGGTCACGGTTGCGTTGGCAAAGGTCGGCAAAGCTGTCCCCGCGAGGAGGGTGGCCATAAGCGCAAAAGACGTCCTGCTCAATTTCATGATCGTTCCCTTCTTTTTTGATGATTTTTGCATGGCATGACCGGCGGCGCCGCTACCTTGCCCATTCGGCAAGATCGGCAACACCGATGACGCCGGCGTGGCCCGCGAGCTTCGCCGCAACGAGATTGGAGGAAAGGCGCGGTGGAACCTCGCCCAGAAGCGCGCGCACCCGGTCGAGATAGCCATCGGCAAGACCGATGCTGCCGCCGATGACGATCGATTTCGGATCGAACATCATCTGAATGTCCCGGCACAGCGTCGCGACCCGCGAGGCGCTCCGCGAGACGATGGCGTCGGCCCAGGCCTCGCCCTTCAGCGCACGCCCGAACACATCGGCGGCATCGGCCTTGAAGCCGGCCTTGAGGGCCTGCGAAGCGATCCAGCGGCCGGAGGTGCTGTCTTCGAGTGGGGCATGGTCTGCAGACAAACCACGGATCAGACCGAAGTGACCGGCAAGACCGGACAGCAATCGGCCGTTGCAAACGATGCCGCCGCCAATTCCGGTCGAGATGGTCAGAAAGACGATGTCGCGACCTTGCCCGGCGCCGAATTTGTATTCGCCCCAGGCGGCTGCCTGGGCATCGTTGAACGCACAGACGGGCTTGCCGAAAACAGCGGATGCCCTTTCGACCAGCGGGTAGCCGTCGGGAATGCCAAGCGTCGCCGGATTCAACGCCGACCAGCGTCCATCGTGCACCAGCCCCGTCACCGCAATACCGATACGACTGAAGCGGCTTGACCAGGCTGACGTGCTTTGCGCAAGGGATGCCAGCCAGGCGTCGGGTCCAGCCTCTCGCGCCGTCGGCACGATCATGTCCTCGATCACCTTGCCGCCGCTGACCAGCGCGGCCATGGTCTTGGTTCCGCCGATGTCGATGCCCAGCACGGTTGGGCCAAGCACGGTTTGCGTGCCTCTTGCCGCATAGGCCTCGGAAATCGCCTGGTGGAACCACGAGGTGACGTGCTCGGTACGGGTGATCGCCGATCCGACAACCACGGCACAGGCGCCGGCGCGCGCGGCGGCGGCCGCCTGCTCCGGCGACCGGATACGCCCTTCGGCGATGACGTAGGGGGTCAGGGTTCGCATTTGAGCGATGAGGGCAATGTCCGGATCCTCCGGCTCCGGCCCGCCGACATAGCCGGAAAGCGTCGTGCCGACGAAATCGACACCCGCGGCAAGGGCCCGGCGCGCATCGTCAAGGCAAGAGCAATCGGCCATGGTCAGCTTGTTCCTGGACTTGACGGCTTTCACAAGCGCTTCGACAGGAACGGGACGGACACGGTCCGTCGCATCGAAAGCGATGATATCGGCGCCCGCCTCGGCCAGCGCCTCGACATCGGCCAGATAGGGCGTGATGCGCACGGGGCTGTCGGTCAGATCGCGCTTGACGATACCGATGATCGGCTCGCGGACGGCCAGGCGGGCGGCCGCGACATAGGGCACGGATTCGATGCGCAGGGCCTTGGCTCCGGCTTCAAGAGCGGCCCTGGCAAAGCCCGTCACGAATTGCGCACTGTCCATCGGGCCGCCGGGAACCGGCTGGCAGGACACGATGAGACTGTTGGCGATGTCTTCCCGCTGCACGTCGGCACTCCCCTGTCGCCATCACGATAAATGGAAAATACCAGATTACAACCAGTTCATAACTGGTATTATCTTTGCAGCTCGAAGACGAAGTCGTAGACGTCTCCCTTGTAGCGTGTCTCGCAGTATTCCACGATCTGTCCGTCGGCGAGAAAGCAGCGGCGCTCGGTCATCAGCAGCGGTGCGCCCATCTCGCAATGAAGGTGTCTTGCATCCTCCAGCGATGCGCCGCGCGAGCGCATGCGCTGGATTGCCCTCTGAGGCAGGAAGCCGCGTGCATCTAGCGCTTCATAGAGGGAGTCCTGAACGATCTCGGGCGAAGGAAGGAAGCGAACCGGCACGGCCGAGACCTCGACGGCGATCGGCGCGCCATCGGCCGTCCGCACGCGGCGCATGCGGATTACATTGGTGTTTGCGGCAATACCCAAAGCCATCATTTCGGCTGGCGATGGACGGCTTATCTGTTTGGAAAGCCATAGGCATCCAGGCTTCAGGCCGCGCGCCAGAATGTCCTCCGAAAAGCTCGTCAGCGTCGAAAGCGATTTTTCGACCCGCGACCCGATCTCGGTTTTGGAACCATGCCGGCGATTGAGCTGCCCTTCCTCTTCGAGCAACGCCAGAGCTTTTCTCACAGTGACACGCGAGATCGACAGGGCTTCCGCCAGAACCCGCTCGCCCGGCAGAACCGCGCCGGCCTTCAAAGCGTTGGAACGGATCGCTGCCTCGATCGCCGATTTCAACCGTCGGTAAAGCGGCACATCGGAGGCTGTCGCTTCCATCTCCCGACTGACAAGCCCGATCAGGTTCACGGTTGTCATTGCTCTTCCTCCCGCGCGAGAAGCACCCAGGATCAAAACATTCCTGACTGGACCCATACTGGTATTATCAATCCGGTGCAAACGTCCCGCGGGCGGTGCCTCGTCCGCGCCGTCAGCGCACCACGACCCCTCAGCGAACCTTCGGTGACAGCTTCATGGAGATGCGATCGCAGGCAGCACGCAGGACCTCCAGAGTAAAGGCATGGCGGCTTTCACGCGTATGGCGATTGATATAGGCGACGATAATGGAGGCGACGGCGCTGCCGTCCGGTCCGATGACCGGACAGCAGATATCGGTGATGCCGACGAAATCACGGCTCTCGCGCATCCAGTAACCGTCCGCGCGGATGGTACGAAGCTGCTTTTCCAGCGCCTCTCGATCCAGCGGCGCCGGCGAATGTGCCGCACATTCGTCGATCATCCGCGTCGCGACCTTTGGCGGCTGGAAGGCAAGGATCACATGGCCGGAGGTCGCGTCGGTGGCCAGGCGGCCGTAGCCGAGGCGCAGCGTGAACGCCATGTCCTCGCCGCCGGGAACGGCCGCGGTCACGACAGTCAAGCCATGATTGAAGACGACCAGGTGCGGCGACTGATTTGAGTCCCCGGCAATCCGCGTCAGCTCGGGCATTGCGGCGGACATGAGATCCTGAGCGCTCGGCGTGTGCAGCCCCAGCTTGAAAAGCTTGTCGGTCAACGAATAGGCGTCGGTCTCGGCGTTGCGCTCGATATATTGACGCTCCTGGAGCGCGATCAGCATCCGGAAAATCTCATTCTTCGAACGACCGAGGCCTTCCGCGATCTCCTTCATCGTCAAGGGCGCCCGCGCCTCCGCCAGCAGCTCCAGGACATCCAGACCCTTCGTCAGCGCCGGGGCCGAATAGGTCGGTTTGCCACTCTCTTTTGCGTCATCTGCCATTCGAAGAATCCCCGGTGGTCCACGCACGATAGAGACAAGAAATCGGAATTGCCATTGGTTTTATATCCAAACTTGACACCATATATAAAACTGACATGATGACGGGGACAATGAATTTCGAGGCCGACCAATGACCGTACAGAGACCAGCAAACACTGTCCGCGCGACCATCACGCCCCGGAACAACAGTGTTTACACGTCGGTCGATTTCGATCGCGAGGGCAAGCAGATCGGCTTCTTCCATGTGCCCCAATCGCCGCACGACGATGCCTGGGGCACGGTCCGCGTTCCGCTCGCCGTCATCAAGAACGGCGACGGTCCGACGGTCCTGATCGAGGGCGGCAACCATGGCGACGAATATGAGGGGCCGATCGCGCTCGGCGAGCTTCTGCGCGAGATCGATCCACGGGATATAGCCGGTCGCATCATCGCGATTCCGGCCATCAACATTCGGGCCGTCGAGGCCGGCACCCGCACCTCCCCGGTCGACGGGTTGAATTTCAACCGCAGTTTTCCAGGCGATTTCAACGGCACGCTGACAAGCCAGATAGCGGCCTATGTGCATGACATCCTGTTTCCGAAGGCCGACTACTTCCTGGATCTCCACTCCGGCGGTTCGTCCCTGATGATCCTGCCGAGCGCGATTATCGAGCCCTCCCCGACCGCGCAGGGGCATCGCAAGAACATCAAGGCGACGCTCGCCTTCGGGGCGCCGACCGTTGTCATGGTCGACAATCTCGGTGAAACCCGGACCTCGACCGCGTCCGCCAATCACCAGGGGCTGATCGTCATCGGCAGCGAGATGGCCGGCGGCGGCCTTGTCAGTCCGGATGCGTTGGCCATCTGCCGCAGGGGCATCCGCAATGTGCTGAAACATGCAGGCGTCCTGAAGGGCGCGCCTGACATTGCCCCTGGCGCCAACGCACGCGTGCTCAAGGTGCCCGGAAGCGAAGGCTATCTGCTTTCCGAGGAGGACGGTGTCTTCGAACCCTTGAGCCCGCTCGGCAGTGCCGTCAGCAAAGGCGACCTTGCCGGACGCATTCACTTCCTCCACACGCCGTCGCGCGCGCCCATCGATCTCCTTCACCCGATCGACGGCATCGTTTTCGCCAAGCGTCAACCCGGCCGCGTGCGCCCGGGGAATTGCTGTTTCGTGCTGGCCAACGAATATCCGGAGGCACTGACCGATGAGCCATGAAGACATCATGGCGGCTGCCCGGCGCATTGCCCCCTTCATACGGCGCACCCCGGTCGTCAAGCTCGACCATGCCACGGGCGCGAACCTCCAAAATGATGTCTATTTGAAACTCGAATGCCTCCAGGTGAGCGGCTCCTTCAAGATCCGGGGCGCCACGAACCGGGTGAAAACGCTCGAGCCGGGCCGGATCGAAAACGGACTGGTCGCCGCATCCGGCGGCAATCACGGCCTGGCCACCGCCTATGTGGCTGCCCGGGCCGGCGCTCCCGCCACCATCTACCTGCCGAACAATGCAAGCCCGCTGAAGGCGGAAAAGCTGCGCAAATGGGGCGCTGACGTTCGCTTCGAAGGCAAGGTCTGGGATGAAGCGCATGAGGCTGCATTGGCCGAGGCAAAAGCGCGCGGCGCCTTCTACATGCATCCCTTCGCCGATGCGCAGATCGTGTCCGGCCAGGGAACCGTGGCGCTGGAGATGGTCGACCAGATTCCCGATGCCGACATCTACATCGTCGCGATCGGCGGAGGCGGCCTCATCAGTGGTATGTCCGAAGTCCTGAAGCACGTCAAACCCGACGCCAGGATCGTTGGTGTCGAGCCGACCGGTTCACCGACCCTTCACGCCTCCCTGACTGCCGGCCGTGTCGTTCGCTTGCCCGAGATAACGACGAAGGTGGCGACCATGGCCTGCGGCCGCACGGACGAAAGTATCTACGAGATCGTCGCCAAGCACGTCGACGACATCGTCCTTGTCGAGGATGCGGACATGCAGAAAGCCGCTGAATTGCTCTGGTTCGAATTCGGCATCGCCGCCGACCTCAGCGGCGCGGCATCGCTGGCCGCGTTGATGAGCGGAGCTTTCAAGCCACCGCGCGGCGCCCGCATCGCCGGGCTTGTCTGCGGCGCCGGTGTCGAAGGCCTGAACGGCTGAGGTCGAGAAAGGCCGGTCCACGCAAGACGCGGCCCGACATGGATACGGCACGAGTGCCGCGGAATACCGCCGGAATGCCTGTCGCTGGGACGGTCGTCGTGCGGGACATGAAAAAGAGGCGAAGAATCGTCCTGTCGCAACAAGAGGAGAACTGAAACATGCGCATTTCCCTGAAAGCATCCATTGCTCTGCTTGCACTCGCCATCGCAACGCCCTCGCTTGCCGCGGAAAAGGTTCTTGGACTTGCGGCAATCGACTTGCAGAACTCCTTCTTTGTCCGCATGAAGGAAGCCGGCGACGTGGCTGCCGCCGACTATGGGGTGAAATCCACCTGGCAGAGCGCCGAGGGTAGCCTGGAAAAACAGGTCAGCATCATCGAGAATTTCATCAATCAGGGCGTCAGCGCGATCCTGATCGATCCGATCGACAAGAACGCGGTCATTCCGGTGATCCAGAAAGCCACCGCCGCCGGCATTCCGGTGATCACCATGGGCAACAAGGTCGAGGCAGGCTCGAACTATTCGACGCTCTATCCGGACTACGACAACATGTCGATGGTTGCCCGCGCGCTCGGCAAGTCGCTTGGCGGCAAGGGCGAAGTCGCCCTGCTCGTCGGTTCGCGTGGCAACTTCGTGTCCGACACGCGCGAAAAAGGCTTTGTCGAAACCCTGAAAAAGGAGTTTCCGGACATCAAGGTCGTCGGCATCGAGCCGACCGGCTGGGACGCAGCCAAGGCAACGAATGCCGCCCAGACATGGCTCACCACCTATCCGGACCTGAAGGCCATCGGCTGCATCTCCGACAGCCTTTGCCTGGCAGCCGATTCCGTTGCCAGTTCGATGGGAACCCAGCTGCTCTACGGCGGCTATGACGGCGACGCCGAGATGAAGCCGCTGATCGACGACGGCAAGATGGTGATGGACGTGCTGACCGGCGCCTATCGTGTCGGCTACTGGAACATCGCCGTTGCCGCTCGCCTGGCCAACGGCGAAAAGCTGCCGCAGGATCTCTACATGCCGACCTATTTCGTGACCTCGGATGCGACGGCGGCGAAGCTCAAGGCGGATGGCCTCACCTTCGAATACATCAACACCGACAAGGAGGCGGTGGAAGCCAAGAACCATACCGAGCAACTCGGTCCCAAGGTTCCGGCGACCGCCATGACCCTGGCAAAGTAACAGCCTAAAGCGGCTCAAGCGCCGGATGACATGTCATCCGGCGTCCCCTTTTCCTGATGATCGCCGTCGCCGCTCCGTGGTGACCGCGCATGATGCTCGATAAGAGGACCGACCCATGTTCCAGTCCTGGACCTCTCCGTTACTGCGGCGCAACGAACCGGTTCTCATCGCGGTGCTGCTGGTCGCCATCGCCGTCTTCGGCTGGATCGATCCGCGTTTTCTGTCGACCGGCAATCTTGTCAGCATCGCGCAGCAGAGTGCGGTCATCGCCCTCATCTCTTTTGCCATGACGGCCGTGATCATCGCGCGCGGCATTGATATTTCCGTCGGCAGCAACCTCGCCTGTTCCGGCATCGCCGCGGGTCTTGCCTACACGGCAACCGGGTCGGCGAGCCTGAGCCTTCTCGCCGCGATCGGTGGCGGTGCCGCGATAGGTCTGCTCAATGGAGCGCTGATCGGCTTTGCCGGCATCTCCCCTTTCATCGCAACGCTCGCCTCCATGGCGTTTGCGCGCGGCCTGGCGCTCAGTCTCTCCGGCGCATCCAGCATCGCGGTCGCCGATCCGGTCCTGCTTTTCGCGGGACGCGAGACGATCGGCCTGCTGCCGGTCTCCGTCATCATCGCCGCCATCTGCCTGGGCCTCTGGTGGTTCGTGCTCAATCGAACGGTATACGGGCGCTGGATCTATGCGATCGGCGGCAATGCGGGCGCGGCGCGGGCCTCACTGGTCCCCGTCGACCTCGTGCGCATCTCCGTCTACGTGATTGCCGGTGCGACGGCCGGGCTCGGCGCGATCCTCACCATCGGCCGCCTTGGTTCGGCACAGCCGCTTGCCGGCACCGGCCTCGAATTTACAGCCATCACAGCCGCCATCATCGGCGGCACGAAACTGTCCGGCGGCCAAGGCTCCATCTGGGGAACGGCGATCGGGGCGCTGCTGCTGGGCGTCATCAACACCGGCCTGTCGTTCCTGCAGGTGCCGCAGATCCTGATCTATTTCGTCACCGCGAGCCTCATTCTGGTGGCCGTTCTCACCAGCCAGCCGGAGAGTGTCGCCGCCTTGCTCAAGGCCGGTGGCCGCAAGTCCACCCCGTCGCCCCGCAACACCGCCGCGACACCGGTCGGCAAACATAGCATCGCCTTGCGCGGGCTCGGCAAGTCTTTTCCGGGCGTCAAGGCACTCGACGGTGTCAGCTTTGCCGTCTCGGCCGGCGAGGTGGTGGGACTTGCCGGCGAGAACGGGGCCGGGAAATCGACGCTGGTGAAGTGCATTTCCGGTCTACATCGCCCGGACGAGGGTGAGATCGTCATCGACGGCAACGCCGTCCAGTTCCACTCCCCCAGCGACGCCAAGGGCATCAGCGTCATCCATCAGCATTTCAGCCTTTCGCCGGACCTGACCGTGGCGGAGAATCTCTTCATCGGCCGCGAACCGCACACCCGCCTGGGATTTCTCGACCGGGCCCGGATGCGGCGCGATGCGAAAGCCATCATGGACGAGCTGTCGCTCGATATCGACATTGGCGCGGAACTGCGAACGCTTTCCGTCGGGCACCGGCAGATGGTGGAAATCGCCCGTGCCGTTCTGTCCGATGCCTGGTTCTTCATCATGGACGAGCCGACCAGCGCGCTCTCCAACCGCGAGCGCGACCAGCTCTATGACCTGATCGACAGGCTGAGAGCTCGCGGCGCCGGCATCCTCTACATCTCGCACAAGATGGAAGAGATCTTCAGCCAGTGCGACCGCGTCGTCGTTCTGCGTGACGGGCGCTTCATCGGCGAGCGCCAGACCCGCCTGACCAGCGAGGCCGAGATCGTCTCCATGATGGTCGGGCGCGATGTCGGCGACATCTTCCCCTATCTCGAAGCGCAAGTCGGCGAGACCGCGATCGAGATCAGCAACATCTCCGATGGCAAGCTCTTGAAGTCTGCGACGCTCAGCGTGTGCAGGGGCGAAATCGTCGCGCTCGCCGGCCTGATGGGCAGCGGCCGCTCCGAAGTGCTCAGGCTGATTGCCGGCCTCGATCCCATGCATGGCGGCACCCTCAGAATTTTCGGCGGGCAGCAGACCGGCGGCGACACCAAGACCGCCAATCGCGCCGGCATCGTCTACATACCGGAAGACCGGCATCTGGAAGGCTTTGTCGGCACGATGTCGATCAGGGATAACCTGTCCCTCGCCTGGATTCGCGACAACAGTCACTTCGGCCTGCTGAGACCTCGCCACATCCTGGCTCTCGCGCGCGATCTCATCGGCTCACTCGGCGTGCGGCCGGCCCAGCCCGACAAGATGGCCATCGAACTCTCGGGCGGCAATCAGCAGAAGGTCGTCATCGGCAAATGGCTTGCCACCAAGCCGAAGATCATCCTGCTCGACGAGCCGACACGCGGCGTTGACGTCGGCGCAAAGTCCGAACTCCATCACCTGATCGCAAGATTGAAGGCCGAGGGCGCGGCGATCCTCATGGTGTCGAGCGAGTTGCCCGAGGTCCTCGGCGTTGCCGACCGCATCGTCGTCATGCGCGAAGGCCACTCTGTCGGCACGCTGGCGCGTGGGGCGACGGAAGAAGATGTGATGACGCTGGCCTTCGGTGATCGCACGATCACACCACCAGCCTGCGCACCCCGGCCAGCATCCAACCTTGCACCATGCCTGTAAGGAGGACCCTTTGAGCAAATTGAAGATCGCCATCGTCGGTGCCGGCTACATGGGTCTCCTGCATGCGCAGGTGGTTGCCGAGAGCCCTGTCGCGGAACTATCGGCATTCGTTGATCCGAACGCTGCCTCGGGAAGCAAGGCCGCGTCCGATTTCGGCGTCCGGCATTTCACCGATGCCGCCGCCGCGCTGACTGCCAATGCCGCCGACGCCTACATAGTGGCGGCACCCGATACGCTGCATGAAGACGTCTGCCGCACTCTGCTCGATGCCGGCAAGCCGGTGCTGCTCGAAAAACCGATGGCTCATGATCTTTCCGCTGCCAAGGCGATTGCGAAAGCGGCGGAGAGAAACGGCGCGCGTCTGTTGGTCGGCCACATCCTGCGGTTCGACCCGCGCTATTGCGAAGCCGCGGCAGCGGTGAAATCCGGGCGGATCGGCGAGCCGATCCACGGCAGCAGCGGCCGTTTCACCAATCGCGAAGTCGGTCTTCGCATGAACGGAAACTCGAGCGTCTGCTTCTACCTCGGCGTGCACGACGTGGATGCGCTGCAATGGATCTCAGGTTCAGACATCATCGCCGTCTACTCCCGATCGGTCGCCAAGCTCATGCCTTCGCTCGGAGTTCGCTCCGAAGACGCGATCTTCTCCACCGTCGAGCTGTCGAACGGAATGAGCGGACAGCTCTACTTCGGCTGGACGCTGCCACCGACCGTTCCGACCGGCATCTGGGCGCGCACCGAAATCATCGGCACTGAAGGCATGATCGACCTCGACGTGCGCGACCACGGTCTACGTATCCTATCGCATGGACAGTGGTCGCAGCCCGACGCCTTGCACTGGCCGACCGTCAATGGCCGCATCACGGGGGATCTCTTCGAGGAGGTCCACCATTTCATTTCCGCGGTTCGCGACGAAACCCCTTTCGTGATGCCGCTCGACGACGCCCTGCGCGCCGTCGCCGTCAATGATGCAATCCTGCGCAGCGTCAAATCAGGCCTGCGCGAACCGGTCGAAGATTGGCACATCCGATGAGAGAACCCTCATGACCCGCCAACAGAACATTTGGTGCAGGCGCTTTCTCGACCTCTCGCCGTTGATCCTGCTGGTCATCCTGCTGGCGATCTTCGCGCTCATCGACGCCCGCATCGTTTCAACCGCCAGCCTCATCAACATCGTCGCCCAGGCGACCCCGATCGCCATACTGGCGCTTGGCGCCCTGATCGTTCTGCTGACGGCAGGCATCGACCTGTCCGCCGGCGTCGGCGTCGCCTTCTGTGCCGTCTTCATCGCCAGCCTGATCGACGGCGGCGCCAGCCTGCCGCTTGCCTTGCTCGTCGGCTTTGCCGTGATGGTGGTGATCGGCCTCGCGAACGGCGCCGTTATCGCACTGTTGAAGATACCGCCCTTCGTGACGACATTGGCCACAATGGTCGCGCTGCAGGGCGCAACGCTTGCCGTTGCCTCCAAAGGCGTCCTGATGCTGAAGGATCCGACGCTTCGCG
Organism: Mesorhizobium sp. WSM4833; assembly: GCF_055811095.1. NCBI lineage: Bacteria > Pseudomonadati > Pseudomonadota > Alphaproteobacteria > Hyphomicrobiales > Phyllobacteriaceae > Mesorhizobium > Mesorhizobium sp. WSM4833. The sequence goes on from NZ_JBVVQG010000002.1 coordinate 370,736, forward strand.
CGGTCGGCATCGAACGCAGCTTCGGCATTCCCAATGTCATTTTCGCAACGCTGCTGATCGTCGCCGTAGCAGCAATCCTGATGCGGCACAGCCGTTTCGGGCTGCGTACCTATGCGCTCGGATCGGATGCCGGAGCCGCGGAACTTGCCGGCATCCCGGTGACGAAACACACGATCCTCGTCTATTGCGCCTCCAGTATCTTCGTCTTCCTGACAGCCGTGATCATGATCAGCCGGGTGCCGGTCGTGACGCCCAACATCGGCGGGACCTCGCTGCTTCTGGACGCGATCGCCGCGGCCGTACTTGGCGGCACCAGTATTTTCGGCGGCAGGGGAACGGTGTGGGGCGCGGTCGTCGGCGCGCTGATCGTCAGCCTGCTGACGACGGCGCTTCGGGTGTTCGGCACGGACCCGTCCAGCCTCGAACTCTACAAGGGAGCAATCATCATGGTCGCTCTCCTGGCCGATTCCGGCATGACCTACGCCAAGGCCCGGCTTGTCGAGGCAGCACGATGAACGAGCCAGCTCCGGCCTTGCCGATCCCGCCTGGATCCAGCTTTGCGCTGATGACCTCCCCGGATACGGAAAGACACGCGACAGCCGGCGTGCATAAACCCGTCGTCATTCTACCGCTCGGCGCTGTCGAGCAACATGGCCCGCATCTGCCGCTCGGCGTCGATTGCTGGCTTGCGGAAGCGGTTGCGCTCGCCGCGGCGGAAGGACAGGCCTCCATCCGTGTCGCCGAACCTTTCGCCTATGGCTCGTCCGAGCATCATCGCTCCTTCTCCGGCACCATGAGCCTCAGCCCGCAGATCTTCATCGCCGTTCTCGTCGATCTCTGCACCTGCCTTGCCGAAGACGGCTTCCTGCCGGTCATGCTGAACGGCCATGGCGGAAACCGCGCCGCCATCCAGGTGGCGATCACCACCCTTGGCAAGCGTGGCATCGTCACCGCGGGTTTCTCGTATTTCGATCTCATCGCCGACGTGGCGGCGCAGGCCCTGCCCGATGCCGCCACAGGCACCGGTCACGCTTGCGCGCTTGAAACGTCGTTGATGATGCATGTGCTTGGCGACAGCGTTCGCCGCGATCTCATCCCGCCAGGCGGCACTCCGCCATCCTGGCCGGATCCTCACCTTTACGCCGCGCCGGCCGTCACCGTCTGGCGCCGTTTCGAAGCCATCCGCGACAACGGCGTCATCGGCACGCCATCGCAGGCAAGCGCGGAGGCCGGCAGCAGACTTTTCATCGCAGCCGTGGAACGCAGCCGCGCCGCCATTTTGAACATCCAATCCGAATTCGGCCAAAGGAACGCATGATGACAGTCCATTTCAAATCTTCTCTCGAAGGCCCCAACCTGCGTGGCATGGCGATCGTCTCGGAGCCGGAAGCAGCCGCCCGCATCGGCATCAACCGCATCGGCGGCGAGTGGATTGCCGGCAGCTCGGGCAAATTCCTGAAAATCGATAGTCCTTCGACGGGCGAGCATCTCGGCTATCTCTCCCTTTCCACCCGCGCCGATGTCGGTCGCGCGGTGAAAGCCGCCGAAGGCGCACGCGAGACCATGCGCAAGATGGGAACCTTCGCACGCGCTCAATTGTGCATGCGCATCGCCGACGCGATCGACAGGCGCGCCGAAGAGCTTGCCCACCTGCTCTGCCTGGAACAGGGTAAGCCCTTCCACAGCGAGGCAAAGGCCGAAGCATCGGCGGCAGCTCTCGGTTTCCGCAATGCGGCAGAGCAGATGAAGTGGCTGGAGACGGCGGCGTTTCCCCTGGCCGATGCCAACAAGCGCGCCTTCAGCTTCCTGCAGCCGAAGGGCATCTTTGCCATCATCACGCCGTGGAATTTCCCGCTCGCCCTGCCCTGCCTCTACTATCTCGGACCGGCCGTCGCAACGGGCAACACCGTTGTCTGGGTGCCGGCGCCGACGACATCGCTGATTGCCACGGCACTTGTCGAATGCTTCATCGAGGCGGGCTTGCCGGACGGCGCCATCAATCTCGTTCTGGGAGATGGTGCGGAGGTGGGCGACGAGGCCGTCGTTCATCCGGGCACCCATGCCATCGGCTTCACCGGCAGTTCCGCCACCGGCGCGTTGATCGCCCGGCGTGGCGCGGGCAAGCCGCTTCTGCTCGAAATGGGCGGCAACGGTCCGACCATCGTGCTAGCCGATGCCGATATCGACATGGCCGCCGCCCAGGTGGGGGCCGGCTGCTTTGCCAATGCCGGGCAGATCTGCACGGCCACCGAACGCGTGCTGGTGCATAAATCCATCCATGACCGGTTTATCGAAGGTCTGGTGAAAGCGGCCGCGAAGGTGAAAATGGGCGACCCTTTCGATCCCGCGACGACGATGGGGCCGATCAACAATGCGGTCGCCGTCGACAAGGTGCTCAGCCACATTGCGGACGCCCGCGCTCGTGGCGCCGAGATCGTCACCGGCGGCAATGTGGCGTCGGGTTTTGCCACCAATCTCTATTTCGAGCCGTCGATCGTCACAGGACTGACCCGGGAAAGCCTGCTCAACGTCGAGGAATCCTTCGGGCCGATTGCACCCGTGCTGACCTTCGAGACCGACGAGGAGGCGATGGAACTTGCGGCGTCCAGCCCTTACGGCCTGTCGGCCGCGGTCTTCACCAGCACCATCAAGAACGCCTTTGCCTTTGCTGAAAGCCTGAGGGTCGGCATCGTCAACATCAATGAGATGAGCTGCTATTGGGAACCGCATATTCCTGCCGGCGGCGCCGCCGGGACGCAGAGCGGCCTCGGCCGCACCGGGGGGCGGCACACGCTGATGGAAATGTGCGATTTGAAGACGATTACGGTGGATATCACCCGCTGACATCCAAGGCCTAGTGCGCGGGCTTGCCTTCGAGCTGTCAGATGGACCGGCGCAGGCTGTCGGCCATTTTCTCGCCAATCATGATCGAGGTCAGGTTGGTGTTTGCCTGGCAATCGAGCGGCATGATCGACGCATCGATAACCCGCAGCCCTTCAAAACCGTAGACCCGGCATTCCGGATCGACCACGGCCTCACCGGGCCTACCCATGCAACAGCCGCCGATCCCATGCTGCGCATCGGAAGACTGCGCCAGCAGGAAATTGTCGACCTCCTCGTCGCTTGCCGTTTCGAGCCATGACAAAGGCAGATCGGAATCCCCCAGCAGGACGCGCTCGGCGATCGCCTGGATCGGCGCCTGCCGGGCAATCTCGCCAAGGTGGCGATAGGCGATACGCATGCGCTGAAGATCCATTGGATCGTCCAGCATGTTCTCTTCCACGATCGGCTGGTCGAAGGGATTGGCGGAACGCAACTGCACGGTGCCCCGGCTCTTGGCCTCCATCAGGATCAGATTGACCATGGCCTCGCCGAACTGGGCGCTGTCGGACTCCACGCCGATACCGCCATGGTTCATGGCGACGTAGAGGATGTCGTCGCGCTCGGCACCCGGCACACCGGAACTCATCCGCACACAGCAGTTGGTATGCCGCGCGTCGACATCGGTCGCCTTGAATTCCGGCTTCAGCTTCAGTTCGATGCGGCAATAAGGATGGTCGAAGAAACCTTCGCCGACCGGCAGATCGGCAAGCACCTCGATGTCCTTTCGATTCAAGAGAGCCGCCGGACCGATGCCCGAGCGCTGCAGGATGACTGGAGAGTGGATGGCGCCGGCCGAGACGATGACCAGCGGCGCCTCGAATTTGCGAACCTGACCGGCCACGATGGCCAAAACGCCGATCGCTTTCTTGCCATCGAAAAGCACCTTGTCCACCGTCGCCTGCCCGATGATGGTGAGGTTCGGCCGGTCGCGGGCAGCTTCCAGATAGCCGTCATTGACCGACACGCGCTTGCCGGCTCGACTGTTGATGGGATAGGTGCAAGCCCCTTCGGCATCCGGAGCATTGAGATCGTCATGCCAGGGATGGCCGAGGGCCATCGCGCTTTGGCGCATGGCCTTGTCGACGCTTCCCCAGCTTTCGACAGGCGCGCGGTAGATCGGAATCGGGCCATCGCTGCCGTGAAAATTAGCCGCGATCGGGTCATCCTCCAGCCGGCAGAAGAAGGGCAGCACGTCGGCTCCCGACCAGCCCTTGCATCCGACTTCCTCCCAGCGGTCGAAGGCATGGAGCACGCCGCGAATGGCAATCTGCCCATTGACGGCCGTCGAACCGCCAAGCCCCTTGCCGCGCCAGTAGACCCGATGCTCCTGCCGCTTGGTGCGGCGAGCCATCAGGTCGGGGTACATATATTGTTGCTGAAAATGATCGGGAAGCAGCAGGTTGAAGGGATTTGGACTCGCCATCTCGGCAGGTTGCTCGCCGCTCCGGTAGTCCGGCCCCGCTTCCAGCAAAAGCACGTTCGTGGCCGCATCTTCGGTGAGCCGGGCGGCAAGGACAGCCCCGGCTGCGCCGGCTCCGACAACGATGACATCAAAGGGCATGCCGCACTCCCTACATCCGACCAATGCACGGCTCACTCGACCGCGACATCATCTTTGATTTCATTGTGCGCGATCATCTGCTGGCATTCAGGCTCGGCGACGGACGCCGGAACCGGCCACCTTAGCCGCCGTTGCACGACAGCAAGATCATCATGATTTGTTTTATATGTAAATATGATTTCGTATATAAACCCATCGGAAGTATCTCTTTTCACCATCTACTCCATACGGCGCGACGAGCCCCGGTGCTTTCCGTCCCCCCTGCCGGCGGTTCTCACACCGTCATCGTCCATCGCCTTTTGATGTCGATCGGCCCTCGATAAAAGCGGTGTTCGACGCGCTGCCCTTCCACGTCGCCCCCAGGGAACAACTGCTTCCATGGAAAGTTAGTCCATGGCTACACCGCCGGTGAGCTTTCACGACAATCCAAGGGAGACAAATCATGGCGACTGCAAAAAGAGCGACGACCAAGGGACTGGAGGCTTTGTTCCTCGATGGGCTGAAGGACATCTACTACGCTGAAAAGAAGATACTCAAGGCCTTGCCGAAGATGGCAAAGGGCGCCGAATCCGAGGAGGTGGCTGCGGCCTTCGAGAAACATCGCATGGAAACCGAAGGCCAGGTCGATCGGCTCGAGCAAGTGTTCGAACTTATGGACAAACCGGCGCGCGGCAAAACCTGTCCGGCGATCGACGGCATTCTTGAGGAAGGGTCGGAAATTCTCGACGAATACAAGGGCGACCCAGCCCTGGATGCTGGGCTGGTCGGCGCGGCACAGGCCGTCGAACATTATGAAATCGCGCGCTACGGCACGTTGGTCGCGTGGGCTGAACAGCTTGGCAAGAGCGACGTGGTCAAGCTCCTCAACGAGACATTGAAAGAGGAGGTCGCGACGGACGAAGCGCTTTCCGGGCTGGGCGAAGGCGGTGTCAATGAGCGCGCCCTGGAGCAAGCTGCCTGACTGGGCGTCCTGACTGATGTCGCCCCGGCAAAGCCGCCGGGGCGACTTTCGCAACCCCAACCGCGGCGTCGTCGATAGCACCTCTTTCAGATGCAATCGGACCCACCCCGATACTTCGGGGTGGGTCTGCTGAAATCACCCGCGATCAGCGGTTTTTGTGACTTTGTCCGCCAGCTTTCACGTGCTGTTCGTGGGTTCCACCACGCATGCCGGATCCATCGCCCTGCTGCCGTTGACCACCACCAGCGGCCTGCTGTTGCTGACGGTTTTTATTGTCGGCATTCTTGTGGCTCTGCTGGCCTGCCTTCACATGCTGTTCGTGGCTACCACCTTGATTGGGCATTCTTCTTCTCCTTCACAATGCACGAGGCGACGACCGCCTCGATTGCCTAAGAAGAGTCAGGCGCGAACGTTCCCTTACGTAACATTTTGTGAAGACCCTCAGACAAGCCGGGCGTTCGAAGGAGCTTGAGATGGATGCCGACCCGGAGAGCGTTGCGCCAACCTCGGGAGTAAGGTGCGTTGCACTGCCCCGCTGAATTGAAATGGGTGGTCTCGAAAGCTTGCTGGATAGCGAGATGCGCACCTTGCCACCATAATATTTCATCGAACCGCAAACGCCGTTTATGCATTTGCGCGGAACGGTGGTGCTGTTCGCGTAGGCCGCATTGGGAGTCATCAGAGGTGCATGAGAACGGCGATTGTCGAGATGGCGGTGAATGTTTTCGTCAAGCTGCGTAGCATGATCGAATTCCATCCTTGGATTCAGTTGAGGTTCAGGTTCGACCGCTCAGCCTTTTGCGGATGTCAGTCTGGCGTTGCGGCTGTGATGTTGGGCAACTCAGCGTAATTCAGCGTGAAATAACGATCATCGTTCCCCGGTGTCTTCGCATGATCGTCGAGAGATGATTTCCGGTCTTCGCGGCCCGTGCATCCGGATGGCTGTCAATGGAGGCTCGGCAGGCGACCCGCTTAGGCAATGTCGTCGGCCAGGGCTGCAAGGCCCCGCCGACACAGAAGCTCGCCGCGGGATAAGGCTGGCCGAGGCAATTGAGAGAAGTAGATCAACCGTCACCTTGCAGGAACCGCCAATGCGATCTGCCTGTTAGCCTGGACGGACCCATTCCACCGCAATTCACGTTGAGATCACGCGGAGCACTGCAAAGCATGCGTCATAAGGGAGGAACCCGACATGACGCTCAACATCAATAAGCCGCTGCGTGTAGCCCCAGTCGAAATTTCAGCTCGCGAAACAGCCTCATCCTTCGCGGTTCGGTCTCCGCGCCTCCTTGCTTGGCGCAGCGCGTTAACGGCACGGATGTCTGGCCCTGGGGGAGCCTACAATGTCGGCAACCTCATTGGTCTTTGTCAGGGGATTACGGCGCAGATTCTCGTATCCGGCGATCTGAACCAACTCCTCTGGACAGGCGCGCCGGCCGCCATCAGCCATTATTTGACGGGCAATTTCGCTGCGATCGCAATGACCTCGGCGACGGCGATCTTCTTCGCCAGCGGCGAGATCTACCATCGCGCCTGGAACGGGCGTCTCAAGCCTAGGGAAAATCTCAACCGCCTGGGTGATTTCCTGTCCGGCGTTGGTGCCGTTTGCCTTGGCCTGGCCCTGTTTGAACTTGGCCATCCGTTGCTGGCGTTGACATCGGGCCTGCTTCATTCCGTTGGAAAATTCGGCAGTGCTTGCCACCGACCCGGTGTCCGGATCCTCAACTTGTCGGAATACGGCCCCGACCCGTTTCGCGTCATGGTCCTTCTCAGCCGGCTGCCGGCCCTCATCGCCGCCGGGACAGAACTCTGTGCATCGCTGTTCAAATTCGAAGTCGAACAGCCACAGCATTGGTCTACGCCCGCCAGCCTTCTCGTTTGTTACCTGCTCTGGTCCTGGGCTGACCTGCTTCTGTTCCGATCGAGCCAACCTCGCGCAGCCCGCGATCATTCCGCCGGCTGATCAAGCTTCGCTATTCCAACCTCATTTGGAGAGACACCATGTTTGGATCATCATCCGACAATTCCGCAGAACAGATCGGCCGCTCCTATCCCTTGCAGCGACGCATCGGCACGATCTGCGTTTTCGGCGGCGCCATGCTTGGCAACGATCCCGACCACGCCCGTTGCGCCACCATCCTTGGCGAGACGATAGCCGCAGCAGGTATTCGCCTGGTCTATGGCGGTGGCTGTGATGGCCTGATGGGCCAGGTGGCTATTGCCGCAGCAGAAGGGGGTGGAACCGTGATCGCGATCACCCCGCAGTTCCTGATCGAGCGGATGAGAATGCTATTATCGGGATGCCAGACGATTTCAGTTCCCGACATGAGTATCCGCAAACAGCTCATGTTCGACTACGCGGATGCATTTGTAGCCTTGCCTGGCGGCATCGGAACCGTTGAGGAACTGACCGAGGTCATGACGCTTCGCAAGCTGGAAAGGCACTGCAAGCCGCTGGTCCTGGCGAATTTCAAAGGCTTCTGGTCACCACTTCTCGGCGTCTTCGAGAGCATGTCTGAGGCTGGCTTCATGAACTCGTCAACCCGATGCACGCAAATGGTTTCGGCAACCCCGGAGGCCATCCTTCCGCTTCTTCAGCGCAGCGTCAGTTTCGAGCAGAACGAACCGCCAACGCCCGTCCTGCTGCCCACCATCCCCGTCTTGCGCAGATCACATATATCGAGTGCTGGCCCCGGATAGATCGCGAACCAAAAGACGCGTTCTTCCGCGCAACACCAGCCACCTCGACGATGACGGGGTCCGTCGGCCCCGATCATCGCTTTCAAACCCGATCACAAACCGTTGGAGCCATTGCCCGCTGTGGTGGTGCGATCAATCATGTCCAGATTCAAGGCAAATTCCTTGCTAATGCTTGCTGCGCTCATTTGGGGAGTGGGCAATGTGTCCCACAAGACCATACTGGCCCACCTCGATCCCATGGCGGTTGTTTTCCTGACCAGCGTGATCGCCGGACTGGTGACGTTGCCATTCGCGGTGCGGGAGCGCGCCCCCGAAACCAACACCGGCTGGTTTCCAAGTGTGGCGAGAGTGGTTCTGCTTTTTGCCCTCGGCTGTGTGGTCCAGCAATTGTCCTATGTCAGCACGACGGTGACGAACTCGAGCCTCCTTATCAGCGCTTCCACTGTTATCACGCCGATCGCCGCGTGGCTGATCATAAGGGAGCGTCCAAGTGCACTGATCCTATTCGTCGCAATTCTGACGGTCGTGGGATCGGCTCTCCTGGCGGGCGGCTTCAATGGTTCGGCAACCGCCGGCGACGCTTTCGCCGTCCTGACTGCAATCTGTTTTGCAGTGTGGACGGTCGAACTCGGGCGGCATGTGCAGGCACATGGCCACCCCTTCGCGACGGCGGCCGCACAGTTCATCGGCACGGCCGTTGCCACGCTACCTTTCGCCCTGCAGGGCACAATGACATTTCAGGCAATTATGGCAGCATGGCCAGAACTCATCATGCTTGGTGTGTTCTCGACCGCTGTCGGCTTTTGCCTGCAGACTTCTGCACAGCGCTACACCACTTCGTCCCATGCGGCGGTGATTTGCAGCGGAGAGGGTGTGTTCGCCGCCATTTCCGCTGCCGCTCTGCTTGGTGAACGGCTTTCGCCCGACGGCCTTCTGGGTGCGGGCGTCATTCTGTCCTGTGTGCTGTTCACCGCCGTCTCGGCGGGCCCGAAGCTCGATCCGTCAGTGTCATGATCGCCTCGGCAATGTCGCTCTGCTCTGGGGCCGCGCCATTCAGACCACCGACGGGCAAGTCTGTTTCTACTCCCGGATTCATGCCAAGCTACTCGCCTGGCCGCATTCATCCTTCTGGAAAACGAGGTCTACTTCGATGCTCCACGGCGAAACGTCCTCCTTCGAAGCCGCCAACATACCGAACCGGTCAAACCAGAATTCAGACGACGGCCTCAACGACAAGCCGACCTTGCGAGGCATCAGGCTCTTCCCATCCCTGGCGGACGTGCCGATCGCCTTGTTTGACGCAACCGAAGACGAGAGCGCCATCGACCGCACCAAGGCGGGCTTGCTGGACATCACGGCGGAAATGGTCGGCCCGACCGATGGACTTGAAGGCAGTGATCTCAGCCCTACACCAGCCGGCTTTACCTATTTCGGTCAATTCGTGTTCCATGACATCGTCTTCAGCCAAATATTCGGATTGCCCAAGCCGCCAGGCAAAACCCATCATTTGAAGAACGCGTCCTCGCAAGGCCTTGACCTTTCGGGGCTCTATGGGCGGGGGCCAATCGTCGACGCCCATCTCTACGATGTTGCGGATGGGGCGGACCTGTCGGCTTGCCGCTTTCCGATCGGCTTGCCTTGCATGAAAGGCAGTATGCTTCCGGTCGACGGTAAGACCATGCAAGGCCGTGATTTGCCGCGCATCGACTTCTCGGGCAAGTTTATCAGTGTCGAGGGTCGGCGATCGCCTTATCGGCCCTTGGTGGCGGATCCGCGAAACGACGACAATCTTGTCCTGTCGCAACTGCTCTGCACACTCATGGGCATCCACAACAGGATCGTGGATCTACTGCTTGGCATCGGCACCGACCCAGCAGAAGCTTACAAGCGTGCCAGGATCTATCTGACCTCGGTTTACCGCACTGTGATCATCAACGACTATCTGAGAAAAGTTCTGGCTCCGGAAATATGGGACCATTTTTTCGCCAGTGACGATTTTCTTGGCGCCGGAGTCTCGGCACTTGAAACTTTCAATGCGCTGCCTTTGGAATTCACCTTCGGTGCGTCGCGCTTTGCCCACGCCATGGTCCGGCAGTTCTATGTCGTGAACGACAGGTCGGTCGAAGAACCAGCCAATCTGCGCAAAATGCTGTCCTTTTCCAGCCTGCGCCCGGGTGGGGAGATTCCAATACCCGAGAACTGGATTGTCGACTGGAACCGGTTTGCCTCAGCCGACACCCCGTCGAAAGCTCAAAGTGCCCGGCGCATAGGACCATTCCTGTCGAAAGAACTGACGATTGCCGGCCTGAGTGCGGAATTGAACGGCACAGTCCGGCCGGTTGCCTTCATGGATTGCTGGCGCTGTTACGACCTTGGTTTGCCATCCGGGCAGGACGTGGCCGGTGCGGTGAAGACCGCCCTGGGCGACAACAGTATCGATGTGCCGGTCCTGACGGGCAATGACATGCTTCCCACGGCCGCCTGCGCCAAACGTTACGTCTACAACGCCGGCCGACTTCGGGCCGCTTTGCAACGGTACCCGGAGTTCCTGAGGCAAACACCTCTCTCCTACTATATCATCCAGGAGGCGTCCGTTCTTGGTAATGACGGCAGCCATCTTGGCCCAGTTGGCTCCTATGTGGTGGCCGCCACGATCGCATCCGCACTGTTCAAGGCTGCCGATACGGATATCACCTCTCGCAGGCTCATTCCGGACGTAGAGCCAAAAACGCTGGCAGGACTGCTCGATCTCAATGATACTGCGAAGGTATCGGATGAAGTGCTTGGCGGCCTGCTCGGCAGTCAGGGTTTTCAATAGCGCTGATAACGGCAGCGCTACAGTGCTCAATCTGGTTTAGCGGGGAAAGTGGACATGGTGAAGTTCAAAGATGTGCAGTTCGAGGCGCTTGGCGAATTCATCCGAGACCTGATCAAGGATCCGGCCAAGCAAGCGATCTTCAGAAGTGGAGATCAGGAGGCGATGAAGGACCTGCTGCGTGGGTTCATGACGCCCAGGGACAAAACCTGGGAGGAGATCACCATCCAACCATACTTCGACCAAGACCTGATCGTGAACATCGCCTTTCCCTTCACCGGCGACGTCGAGCAAACGATCGCCACCATTGCGCCGGCGGATGGACCCGGTGAGGACTATACATTTCCCGATCACTACAATCTCGACCCGAACGCCGGCCCGCCCGATCAAATAAAGAAAAACCGTTTGAGCGCATATCATAAGCGCCTCGGCGACTACGTGATGTCACGCTGCAAGTGAAACCCGGCGCAATTGCGAGCAACGGTTCGGCCGTGTCAGCCCGACTGGGCTGCCAATTCGATGCCACGGGCCAGCTTCTCCTGATCGACTGGTAACCGGATCGGAAAAGCGGTCTTGAACCACTCCACGGCGACAGCGCGGTCAAGCCTACCCGGCCCTTGCCACGCCGCCGTTAGGTTGCGTAGAAAACGTCTGAACTCATCCCCGGCCTCGCGGTTGCGTTTCAGCAACGCAAGTGCCGCCGCCGACCAGCCGTGGATGTCGGCGAACAGTTGATCGCTCTTGACCGCAGCGGCCACGCACCCCTCCAGATCATTGGCGAGAAAGGCAATGGTCGCCTGGTAGCCATGATAGTGAGCGTCGGGCATGGGATTGAGGTCGAAACTGCGCTTCGAAAGCTCCGATGCCCGTTGATGATCACCCATGAAGGAGCTGGCCAGCGCGTAGGCAATCAACGTCGCGGGGTTCCCGGCATTTTGCTCATGTGCAAGGCTGAAGTGAAAATCGGCCAGCTCCCAGCGTCGCGCCAGAAGGTGGCTCCAGGCCAGATTTACCTGGTTGCGGTGGTCGAATGGGTCGAGCAGAACCGAACGCTTGGCCAGTTCGAATGCGCGCTTTAGATCCTGCTCGATCGACGATGCACCCGGAACGACGATCCAACGCGAGTTGAGCACCGCAGCGAGGCTGGAATAGGCGCAGGACAGATCGGGATCAAGCCGGATGGCTTCCTCGTAGCGGGCGATGGCAGCTTCTTCGGTGTCCTTTCGCCACATGATCGAAAGCCGCTGTCCGTCCAGCCAGCAATCATAGGCCGAGAAATGGTTCGGGGAAGCTTGCGATATGCGATGCAGCCTGGCACTGGACAAGGCAATCTGCAGGCGCGCGGAAAAGCGTGCGCAAACTTCATTGAAGGCCGAGCGCCAGGAAGACGGATCCGACGGAACGGTGAGAACGAAGGCTTCTCCTTCTTGCAGGAAGTCATAGCAGGTAATTTGGAACACTGCTGGTCCATCCGTGTCGATCAGACGGATGAGGACGCCGATATCCACGTGTTCGCCTGCCGCCTGATGCATCTGATCCAGTGAGAATTCACCGGCTTGCAACTCCGTTGACACGGCTGTCCAATGCCTAAATCGGGAAATCGAAGCCAGAAGCTCTGTCGCCAAGGCAAATTGCAGGTGTTCGTTCTCTGCTTCGCGCCTGGCAATGATGATGGCGATTGTCGGCTTCCCTGGGATGCGGCTGTCGTGATCGCTTTGCGCAAGGTCGGGGTCAGCCGCCCGCTTTTCACCGTCGTTGCCCGGCTTGAGCGCCTCTAGAAGGTGGAGGATTTCTGCCGGTGGTCGCAGATCCATGTCCGCTTTGAGTTCGGCCGCGTAGCGGTCGAAGAACGCTAGGGCGCGGGCATAACCGCTTTCCTCACAGACCCTCCGAATGGTCTCCACCACGGCATCGTCGAAAAACGGATCAAGTTGCAGGATGCACGCAGCGATGGATTTGCGCTGTCTCGGGTCTGTCTCGGCCGCCAGCCGGGCTGCGAGCCGTGTCACCAGCCTGTCGGTTATCATCGTCGACTGCATTCTCAGCCAGTTGTCGAAGACAGGATCGCAATCGTCCAACCCGGCGCAAAGTCCATCCCTGGCTTTGGCCAGCAGGAGCAGCGCACCGTCATAATTGCGGTCGTCGAGCGCACGTTCAAGCTCATCGATGTCGGAACGGATTGCAGTCGGATCGATTCCCAGGACGAGCTTGTCGACCGCGAGGTAATTAAGCCTGGTCTCGCTTGCCAGGCGTCGGAGATCCTTTATGCACTGGCGCAGTGATCCGCGCGCATGCTCCTCGTCCTGCTCGCTCCAAAGCAATGCCGCCAGTCGCCCGCGCGTCTCGCGTGACCTGCCGCTCAGTAACAGATAGGCGAGAATCGCGCAGGCCTTCCGCTTGCCCAACGAGAACGTCTCCGAGCCCTTGCGAAGCTCGAAACCGCCGATTAGCCTAATCGCCAGACCGTCTGTGGAAATTGTCAACTCCGCCGGCTATCGTCTCGGTCGCCAACGGGCGCCCACCGCTTACCCTACGTAAACAGCAGAAGCCAAGATATTGAAAGAGCCAACATGCTGTTGCGCGGGTCGCATTGGACAACGCTTGCTCTGCTGATGCATCACGGCCGGCCGATGACGGTGAACCAAGACGACCCGACCTGGGACCGCCAGTCGAGTGAAGATGATTTGGATGTTTTGGAGAATCTGGCTGCGACCCTTGTCGCTGCGCCCGAGAATGGGCTGCCCCTTTTGCACTTCGCGACACGCTACGACATTGGCGTTGAAGTGTTCGATGTTCCGGGTGGATTCCTGGCTATGTCCAACATTGCTCCATTCGAAGGGAATGAGAAACGATTCACAGCAAGTGGCAAAGGCTTTGATGCCGGCACGGCCGTGCTGTCTTGCCTCGGAGAGGCCGCGGAGATTTCCAGCTGGGCCTGCAGAGCCGAAGACGTCACGGCGTCAGCACGCATCGGCTCTCCAGGCGATGGAATGAGGATCGATGCGATTCAGGTATTGGGCTTTTCGCTGGAACAGATCCGACATCGCGATCGGCTCAACAGAGTGTGGCGTGGCTGGGACAGTATCCCTTCAACGGATCATCTGAACAATCCTCAGCTATGGGCGTCCGTTCGCAGCTTCCATGACGATAGGGTCGCGCTTTGTCCGGCGTTTCTCTGCTATGGCCGCTTTGGTGACGTCGCATATGGCGATTGCAGCTTGAACGTCGACACCAATGGTTGCGCCGCTGGCACAACGCGGGCCGATGCAAGAACCCGCGCCTTGCTTGAACTCGTCGAACGAGACGCCACAGGGATATGGTGGCACCGAGGCTCCCTGAGAAAGCGGCTGGATATCGCGCGGCTTGATGACCAAGGCTTGGCGTCTCACATCCAGCAGCATCGCCAAGAAACGGGACGCAGGCTCTGGCTTCTCGATATCTCGTCCTTCCGCACGGCCATCGTGACGGCGGCGATCAGCTGCGAAGACAGTGGCGAGCATATGGCGGTGGGTTTCGGGTGCAGCTTCGATATGGTTGCTGCCGCCCGGTCCGCGTTTTTGGAATTGATACAATCCGAAGCTGCGATGCAGGCCCATGCCGAAAGGGCAGAACGGCCCCGTAATAAAACGATGAGCGATGACGATTGTCGGATGACCCGCTGGAAGCGTTTCGCTGACGTGCGCAACTTTCGTTTCGCCATCGGCAGGCCTGCCGACGGCCTGGAAAGCGCTGGCGAAAGCAACGTCACCGACCTGCTGAATGAAATCGGCGAAGTTTGTGGTTCGCAGGTCTGGTTCGCCGATCTTTCGCGATCCGAGATTGGTATCCCCGTTGCAAAGGCGATCTGCGAGGGATTATCCCATTTCAAAGCGCGCTGGGGCTGCCACCGAAACGCCGCACCTTCCATCGCAAGTGATTCGAGCAAAACAGCAGGCCGCCTCTCGCAGGCCAGAAAACTTTTGATCTAATTGTTACAGGCAATGACGACACGGTCACGTTGGAGACCCGTCGCCGGTTACAGGACGCTGATGAGGAAGCCGGCGTTACGATTGTGGGCGGGGCCAGGACTTCGTGTACGTCGGGATTTGCTCAAGCAGGGGCTCCGAGTTCGCCGGGATCTCGTACAGCAGGGAAGTTGAGTGAACCCCTGTTGACTTGAGGGCGCGAACGCTGCTGTTTTGGGTCGCAAAGCCGCCCGACGGCTAGCGGTGCAAGAAGGGCGAAAAAAGCGGACTTTTGTCGAGATATCTAGGGCAAACCGAAGCAATCCGTGGGACCGCACACCGCCGACCAATGTCTGGATCTCTTAAGACGCTGGTGCGCGCGAACTCGGCAGATGCAAACTTGTGTCTCCAGATCGGTGTTCGACTATCCGGCTAAGGTTGCGCCCAGTCGCTTGGAAATCGAAACAATCCAGGCTCGCAGCTCAGGACCAAAAGGCTTCTCAAGAATGGCCCGATCCCAAGCCAAAAAATAAGGTTCCGGCAGCCTGATCCGCTTGTCGAACGGGGCGACGAGCCTGCCCGACGCGATATCGTCGGCAGCCATCGACAGTTGCGCCAGCACAAAGCCCCTTCCGTTGGCCGCCGCATCGATCGCCGCGCTCGACAGGGAAAAGGCCACTTCGCCGGATGTTCTGCGGTGCACCGCGCCGATGCTTGCGGCCCATTCCGCCCATGTCGGCGGCGAGCGGTGATCGCGGGCCCATTCGATGCTGAGAAGCGGCAGATCGAGAATATCGGCGGGCTTGCCGACCGGATGTTTCGCCAGCAGCGTCGGCGAGCAGGCCGGCACCACCCAGTCGGTGAACAGTTCGGTGTAGTGCTCGAAATCACGATATTTCGTGCCGTACGAAATACGGAAGTCAACTTGTTCGGCGCCCAGCCTTGGCTCCGTCTCGGCGCCCACCAGCCGCACGGTCGCGCCGGGGTGGTCGACCTGCCAATCCAGGAGCTGCGGGCCGATCCATTTGCTGGCCAACGACGGCAGGCAGGAGATGGTCAAAGTGTCCGCGGACCGGGCCTGTTCGATGAGATCCTGGGCGTCGCGAATGTGTTCGAAGCCGACGGCAACCGCTGCGTGGTAAACGCGGCCCAGCGCGGTAAGGGCGACACTCCTGCCGCGCCGTTCCAAAAGCCGCGCCTCCAGGGCGTCTTCGGCCTTGCGGATCTGCTGGCTGACCGCGCCGACGGAGACGCCGAGTTCGTTGGCGGCCGCCGTCACACTGCCACGCCTCCCGAAAGCCTCGAAGGCCTGTATCGCACGCAGTGGGGGCGTCTTCTTCACCTGGGCAACGATCCTGGGGTCAGCTTGATTTAGTTTTTCTAAAATAGAACGCAGATGCAAGCCCTATGTCGTCCCAGGCCCGCAAGATATTCGTTTAGGCGTCACAAGCTCGGGAGGACGCCATGTTTCTTCGAAACTGCTGGTACGTTGCCGCATGGGACCATGAGGTCGCCGACAGGCTGGTGCCGACCCGGATACTTGGCGAGGATATTGTCCTCTACCGCCGGACCGATGGCGTGGTGGCGGCGCTCGAGGATGCCTGTCCCCACCGCAAGCTGCCGCTGTCCATGGGCCGCATCAAGGGCGACACTGTCGAATGCGGCTATCACGGGCTGACCTTCGACAGCACCGGAACCTGTACGCGCGTGCCCGGTGCTGAAAAGATACCGCATGTGGCATGCGTTCGTTCCTATCCGATCGCCGAACGTTACGGGCTGCTGTGGATATGGATGGGCGAAACGGCAAAGGCCGACCCCGCGCTGATTTTCGCGGTCGACCACTGGGGCGATCCGGCATGGGGCGTCAATCGCGGCGAGTCCATGGCGCTCGATTGCAACTACCTCTACATGACCGACAACCTGCTCGACCCCTCGCATGTGTCTTGGGTCCACCAGTCCTCCTTCGGCGGAGTTCAGGCGATGGAGGATGCGCCACTCGAAACCACCGTAGGCGCGGACGGCGTGACCGTGTGGCGCTGGGTGGTCGATGCCGCGCCGGCGCCCTTCTATGCGCCTTTCCTCAAATTCTCAGGCAATTGCGACCGCAAGCAGCACTACGAAGTGCGCTACCCCTCCAACGCCATCATCAAGGCGATCTTCGTGCCGGCCCGCACCGGCGGCGAGGGCAAGCCGCTGCACGAGGACGTGTTCCTCATGGACTCCTACAACTTCATGACGCCGGTCGATGAGAACCAGACGAAATATTACTGGTTCCAGATGCGCAATTTCGCCCCCGACGATTTGGAGGTTTCCCGCCAGTTCGCCACCTCTGTGCGCGGCGCCTTCGACGAGGACCGCACCGTGCTCAATGCCGTGCACAAGGGCATGGCAAACAAGCGCACGCCCAATCTCGATCTGAAGATAGATGTCGGACCGCTACGCTTTCGCCGGAACCTGGCCAAGCTGATCGCCAGCGAGAGCCAGCAATTGGCAGCTGCCGAATGAATGCATTCACCGCTCGCGACACCATCGCAAGAAGCGGATTTCGCGACCTGAAAGTGGTCGCGAAGGTGCGCGAAAGCGCCCTCATCACTTCATTCCATCTCGAGCCGGTCGATCCACAGGACTGGCGCGACTTCCAGCCGGGCCAGTTCCTAGTGTTCCGGATTCCGGTAGCGCGGGAGGCCGCCGGCGAAAGGGGATATGTGCTGCGCAACTACAGTATCTCCTGTTCCCCAGACAGCGCTTCCTATCGGATCAGCGTGAAGCGTGAGGCAGCACCCGGGCCGGGGCTTCCCGATGGGATAAGCTCGTGCTTCCTGCATGACCGTATCGACCTCGGTGATGTGCTTCAGGCGGAAGGGCCGCGCGGCGATTTCATGCTCGACAAGGCCAGCAACCGTGCAGTCGTGCTGCTCAGCGGCGGCGTCGGGCTGACGCCGATGGTGTCGATGCTGCATGCGTTGGCTTCGTTGCCGGACCGCCGTGCCGTCTTCATTCACGCCTGCGACAACGGCGATGTGCATGCCTTGCGCGATGAGGTGACCGGCCTGGTCTCGACCCGTCCCGGCCTGACCGCACACTTCTGCTACCGGCACCCGTCCGAGCGCGACAAGGCCGAGCAGCGCTTCCATAGCGAAGGCATGATTTCGCGGGACGTGCTGCAGCGTCTGCTGCCGATCGATGACTATGATTTCTACCTCTGTGGCCCGCCGCCGTTCATGCAGGCGATCTACGTCATGCTGCGCGAGCTTGGCGCGCCAAGCTATCGCATTGCCTACGAATTCTTCGGCCCGGCGACGGTGCTTGAGCCCGATGCAGTGCGAGTTCCCGCGGTTCCAGCGCAGCCGGCAAGGATCGAGCCGGCCGGGGAAGCGACAACCGTAGAATTTCGGAAGTCGGGCCTGACGGCCGTCTGGGATGGCTCGGCCGTATCGTTGCTCGACTTCGCCGAGAACCAAGGTCTGTTGCCGGAATTCAGCTGCCGGGCCGGCATCTGCGGCACATGCAAGTCGCGGCTGATCTCGGGCGACATCGCCTATTTCGAAGAACCGCTGGACGAGCTTGGAAGCGGCGAAGTGCTGTTGTGCTGCTCCAAGCCGCGCGGATCAGTCGTCCTCGATATTTGACAAGATTGCCGCGCGTGGGCGCGGGGAAACGGAAGTCGGGATTTGGAACAGTCGGTCAAACCAGCGTCGAGCCTGCCGCTCAATCCGCATATCGCCGCCTTGCCGCCCTACAATGCCGGCATGAACATCTCGATGGCGCGGGCGCTGAGTGGCCGCAACGATGTCGCCCGGCTGGCCAGCAACGAGAACCCGGATGGGTGTTCTCCCGCCGTCATGGCCGCATTGGCCTCCTCATCCTTCGAGCCATGGCGCTATGCCGATCCGGCCTGCACGGCGCTGCGGGCGGCGCTTGGCGAAAAACTGGCGATCGATCCTGGCATGATCGTTGCCGGCAATGGTTCCGAGGAGATGATCGCCGCCATCTCGCGCGCCGTCCTGGTGCCGGGCGCCTCGGTCGTCACCACGGTGCCGAGCTTCGGGCTGCATGAGATAGAGCCGCTGGCTGCCGGTGCCGATGTCGTCAAGATTGCGATGACACCCGAGATGGGGTTCGATCTTGCCGCGCTCGAAGCGGCGATCGCCGTCGGGCCACGGATCGTTTTCATATCCTCGCCGTGGAATCCGGTCGGGCCCGGTCTCGACCACGCTGGCCTGCGACGGCTGATCGGCGCCGTGCGGCCCGGCACGCTTCTTGTCCTGGACGAGGCCTATTTCGAATTCGCCGATCCCGGCGCGCCCGACGGCATCGAGGTCCTGCGCAACAGCAGCATCGACCATGTCGTGCTGCGCACATTTTCGAAGGCCTATGGCCTGGCGGGGCTGCGCGTTGGCTATGCCGTTTGTTCGGGCTTCGAACTGGCAAGAGTGATCGCGGCCGCCAAGACGCCGTTCAACGTCAATGCGGCAGCACAGGTCGCCGCTATTGCGGCACTGGCCGACGAAAGCTGGATGAAGGCGTCGGCGGGCCGCGTCAGAGCCGAGCGCGTGCGCACCGCCGCCGCACTTAAGGGCCTTGGTTTCCGGGTTGCCCAGTCGCAGACAAACTTCCTGTTCTTCGACTGCAAGGGCGACAGCTCCAGCGTTGCCGCCGGTCTCCTGAAGCAGGGGATCATCGTCAAGGCGTGGCGCGAAACCGGCTACGAGCACTATCTGCGCGCCACCATCGGCTTGCCGGCCGACAACGACCGGCTGATCACGGCGCTTCAGGGATTGGCGGGGCGATGAGCGGCCACGCGTCTCCCAGGCAAACGAACTGGATCGAGCAAGCGGTGCCGTTGTCGGTTGTCGACGCGATCCGCCGTGTCGTTGGCGCCTCGAATGTGCGGACCAGTGATGATACCGGGGCGATCGACCTTGGTTCGAACGGGACGGATTGCGCCGCCGGCATCGTCGTTGCGCCTTCATCGACCGGTGAGGTCGCGGCGGTGGTGCGCATCTGCAGTCAAAATGAGATTCCGATCGTGCCGCAGGGCGGGCGGACCGGCCTGGTCGGCGGAAGTGTCTCGCGGCCGGGCGAGATCGTTCTTTCCCTGGCACGTATGAACCGGATCGAGCGGCTCGATCCGGTCGAGCGCGTGGCGATCGTCGGTGCCGGTGTTACCCTCGAAGCTTTGCAGTCTGCCGCATTTGAGCACCGGCTGGAGCCCGGTATCGATCTTGCCGCGCGCGGTTCGGCGACGATCGGCGGCATGGTGTCCACGAATGCGGGTGGCGTGATGGCCTTTCGCAACGGGGTCATGCGCCACCGCGTCCTTGGCCTGGAGGCCGTGCTGGCCGATGGATCGGTCTATTCCGATCTGACGCGGGTGGTGAAGAATTCCGCCGGCTACGATCTGAAGCATCTCTTCATCGGTGCGGAGGGCACGCTTGGCATCGTGACCCGCGTGGTCGTCAAGCTCGACCCTTCGCCCCGAGCCACCGCCACCGCGCTTTTCGGGCTGCCGTCTGTCGAAGCGGCGCTGCAAATCATTCGTCTGGCGCTTGAATCGGATGCGGGACATTTGCGCGCGGCGGAGGCGATGTGGACCTCGTATTTCGGCCTGGCCGCAGCCGCGCATGAATGGTCCGAACCGAGCGTGCCGCTCGACCAGACACTGTTCCTGCTGCTGTCGCTTGGCGGCGCGCGCGAAGAGGCGCTGCGCGAAGATTTCGAGCGGATCTATTCGGAAGTGATGGAGCGCTATCCTGAAGCCACCGGCATCATTGCCGGCTCGCGGCGGCAAGAGGAAGACCTGTGGCGGTTGCGCGAGGACACCGGCGTGCTCTATCGCGCTCATCCCCAAGCGCCTTCCTTCGACGTGTCGGTGCCTCTGTCGGAAATTCCGGCCTATCTCGACAGAATCCTGCCCCGGCTCGCAGCGATCGAACCGGGTCTGGCGCCCTATGTCTTCGGTCACCTGGCCGATGGAAACCTGCATATCATCCTCAACCGTCAGGGTCCGCTGGCGCCTGACGTAGCGGAGGCTGCCGAGAGCGTCCTGTACCAACAACTGCGGGAGATTGGCGGTTCTTTTTCCGCCGAGCACGGTGTTGGGTCCAAGCGCATCCATTCGCTGCTGGCGACGGTTGACCCGACGAAGCTCGCCGCGATGGAGCGGGTGAAACGAGCGCTGGACGATCAGTCGATCATGAACCCCGACAAGGTGCTTCCCTCCGACGCCTGGTTTGTCCGGTCCTCCAGACCGCTCCTTTCCGGCAATGAGGGCCGATTGCCACCTCAGAACACGAGCGATCACAACGATGAATAGCCCCACGGTGGAACGACAGGGAATGAACGGATTGACCGCAACCGCCAGCGATCCGGTGGGATCGACCATGCGCCATGATGAGCCAGCCCCCGCCTATGCCCGTGATTTCGCCGTCCTTCGCAGGAGATTTCGCGAAGCCGCCGAGCGGGCCGGCGCGGAACTGTCTGAATATGTTCATCCGCTGAACGGCCCCGATGGCGAGACGCTGGCGACGGATGTGGCGCTGCTTGGCCGCCGCGATGCGCGCAAACTGATCGTGCTCATCTCCGGTACGCATGGTGTCGAGGGCCCGTTCGGCTCGACTTGCCAGACCGCCTGGCTCGGCCGGAAGAACCTGCGGCGTCTGCCCGGCGACACAGCCATCCTTGCCATTCACCTCATCAATCCCTGGGGTACGGCTTGGTCGCGGCGCGTCAACGAGGACAATGTCGACCTCAACCGCAACTTCATCGACTGGTCTTCAAGTGCTCCCGTCAACAACGGTTATGCCGGCCTGCACGACGCCATGGCGTATCGCGAGTGGGAGGGACCGGACCGCATAGCGGCCGACGAGAAGCTCGCCGTGGCGCGCAAAAGGCTTGGGCATGCCGGGCTTGCGGCGATCGTCGAAGCCGGCCAGTATGAGTTCGCCGACGGCATGTTCTACGGCGGTGGCGGCCCGGTCTGGTCGAACCGCACCTTGAACGAAATTCTGAAGACCTTTGCCGGCGCGGCGCGCCAGGCCATCGTCTTCGACCTGCATACCGGCGCCGGGCCTTACGGTTATCCGGCTCTGCTTTCTGTGGCGAGTTCCGAGCATGACGGCCTTGCCTGGGGCAAATCCATCTTCGGGCCGGCGCTGGCGACAGTCCTGACAGGCCAGGGCGCCAAGACCGATACCGGCATCACGGCAACGGCGACCGGCTATGTCTCCGATGCCGTCCGCAAGGCGATGCCGAACGCGCGCGTGCTGCCGCTTGTCGTTGAATGCGGCACGTTGGACGGGCCGGCTGTCATGGAAGCGGTCCAGGCCGACAACTGGCTGCATCTGTTCGGCAAGCTCGATTCGCCGTTGGGCAAGCGGATCCGCGACACTCTGCGTTGCGCCTTCATCCCGGATGACCCAGACTGGCAACGCACGTGCCTGTCCAGCAGCCTGCGCTATTTCGATCGTGCGCTGGCGGACCTGCGAACCGTCGAGATAACCCAGGACACCAGCAGCGAACAGACGCCGCCAACCCTTCCTGCCGTCGCGGCCGATCCGGCGCCCGCTGACAAGGCAAAGATCACCACGCCGGCCGTGCAGATCGACGAGCTTCACAAGAGCTTCGGCTCGCTTTTGGTGTTGAAGGGCGTCAATCTCACCGCCCATGCCGGTGAGGTCATTTCCATGATCGGCTCGTCGGGCTCGGGCAAGAGCACGTTCCTGCGTTGCATCAATCTTCTGGAGCAGCCGGATGGCGGCAAGGTCGCCATCGATGGCGAGGTGATCAAGATGAAGCCGCTGTCGAGCGGCCGTCTTGGGCCAGCCGATATGGCGCAGGTCGAACGCATCCGCGCCCGCGTCGGCATGGTGTTCCAGAACTTCAATCTGTGGCCGCACATGACTGTGGCGGAGAACATCATCGAAGCGCCCCGGCACGTCTTGAAGGAGCCCCGCGAGAAGGCCATCGAACATGCACACGCTTTGTTGAAGAAGGTCGGGCTCGCCGACAAGCACGCTCATTATCCGGGCCAGTTATCAGGCGGCCAGCAGCAACGCGCCGCGATCGCCCGAACGCTCGCGATGCGTCCCAAAGTCATCCTCTTCGACGAACCGACATCGGCGCTCGATCCCGAGTTGGTCGGCGAGGTGCTGCGCGTGATCCGTCAACTGGCGGAGGAAGGCAACACCATGATCCTCGTAACGCACGAGATGCAGTTCGCGCGCGAGGTCTCCCACAAGGTTCTGTTTCTCCACCAGGGAAAGGTGGAGGAAGAGGGTGCGCCCGCGGAGCTGTTCGGCAGCCCGCGCTCGGAGCGTCTGCGCCAATTCCTGGCTCGGACACTGTGAGGGAAGCATTCTCGAAGCGTCCGGTTCGCACCGGACAACGGCAATGAAGACCAACAACAAGGGGAACTGATATGAAACTGAAAATCTTGACGCTGCTCGCATGTCTCGCGGGAAGCATGGGAAGCGCATTGGCGGCCGAAGGCGAGTTGTCCATCGGAACGGAAGGCGCCTACCCGCCATGGAGCATGTCCGACGCCAATGGCAACGTCACCGGTTTCGACGCCGATGTCGGCGCGTTGCTTTGCACCAAACTCGCGGTGACCTGCCATTTTGTCGTGCAGGCGTTCGACGGGTTGATCCCGGCGCTGAAGGCCAAGCGCTTCGACGTCATCATCTCGGGCATGTCGATCACCGCCGATCGCAAGAAGGAGATCAATTTCAGCGTCGGCTATGCCGAACTGGCCAACATGTTCGTAGCGGCCAAGGGTTCTGATCTGGCCGCGATCACCGACGTCGACACGCTGCTGAAGTCGCTCGACGGCAAGAAGGTCGGCGTGCAGGCTGGCACGACCCACGCGCATTTCCTCGAGAAGCGTGCACCGAATGCCGACCTGAAAACCTACGACACGCTTGACCAGATGCAGATCGACCTGGCGAGCGGCCGTATCGACACGGCTTTCGCCGATCAATCCGCCTTGCAGGATTTTCTGGACAAGCCTGACGGCAAGAACTTCCAACTGGTCGGTGTTGAGATCAAGAGCACATACGACCCGACGCTTGGCGAAGGCATCGGCGTCGGTATCGCGCAGGACAACACCGAACTCAAGGCCAAGATCGACAAGGCGCTTTGCGAGCTGATCGCGGACGGCTCGGTCGGCACGGCAAGCGAGAAATGGTTCAAGACGGACATTTCCCGGCCCTGCAAATAACGCCTTGGAACCCTCGCATGCGCCCGGAGCGCCGGGCGCATGCGCTTCGCTGGCACGACAAGACTAGGGCAACTCAGATGGAATTCGGTCTCTGGCAGGTTTGGGAAGCGGGTTGGGTGACCGCCATCCTGCGTGGCGCGTCGATAACGATCCTGGTGGGTCTCGTCAGCATGGCGGCCGGGCTGGTGATCGGCATTGTCTGCGGCTTGATCAAATGGGCCCGGATATTTCCGCTCTCGCTGCTCGTTGATGCCTATACCTCGCTGGTGCGCGGCGTGCCCGAGCTGCTCATCATCTACCTCCTGTTTTTCAGTTCGGTTGAATTCGTGACCAAGGTCGTGACCGCTTTCGGCTATGCCGGGGTCGCGGAGAGCGGCTATGCGTTCGTCATCGCGGTCATCGCCATCGGCGCGATCTCCGGCGCCTATTCGACCGAGGTCGTGCGCGGGGCCCTGGGGGCGATCCCCAATGGGCATATCGAGGCCGCTCGCGCGCTCGGGCTATCGGGCGGCCGGATCTTTCGCCGCATCATCGCGCCGCAGATGCTGCGCATCGCGGTTCCCGGAATCAACAACGTCTGGCAGACCACGATCAAGGACACGGCCCTGGTCTCGGTGGTCGGCCTTCAGGAGCTGATGCGCATTTCTTTCATTGGCGCCAATTCCACCCGCCACCCGTTCATCTTCTACCTGATCGCGGCTGTGGTTTATCTGGCCATTACGCTCGTCAGCCAGGCCGGGTTCGACGGCATCGAACGCCTACTCAGGGTGAGGACGAGAAAGTAGTTATGATGGATCTCATCCAGCTAGCGGTTCCCGTCCTGCTCAAGGGCCTGTGGGTCACAGCGGCACTAACGTTCGTCTCGGTGCTGATCGGCTTCAATCTGGGCCTCGGTTTGGCGCTGATGCGGCTGTCGTCGAACCGCTTCCTGTCAGGCTTTGCCAAATATTATTCCAATGTCTTTCGCGGGACGCCACTGCTGGTGCAGATTTTCCTGTTCTATTACGGGCTTGGCCAACTTTCCCTGATCAAGGACAACGCAGCTTTGTGGTGGTTGATCAGCGACGGCGCGCGCTGCGCCGTGCTGGCGCTTGCGCTGAACACGGCTGCTTACACGTCGGAGATCCTGCGCGGCGGATTGATGTCGGTTCCGGTTGGCCTCGTCGAAGCGGCGCAGGCATGCGGCATGTCGCGCATGCTGCGGTTCCGGCGCATCGAGTTTCCGCTCGCCATCCGCCAGGCGCTGCCGGCCTATGGCAATGAGCTCATCCTGGTCGTCAAGGGGACCAGCCTTGCCTCGACGATCACGGTGCTCGAAATCACCGGCTACGCCAAGCGGCTGATGAGCCAGACCTTCGCAATCTTCGAGATCTTCGCCATTGCCGGCGTGCTCTACCTTGTGATCAATCTGCTGTTGATCGCCATCATCCGCGCCATAGAGCGTTTTCTCATGCGTCACGAGGCCTCCTCTGGCCGAGATCTGGCAGCGCCGCAACCAAATCGATCGACCGTGGGTTCGTGACGCTCCTGCTATAGAGCGATCCGAGCGAGTAGTTTTCACGACGTCTCTGACTAAAATGCAATTTCATTGGACGCTGAATGCCCGAGATAAAATGGGTGACCGATCGTCTCGCTTTAAATCACTGCTTCCTCGAGAAACGGCTCGTTGCGATCTATGCGCTCGTAACAGAACGGCGAAAGATCGAGCGTCTGGAAAGCCCCGTGAACGATAAGTTCTGAAACGGCCCGGCCCACGGCTGGCGACTGTTGCAGCCCGTGCCCCGAGAAGCCGTTGGCAAACATGAAATTGGTCACCTGCGGGTGGAAGCCGACGATGCCGTTGTGGTCGAGCATGTTGTACTCGTAGTGGCCGGTCCAACTGGTCTGGACCTTGAGTGCGTCGAAAGACGGAATGCGGTGCCAGAGTGCCGGCCAGATGTAGTCGTCGAACTCTTCATGGTGCATTTCAAAGTCGTCGTAGCCGGCCGGTCCGTCGCCTTGCGGCGTGTTGCCGGTGAGAAAAAGCTCGCCTTCGGGACGCACGAATGTTCCGGAAAGGTCGATGACATTGGGCATCCGGCCGGGGATCGGGTTGGCGCTGGCGAAGACGAAGCTGTAGCGCTTGTAGGGCGCGACCGGGATCGACAGGCCGGCCATGGCGGCCACCTGCTGAGCGCGCGGGCCCGCGGCGTTGACCAATGTTCCGCAGGCAACCGTCTGTCCGGTCGCGAGGCGCACCGAGATGACCCGCCCATCGGCGATATCCAGCCCTGTCACGGCATTGTCGATATACTCGACGCCGCTGGCGCGGGCTGCGCGGCGGAAACCGTTCATCAGCCCCACGGAATCGAACCAGCCCTCTTCCCTGGCCCCCCAGGAACCGCCACCGAGATCCTCCACATTGAGCCAGGGGAAGCGATCCTTCAGCGGGCCCGGCTCAAGAAACACCGTGTGGGCCCCAAAACTGCGCTGCAGATCGACGCGCTCGCGGGCCGCTTTGACGCCGTCGGGTGAACAGCAGTAAAGATACCCATGCTCCTTGAAGCCGAGGTCGGGCGCCGGTTCGTCCTTGTAGAAAGGTGCCATGCGCTCCTGAAATCCGCGGATGACCTCGATGCCGAACTGGCTGATCTTCACATTGATCGGATTGGAATATTGCTGCCGGATCGCACTGGTGGAGAGCGCCGTCGACGAGAATTCGTAGCTCGAGTCGCGTTCGACCACGAGGATCGAGGCGCCGCTGCCCAGCGCCTGGCTCAGCCAGTAGGCCGTGGACGAACCGATGACGGCGCCGCCGACGATGACGATGTCGTAGGCGGTCCGTGACGGCGCTTTGTACCGGGGGATCGGCATGGCTGTATCTCCGGTCTACTGAGTGAACGAAGCGACCAGGGCATCCGAGCCCCGCGCCAGCAGGCCGAGGTCGGAACCAACGGCAACCATGGTGAAGCCGTCGGCGATGTAGCGGTCGGCATCGGTCTTTGCGGGAGCCAGGATCCCGCTGGCCTTGCCTGCCGCCGTTGCTGCCTTGCGCACCGAGGCGATCGCTTCTTGAACGTGTGCGGCCCCGGGATTGCCCATCGCACCCATGTTGGTGGAAAGGTCGCCGGGCCCGACGAACAGAACGTCGACGCCTTCCACTGCCGCAATTTCCGCGGCATTGGCGACGCCCAATTCATCCTCGATCTGTACCGCGAGAAGCTGCTGCTCACGCGCCTTGCCGTGGTAACCGGCGATGCGACCGAAGCCGTTGGCACGGTGACCGACCGAGAAGCCGCGAAATCCACCAGGCGCATATGTCATGGCCGCGACAATGGCGCGGGCCTGATCGGCCGTCCGCACATTGGGGATCATCAGGCTGCGCGCACCGATATCCAGGGCCTGCTTGATCAGATTGGGATCGTCGGAAGGCAGCCTGACGACGGCCTCGCTGTCGAAGCCGCCCATGACCTGCAACTGGGCCATGATGCTGCGCAGATGATTGGGGCTATGCTCGCCATCGATCAGCAGCCAGCCGGCGCCGGAGCCCGCGACAATTTCCGTCGTCAGGGCGGAAGCCAGCGAGCACCAGATGCCGATACGGGCCCGGCCGGCCGACACGGCAGCCTTCAGCGTGTTGAGGCGCTCTTGCATTTTGCGGTCAGTCTCCGATGAGCGATAGGACATTGAAATTTGTATGATGTCCTATATCATACGGCAATAATTTGCTGCAAGATGCAATACGCACCAACCTTCGTACGGGGTTCAAGAATGAAGATCGGGTTCATCGGGCTCGGTGTGATGGGAGCACCGATGGCGCACCATCTCGTCGGCGCGGGACATGAGATCTTCACGGTCCTGAACCGCTCCCCTCTGCCGAAGGACCTTAGGGCATCGGTCGTCGCCTCTCCTGGCGATGTGGCGCGGATGTCCGAGATCATCGTGACCATGCTGCCCGACACGCCAGATGTGGAGCGTGTCCTGCTTGGAGGAAACGGCGTCCTGGAGGGGCTGTCGGCCGATAAGCTGGTCATCGACATGAGCTCGATCAGCCCTATCGCCACTGCGGAATTCGCAGCGAAACTGCGGCAAGCGGGAGCCGGCTACCTCGACGCCCCGGTCTCGGGCGGTGAGGTCGGCGCCAAGGCGGCGAGCCTCACCATCATGGTCGGCGGGCCGACCGCAGAGTTCGAGCGCGCGCTGCCGATCTTTCGGACGCTGGGCAAGAACATCACCTTGATCGGCGAGCACAATGGCGCCGGCCAGACCTGCAAGATCGCAAATCAGATCATCGTCGCGCTCAACATAGAGGCCGTGGCGGAAGCGCTCGTCTTTGCCAGCAAGGCCGGTTGCGACCCGGCAAAGGTGCGCGCCGCGCTGATGGGCGGCTTTGCCTCGTCCCGCGTGCTGGAGGTGCACGGCGAGCGCATGATCGCCCGGGCCTTCGCCCCGGGCTTTCGCATGCGGCTTCACCAGAAGGATCTCAACCTCGCGCTCGAAAGCGCCCGCGCGCTTGGCGTCTCGCTGCCGAACACCGCGATGGCGCAACAACTGATGAGCGCCTGCTCAGCCCGACCAGGCGGCGCGGAGGCCGACCACTCGTCCCTCGTCCAGGCGCTGGAGATCCTCAGCGGCCACGAACTGTCAAAAGAAAAGGAGTAAAACCGATGCGCGGAACCGGCAAGGCCGAGATCTTCGTGATGCTGGCCCATCCCGTGGCCCATGCCAAGAGCCCCGGCATATTCAACGAGATCTTCGAGCAGAAGGGCCTCGACAGCCTCATGGTGCCCTTGAGCTGCCGCCCGGAGGATTTCGAGGCCTTCTGGGCCGGCATTACGGCAGCCGAGAATATCAGGGGCGTGATCATCTCGGTGCCGTACAAGGTTGCGGTCTATCACAAATGCACCGCCGCCCACGACCGCGCCGCGAGGGTGCAGAGCGCCAATTCCGTGCGCCGGCTGCCCGATGGCAGCTGGTACGCCGACAATTTCGACGGCGTCGGCTTTATCGATGGCCTCAAGGCAGGCGGGCATCAGATTGCCGGCCGCCGCATTCTCCAAGTTGGAGCCGGCGGTGCCGGCGCGTCCCTGGCCTATTGTCTTGCGGAAGCCGGCGCCGAAGAAATCCGCCTCGCCGACATCGATACCGGTCGCGCCGAAAAACTGGCGGCGCTGGTTGCGCAGGTCTTCCCGAAATGCCGCATCCAGGTTGGAGAGGCCGAGCCTTCCGGCATGCATATGGCGATCAACGCCACGCCGGTCGGCATGCACGCCGGCGACCCGCTGCCGCTGGATGTGAGCCGGCTGACCCCGGACATGACGGTCGTCGACATCATCATGGAGCCCGCCGAGACCCCCCTGCTAAAGGCGGCGAAAGAGATTGGCTGCCGCATTCAGCCGGGGCGCCCGATGATGGATTTCCAGGTCCGGGCCATGTCCGAATTCTTCGACATCGAAGGCAAAGGTCGCGGCAATGGCTGAGACATTGACGGCCGTCGTCATCGGCGGCACTTCCGGCATCGGACGCGCGATAGCGCTGCGCTTCGCCGAGGACGGCTACCATCTGGTGGTCGCCGGCAGGGATGCGGCACGGGGCGATGAGGCGGTTGGCGCCTGCGCGGCGGTCGGCGCACCGCGCGCGCTGTTTGTCCAGACCGATGTCTCCGAATCCGGCTCGGTGGAAGCGCTGGCGCAGGCCGTCTGCGACGCGTTCGGTGCCCCGCACGTCGTCGTCAATTGCGCCGGCATCCTGCAGAGTGGCAAGCACGTCCTCGACGAGGATCTGGACGAAGACGAGAGGATGTGGCGAGTGAACTATCGCGGCACCTTGCTGGGTTGCCAGGTGTTCGGTCGGCTGATGTCGGCTGCCGGGCGAGGCGCGATCCTGAACGTCGGCTCGCTTGCCTCCTTCGCGCCGCTGTCCCTGCCCGCCTACACGCCCGGAAAGCATGCCGTCCTGGCCTTGACCCAGATCCTGGCCGCCGAGCTCGGTCCGCACGGCGTACGCGTCAATGCGGTGGCACCCGGCTACACGCTTTCGGACGGGCTGAAAGCCAGGATCGCCAAGGGTGAGCGCAACCCCGAAGCCATCCAGGCGACCACCGCGCTGCGCCGCTTCGTCGAGCCGCGCGACGTTGCCGAGGCCGCACTGTTCCTCTGCTCCGACCGGGCCGCATCGATAACCGGCGTCACCCTGCCCGTCGACGCCGGCTGGCTCATTCAGGCGCCCTACGCACAATATCTGCAGGGAAACCCCATCCGCCAGACGCCGGCAATCTGACCCCATCCGGCGGAGGCCGGAAATCTGACCCATCCGGCGGAGGCCGGAAATCTGACAAGGACAATCCAATGAGTGACATCAAGCGCTTCGACTTCGACACCCGCATCCACCACGGGGTCATCCACAATGGCACCCTCTACCTCACCGGCCAGGTCGCAAAGCCGGGTCAGTCCGCAGCCGACCAGATGCGCGAGGCGCTTGGCAAGGTCGACGTCCTGCTTGCCAAGGTCGGTACGGACAAGACACGCATCCTTCACGTGCAGATGTGGCTGGACGACATCAGGGATTTCGACGAGGTCAACACGGTCTGGGACGGATGGATGCCGAAGGAGCATGCACCCGCGCGCTCTTCCGGCGAAGGACGGATGGCCAAGCCTGGAATGCTGGTCGAGCTGATCGTCACCGCGGCGGTTTGAATGGCCTTGCCGGTTCGGGCATCATCGCGAATCTGGCTAAGGGGAGACTGATGACGAAGCGCAAACCGCTTTCCACTGTCGTGGCGGAGAGTCTGTCCGAAAAGATCCGTTCCGGATCTCTGCTTCCCGGCGCGCAATTGCCGACCGAGGCGGAGCTTTGTGCCGAGTACGACGTCAGCCGGACGGTGGTGCGGGAAGCGGTGGCGCGATTGCGCTCCGAAGGGATGGTGGTGCCGCAGCAGGGCCGCGGCATGTTCGTCAGCGAAACGCCGGCGCCGCGCAATTTCTCGATACCGGACGAGGCGCTGAGGACCTTGCCGGAAACCATTGCCCTGCTCGAACTGAGATTGAGTGTCGAGGTGGAGTCCGCCGGGCTATGCGCGGAACGGCGCACCGATGCGGAGGCGAGTGGAATCCGAGCCCTGATGGAACAGGTCGACGCCCAGCAAGCGGATCCCGCTGTCGTCCAGATCCACTACGACTATGATTTCCATCTGGCGATCGCCAAAGCCGCGCGCAACGAATTCATCCACGGCTTCCTGAGCTATCTCAGGCCGATGATCGTTCCACGCTTTCAACTGGGCTACGTGGTCACGCCGGCGCTCAAGGACAGCTATTACGCACGCATTCACAACGAGCACAAAACCATCGTGGATGCCATCGAAAGGCAGGACGGTCGTGCCGCTCGCCAGGCCATGCGCAAGCATCTGCACAACAGCCTCGGGCGTGTGCGCGCTTTGGCACGGGCTTCGGGCGTCGCGGCGACAGAGGCAGAGCAGCAGGCGGCTGCGGCCTCGCTCTTTACCGATATGAAAAGACCTGTTTCGACCGGCGGATAGGCCCCGGCTTCGATCACCCAGGCATTCGCACTCACTCAAATTAGCCACGTATTGCGAAAGCCATGTTTTTGCTCCGCCAGCTGACCTGAACCGTTTCCCACAGGCTGAGAACATCGTTTTCCCGTCGTTTCCTTCGGTTTTCAGCCTCGGCGCCGAGGTCACCACCTGTCCAGGTTTCGGGCGGGAGAAGAGAATTCGAAAGTTTATCTTTCCTTTTTGCTGGTTTTCTTGGTTTCGCGGCATCGGCCCAGGCCGCAGACTGAATCAGGCAATCAGGGAAGCCAACGTGACGACAGCCTTCATCACAGGTGCAACAAGCGGCATAGGGCGGGCCATGGCGATCGCACTGAGCGACGCCGGCTACGATGTCTATGCGGTCGGGCGCAGCCAGGCCGCGCTCAAGGCGTTGCAGGCCGAGCGATCCGGCATCGTGCCCATCGCCGTCGACGTGACCGATCGCGAGGCGCTGGAAGCTGTTCTGGCGGATCTGACCATCGACGTGCTGATCAATAATGCCGGGATCATGCCACCGTTGGGCAATTTCGCCGACATGAAAATCTCCGACATCGACACCACGCTGGAGGTCAACCTCAGCGCGGCAATCCTGCTTACCCGCCTCGTCGTTCCGCAGATGCGCGAGCGGCAGGCTGGCCACATCCTGTTCACCGGCTCCACCGCGGGCCACGCGGCATATTCCAACATTGCCGTCTATTCGGCCACCAAGGCGGCGATATCAGGCTTTGCCGCCGCGTTGCGCGCCGACCTCTCCCCATCAGGCGTCCGTGTCACCGAGATCGTCGCCGGCCGTGTCGAGACGCAGCTCTACCAGGACATCCTCGACGCAAAGGCGCGCGCGGCCATGTACGCCAGCAAAGTGGTGCAGCCGGATGACGTGGCCAGAATGGTGGTCGCGGTACTCGGCCTGCCCGCATGGGCCGACGTTACCCGTTTCGACATCATGCCGACATGGCCAACCTCGCCAAGCGGCACCAAGTAAGGAAAAACTGGAATGAAGGATCTTTCCGTTCTGATCGTAGGCGGCGGCGCTGGCCTCGGCGCGCTTTTGGCCAGGATGGCTGTAGAGGCCGGGGCTGCAAAGATCGGCATCATCGACATCAACCAGGACGCCGCCGAAGCCGCTCTCGCACCGGCAAAGGCCAACGGCCTGCCGACCGCGGCCGCCCTGTGCGACATCCAGGTCGGCCCTCAGTGCCACGCCGCCTTCGACGCCATCGTTTCGAAGCTCGGGCGTATCGACACGCTGATCAATTGCGCCGCGATCTACCCTCGCCGCCCGCTCCTCGAGATCAGCGACGCCGATTGGGATGCCTCCAATGGCATCAACATCAAGGGCACTTATCACATGATGGTGGCAGCCGTTCGCCACATGCAATCGCAGGAGCCGAAGAGCCATGTGCGTGGCCGGATCGTCAACCTGACCTCTGTCGATGCCTTCAAGGCGCATCCGCAGAACGCCCACTATGCGGCAACCAAGGCCGCCGTGGTCAGCCTGACGCGCTCCTTTGCCCATGACGTCGCAAAACACGGGATCCTGGTCAATTCGGTGGCCCCCGCAGGCATGGCCACGGAGCGGGCCAAAGCCCTCGGCTTCCTCGAGGAACTGGCCAAGGCGAGCCCGCTGGGTCGTGGCGCCGAGCCTGCGGAGATTGCCGAGTGGGTTCTCATGACCGGCGGCCCCAAGAATACCTACATGACGGGAGAAAATGTAATTGTTTCAGGTGGTTATATATACGCCTGAACTATTTTCGCGCGCCGGCGGCGCTGAATTGTCCAACAGGAACGCAAGCGAAAGGAGGTGGAATAGACGATGACCGGCAAGCTTCGCCTTCCCTCGCTGAATGCGCTTCGCGTCTTCCACGCCGTCGCGCAGCACAAGAGCTTTCGGCAGGCGGCGGATGAATTGCTGGTCACGCCGCAGGCCGTCGGACAGCAGATCAAGCTACTGGAGGACACGCTTCAGGTGACACTGTTCGAACGCAAGGGGCGGTCGGTCGAATTGACCGAGTCTGCCATCCTTCTCTCGCACTATGTCAAAGCTGGGTTCGACGAGTTTTCCGAAGGTGTTCGCCGCGTCACCAAGTCGAATTACCGGGACCGCATCAACCTGAATGCGAGCCCCTATTTCGCGACCCACTATTTGCTGCCTCGCCTATCTCTGTTCCGGGAGATATTGCCCGGTGCGGATCTGCGCCTGACGACGATGGTCGATCTGCCCGATTTCGGACGCGACGACATCGATATGACCGTCCAGTGGGGCTACGGCAATTGGCCGGACTACGAGACCATACTGCTGGTGCCTGATCCGAAGGTCATCTGCTGCACTCCGGCCATCGGCGAGAGCATCAAGTCGGCGCAGGACCTGACGTTGTTCACGTTGCTGGACACCGTCAAGTCGAAGCGCCTTTGGCCAGACATTTTACGCCACCTTGCCATCGAGCAGACGGACGGCAACCGAAGCATCAGCTTCGACGATGCCGCGACCATGCGCCGTGCAACCCTGCAAGGCATCGGCGTCGGTCTCGTCTCCGTCATCGACGCCGAGGAAGATTTGAGGTCGGGGGCGCTGGTCGCTCCAGTCGGGCGCGACGCCCTTGCCGATATGCGGCCGGAAGAAGTTCCTGGGTTCTACCTGATCGTCCCGCGCGGGCACCTGCGCGTGAAGGCGGTCGCCGCCCTTCATCGATGGCTCGCCCAGCAGGACTGGGGCAGCGATCTGAAGATTTCCTCCGTGCCGAAACCGACCCCGCTTTCCGATTAGGAGCGGCTTTGAGACAGAGCTCCGAAAAAGAACTTTTGGGCCTCCAACAACAAGAAACCAAACAACCTCAACAGTGGAGACGGAACATGAAGACGATGAAATGGGGGGCCGCAGCCATGGCCCTTGGACTTGTGCATTTTGCAGCGCCGGCAGAAGCCGCCGGCGGCAAGACGCTGGAAGCCGTCAAGGCGCGCGGCGTGCTCAACTGCACCGGCCATGACGGGTCTTATCTCGGCTTCGCCGAAGTCGACGACAAGGGCAACTGGAAGGGCATGGACATCGATCTCTGCCGGGCGGTGGCCACGGCCGTGCTCGGCGACCCGGCAAAACTGAAGGTCGTTCCGATCAGC
The DNA here is from genome assembly GCF_055811095.1 of Mesorhizobium sp. WSM4833. Classification (NCBI taxonomy): domain Bacteria; kingdom Pseudomonadati; phylum Pseudomonadota; class Alphaproteobacteria; order Hyphomicrobiales; family Phyllobacteriaceae; genus Mesorhizobium; species Mesorhizobium sp. WSM4833. The sequence continues at coordinate 405,459 of NZ_JBVVQG010000002.1, forward strand.
TGGGCGCAGCGCTGGCCGTCCCTGCAATCGGGCGATGTCGACATCATCATCAAGGCGTCGGGCGGCACGCTCAGCCGCGACACCGAGCTCGGGCTGCAATTTTCCATGTCCTATTACCTCGGAACGACCAAGGTGATGGCGCACAAGGAGCTAAACCTCAAGTCGCTCAAGGATGCGGCCGGCGGCACGATCTGCATTCCCGCCGGCACGTCGCAGGAACAGCAGGTCGCGGCCTATACGGCCAAGCTTGGCATCAAGCTCGAACCCGTGCTCATCGAAAAGACCGAGGAGCTCGAGCAGGCCTATTTCTCCGGACGCTGCGATCTCTATGCGCAGTGGGGCCCGACGCTCGCCATTGCGCGCATCGCCAAGAGCAAGGTCGACGACCATGTCATCCTGCCCGACGTGCTCGCCGTCGAGCCTGAAGTCATGATCATGCGCCAAGGCGACGACAATTGGGTTGACATCGCCAACTGGACGCTGAGCACGCTGATCTTCGCCGAGCAGGAAGGCATCACCTCCAAGAACGTCGACGAGGTCAAGGCCAAGCCGACCTCGCCGCAAGTCGCCAAGTTCCTCGGCGTCACGCCAGGCATGGGCAAGGGTCTCGGTCTCGATGATGACTGGGCCTACAAGGTGATCAAGAACGTCGGCAATTACGGCGAAATCTTCGAGCGCGACCTCGGCAAGGACTCGCCCTACAAGATGGACCGCGAGTTGACCAACCTTTGGAACAATGGCGGTGTCCTGTTCCCGCTGGTGATCGACTGATCCGTCCTTAACTCACCCGCTCCAGGCCCCGCCCGGCACAGCCGGGCGGGGTCGGCGACAATTCGGCAAGGATCTTTGGATGGTCAGCCTGCTGAGAAATCAAAAGGTCCGCAACGCGCTGTTGCAGGTCCTCTATGTCGGCTCGATCGCCGCGATGGTACTTGCCGGCATCGTGATCGCCCGCCGCAACCTGGCTGATCAGGGGATCACCTCCGGATTCGACTTTCTGTTCAAGTCGACGGGTTGGGATGTGAATTTCTCGCTGCTGCCCGCCACGGCCAATGATCCCTATTGGTGGTACTTCCTCATCGGCATCATCAACACGCTGTTCCTGGGGAGCGTCGGCCTGATACTGGCGACGATCGTGGGAACGATCGTCGGTCTGGCGCGGACGTCTTCGAACGATTTGGCGCGGCTGCTCGGCCGTACCTATGTGGACATCTTCCGCAACATTCCGCTGATCCTCCAGGTTTTCTTCTGGTATGCGATCATCACGCACCTGCCGACGCCGCGCAGCGCGCACGAAGCCTGGGGCTTCCTGCTCACCAGCCGAGGACTCTACATCCCATTCCCGAACGTCGGCAGTGCCGCGTTTGCCGCAGCCACAGTGGCTGTGATCGCGGCCATCGTGCTGCCGGCCTGGCTGGGCAGGACGTCGCTCCTTGCCCAGCCGATCGGCCAGCGGCGCACGATCCAGTTTGCCGCCGCCGCAGCGGCACTGGCCTGCGCGACCATCATTCTGGCTCTCGGACGTCTGCCGGATACGCCGCTGCTGGACTTCCCTGCCCTGCAAGGCCTCAATCTGAGAGGCGGCCTGCGTATCCCTCCGGAGTTCGCCACCCTCGCCATCGCCATCGCCATCTATGGCGGCTCCTACATTGCGGAGATCGTGCGCGGAGGCTTCAAATCTGTCGGCACCGGCCAGGTCGAGGCAGCCCTTTCCTTGGGCCTTAGTCCCTGGCGGGTCTTCACGCTGGTGCGGCTGCCGCTGGCGCTGCGTGCCATGCTGCCGATCCTTGCCAATCAGTATGTCTGGCTGATGAAGGCGACGACGATGGGCATCGCCGTGGGCTTCACCGACTTCTTCATGATTGTGGCGCTGACGATCAACCATTCCGGGCAAACCCTCGAAGCGATCGGCATCCTGATGGCAGGCTTCCTCGCCATCAACCTCAGCCTTGCCGCCGTCTTCAACCGCATCAACAAGGCAATTGCCCTCAAGGGCAATCAACTGAGGGGCTGAGAGATGGAGATGGTCATTGTCGCTCCACCCGCTCCCGGCAGGCTTGAGGATCTGAGGCGACGCTTCTTCGCGACGCCGCTTCAGGCGGTGGTGTCGCTGGCCTGTCTGACGATCATGGTCTTCCTGGTCTGGAAGCTGCTGAATTGGGCGGTTTTCTCGGCTGTCTTCACCACCAGCGGCGGGCCGGAAGCCTGCCAGGCGACAGCGGGAGCCTGCTGGTCGGTCATCGCAGCGAGATGGCGGATCATCTTCTTCGGCCTCTATCCCTACGAGGAACAATGGCGCTCGGCGCTGGCCTGCGTCGCCGTTGTGGTGATGACGGTGCTGAGCTGTATCCCGGCGTTCTGGACGGGCCGCCGGATCGCGCTGGTATGGGGAGCCGGAACAGGCCTTTTCTACCTATTGATGAAAGGCGGCGTGCTTGGCCTTGCCCATGTCGGCGAGGAAGCCTGGGGCGGGCTGGCGCTGACCCTGTTCATCTTCGTGACCACCTGCCTGATCGGTTTCCCCTTGGCGATCTGCCTGGCCTTGCTGCGCCGGTCGGAGCTGCCCTGGATTTCGCGGACCACCGGCCTCATCATCGACGGGGTCCGGTCGCTTCCGCTGATATCGATCCTCTTCACCTTTGCAGTGGTTCTGCCGTTCGCGCTGCCGCAATGGCTGCAGGGCGACAAGCTTTACCGCGTGATCCTCGGCTCCGCTCTGTTCTTCTCCGCCTATCAGGCTGAGATCGTGAGAGGCGGCATGCAGGGCGTTGCGACAGGACAGGAGGAGGCTGCCATGGCGCTCGGCATGCGCTACTGGCAACGCATCAGCCGCATCCTCCTGCCTCAGGCAATGCGCAACGCGATGCCGGCCACGATCAACCAGTTCGTCATCTCGTTCAAGGAGACCTCGCTGGTGGTCATCGTCGGTTTCTTCGAGATCCTGGCTTCCGGCAATGCCGCCTATGGCACCGGCGAATGGCGCTTCGCCTATGTCGAAGTCTATGCCTTCATCGCCTTCATCTACTTCATCTTCGTCTTCAGCCTATCCCGCTATGGCGCCTTTCTCGAGCGCCGCATGTCGGTCAGCGAACGGTAAGGAGGCGTGCAGGTGATCTCAACCAATTCGACCGGTGAGCCAGCGCTCCGCATCGAAAACCTCGACAAATACTACGGCACGTTCCAAGTACTGCGCGGGATAAACCTTTCCGTACAACGGGGCGAAAAAATCGTCGTCTGCGGACCCTCCGGCTCCGGCAAATCGACGATGATCCGCTGCATCAACCGCCTCGAACAGCACAATGGCGGCCGCATCGCGGTGCTCGGGACCGAGCTCAACGACGATGTCGGCAATATCGACGAGATCAGGCGTGAAGTCGGCATGGTGTTCCAGCACTTCAACCTGTTCCCGCACATGACGGTGCTGGAGAACTGCATGATCTCCCCGATGATCGTGCGCAAGCAGCCGCGGGCGCAAGCCGAGGCAACCGCCCGCCACTACCTGGAGAAGGTGCGCATTCCCGAGCAGGCCATGAAATATCCCAGCCAATTGTCCGGCGGTCAGCAGCAGCGCGTCGCCATTGCACGCGCTCTTTGCATGCAGCCGCAGATCATGCTGTTCGACGAACCGACCTCGGCGCTCGATCCGGAAATGGTTTCCGAAGTGCTTGACGTCATGGTCACGCTTGCCTCGGAAGGCATGACGATGATCTGCGTGACGCATGAGATGGGCTTTGCGCGTCGCGTGGCGGACCGGGTGCTTTTCATGGACGGCGGCGAGATCCTCGAAGAAGCGCCTCCGGACGAGTTCTTCACCTCTTCCCGCAACGAGCGCACTCGACAATTCCTGTCGCAGGTGCTGGGTCATTGATTGGAAGCAACGATCCGGGACGTGTCGGACGGCACGCCCTCAGCTAACTCGGGTAAATCAATGACCGATCCCGCCACCGCGCTGCACGAGGTTCTCGGGCCGAAAGGCTGGCTTTCGGGCCGGGATGCCGAGCCCTACCGGCGCGATTGGCTCAATCGCTACGGCGTCGCACCTCTTGGCGTTGCCAGGCCCGCGAATACGCCGGAGGTTGCCAGTGTCGTCAAGCTATGTCGCGAGGCAGGGCTGGCGGTGGTGCCACAGGGCGGGAACACCGGGCTTTGCGGCGCCGCCGTCGCCGAGCAGCCGAATGCGGTGATCGTCTCGCTGTCACGCATGACGGCGATCGGGAAGCCGGATCTGGACAGCGGATCTATCGTCGTCGAGGCGGGTGTCGTGCTGGCAACGCTGCACGAGGCGCTGGAACCGAATGGCCTGATGTTTCCAATGCGTCTGGGCGCAGAAGGCAGCGCCAGGATCGGCGGCCTGATCGGCACCAATGCGGGCGGCAGCCAGGCTTTCCGATACGGCATGATGCAGGATCTCGCCCTGGGTCTCGAAGTCGTGACGCCTGATGGCGGGATTTGGGACGGACTGCGCGCGGTGCAGAAGGACAATGCCGGCTATCAACTGCGCAAGCTGTTCTGTGGCGCTGAGGGCACGCTCGGCATCGTCACGCGCGCGATCCTGCGGCTCTACCCCAAGCCTCGGCAGCAAGCGAGCGCCCTTCTGGTCCTGCCCGGCTTTGCAGCCGCCGTTTCGTTCGGCGCCTTCCTGCGCGGCGAGGCCGGGGAATTCCTGACTGGCCTCGAGTTCTTCTCCGATGTGGGCCTGCGATTGGCGCTCAAGCACGTGCCCGACCTTGCCTACCAACTGGAGACACGGGGCGACGTCTATCTGCTGGTCGAACTGGCATCGGGGTCGTCACGCGTTCCCCTGGACGAGATCCTGGCTTCGGCTCTGGAATGGGGCATGGAACAGAGCCTGGTTAGCGACGGCGCGCTGGCGGCGACAGGTGCGCATCGGGCACAATTCTGGCGGCTGCGCGAGGAGCAACCGGAGGGACAAAGGCTGGAAGGCGAGCAACTCAAGCACGACATCTCCGTCCCTCCAGGTGCAATCGCCCGTTTCGTCGAGGCTGGCGCGAAGATCTGCGGCGGCATTCTTCCCGGTGTGCGGATAAACCCGTTCGGGCACCTCGGCGACGGAAACATCCATTACAATTTGTCTCCGCCGGAAGGTCGTGCCGATTTCGACGGCAAGGCCGAGCTGTTCGCAGAGGCGCTGTCATCTCTTGCCACTCAGATGGGCGGCAGCTTTGCCGCCGAGCATGGGCTTGGCCGGGCAAAGGTGGTCATGGCCGACCGCAATCGCGGCCTGGTGGAGCGAGAGCTCATGGCGCGGCTCAAAGGCGCGTTCGATCCGCTGGGCACGATGAACCCGGACGTCCTGGTGCGCGCCTCTCGGGAAAGAAAAACTTTCGAATAGACGGCATTTCTTGGTTTCGTCTCGATGCGCCAGCGTGCACGTATGAATCCGAAAGGCAGGCTCGATCCGCTTGCCGCCTGAATGAAGGATGTCGCAGCATGATCCGCAATGGCGGTCGCCTTCTTGTCGAATGCCTGATCGCGCTCGGCGCGACCAAGAGTTTCGGTGTGCCGGGCGAAAGCTATCTGGCCGTGCTGGACGCGCTGCACGACACTCGTGGAAAGCTGGACTACGTGCTGTGCCGCAACGAGGGCGGCGCGGCATTCATGGCCTCGGCCTATGGCAAGCTGACGGGTTCGCCGGGCATCTGCTTCGTGACGCGCGGACCGGGTGTCGCCAATGCGTCCATCGGCGTGCACACGGCGATGCAGGACAGTTCGCCGATGATCCTGTTCGTCGGCCAGGTCGGCACCGACATGCGCGGCCGCGAAGCGTTTCAGGAAATCGACTACCGCGCGGTGTTCGGCACGATGGCGAAATGGGCGGTGGAGATCGACGCTGTCGAGCGCCTGCCGGAAATCATTGCCCGGGCCTGGACCACGGCGCTCACCGGGCGGCCCGGCCCGGTGGTGATCGCCCTGCCCGAGAACATGCTGACCACGCCGACCGATGTCGCGGCGCTCAGCGGGCCTGCCAGGGTGTTCGAGGCCGCGGCCGATGCCGATGCGCTGGCCGAGGCCCGGTCCATGCTGGCCGCCTCCAGCAGACCGGTCATCCTGATCGGCGGTGCCAACTGGTCAGCTGACGGGCGTGCCGTGCTCCAGGCTTTCGCCGAAACCTCCGACATTCCGGTGGTCGCGGCGTTCCGCTTCCAGGATCAGTTCGACAATGGCTCACCGGTCTTCGTCGGCGAGGCCGGTGTCGGCATGGTCCCGCATGTCAAGAAGCTGATCCGGGACGCCGATGTGATCCTGGCGATCAATGTGCGCTTCGGCGAGATGACCACGGATGGCTACACGCTGCTGTCCGTGCCCCAGCCGAAGCAGAAGCTGATCCATGTCCACGGTTCGGATCGCGAGATCGGCAAGATCTATGTGCCGGCGCTTGGCATCCATGCCGGGCCGAACGCCTTCGCCAAGGCGCTCTCGCCGGTCAAGGGCGACTGGGGCGCGTGGCGGTCGCAGGCACGCCAAAGCTATGAGGGCACGTTCACCGCGCCTGCCCAGCTGGGCCCGGTCGACATGGTCGAAGTCAGCCGCTGGCTGCGCGAAACGCTGCCCGACGACGTCATCCTGACCAACGGCGCCGGCAATTTCACCGTGTGGCCAAACAAGTTCTTCAAGTTCGGGCCAAAGGCGCGGCTGCTTGCACCGCAATCCGGCGCCATGGGCTACGGCCTGCCGGCGGCCATCGCGGCCAAAGTGGCCTTTCCCTCACGCACGGTGGTCTGCTTTGCCGGTGACGGCGATTTCCAGATGAACTGCCAGGAGTTGGGGACGGCGATGCAGGCCGGGGCGCAGCCGATCGTCCTCATCCTGAACAACGGCATCTACGGGACTATCCGCGCGCATCAGGAGCGGCACTATCCGGCGCGCGTGTCGGGAACGAACATCGAGAACCCGGATTTCGTCGGCATCGCCCGGGCCTATGGCTTCCACGCCGAGCGGGTCGGCGCGACCTGCGATTTCGCCGGCGCTTTCGGCAGGGCGCTGGCATCCGCGACCGGCGCGGTCCTGGAGCTGGATATTTCCCCGGAGGCGATCACGCCGCGTCAAACCCTTTCCCAAATGCGCGACGCAGCGCTCGCTTCGCATAAGGCCAACGCATGACCAGTACGGCAAATGACATCCGTCTCGGCGCGGATATCGGCGGCACGTTCACCGATATTGTGGTCGATGTGCGCGGCACGATCTTTTCGACCAAGATCCTGACCAACTATGCCGCCCCCGAACAGGCTATCCTCGACGGGATCGAGATCGTCGTGCGCGACGCCGGCATCACGCTGGCGGACCTCGACATCGTCATTCACGGCACCACGCTGGCGACCAACGCGCTCATCGAACGGCGTGGCGCCAAGACGGCATTGGTCACCACCGAAGGGTTTCGCGATGTCATCGAGATGCGCACGGAAAACCGGTTCGAACAGTATGATCTGAACCTGAAGCTGCCGCCGCCGCTGATCCCGCGCGAGCATCGCTATACGGTCAAGGGGCGCATCGGCGCGGACGGAAAGGAATTGCAGCCGCTGGACGAAGCAGCGCTCGACGAGATCGCCGGCAGCATCGCCGCGGGCGGCTTCGGCGCCGTCGCCATCGGCTTCATCCATTCCTACATGAACCCGGTGCATGAGCAGCGGGCACGCGCGATCCTCGCCAGAAAGCTGGACATACCGATTTCCGTCAGCGCCGAGGTCTCGCCGCAGATGCGCGAGTTCGAACGCTTCAACACGGTTTGCGCCAATGCCTATGTCCGGCCGCAGATGGCCGACTATCTGGTGCGCCTCCAGGTGCGGCTGAAGGAGATGGGGGCGAACTGTCCGGTGTTCATGATCCACTCGGGCGGCGGACTGATCTCGGTGGAAACCGCGTCCGAATTTCCGGTGCGCCTGGTCGAGTCCGGTCCGGCCGGCGGTGCCATTTTTGCGGCCGACGTGGCGCGGCGCTTCGACCTGGACTCCGTCGTCTCCTACGACATGGGCGGAACGACCGCGAAGATCTGCCTGATCGAGGACTATTCGCCGCGCACGGCGCGGACCTTCGAGGTCGCCCGCACCTATCGCTTCTGCAAAGGCTCCGGCATGCCGATCTCGATCCCGGTCATCGAGATGATCGAGATCGGCGCCGGCGGCGGCTCGATCGCCTGGGTCGACGCCATGGGCCGCATCCAGACCGGCCCGGAAAGTGCCGGGTCCGAACCCGGTCCCGCCTGCTACGGGCGTGGCGGCAGCCGCCCAGCCATCACCGATGCCGACCTGGTGCTGGGCAAGCTCGATCCCGACAATTTCGCCGGCGGCGCCATCAGGCTCGACACGCAGGCTTCCGAGCAGGCGATCACCCGCGATGTCGGCACCCGGCTTTCGCTCAATTCCGTTTCCGCCGCTTTCGGCATCTGCGAGGTCGTCGACGAGAATATGGCCAATGCCGCCCGCGTCCACGCGGTGGAAAACGGCAAGAACATCTCCGACAATGTCATGATCGCCTTTGGCGGTGCAGCGCCCCTGCATGCGGCGCGGCTGTGCGAGAAGCTTGGCGTCGAACAGTGCCTTGTCCCGCAAGGCGCCGGCGTCGGCTCGGCCATCGGTTTCCTCAAGGCGCCGTTCGGCTACGAGGCGCTGGCTTCCAAGCTGATGCGGCTGTCGCGCTTCGATGCATGCGAGGTGAATGCGCTGCTCGACGGGCTGAAGACGACTGCCGAGAGCTTCGTGCGAGCCGGCACTAACAATGCCATCACCCGCGAGATCACCGCCTTCATGCGCTATGCCGGCCAGGGTTGGGAAATCCCGGTGCCGCTGCCCGACAGGGCGTTCAAGCCCGGCGACGAGGTGAGCCTCAAGGACGCCTTCCGGGACAATTATGCGCGCTTCTTCGGCCGTGCCATTGATGGCCTCGACGGATTGGAAATCGAGATCGTCACCTGGTCGGTCAAGGCGCAGGACGTGCGGCCGGCGCCCGCAAGGCACGAGATCACCATGGGGACCAGGACCGTCGCCGCTTCGCAAACGCGCGAGGTTTTCGATCCGGCGACCGGAACCGTGCAGGTTTCAGCCATCATCGAACGCGCCGACCTTTCGCCAGGGGATCGCATCAGCGGTCCGGCGGTGATCGTCGAGCGTGAGACGTCGACGGTCGTCACCACTCTCTTCGATGCCGCGCTACAGAGCGACGGTTCGATCCTCCTGATCCGCAAAGGGGTCCAGGCATGAGCGACATCTTGGAAATCCGCATGCAGGTGATGTGGAATCGCCTGATTTCGGTGGTCGAGGAGCAGGCGCTGACCCTGTTGCGTACGGCCTTCTCCACGTCGGTGCGTGAATCGGGCGATCTGTCGGCCGGCGTGTTCAATCCGCGCGGCGAGATGCTGGCGCAGGCCGTGACCGGTACGCCAGGGCATGTGAACACCATGGCCGAGGCCGTGCTGCAGTTCATGAACGAGATCCCGCGCGAGGAGATGTACGAGGGCGACACCTATGTCACCAACGATCCCTGGAAAGGCACCGGCCATCTCCATGACATCACCATGGTCTCGCCCTCGTTCCTGAACGGCGAACTGGTGGCATTCTTCGCCTGCACCGCGCACGTGGTCGATGTTGGCGGACGTGGCTTCGGCGCCGACGGCAAGTCAGTCTACGAGGAAGGGATCCAGATCCCGATCATGAAGTTCGCCGAGCGCGGCAAGGTGAACCTCGATCTGGTGAAGATCCTGCGCGCCAATGTGCGCGAGCCGAACCAGGTCGTCGGCGACTTCTATTCGCTGGCCGCCTGCAACGAGGTCGGCCATCGCCGCCTGGTCGACATGATGCAGGAGATCGGCCTGGCATCGCTGGACAGGCTGGGAGAGTTCATCTTCACGCGCACGCATGACGCGACGCTGGAGCGCATCAAGGCGCTGCCGAAAGGCACCTGGTCGAACGAGTTGGTGACCGACGGCTACGATACGCCGGTCAAGCTGGTGGCAGCTGTCTCGATTGAGGACGACCATTTGAATGTCGATTTCTCCGGCACCGATCCGACAAGCCGATGGGGCATCAACGTTCCGATCATCTACAGCAAGGCCTATGCCTGCTACGCCCTGAAATGCGTCGTGGCGCCGGAGATCCCGAACAATGCGGCCTCGCTTGCTCTGTTCACTATATCGTCGCCGACCAACATCCTGAACGCCCCGCGGCCGGCGCCGGTCTCCCTGCGGCACGTCATCGGCCATATGGTGCCCGATCTGGTGCTGGGCGCGCTGGCCAAGGCGCTGCCGGGCCAGATCCTTGCCGAAGGGGCGGCGGCACTGTGGAACATCCACATCTCGGTCAGGCCGGTCGCCGGGAGCGATGGACGCCGCGCCGAGGTGCTGATGTTCAATTCCGGCGGCATGGGGGCCCGCCCGACGTTGGACGGGCTGTCCGCCACCGCCTTTCCGTCCGGTGTCCATACCATGCCGATCGAGGCGACCGAGCACACCGGGCCGATCGTCATCTGGCGCAAGGAACTGCGTCCCGATTCCGGCGGCGACGGGGAATTTCGCGGCGGCCTCGGCCAGATCCTCGAAATCGCGGCCACTGAAGGCCACGAGTTCGATTTTTCCGCCATGTTCGACCGGGTCAGGCATCCAGCCAAGGGGCGCGATGGCGGCAAGGACGGAACCGCCGGCATCGTCAGGCTCGACGATGGCACGCTGATGCGCCCCAAGGGCTGGCAGCACGTTCCGGAAGGGCGTCGCCTGGTGCTGGAACTTCCTGGCGGTGGCGGCTATGGCGATCCCTCCAGGCGCAGTACGGAGGCGCGGGCACAGGACGTGTCCAGGGGCTATATTTCGGAGAAAAGCCGATGAGCTACATTTCCTCGCGCCTGTCCGTGGTCAAGCCGTCGGCTTCGATGGCCGCCTCGCAGGCGGCCAAGGCGCTACGGGCCAAAGGCGTCGACGTCATCGACCTTGGCCTTGGCGAACCTGATTTTCCGACGCCTGCCCACATCATCGAAGCGGCCTATGCAGCCGCCAAAGCGGGCCAGACCCTCTACACCGCCGCAGCCGGCTCGCCGGAAGTGCGCGAGGCCGTGGCCGGGAAGTTCAGGCGCGAGAACGGACTGGACTACACGGCCGACGACATCGTCGTGGCCAACGGCGCCAAGCAGATCATCTTCAACGCGCTGATGGCGACGCTGGAACCCGGCGACGAGGCCATCCTGCCCGCGCCCTATTTCGTCTCCTATCCTGAGATGGTGAAGCTGCTAGGCGGCACGCCCGTCACGGTCGAATGCAGGGAAAGCGGCGGCTTCAGGCTGACGCCCGAACTCTTGGAAAAGGCGATCGGGCCGAGAACCAAGTGGCTGTTCCTGAACATGCCCGGCAATCCATCCGGAGCGGTCTACTCGGGCGACGATCTCAAGGCGCTTGGCGCTGTCCTTGCCAGGCATCCGCAGGTGCTCATCCTGTCGGACGAGATCTATGAGCACATCATCTTCGATAACCGCGAATTCGTATCCTTCGGCAAGGCCTGCCCTGACCTCAAGGACCGAAGCCTCATCGTCAACGGTGTGGCCAAGGCCTATGCGATGACCGGCTGGCGTGTCGGTTATGCAGCCGGCCCGGCACCACTCGTCAAGGCGATGTCGATCATCCAGAGCCAGTCGGTCACTTCGGTCTGCTCGATTGCCCAGGCGGCGACGGTCGCCGCACTGAACGGCCCGCAGGACGAGGTGGCTCGTTTCCGCGATGCATTCGAGGCGCGCAGGAACCTGGTCGTCGATGGCATAAGGCGCATCAACGGCCTGACGCTGCCGCCGCCGGAAGGCGCTTTCTATGCCTATATCGGTTGCGCCAGCCTGATCGGCCGCAGGACCCCAAAAGGCGTCATGCTGGAGGACGATACGGCGGTGGCGACCTATCTTCTGAACGAAGGCCGCGTGGCCTCGGTGCCGGGCACTGCCTACGGACTTTCACCTTATTTTCGTATCTCCACCGCCATCAGCGAGGAGGTGCTTGCCGAGGCGATCGCGCGGATCAACGCCGCCGTCGCGCAAGTGGAGTAGACCATGCCGCATTACGAACGCATCCTGATCACCGGCGCCGCCGGCCGGCTTGGCTCGGAACTGCGAAAGGGGCTGGTGCCGCTGGCAAAAACGATCCGCCTTGCGGGTCGCGAACCGTTCGGCGATCTTGCTCCTCACGAGGAAGAAGCGGTCTTCGATCTCGCCGACATGGAGGCGACAATCGCGGCCACCAAGGACTGCGACGCGATCGTGCATTTCGGCGGTGCGCCGCTTGAATGCGAATGGCAAACGATCCTGGATTCCAGCATTCGCGGATCCTACCACATCTACGAAGGCGCCCGGAAACACGGCGTGAAGCGGATTATCTATGCTTCCTCGGTGCATGCCATCGGCTATCATGAAGTCGAAGCCCATATCGGCGTCGATGCGCCGGTGCGCCCCGACAGCCTCTACGGCGTGTCGAAGAATTTCGTCGAAAGCCTGAGCCGGCTCTACTGGGACAAGTTCGGCATTGAGACGGCTTGCCTGCGTATCTTCTCGTCCTTTCCCGAACCGGCCGACCGACGCATGCTGTGGTCGTATCTTTCCTTCGCCGACTGCGTGCGTCTGGTCGAAGCAGCACTGACGGCGCCGCGCGTCGGGCACACAATCTCGTTCGGCATATCCGACAACAAGCTGAAAATGGTCGACAACAGCGGCGCCAACCATCTGGGGTTCATCCCGCAAGACAGCGCCGAGCCATTCCGCGCAGCGGTCGAGGCGAAGATGCAGATTCCGGATCCCAAGGCGCCATCGGTGAAGTATCTGGGCGGGTGGTTCTGCGAGCTTGGCCATCCGGACGACAAGCGGGCGTAACTATCAAAAAACCAATCCGTTAGATGGCGAAGACGAAACATCCACCAACACCCCTACGGCTCCCTGCAATTCACGGCGACAGCCGAATAATGATCATGAAGCGCTTCCGGGACGTTCAGGCCAGGGCGACACCGGCGATCGTGCAAGACCGTAGGCTCCGGCGATCACCCCCATGCCTCCGATGTGCTTCTGGGGTTCGGTGACGTCTGCCATGTAGGCTTCCGCGATCACCTGTTCTGATGCAGGATCGTCTCGGCCGCAATGAAGCCCCAGGTTCCTGGCAGGGATTCGCATCTGGAAGAAGAATCCCGAGTCTTTGCGCCATAGATACGTCGCCCGCTCCAGGTGTGCGTTTCTGGATAAAAGGGCGATAATTACACAATATAATAAAAGATAGGCAATGGTGGGCCCGGAGGATGTATCAAAATCGTTGATTTCACTGAGTTTTTCGTGGGCCAAAACCAAAAATCCTCCCGTATGGTTCCGTATACTCCCGTGAGGCCATATGGTTTACTTTAACTAACCAAGTCTGCGAAGGTTCAGAGCCATGCTTCAGAATGACCGCATTGGGGCCGAGGAACGCCACGGAACGACGGCTTTCAGGTGACCTCACCCAAATAACGGACCTTTGCTCCGCCATGGTAGATGTGGCTCCGGTGATGTGCAGAAGCTGGTTTATCGCCCTCGCTCTAACTGTTGTCCTCGGGGCGGGGGATGCCGTGTACATCGCAGAGATTCGGATCGACAACTTTCCCTTATTTGGGGCAGGTGATCAGGCCTTCGTGCTCCCTACAACCACCACCTGAGCGAGCTTCAAGCCGTGATTGCTAGGGACGGAACCGGCGGATCTTCGAAAAATCTCAGGGGCAGGCAAGTCTTCGAAGACCCCCGCATGCTTGGGCGCCTCAAGCTCCACAATGTCGCACTGACCCGCCCGACCCACTGCTGTGTCCGGCGATGCGCAAGGTGTATTCGGCGAGGGCCGTCGAGACACTTGCGGCTCGCGGCTGGACGATTATCGAGTGCTGCGCTCCCGCCCAGGCGTAGCAACATTGGCTTAGGGGGACACTGTGGCTGATCAGCTCTTCGTTATAGGCAACGGCTTTGATTTGCATCATGGGATACCTTCCCGTTACAGCGACTTCGGGCGCTACGTTGAGGACATCGACCGGAAGGTTTCTGAGCTGATCCGCGACTATCTGTTCGTCGATAAGGATTTCTGGAATTGTTTCGAAGAGCGCTTGGCAACCTTCGACTCGGACCACGTCATCGACTATGCGGAGAACTTTCTCGTCTCCTACGGTGCAGAGGACTGGAGCGATGCCGACCATCACAACTTCGAATATGAGATCGAGCAGATCGTGGATGGCCTTTCTCGAACAATGCGCAAGCACTTCGCAGATTGGATAAGAGGGCTGCCAATTCCGTTGCCAGGTACGGTCCCATTGATCAATTGCATCGAACGGCGCGCTAAGTTCCTAAACTTTAATTACACGCCCACATTGCAGTCGCTCTACGGCGTTCACCCTGGCCAAATGCTGCATATTCACGGCAGCGCGGTTGATCCCGATTCCTTGATTGTGCTCGGGCATGGATGGGAAAGGCAGGCGGACGAAATGCTGTTAAGGCAGGTGGATGAAGACACCGACACTCGCATTGTTGGAGGCTACCGCCTCATTGACGACTATTTCGCCGGCACCTTCAAACCAACTGAAAAAATCCTTGCCCAAAACCAGGCCTTCTTCGACGGTCTTGTGGGCGTAAGCGATGTCTTTATCTTAGGTCACTCCCTCGCCGATGTTGACGCGCTTTATATCGCCGAGATCGCGAACAAAGTGCCTGTGACGGCACGGTGGACGATAAGCTGCTACAACACACCAGAGACAGAGCGAAATCGGTTTTCCGGCTACGGAGTGAATGCAGAACTGGTCCGTTTTGCACCATTGTCGACCTTATAAGGTCCAAGCCGCGTCAACGCGGAGGTCGACCACTGCGATCAGGTCAGCTCACGAAGTACGGACGCGATCGACGCCCGATATGGTCCTTAAGTCTCGGGATGTCTTCAGGGACTACCTCGGATTTCAGTAGACGACGCTGCCTGAACGGCGAAATGCGGCGCATTACGGTTCGGCAGCCTTCGAGGCGATTGTGGACCGGCAGGTTTGCGGTATTGGAAGAGAATAAGCTACCATGCGTGTCGCTAGTCTAGTGATGAGCACCAACTTTTATCTGACGATAGGACACCGTGGACCACGTTACCCGGGCTTGCGGGCCGACTTAGACTTCGCGCCAGCCGAATAGCGTTCGACAAGGAAAGCGCGCAGCGTTTCGGCGGACGCGCGGGCGGCAAAAGGCTTGAAGCGGTCATCCTTCTTTGGATCTCCGTGATCCATGACCCCCTTCATGACTATCCATTCCGGAACGTCCAGGCTGCGGGCCGCTAAAGCAAGCGCTGCCGCCTCCATCTCGAGGCCGACAACGCTCCGAACGCCCATGTGTTTCAGATTGTCCCAAGTCACACTGTTCTTCACCACCATGTTTCCGCTCGCCATCGGGCCAACTTTGATGGCGAACGGTAGTCGGTCCGGCGGATCAATTTCGGTTGTAATCGAGCGCTCGACCTCATCCCGCCCCGCATCCAGGAGCCTAAACGACGTCCCGGCTCTTGCAATGACGCACTGAGCTACAAGAGCTTCCACGAGGGTCTTCCACTCGCCATGTGCGAAGTACCTGTCCTTCGCTGGATGTGCCTGTGGGTCATCGCCGGCATACAGGCGTGCTAAAAACCAAGACCGCACATCACGCGGCGAAGGGGTAACGAAGCTAGGTAGTGATCGGGCCTCCAGTGCCTCGGCAGCATCCTGCCAGGATTTTGAGATAGCGCGGTGGCGGTGGTCCCCGACGAAGGCCTCCGTTTCCTGTTTGCCCTCGTCATGTTGGTAAGCGAATTCCGACACAACTACGTCCCCGAGAGCTACTTCTTTCGGATTTCCCGCGCAGACGCCGCACATGACGAGACAGCCAGGTTTCAACGTGACGGCCAGCACCGCTGCCAGCTGTCCGGTTTCAATTCCCCCCATTCGCTGCGGTCTGGCCAATACCACCGTGAACAATGGCACGCCATCGCGCTGAAACACCCCACGCCTGCAGGCCTTCGCCGCCGGAAGCGCGAGGTCAACCCACTGCTGGACACCGTCACCACCCAATGGAGCCGCGCTAAATGCTAGTTCCGCCGCTTCGAACTCCTCCTTTAGCGCCGTTATCAGCAGAACGTCAGTGGCATTGCGCAATGAATTCGGAATTGGACGGGATTTGCGTGTCAGCCTGAACGTTCCCGTGCTGCGCCGGCTGGTCCAGTAGGTACCACTGAGTTCTGGACCTTCTGCATAGTAGCGGAGGATTGCCGCCCCTTTGTATGACGCTGACGCCTCCGCAAGCGCGGGCCGGGGTTCGACTTCATACATGTAATAGAGAACGGCATCACCGACCGCACTCCAAGCCGGCTGGACAAGAATAGTATGCGAGTCCGACCGATCGGACCGCACAATCATGCTGAACTCTGATCCGTTTTGGCGGATTTCCGCATCGGCAACGAGGACGTCAACCTTGCCATCACGCGTCCAGTGGATTGCCATGTCCCACGCGCCGTTGACGTGCGGGAACGGCTTCGGCTCAGACAGTTCGTCCGAGGCATTCTGATTGCCGTCACTCATGATTCTCCCCTGATTTCTCGCCCGCGCTCGAAGACGGCAATGCCGTATGTGGAACTAACTACTCCTGAGGCGAGCACGCCGGGGAGCGCCGAGCCGAACAGCGCCGCCATATATCGTCCACCAACGCGCCGTTGTGGATCTCCCCCGATACCCAAGACGATCGGCGGTGAAAAATACTGCGAGGTGCGGAAGAGTCGAAGATCAGGCGAAAGCACGTGAAAGCCGTCATGAAACTCGCTGGTGAGGTCGGAAATTGCAATTAGAGTGTCGAGCGTATTACCCTCAAGATCTGGGGCCTCGACCGAACGCAGCGGGGTGATCGGCAGCATCGTTGGATCACAGCTGATCAACACGCCGATGCCCGAGAACGATGAACTGGCACCAGCGCGCACGGCGATCAATAGGTCATGGAGCCTTTCGCTCAAGACCGTTGCGCAGCTGTTTGCCGCATTTTCCATATCCGCATTAGCATTACAGTTGTGCATGGCACCAAAGCCTGAATCTGCGCTTGTTGAGTAGCTGACGTGGCGGCATTGCTACGCCATGAGAGAGGTATCAGCTAGATGTTCTGTCACTCCGGCTCCTCAGAGCCAATCGCATCAGCTGTCTTAGCGGCATAATCGTCTTCATCCGCCTGATCTGCCTCAATCATCGACGGCACCCAGGTACGATTGGTGGGATGATGGGTTGCGCCGACCGAGTGAAGGCAAGCGGAAACTCCACCCTTGGGGTTGCTTACGTCCCAGCCGCCTTTCGGTCAGCACAGTGATTTCGTCGAGTGTCAGCGGGCCTGTCGCTTCGCAAAGTACGCGGCGCACAGCTTCGAACAGCGTTTCACGTCGCGGGCTATGCACTTCCCGCACTGCTGGGCGCATTGCGACGGAGGAAACGTTCCGCCGCCTGATTGTTCTCTGGGCTAGCCCAAACCACGCCGTTGTCAGACGGCGCCGTCAGCAAGACGGTCGAACACGGTAGCCCAGCAGCGTCGAATTTTCGGGCGATGAAGTCGCTCTCCCCGCGGTCGTGGCTGGACATGATCAACTGGTAACCGTTGAGCTCGACCATATTGCGCATGACATCGATAAACGCAGCGGTGTGGATGATGTCATTGTGCTGCAAGGGATCGTCCAGCAAGAGCGCTCGCCACCGCGACCATGGATAGGCCGTACTGGCCGCACAGAGGATGCTGAACCCGTTGGCTGCGAGTTGTCCCTCGCTTAGTACGACTTGCGGCGGAAGGCCCTTCTGGGACTCTATGGCGTTCTCGACCCTCTCTCGGTATCGCAGGGCCATGCCGAAGCTCGTCGCGTCGACCCGAGTGTCAGCCTTGAACTGTATACTCTCGCCTGGCGTGCTCAACATCGCTTCGTTGAAGTCGTCGATGACGATATTGAGGGGATCGAGCACGCGGCTCGAGAAGTCGTCGGCTTGAGCTTGCAGTTCTTCGGAGTAGCGGTTCACGGCTGCTCGAGCGCCTTTGGTAAGCCTGACCGCAGCGCGCGCATCAGTGAGCATAGCATTGAGTTCGCCAAGGTGTTTCGGCGGATCGCCTGCGCCTTCAGATCCCCCAGCCACATGCATCGACGAAACGATCTCGTTGATCTCACGCTGCAGAAGCGTGTCTTCATTCTCTCTAGCAAGCGCCATCTGACGCTCACTAATTGACGTCAAAGTCCCGATCGTTGCGTCCATGGCCGCGAGGCCGCGCTCATATGCGGCGGGGCTCGGGGTGTCGGCAAGACCAGCCTGTGCCCAGCGCCGTTGCATTTGCCGCGCCGACTGCTCGGCGCTGGCCCTCGTTGCTTCGGCGATCGCGAGCGCGCGCGTTGCCGCATCAAAGGCGGTCTGCTCACCTTGGGTGTTCGCGATCGCGACAGTGGCTTCCTCGGAAAGCCGGCCGAGTCGTTCGCGGGCCGTTTCCAACTGCTGGCGCTGGCCGGTCAATTGGCGTCTGAGATCGACCAGCAATACATCCGACAGGTTTCGGGCCGCGATGCGCTCAGTGCACGCGACGTCTTCGGCGCGAAGTTGTGCTAGGCGTGTAGCGAGTTGGCTCTCCCGTGAGATCAGGTCTTCAAGATCGGCACCAACGGAAGACCTCTGGTCCAAGGCGGCTGCCGCGCCCGCCGCAAGCGGCTCGAGACCTGCTTCAGCAGCAATCAGCGCAGAGGCATAGTCGCGGGCGCGCTGGGCTGCCATCGCAACGATGTCGCTGTCCGGCGGGATAGCGAGAACCAGTGCGATTGCCGACTTCGCGTCGCTCGCGGCGTTGCCGGCCGCAGTGGCGGCATCTTGCATCTCAAAGGGCGCGGCAACTAGAGCGCGCAACGCGACGATGCGGGCGTTCAGCTCCGCCTCCTTTGCCCGCAGCGCTTCTAAAGCCTCGTCAGCACGAGCCAGTCGGTCATCGCTCGAGGATGCTGCAGCATCGGCAAGCGCCTTCAGCACGCCGGGGTCAAACTTAGTACGGCAGACGGGGCAGTCGGTGTCATCTTGGTGGATATGGCTGGCGAGTTTTGATAAGGCCGCGCTCATGGCTGTCGCATGGCGATCCGCCTCGGCCCTCGACTGTATCGCAATGGCAATCTGCGATCCGAGGTCGGCAAATTGCGCCTCCAGCGGCTCAAGTTCGGTGGCGGCCGTCTCAGACGCCGTCTGCGCATTTTCCAAAGCCGATGCGGCGATACCGGATTCCGCCTCGAGGCGGAGGTAATCGGGCACTGAATCGTTGAGCGTCTTGGCGGAGCCAGCGAGACTGCGCAGACGTGCCACCTCAGCAGCCGCGTCCGAATGCTGTTTTATTGCGATGTCCGCGGCCCTGAGAGTGGCTCGGTGCACGGCGATGGCATCCGTCAATGCGCCGTGTTCTGTGGATGCAGTAGCGATGAGTTCTGCCAACTGCGCACGACGCGACAGATCCGTTAAAGCCGCCTCAAATGTTGCAATGGTTTGTTCAATCGACGCGAGGGCAGCGGTCTGGGCTGAGACGACCTTTCTGGCGGCCTCTGCGAGCGGCATGGCTCGATCCAGTCGTTCTTGCGCGCCGGTCACGTCATTGCGAAGGCGGACAAGCGTGGGATGATCGGACTGTGCGTCACCGTTGGTCACGGCAAACTGTGCGGGTAGCGAGGCCATCGCCTCCAGAACAGATTTCCGATCGACCGTCGAACGCAGTGCCTCGCCGATGTGATCGGCGAGGCCTGCCAAGCGGCTGCCCACCTCTTCTCCGGAAAGCACTTGGCTAGGATCGATTGCAAGCCGCTTGAGGTCCGCCTCCAGTCCATCTATCCGCTCGGCGATTTCGGCGGACGTCAGCACACCGGTGGCGCGGGCGCCTGACAGCAGGCGCTCAAGACGCCCCATCCAACCTTGCCAATCCGCGATCTGACGTTCGAGTTGCGTAATGGCGCCCTGTTCGCTTTCAATACGGCGAGTAAAAGCCGAAACGGTGGCTCTTCCGCGCAGACCGGCGCGGATGCGTTCGAGACGCTCGATGCCGCTTGGTCCTTTGAGCGCATCCCACTGCTCATGCGAATCCCGGCTCGTGAAGCGCTGCTGGGCTGCTTGGCCCAAGAAGTGGGTCAGGGCGAGGTAAGCTCCAAGATCGTCGATCGCTCGCCGGTCAGGCCGTGCCAACTGAGCGAGGATGTCAGTCATAGATGTTGCGCTCGCAGCGCCCCGCACTATGGGCTTACCATCTGAGAAGGTTAGAGAAACGTGGTGCGCTCCCGGCTCAGCGCCGCGACGTGTCAAATAGTCTTTTTCGGTGAGTTTCCTCCGGCCCTTTTGCAAGTAGGGCTCAAATCGACGGATCTTGCCGGTGAGCCCCCACTCAATCGCGTCGAAGAAACTGCTCTTTCCAAGGCCGTTCGTGCCGGTCAGCAGCACAAGGCCCGGGGCTGCGGGGATGTCCACCTCGAAATCGCCAAAGGTACGAAAATCATGGATGGTGATCCGCGAAAGGAAGATCTCTTTCATGCCTGTCCCCTCCGCTCCCAAGTCTTGACGAGCGCCGCCACGATCTCGTCAGGACTCTTCCTTTCGTCCAGCGCGATGCGCTCCCATCCGTCGGCAGTCGATCGCGGCAGACCCGGGGTTGTTGCGCCACTGCTCAGGGCATCGAGAGCAGCATCTTCGAACTCGTCTTCGTCATGAATCCAGGGGCGCGCGAGGAATGTTCGCTTCAAGAAATCCGAGAAGCTCTCGTCATCGCGTTGCGGATCCTCCGGCCTGAGCCAGGCGAGCTTCCGCGCCACGCGATCATCCCGCTCGACCATCAAAGCCAATGCGCGCCAGGCGTCCTGCCGTTCGCTCGAACGCGGCCCCAGAAGCATCAACTGAAGGTCGAGCGTCTCATTTGTGCCAAGGAAGGAGCGCGCCACGACGCATTGATTGCGATACCGTCGCAAGGTTTCGCGGACGGATTCCAAAGTTGGCACATCGGGCAATACGCCCATGATGATGTTGAACCGATCGATCCGGATCGCATGGCTTTCGGTCGGCAGGTCGGTCGGACTCAACGAAGTCGACGCCGATGAACCACCCTGGAAGGATGTGCCCGCCAACGAGGCCCGATCTTCGACTTCAAGATTGAGCGCCGCCGCGGCCTTTCGCAGTCGGCCAGCAAAATCCTGCAGTGCTGGTGATAGCGTCAATCCTTCAGTCATGCCGCCGCGCCCTTCTCGATCGCCCTGTTCAAGTCCTCAAAGTGCTTGGCTTCAACGGCCGCCAACAGTGTCCTCAGCTGTGCAATTCCAACGGCCACGGTCTCCGAGAACTCGCGGCTGATTGACAGTAGCACAGGACCCCCGCCGTCTGTCTCACTGAGCGAGGGCTGGTCCGTTTCGGTCTGCGCGAAGGCGCGCTCGGCGATCTTAGCGACCTCGACAGGGCCCTTGACGATCAGAACGACGAAGTGCGTGCGCCACATGAAGCTGGCTGCAGACACCGACATGTCGCTGCCGTTGATGAGATCTGCAGCGCACCCATGACCGGTCCACTCCGGGTCGCCCCCGCGTTGGCGGGCGAGATTACCCGGACCGTTCGCTCTGGGGACAGTCGTCTGCCAGGCCGCCGCTATAGCGACTGCCACCGCAGTGCCGCGAACGATGGCCGGCCACTTTAATGGTCCAACCAGCACCTGCGCAGCGTCGTGTTCGTTCGGATCATCGACGGCGCAGACCATGAGTCGGAAGAAACGGTTGAGCAGTTCCAGATCATCAGTGAAAGTGGCCCGCCAATCGGCCCAAGTCTGCGCCATGGCGGCACGCAGGTCGTCCGCAATCGCGAGGCCGATCAATCGGCCGGGGTCTGCACGATTGGCAAAATACGGTTGCAGATGGGCATCGAGCTTCTCAAGCAGGTATGCATCGAGCGAGCGATGAATTCGCCGGGCAAGGATTGCGGGATCCAACGCTATCGGATCCTGTGCCGCGCCTCCCGGGTTGCCGGCGATGATCGCTGGCATCTGCATGCCTTCGGCATGAAGGGAATCGATACTCAGGGCGCGAACGTATGGGCTCCAAACCGCTGGCATGGCATGGAGGCGAACGTTCCTACTATGGCATGCAACACGGAGGATTGCGTCCGTAACTGCACCGAGCGCATCCGGCGCGTCGGGTAAAATGATCTCAAATGCTTGATCATTGCGCCAGGCACTGACCAATTGCTGTGCGGAAACGGCGCCAGACCACCGAACTCGGTCCGCTTCGCGCCGAACTTGGACCGAAATGGGAAACTGGTGGGCCGCCAGGCGCTGCAGCCGCGGCGAGTGCGGGATTTCGGCTTTGCGGGCTGCATCCGAAAACAGCTTCCGGGCCGACCGAGACAGCTTTGGTACGATCGTGGCATCGCCGTGGCGATCTAGCCACTCCTCGTGAGTTGCTTCGTAGGTCGCAAGATGAGCGGCAAATGGTCCTCTGACAACTGCGCGTAGAGGTCCACGCCTGATGATCACCGCGTCTGCCGCGACGGCCTCCCCAGCGCAATCGAGCCAGAAATCGGCGTGCTCCGCGCCAGGATCTGGCGCCTCCGTTCGGGTCAGAGCCGCACATTGCAGATGTCTGAAGGAGCGTTGCACGTCAGCCACGCAGGCCCTGATGGTTGCATAGGCTGCGAGCCGATTGAGCGCGGAGGTAGAAACCTCGAACATTTCCGGATGCCGTGTCTGTAGCGTCAACTTCACGCCTAGCCGCAGCTGCTGCGCCACGGCAGCGATCAGGCCGCTTTCTGTCATTTTGGCCAACAGCTCATTGTCATAAGCGTCGATGAAGTCAAAGCGCTCGCCGGCTGCGTCGGCCGCGCGTGCGCGTGCGTCAATCGCTGCAAGAGCATCGCCCAGCTCTGCGGCGCCAGGATGTTCCGTGATCATCCGGATCATGGCTGCATGATCGAAGTTGGCGGCGCCGGCGGCCACGAAGTCGATCAAGCCGCCATCGCCATTGCCGCTTATGAAAAACCGAGGGGCCGGCCTGCCCTCGAACTCCGCGACCGGCACCCCAGCATCTGACCAGTAGCTGGCGCTCTGGATGCCCGGGATAGTTTCTCGTGGCTCTAGCCCGAAACCGACTGCCAGGAGCACCATGTTGAAGCGCTCGCGAGGCTCGGCGCCGGCAGGAGGTATTGGTGCATCCAGATTGGTGAAGACGAGCTCATAGCCATCAGCGGTAACGGCGATGGACTTTACATCGTGCCGGAGTCGTCTTGTGAGGCGTCCACCCATTCGAACGGCAATATCCTCGAAGCCAAGCAGCACATCGTCGCGAACCGCGCGGCAGGATCCAGACTCCCAGTCCAGGATTGGGAGGTCAGCTATCGGGTCGCTGGTATCAGGCGCAGGCCAGTCATAGATGTGTGGATCGAGGCGTCGTCGCCCGGTCGTCGACTGAAGCGGCATAAGCTCGGCGGCACTTTCGAACAGGACAACGCTGGATGATGATACCAAGGCCGCCGCTGAGGCCGCCGCGACGCCCGCAGCTCCTCCTCCGATGACTGCAATTCTTGGGTTACTGTTTAGGTATCCCTGCTCCTTGAGTGCATGGATCAACGACAAGGCGCGGACCTGCTGCGAGTAAAAGGTTATTCGCCGGTCGAAACAGCCGATCACGAACAGGTTCGGTCTGTCGCGAACAGCTGCACCGGCGAGGATGTCTTGAGGAAGCAACGGCTCAACCAACCTGCAGCGCCATATTGGGACTCAACCACGCGCGCCTTGGTGCTACGCCCCTTCGGCGACCCTGCAATTCCAACGATCTGCCCCCCGGTCTATGCGCGCAAGCTGCGCGCTACGCAATCATTTCGCGCTGTTTGCATTGAGCTTAGCTTTGCTAACGCAAGCTAACTATAGATTTAGTAACAGTTTACAAGCGGTCATGAACAAATACGCCAAGGCAACGCCGTATCGATGCTCGCGATGTCGTTTGGCGCAAGCGAGCCGCCCGCCCGAACTCAAATGACTGCGTTCGGGAACTAGCTCCGATTTCGGGCGCAAAGCAGTCGTGCGGTGAGGGGTGCCGTCGTCGAGCAGAGCACGTTTGGCCTTGCATGCATGTGACGGCCGGCTGCTTCTTAAAAACTCTTCAAACTGGCGATAATCAGAGATTGCCGTCGGAAGCGCGTTGTTTGCCATTTCCCGGCAGTGCGACACGGCTGCGATTGAATTAAGACCATTCCATAATGCATCTGACACGTCTTGAGCCTTATAAACGGGTCTGCGACAGGCCGCTCAGTAAGGTCGCCCCGGAGCTGGGAATTTCTGGCACGGCACTAGCCGCTACAATCGAGATACGCTTCCAGTCCGAATACCTCCTGGCCCAAGCAGTTCGCAAGTCTCGCTGCCTGATCAGCACTCCGCCAATCCGCGTGCAGGCGTTGCAACAGATTCTTCAAAGAAATTCATTGGCTCTTAGCACCCCCGAACCGCTGGGAATGGTAAGCAAACATAAATTTGTTGGAACTGTAGCATCTGGTGAGAACGCCAAATGACAAAGTCAGCAGGAGTGCTCAGTCTTTCAATGTGGCTTGATACTGACCAATGATGACACTGGTCGGTCGCCTACGGACGGCAGCGCACCTTGATTGTCTTCGAATCCTGGGCCTTTGCGCGCGTGCGGACACGCAAGCCGGCGGCTATCTGGTCACCGTGCGGTGAAGGGCAGATCACAATGGGCACCGCTTTCGCCCGAGGACGTCGAACGCTTCGGGCCTGATCCCCTTACCAGCTTCCGCACCAATCTGGCGTTGGTTGAAGAGCGCATCACGCTTGCTTGCGCACGGGTCGGGCGCGACCGAGCCTCCGTGCGGTTGCTGCCGATCACCAAGACGGTGCCGGCCCAAATCCTGCGATATGCCTTCGACGTCGGCATCAGCACCTTCGGCGAGAACAAGATCCAGGAGGCAATGTCAAAATGCGAGGCGCTTCACGATCTCGCCATCGACTGGAGCATCGTCGGACATCTGCAGACCAACAAAGCCAAATATCTGCCCCGCTTCGCGCGTGAGTTTCATGCGCTCGACAGCCTACAGCTCGCCGACCTTCTGAACACGCGGCTGGAGCGCGAAGATCGCTTCCTCGACGTCTATGTGCCGGTCAACACGTCTGGCGAGCACAGCAAGTTCGGCCTCCATCCGAACGCACTGCTGCCCTTCGTGAAGTCTCTCGATCAGCTTCCCCGTCTCCGTCCATGCGGGTTGATGACACTTGCGCTGTTCCAAGGTGCGGCCTTGCTTCATTCTGTTGCGCCGGCTGCGGGACAAAGCCGTGAAGCATAACGCCGCGCTGACCGGGCTATCCATGGGCATGACCGGAGACTTCGAGGAAGCCATAGAGGAAGGCGCCACTGTCGTGCGCGTTGGTCAGGCCATCTTCGGCAAGCGGCCGACGCCTGACGGCCACTACTGGCCGGGTGTCGCCCCCACCGATCGAGGAATTGAACCATGATTTTTCGCAAACGGCCTGTCTGCTCTTTCGATTACCCCAGCCGATCGTTCCGGCCGTCGAGATTTACGCGTCAGGGAACGAGTCAGCCGGCTGATCGCGGCTGAGGTCGCTTCCCGCGGTCTGCCAGCCCACGCAATCGTGCGACGCAAGCGACTTTCTGAGCGTCCCGCGCAAGCTTATAGTCACTTGGGCGGATTTCGACATGGCCGCCGCGCACCTATGGTACGACCTGCATTGAGGATCAGGGCAAGCTGGTCTCAAATTCCATCGGAGCACAGCACGCCGCCGATGTCCAGGGCGTGTTCGCCGTCCGCTCAATCACCGTGATGGATGTCGCCGCACTCTGCTGGAACGATTCTGGTTTCCGCTCTGGAGCTGGCGAACGCCATGGCCGTCCTAGGTGAGCAAGTCCCTCGGATATTTCAGGTGAACCTGGCCCAGCTCTACGAGCGCGTGATCCAAGACCCAATGGATGGCCTGGTCCTCCATCCCGTCCTCGAACACGGCGAGGCAGTATGAGATGAGCAACGTCGGCCCGATCATCGGGACCGTCACGCGCCGCACTTCGCCGAGACGATCACGTTCATTCGGCAAGCCGAGAATCCGAGCGATGAGGACCTGGATTCCGGGACTACATGAATTCACCCGACGTGGAGCCATGCAAAGGGTTAACCGTGAGCGAAGAGGACAGGTCCAAACAGCCCAAGAGGCAGAAGGCCTTCGAGACGCAGTCGCGAAGTCGGTGTGCTCGTGAGCAAGACCTAGGCTTGCCGACCATCGCAAAGCTCGCCGGTTGGTCAAAAGGAGACGATGTGGTCGTAGTTGAGAGCTATACTCAGATTGGAGCAGATGCGCGATCATTGGCCCGAAGGAGCCCTTCGGTATGCAAATGGTCAAACGGCAGAAGCAAACTCAACGCGAAAGCTGCCAGGGCATAGAGGCCGCGCCAGCGGATGGCCCCCTTCCGGTTCTACCGCACATTGAGGCGCGACAGGTCGTGCGAACTGTTCGCCGATCGCAATTGCGAGAAATCGTCCCGCTATCGGACACGACCATTTATGAAATGGAACAACGAGGCGAGTTCCCCCAACGGTTCAATCTGACCCCCCGCTGCGTCGTTTGGGACCTGGGAGAAGTCGAAGCCTGGATTCAGGAACGGCGGAACGCGTCCTCTGCTGGTTCGCTCGAACTGGCCCCGGGACCAGACGTGCGGTCGCGGAAGACGAGACCCGTCAAATCGGATCGAGGATGACGGCCGCCCCGGAAATCGGCTGCAGTGTGGGTGCGTGTTTATTACCAGCCGCCCACGCTTCAATCATGTCGGCCCATTCCTGCAGCATGTGGCGCCGCTGCGGTTCGTATTCAGCCTTGTTATAGACGCCGCGGGAGGAGCGACTGTCTTCGTGGGCAAGGCATTTTTCGATCCAGTCGCGATTGAATCCGATCTCGTTTAGGAGCGTGGAGCCGGTCCGCCGTAGATCGTGCACCGTAAAGGGAGCAAGCGGCAGGTCTTGTTGTTTTGCGCGGTCCACAATCGCCATGGTAATCCGATTGAAAGTCGCGCGCGACATAGGCTCGTCGGCGTCGTAGCGAGATGGAAGCACGTATCGAGAGTTTGCAGCGCAAGTCTTGAGTGCAATCATGATGTCGAGGGACTGGCGGGACAGGTAAACGTTGTGGGGCTTCTTCCGCTTCATTCGCTCTTTGGGAATGCTCCATACCGCGTTCTCGAAGTCTACCTCATCCCACGTCGCGTCCAGAAGCTCACTTTTCCGAACCATCGTGAGCAGGATCAGCTTTAGGCCCAGCCGAATGGTCGGCACCGTCGGCACGTTTTCCAACTCTTTCAGCATGAGTCGAATTTCTACGGGTGACAACGCCCGGTCTTTCGCCTCAAAGGTGGCTATGGAAGCTGGCCCTACTTCGTCCGCCGGATTGGCGATCTTCTCGCCGTGCAGAATGGCATAACCATAGACCTGCTTAACGATATCCCGGACATGAATTGCCGTTGCTGGTGCGCCACGGTTCCTCACCTTTGCGCACAGCGCCCGCAAATCGTCCGATGTTATTTCTGTGAGGAGCCTTTTGTCCCAAATCGGCAAGATGTCTCGATCGAAGACGGCCTTGCGCATCGAGCGCGTGCTGTCCGCCATCTTCGCCTCTTTAAACCATCCTCTGCCAGCATCGCCGAACGTGGCCGTCCCAGACAGGCGCCGCTTGTCACGCTGTTTTTCCTGGGCTGGGGATTTTCCGGCTGCAACCATTTTTCGCGCGGCAAGACAGCGGTCCCGCGCCTCTGCTAGCGAGATGCCTCCCTCACCATAGCGGCCCAGCGTCACTGTCTCTCGCCGACCATTCAATCGGTAGTCGTATCGGAACGATATCTGCCCTGTGAGAGCCACGGTCGCATACATACCGTCACGATCGGTGACTTTGTATATTTTATCTTTTGGTTTCAGCTTCTTAAGTGCGATGTCGGTGAGCATAGAAGGAGACGGTGGGGCGCATCTAGGGTTGTTCAATGCCTAATTTTACCGTCATTCGTTTTACCGTCAAGGCTGTGTGAGAGCCCATTGAATTCAATGCCTTACCTCGAATGATACCAAACTGCTTTGAGTCCGGCGCAGTGACGGCATCAGTCTGCAACGAAGATGACGCGAAACGGAATGCCGTCAAATCTACCGCCAAATGATTCTGCTTAGGGGCAATAGTCAGCGATAGACGTAGAGACGAAAGCAGATAAAATTCAGACGCTTAATGAGGTTTCCTCGATAGTCGCCGAATGCTGGCGAACGACCGAGCTTTATTCCCACTCGATTGTTCCAGGCGGCTTCGACGTCACGTCGTAGACGACGCGGTTGATGCCGCGGACTTCGTTGATGATGCGGGTGGCAGCAGCCCCCAGGAAGGCCATGTCGTAGTGGTAGAAATCCGCCGTCATGCCGTCGACCGAGGTGACGGCGCGCAGCGCGCAGACGAACTCGTAGGTGCGGCCGTCGCCCATCACGCCGACCGTCTGCACCGGCAGCAGCACGGCGAATGCCTGCCAGATGGCATCGTAGAGGCCGGCCTTGCGGATCTCGTCGAGATAGATGGCGTCGGCTTCGCGCAGGATCTCCAGCTTTTCGCGGGTGATGCCGCCGGGGCAGCGGATGGCAAGACCCGGACCTGGGAACGGGTGCCGGCCGATGAAGCTTTCGGGCAGGCCAAGCTCCTTGCCTAGCGCCCTGACCTCGTCCTTGAACAGTTCGCGCAGCGGCTCGACCAGTTGCATGTTCATGCGCGCCGGCAGGCCGCCGACATTGTGGTGCGACTTGATCGTCACCGACGGGCCGCCGGTGAAGGAGACGCTTTCGATCACGTCGGGATAGAGCGTGCCTTGCGCCAGGAATTCGGCGCCGCCGAGTTTCTTGGCCTCTTCCTCGAACACCTCGATGAACAGCCGGCCTATGGTCTTGCGTTTTTTCTCCGGATCCGACTCGTCCTCGAGGGCGTCGATGAAACGGTCCGACGCGTTGACCAGAATGAGCGGCAAATTGTAGTGCTCACGGAACATCGCCACCACGCCCGCGGCCTCGTCCTTGCGCATCAGGCCGTGGTCGACAAGGATGCAGGTCAGCTGGTCGCCGACCGCTTCGTGGATCAACAGCGCGGCAACGGAGGAATCGACGCCGCCCGACAGCGCGCAGATGACCTTGCCCTTGCCGACCTGCTTGCGGATCGCCTCGACCGCGTGCTCGCGGTAGGCGCGCATGGTCCAGTCGCCCTCGATGCCGGCGATGTTGTGGACGAAGTTCCTGAGCAGCCGGGCACCGTCGGGCGTATGCACCACCTCGGGGTGGAACATGATGCCGTACATCTTGCGCTCGATGTTGCCGAAGATGGCGAAGGGCGAGCCCTCCGATTTGCCGAACACCTCGAAGCCGTTGGGCAAGGAGATGACGCGGTCGCCATGGCTCATCCACACCTGGTGGCGCTGGCCGGGCGCCCACAGGCCCTCGAACAGCGGGCTGTCCTTCTGGATCTCGACGAAGGCGCGGCCGAATTCGCGATGGTCGGAGCTTTCGGCGACGCCGCCCATCTGCACGCACATGGCCATCTGGCCATAACAGATGCCGAGCACCGGCACGCCGGCGTCGAAGACGATCTGCGGCGCGCGCGGACTGCCTATATCGCCGGTCGAAGCCGGGCCGCCGGACAGGATCACGGCTTTCGGATTGATGCGCTTGAATGCCGCTTCGGCCGACTGGAACGGCACGATCTCGGAAAACACGCCGGCCTCGCGGATGCGGCGGGCGATGAGCTGGGTGAACTGGCTGCCGAAATCGACAATCAGGACGGTGTCGGGATGATTGGCTGTTTTCATGGCGAGCGTTTAGAGAAAGAAATGAGTCGACGCAATGGGTTGCGAGTTTCAGAGCGGTCTGGCGTCTTCATGCGGCGAATCTTTCAGAAGCGTGCCCAAACCGATGGCCTGTTCGAGCCGCATGACGGCCTCCGCCAGCTTCTCATCGATGACTTCAAGATATTCGGTCCAGTCGCCGACATGCCTGAGATCCGCCGCCCCGTCGGAAATGCCGCGCAGCCCGATCAGCGGAATGTCGAACAACTGGCAGGCGCGCAGGCAGGCGAAGGTCTCCATGTCGACCATGTCGGCGTTGACAGCATCATAGGCCGCCCCGGTGATGATCGCGCCGCCGGTCGATAGCGTCGCCTGCTTGATATCAGGTATCTTGAAGGGCAATGGTACGGTCACCGGCAGGTCGAGGAAGGGTGTGGCACCCTTCTCGAAGCCGAGCGGCGAAGCGTCGATGTCACGGTAGCTGACCGAAACCGCCTGGTAGATTCCCGTCTGCTCCAGCGTCCGGCTGCCGGCTGAGCCGAGCGACACGACGAGGTCGGGCAGGGTTTTTTGCGACTTCAGCCAGGAGAGTTCAGCGCCTAGCCTGACGCCGGCCTCGACCGGACCGACACCTGTCATCAATGGCGTGAACAACTGCTTGAGATGCGGACCGTATTCGGCCTGCGCCGCCATGACGAAGAGGACGTCCTTGCCCGACAGGCGGCGAATTTTATCGGTCATGATGATTTGCTCCTCTCCGCCCGATCACCTGCTTATCTGCGCCGCCGCTCGCCGGGACCCGCTGCCTGCGGCAGCTCCCGGCGTCCGTGGCCTTTCATCGTGCCACCGGCACGATGAATTCGCCTGCGGCGAACCGGCCACTCACCCTTCTATGCCATCACGCCCGACCACCGTCATCATCGTTCCGGTCATGGTGGCGATCAGCTTGGCCTCGCCGTCGGCGGCAAAGGCGTAGGCCTGGCCGTCGGCGACGATGATGGTGCGGCCTGGCTTGGTCACCGAGCCGCGGAACAGGAAGCGCTCGCCCCTGCCCGGCGCCAGCAGGTTGACCTTGAACTCGATGGTCAGCACGCCGGAATTTTCCGGCATCAGCGAAAAAGCGGCATAGCCGCAGGCCGAGTCCAGCGCCGTCGAAATGACGCCGGCATGGAGGAAGCCGTGCTGTTGGGTGAGTGCCGCCGAATAAGGCATCTCGATCTCGATGATGCCGGGCGTCACCAGCGTCAGTTCGGCGCCGATCGTGGCCATCGCCTTCTGGCGCGCGAAGGAGGTCCTGACGCGATCCTCATAGTCCGGGGCGGGTACGATCTTTGCTGCCATGGCCGCTGCCTTCCTTTATGCGGATAAGCTTATTGCAGAGGCATGGACGGCAGGCAAATGCTTTTGCTGCACTGCACAATCGGCCTGGCCTGCCGGCTGGCGCCACGCATCCGCCAGGAATTGGCGACATCCGATCGGATTCAGGCCGACCTGCGCAATGCACAGAAGTAAAACCCGTCGGTGCCGCTCAGCGCCGGCGACAGCGAGATATCGCCTTTGATGCCGATACGCGCGGCTGCCTGATGGCCGGGAAAACGGCTGTCCCAGAGCTGGCGGTGGTCGACGGGAACAAAGCCGCTGTTACGGTCCCGAAAGGCCGCGATCTGCTCGCCATTCTCCTCATCAAACACCGAGCAGGTGATGTAGACCAGCAGGCCGCCCGGTTTGACATAGGCTTTGGCCGCATCGAGGATCGCCGACTGTTCGCCCTTGCGGGTATCGAGCTGCCTCTGCGTCAGCCGCCATTTGGCGTCGGGGCGGCGCCGCCAGGTGCCGCTGCCGGTGCAGGGCGCGTCGACCAGCACGATGTCCATGTGGTTGCCGAGCGGCGCGAGTTCCGTGGGCTTGGTGACCACCTGCACATTGCGGTTTTCCGAACGACGGATGCGGTCGAAGATCGGCGCCAGCCGTGCTTTCTCCGCATCGTGGGCAAAGATCTGGCCACGATTTTCCATCGAAGCCGACAGTGCCAGCGTCTTGCCGCCGGCGCCGGCGCAGAAATCCAGCACCTGCATGCCGGCTTCGGCCCCGGCAAGGGCGGCCGCGATCTGCGAGCCTTCGTCCTGGACCTCGAACCAGCCCTTCTGGAAGGCCGGTTCGGCCTGCACATTCGGGTGCCGGCCATCGCCGTCGATCGGCGGAATGCGGATGCCGTGCGGGGCGATTGCCGCGGGTTTGGCGCCGGTTCCCGTCAGTTCGGCCAGCACCTTGTCGCGGTTGGCCTGCAAGGTGTTGACCCTGAGGTCGAGCGGCGGGCGCGTCGCCAGCGCGGCGCCCTCGTCGGCCCAACTCGGGCCGAAGGCTCGCTCGAAAAGCGGCGCGCACCAGTCGGGAACATCCGCCCGCACCGCGTCCGGCGCATCGGCGAGCCGACCGTCGGCGATGGCCTGAAGCTCGGCGGCGGTCAGCAGCGGCGGTGCGAACTTGTCACCATCCAGCGCCTCGTTGAGCGACTGGGCCGTCTGCCCCCATTCGAGCAGCAGGGCGCCGAAGCCAATGGCGCGCGGCGTGTCCTGCCCCAGCAGCCAGCCCGCGGAACGCTTGTGGCGCAAGGCGTCATAGACGATGTTGCCGATGGCCGCACGGTCGCCGCCGCCGGCGAAGCGATGCGACAGGCCCCAATCCTTCAGCGCGTCCGCCACCGGCCGGTGGCGCCGGCCGATGTCTTCCAGCACTTCGATGGCCGCAGCCAGCCTTCCGCCCAGTCGCATTGTCTTGTTCCGTCACGCAGAAAATTATTCCGGCCCTGCTCTAGAGCGCGCAACCGGCGCGCACAAGCAGGTCGGCCGGCACAACCGCTCTGCTTTCCAACTTTTCTGGTTGCGAATACTCTTCCGATTGTGATTCGCGGCGCGAAAAGGTGAACCGGCGGATCGACACGAGGAGAGGGCAATGAAGACTTATCTGGCGGAAGTTCTAGGCACATTTCTATTGGTGTTCATCGGTACGGCTTCTGTGGTGACGGGCGGCTTCGGCGGCGCGCTGCCGCTTGGCCAGGAAGGCATCGGTCTGGCGTTCGGCATCGGCCTCATCGCCGCGGCCTATGCGATCGGCCCCATTTCGGGCGCGCATCTCAACCCGGCGGTGACGCTCGGCGTCTTCCTTGCCGGCCGGCTGCCGGCCAAGGACGTCATCCCCTACTGGATCGCGCAGGTCATCGGCGGCGTCCTTGCTTCACTGGCGTTGTGGATCATCGTCTCCGGCCAGGTTGGCGGACACACCACCGGCTTCGGCGCCAATGGCTGGGATGTGACGAAATGGGGTGTCAGTTCGGCCTTCCTGTGGGAAGTGATCGGCACCTTCACCTTCGTCACCGTGATCCTTGGCGTCACGGCCGAAAAGCACTCGACGGCGTTCGCCGGACTGGTCATCGGCCTGACGCTGGCAGGGCTGCACTTCGCCATCATCCCGGTGACCGGCACGTCGCTCAACCCGGCCCGCTCGATCGGTCCGGCACTGTTTTCGGGAACTGCGGCGATCGGCCAGCTCTGGCTGTTCATCGTGGCACCGTTGATCGGCGGCGCCATTGCCGGCGTCGTCGCCAAGGCGCGCATCTTCGAGAAGGACTGAGCTCTTTGGAAGGCTGAATATGCGAAGGCGCGGGCCCGGGCCCCCCCGGAGCTGCCGCGGTATTCGCCGCCGGCGCCCCCGCGCGCCGCGCGGCTCGCGTTCCGGGCGCGCTGGGGGCGGCCGCGCCGGGTGGGCGCCACCGCCGGCAGCGAACCGACATCCCGTGGGTCCGCCACGTCCTGAAGCA
>NZ_JBVVQG010000002.1:439124-583229 GCF_055811095.1 Mesorhizobium sp. WSM4833
CTCTGGGGGCGGGTGCTCCTAGCCGCCCACCTGGGAACTGCAGACCCCTCTTTGTTAGGAATGATATGCGCCGGGGGGGGCGGCGCCCCCCCCCCTTCGCGATTGGCACGATAGACCCGGTAAGTCTTCTATTCCCGATCACGACATAAATAGGCTCGGCCCTAGACGGCAGCTTCACGCCTCATGTCGGTCCT
The DNA here is from genome assembly GCF_055811095.1 of Mesorhizobium sp. WSM4833. Classification (NCBI taxonomy): domain Bacteria; kingdom Pseudomonadati; phylum Pseudomonadota; class Alphaproteobacteria; order Hyphomicrobiales; family Phyllobacteriaceae; genus Mesorhizobium; species Mesorhizobium sp. WSM4833. Next base: position 439,319 of record NZ_JBVVQG010000002.1, read on the forward strand.
GGAACTGAATTGTGCGGCGCCCGAGAACGGACATCGCCTGCGGTCGCGGTTGCGCCAAATAGGACAGGCTGAGGAGCCAAACTATCTCCCCGTCGGCACTGTTTGCAGCATTTCCGAGAGGCTTCGCTCCTGCTGGCCTGTGAACGCAAGGTCCAGGCCGGAAAGCAGATCGACAAGGTGACTTCTCATCAAGTCTGCCGCGGCCTTGGCGTCATGGCGTTCTATGGCGTCAACAAGGGCGTGATGGGCATGGCTTTCGCAGGTTGTGTCCCGACGCTTCCAATAAAGGGCTATAATCAGAGAAGATCTCGATAAGAGATCCTTGACAAAACCCGCAAGGGTGGCGTGCCCAGCGATGTCGGCGATCGCGAGGTGGAACCTCGCGGACAGAACGATCGCTTCGCCGTCCTGATTGGCATGCAGGGCTTCGTGCTCCATGGTCAGATGGTGCCGCAATTGCTTGATGGCCGCCGGCTTTGCCACTTCAGCGGCAAGCGCGGCCACCTTTGGCTCTATAAGCGCGCGAGCTTCGAATACCTCTCGTGCTTCCTGTTTTGTCGGCTGGGCGACAAAAGCACCACGGTTCGGCTCCAGACGAACAAGCCGATCATGAGAAAGGGCCTGCAATGCCTGACGAACCAAGGCCCGGCTTACGGAATAAATCGACGAGAGCTCGTCCTCGGGAAGCTTCGTCCCAGGGGGGATACGATGGCTGATGATCGCTTCGCTTAGTGCTCGGTATACCGGGCTCCAGCGCGCGAGTTGCGCATCCCCAGATTGTTGACCTTGATTTGGTGACTTCATGCTCGGTTGGCGATCTCTCAGATTTTGTCTGGCTATCATGAGTGAGGGCAAAAATCCACAATCATGGCCTGGGATGTGCACAATTCATGCGTAGCACGTAAGATCTTGCATGCCGAAATACCAGTTCTTCCACCACGCCCGAGCTAGCCGACCGGAGAGAAAGGAGAAAACATCCCGGCGAACGATTTGGGCCGAGGTCGTTGATATCCGCCTTGCACGGCCGTCAATAGGCCCAGATGGACAAGACCTTCGCAAAGCCGCACAGCGCAAGATACACCTTCGAGAACCGGAACGCCCACCTGGTGGGTAAGCGCCAGAGCAAGGTCGGCCATTCCTGCGCAGCCTAAGATGATCGCCTCGGCCCCGTCCTCGTCAATCGACCGCTTGATTTCCTTCGCAATGCGATCGTGCGCGTTGGAATTCGGACGCTCCAGCTCCAGGACAGGAACATCACACGCCCGGACGCCCGTACAACGGACCGATAGTCCATACCGGATGAGGTTCTGTTCGACCGAGGGAATGGACTGCCGGAGTGTGGTTACAACTCCAAAGCGCCCGGCAATCAGGCTCGCCATGTGGAATGCGGCCTCGCCAATCCCCAGCACCGGTGCTCTGGTCGTGCACCGCGCCGCATCGAGCCCGGTATCGTCGAAGCATCCAATGATCACCGCATCGGCGGTGCCGCGATGACGAATAATCTCGCCGATGAGGCCGGGAACGGCAAAGGCCTGATCATAATAACCCTCGATACTTGGTGGCCCATCTTGCGGGTTGACGGTCACGATCGTCGTCGACACGCTCGCCGCCCGTCGCGCCGCTATATCGATCGTTGCCGTCATCGAGGCTGTCGTGTTCGGATTGATGATGAGAATTTTCATTGTGCCTTCGGGGGAAACTTGGATGCGTCGGAAGGTGCGGCCGGAAAGGGAAAATCGAATACAATCTCATGCTAGATTGTAAACAATTGTACCGCCTGTCAAGCGAGTTGCCTGATTGGGATCGCTTTTTGGGCTATTTCCCTACCCGGAGCCCTCTTCACCGGCCTACGTTTCGTTATCAGTAGATCACGCCTTTTCTCGATTGTGGAAAAAGATTGTTGACGTGAGTGGAAAATTTTGTTCACAATGTCCGATACGATCCAGACTCCAACGAGATCGCTTCAACCAAAAGAGGGTAACAATGAACAGAGATCCTGTCGCAAACTCAACTATGGCCACCCTGCTGGCCGCGAACCAGGTGAGCCGACGCACCGTATTGAACGGGATTGTCGCCGCGGGAGCCACCGCACTGGCCTCGCCCCTCTTCATTCGCGGGGCAAGGGCATCGTCCGGTCAGGTGAATGTGCTCGGTTGGGCCGAGGAGTTGCCCGACTCGGTCACCAAGAAGTTCACGGCCGCAACCGGCATCGAGATCAAAATCACGCCGTTCTCGTCCAACGAGGAGCAGATGAACAAGCTCATGGCGACCGAGGGTGAGGGTTTCGATCTATGCCAACCCACGGTCGATCGGGCTGCGCAGTTCAAGGATCTTGGGGTATTGGCGCCGATCGACCCAAACAAGATCCCCATCGACGATATCTTGCCGGCCGTAATGCAGGGAATGAAAGCCTGGCAGTCTGCGGAAGGACTTTTCAGCTTGCCGCATTGCTGGGGCACGGAAGCCATCGGTTGGCGTAGCGACCTGACGAAGCTCGACTACAAGACGCTGAGCTACGGTACCCTGTGGCAGGAAGAATATGTCGGCAAAGTGCAAGGCAAGCCGGACACGCTGCTGCTTGGAATTGGCCTTTGGTTCGATGCATCGGGAAAGCTGCCGTCAAATCGTATGCTCGACAGCTACAAAGACGAGCCGACGATGAGGAAGATTTTCGATGAAATTCTGAAGTTTGCCGTCGCTCACAAAGCGCAGATCAAGCAGTTTTTCGACACGTCCGACTTGGTCAAGTCCGGTTTCATGGAGAATGGATGCGTCATCGGCCAGGTGTGGGACGGGCCGGCACTTTCATTGAAGAAGGAAGGCAAGCCAATTCAGTACATGGCTCCGCAGGAAGGGGCTCAATCCTGGATAGACGGGCTGTCCGTGGTCGCCGCGTCCAAAAATGTTGAACAGGCCTACGAGTTTCTCAAGTTCCTTTATACGCCCGAGGTCTCGGCCATGGTGGCGGAGGGTTCCGGCTATAATGGTGTCATGAAGGGAGCTGATGCTTTTCTTTCGGCCGAAACCAAGAAGAGTTTTGCCGAGGCCTATCCTGAAGATGCCTTGTCGAAACTTTGGAGCCGCCCGGAAGAGCCCGGCTGGTACGGGGCGGCGCGCAACGAGTACGCCGAAAAGTTCAAGGCAGCCTAGCAACCAAGGGCGGGTTGATCGGCCCGGGGCGGGCCGGAAACCTGACTACAGCTAGACTCAAAAGCAGAGGGACTGTGTTGCACATTTCTGGCGTGTCCGATGCCGCACCGGGACGAGGATCTGTCGAGTTGTCGGAACTGGAGGTCCGGTTCGGCGATTTCGTGGCAGTCCACCGCACAAATCTGAAAATTGAATCCGGCGAGTTCTTCAGTTTCCTCGGGCCTTCGGGATGTGGAAAAACCACCCTGCTGCGAACCATTTCGGGTTTCATGGAGCCGACCGTCGGACAGATCAAGATCGGGGGGGTGGACATGAAAGGCGGCGGTCCCAACAAGCGGCCGACCGCATTGATCTTTCAGAATCTGGCCTTGTTTCCTTTGATGACGGTCGCCGACAACATCGGTTATGGCCTACGTGTTCGCGGTGTTCCCCGGCCGACACGAGATGCCGCCGTCGAGCGCCTGCTCGATCTCGTTTCCTTGCCTGGCCAGGGCAAGAAAATGATTGCCGAGTTGTCGGGAGGGCAGAAGCAGCGTGTGGCTATCGCACGAGCTCTTGCGGTGGAACCGTCGGTCCTCTTGCTGGACGAGCCGCTTTCGGCACTGGATCTGAAACTGCGTCAGCACATGCGGGCAGAACTGCGAGCGATCCAGCAGCGGATCGGCATAACCTTCATCTACATAACGCACGATCAAGGCGAAGCGTTGGCCATGTCGGATCGCATCGCCGTCATGAATGCCGGTCGCATCGAACAAGTCGGAACGGCCAGATCTGTTTATTGCGACCCGAAGACCCCTTTCGTCGCGTCGTTCGTGGGCGAGAACAATGTGATCCACGGGCAGGTCAAAAAGGTGTCGGGCGCCGAGGCAGTGATAGCGACGCCACTGGGGAATCTTGCGGGTCGAACCACGGGAACACTGCGGCAAGGAGATCAGGCTGCGTTCTTCATTCGGCCGGAGACTCTGAGGTTGCAAGACTCAGCATGTGATTTCAGTTTCTCGGGGGAGGTCACCGAGGTGTCCTACGAAGGAAGCACCTCGCAAATAGTGCTTAGAACGGACACTGGCCAGCGCATGCTGGCGCGCGCGACCACGAGCAGGACATTTGCGCCTGTCGCGGGCGAACGGATCCATGTCGGCCTCGATCGGGCTGATGGGATAATCATGGCTGCCGACGGGAGCGGCTCATGAGGAGCCAGGTCGTCCTGTATGTGATTTTTCTGCTGCCCCTGACTACGGTGGTCCTGCTGATCCTGGGCAGCCGGTACGACCGCCGGTCGGGCACGGTGCGGGGCCAGGGATTCCTGGAGCGAAACGGCGCCATTGTCGCCACCTACCTGGTCCTTGCCGCTTCCATATGGATATTCGTCACCATTATTTTTCCCCAGATTGCCATGGTGGATTTGTCTTTCCGCCCAAATCTGCCGCCCAGGCAGGCCGGCGGCCCGGATGATCATTATACTTTGGATAACTATCGGTATTTCTTGTTCGGGCCGCCAGGCAGCACCGATTTGTTCAATTTTCTACACCTTAATGCCTATGTCGCGACCATTGTCGCGAGCGTTTGCATAACCATATTCAATTTTTTACTCTGTTATCCGATTGCATATTTCATGGCGCAGTCCGCGTATCCGCGCACGCTTCGCCGCCTCATTGCTTTTTTGATATTGCCATATTGGGTGAACGAGGTTTTACGCGTATTCGCGATACGCCTGCTGCTGTCCAATTCCGGCATCGTCAACAACGTCCTGATCGGCACCGGTATTTTGACGGAGCCGGTGGATTTCATCGGCAACAATGTCGGTCTGTATTGGGGCCTCAGCTATTCCTGCATCCTGGTGATGGTGTTCACGCTCTACAATGCGCTGGAGAGCCTGGAGAAGAGCCAGATAGAGGCTGCCAGGGATCTGGGCGCGCCGTGGTGGCATGTTCACGCATTCGTCGCCATGCCGCATGCGAAGCCTGGAATTGCGTCCGGCTGCTCGCTGACATTCATGTTCTGCGTCGGATCACTGGCGGCACCGCTCGTGCTCGGCGGCCCACGGACCTTGTGGTTCACTCCCGTCATCTACAACCGGTTCTATCAGGCCCTGAACTGGCCTCAAGGTGCCGCCTACGCGTTCATTCTCCTGGTGAGCTGCGTGATTTTCGTCCTGGTGACCCTGCGGCTGTTCAGGCTGAAACTAGGGCAGATCGCGCGATGAAAGCCGAGCCGATGCATCGCGTAGCTTTCCGCATCTACCTGGGATTGTTCATGCTGCTGCTCTTGTCGCCGCTGGCGGTCATGGGGCTCTCGGCCTTCAACACTCCGAGCTATCCGCAAGCCTGGCCGATCGAGGGTTTTACCTTGGCTTGGTTCCGCAAGCTCACGACCAGCAGCGATCTGCTGGAAGGGTTGCGCAACAGCATCATCATCGCCGTCGCCGTCACGGCTCTGTCAGTGCCTATCGGTCTCGCGGCGGCGATCGTCATGAATCAGCTCCAGGCGAGATTCCGATCGATCTACTACCTCGTCGTTATTTCCCCAATGCTGACGCCCGGGATCATTACCGGGGTTGCCACCGTGGTCTTCTGGCGGGAGATCACCCGTCAGGCCGGGCTAAGCTATCTCTATAACGGGCTGCTCCTCAGCGTCATCGCGCAGACCACCTTCATCTCCAGCCTGTGCATGCTGATTGTTCTCGCTCGCCTGCAGCGCTTTGACCGAAGCCAAGAGGAAGCCGCCCTGGATCTCGGTGCAACTCCACTGCAGATTTTCTTTGGCATCACACTGCCGTTCCTTCGTCCGGCACTTGCCTCATCGGCCGTGCTCGCGCTGTTGTCTTCGGTGGAGGAATTCAACGCCACGACATTCACCATCCTGGCCGATAAAACGCTCACGACCGTGCTGGCCGGCCGCATACGCGTGGGCTTGACTCCAGAAATCAGTGCGTTGGCCGTGGTGATTGTCGCGCTGACCCTGCTCATTGCCGTTGGTTACGAAATCGCCAGCCGACGCATCGAGGCAACCAGTTCGCGCCGTTAGCGGCGGACAGACAGAACCCCAAGGAGTTCCAGAATGAAGACCATTCGCCTGATCGCGGAAGAACACCTCACATATGTTCCTCACCACGTTGCCGAGCATCTGGGTCTGTTCGAACGTCAGGGGCTTGCGATCGAGGTAAACTACGATTCCGGTCCGGGCGGTTCGTGGCTTGCCGATGTGTTGGCCGAGGGCAAGGCAGACATCGCGCGGGGCGGCGTGTGGATTCCGTTGATGTATCGCGGCAGGCTGGAAGAGTTGCGCATCTTCACCCAACTCTGCGGATTCAACACTCAAGTACTGATCGCGCGCGAGCCATATCTCAATTTCCAATGGAGCGATCTTTACGAGAAGAAAGTCCTTCTTCCCGCCGGCTCGACGAGTCAGTGGATGTTTTTAAAAGGTGTGCTGCGCGAAAGTGGTATCGATCTCAGCCGTATTCAGTTCATCCGCGACCTCGATGAAGCCACCACAACCCGGCTATGGCGGGGTGGCTTTACCGATTTCTATCTGACCTATTCGCCGCTTGCCGACGCGCTTCTCATGGAGGGGTTCCACCTGGCCGCAGACCTATCGGTGGTTGCCGGGGAGGTGCCTTGGAGCGTTTACTACACGACCCCCCGGTTCCTGGCAGGAAACAGGACGGAACTGACCAGTTTCGTTCGTGCGCTATCCGAAGCCAGCGAGTGGATCGGCGCGCATACGCCGGAGGAAATCGCGAACCTGATCTCTCCTGATTTTCAAACCATACCGATCCCCGTTTTAACCGCAGCAGTGCAGCGAATGCGCTCACACCAAACTTGGTCCGCCGATATGTCGGTGAGGCGCGAACCGTTCATGCGCTATCAGGGAATGATTGCCGCGTACGGGCTCATCGATGCGCCGGTCGCCTACAACGACATCATCGACACCATCAGCATCTAATGCTGTTTCACGTGCCAAGCGTCTGAGGGATCGATGGGACATTACGCATTTTCAAACAGGACAGAAAAGCTGCTCGAGGGGTTCGAGCCGAGTTTCGATTTCATACCCGTCGATCCCTTGCCTGAAGCTGAATTCGTCGACCGGTTGCGACGCATCCGGCGTGCGGCGGTCGTTGGTGAGTATGACGCGCTCATCGTCCATACCGACGATGTCGGCTGGTATCACACCTCGAACTCGTATTTGCGCTACATCTGCGATTGGTCGCGCGAAGGCCTTCTGATCATTCCGACCGATATCGACAAGGGCCTGCAGCTCGTATCCTTCTTCAGTGACTCGGTCGTGCTTCCGCCGGCTGGAGAACCTCTGCTGGTAGACAAGATATGGCAGGTCGGCTGCTGGGGCCGCGAATATGCGGACAGGCCAGGGGTGCCGATTCAGAAGGCAGTGACCTCGGTTCGCGACATCCTGGCCAAGATGGGACTGGGTAGTGGACGAATTGGGCTGATCGGCGACCACACATCCGCGCCTTACTGGGCAAAACTGGGCGCCGCATGTCCCGATGTCGAGTTCTCAGCCGAGAACGGCATTGTCGACCGAATGCAGCGTGTTCGATCCCCCAGGGAGATCGAACTGTTTCGCGCAGCAGGGCAACTCATCGATATCGGCATCCAGGCCGCGTATCATGTCATCCGGCCCGGGGTGACAGACTACGAAATCTATGCCGCCTTTACCTTTGCGCAGTTGTCTCGAGGGGGAGAGACGGGCGACGGCTATCAGATTGGTATCAACCCGTTTGGCACCCACTGCGGGCGACCTTACGGACATATTGTGGCTCCAGGCGATCTGATAAATCTTTACATTTCAAATGTCACGTATCGAGGCTACTTCGCGCAATCCTCCCGGATGATTGCCGTTGGCAAGATCAGCGCCAAGCAGGAGGAGGTCCTGGAGATGTGCGCGGAAGGCGTTCGACGCGCCACCGCTATGGCTCGCCCTGGTGTTCTGTTGCGCGATATCAACGAGGCCTCGTTCTCCCCATTCATAGAACTCGGATATCTCCCTGACGCAGAGGCTAGAACGATGCCCTTCAACTGGGAGTCGATGCCAGACGGGTCGGCAAGAGAGATCCTGCGGCAGTATGTTCCGGATGCTGACTGGGAACGTCAGGGCCGTCGCCTGGACCATATCTATCCGGCGCAAAGGGGGCCGCACAACCCCAACCTAGGTCACGAGGTTTCTATGCCAGGCATGCCTCTTTACAACATATCTTCGAACAATTTTGATCGCTTGGAACCGGGAATGGTCTTTGTGTTGCACTCGCAGTGGCTAGAGCCCTCCGTCGCAGGTGCCAATTTGGGGGATTGCTTCGTCGTCACATCGACCGGCGTGGAGAATCTAACCCGATACACTCCGGTTGAAACCCACAGAGTCTCCGTTTGAGATATGGGACCGGGATTGCCCTCAGGTCGATGGTTGTTCCCCTGAAGCTGACAGCGTATGCGAAAGCCTCCGATTTTCGGGCCTCCCCGGGATAGACGTTCTCGCCGCCGCGGATGACCATGTCCTTGACCCGGCTGACGTCGGCCATTGCCCAGCCGCAGCGCGAGCCAGCCCTCAAGCGCCAACCTGAGCCAGAGTTCATGGCACAAATATAAGAAATATATATGTAAGAAATACCACGATATGGACAGCGCCCGTCAAGAATGTTGTTCTTTCAGTACTAAAGCTCACATTGCATATGAAGAGCGCTAAAATCAAAAGCACTGTGTCAGTCGCTGGAAGCCCCAGGGTTAACCCTCTGCCCGTCAGCAGGCTGGCGGCTGCGACCGCCGGTATTGTCAAACCGATTGTGGCGCAAGCGGAACCCATCGCGACATTCAAACCGCGTTGCAGCTCATTGTTGAGCGAAGCGCGAACCGCCGAAATGGCCTCCGGCATCAACACCAGCCCGGCGATCATTGCCCCCACAATGCTGTCAGCCTGGGTCACCTGGTAGGCAACGAGCGTATCTTCGACGCTTGCCGCGACCTGCTCGGCGAGCATGACAATGCCGATCAGCCCGATCAAAAGCAGCAATGCGCCGGCAAAGACGCTTTCGTGAGGAGCAGTCCGCAACGAAACGCCGTGGGCTTGCCCTTCGACAAAGTCTTCCCGGTGGCGGACAGTCTGCGCGAACACGAAGCTTGCATAAAGCAGCACCGAAAGCACGCTCACAAAGCCAAGTTGAGCTGCCGAAAATGTGCCCGGCCCCGTAGCTTGTGTGTAGGTCGGCAGAATAAGCGTCATGATGGTCAGCGCGATCAGAACCGCCAAATATGCGCTGGTCCCTTGTCGAACAATTGCCTGCTTGCGATGGCGCCAGCCGCCAAGCGCGAGACACGTGCCGACGACGCCGGTGGATGCAATCATCACCGTTGAAAAGACGGACTCACGCGCAAGCGTAGGGTTGTTCTCTCCATGCAGCATCATGGAAACGATGATCGACACCTCGATTGCCGTCACGGCAAAAGTCAGCACCAATGTGCCGTAGGGCTCTCCTACACGCCGAGCCACAGCCTCGGCGTGGTCGAGCACCACGAAAATGGTGGTGAACATGATCGCACTCGAAAGCGCTCCGACGAGTATCCTGACGCCCAGCGAACCTTCGTCCGCCGACAGCCCGCCTGCCCTGACGGCGACAGCCATGACCAAGGCGGCCAGCGGCATCGCATATGAAGTCACCGAACGTCCGAAACCGCTCATGCAAGCCCCTGCGCGCTGCTGCGAACCGTGGCTGCATTCGCGCACCGACAGATCGAAGCGTTCACCCGTTCACGCCGTCTTCTGCGTCACCAAGCCCAGCTCCTCCACCATCGCCTCGCGCATCAAGAACTTCTGCGGCTTGCCGGTCACCGTCATCGGCAATTCGGTGCGGAAGCGGATGTGGCGGGGGATCTTGTAATGGGCGATCTGGCCGGCGCAGAAGTTTCTGACCTCCTGCTCGGTGGCGATCTGGCCGGGCTTGAGCACGATCCAGGCGCACAGCTCCTCGCCATATTTGGCGTCGGGAATGCCGAACACCTGCACCTCCTTGACCTTTGGATGGCGGTAGAGGAATTCCTCGACCTCCCTGGGATAGACGTTCTCGCCACCGCGGATGACCATGTCCTTCACCCGGCCGACGATGTTGCAATAGCCCTCGGCGTCGATGGTGGCGAGGTCGCCGGTGTGCATCCAGCCGTCGCTGTCGATCGCCTCGCGGGTCTTGTCGTCGTCGTCCCAGTAGCCCTTCATCACCGAATAGCCGCGCGTGCAAAGCTCGCCCGGTACGCCGACCGCAACTGTAGCGCCATCGGCATCGACCGCCTTGACCTCGACATGGGGGTGGATGCGCCCGACGGTCGAGACGCGCTTTTCCAGGGGGTCGTCGACGCCGCTCTGGAACGACACCGGGCTGGTCTCGGTCATGCCGTAGGCGATGGTCACCTGTTCCATATGCATCAGCGACACCACCTTTTTCATCACCTCGATCGGGCATGGCGAACCGGCCATGATGCCGGTGCGCAGGCTGGAGAGATCGAAGGCGGAAAAATCCGGATGATCCAGCAGAGCAACGAACATGGTCGGTACGCCATAGAGCCCGGTGCAGCGTTCCTGAGCCACAGCCTTCAGCGTGGCGCCGGCGTCGAACCCTTCTCCCGGGAAAACCATGGTGGCGCCTTTCGAGACGCAACCCATCGTGCCCATCGACATGCCGAAGCAGTGGTAGAGCGGCACTGGTATGCAGAGCCGGTCGTCGGCGGTCAGCTTGATCGCCGAAGTGACGAAATTGCCGTTGTTGACGATGTTGCCGTGGGTCAGCGTCGCGCCCTTGGGGGCTCCCGTGGTGCCTGAGGTGAACTGGATGTTGATGGCTTCGCCCGGCTTCAGCTTCTCCGAGATGCGGTCGAGGCTGTCATGCTCGTCACGCCCGGCCATGGCCAGCACATCACCGAAATTGAACATGCCGGGCGAGTTCTCGTCACCCATGCGGATGACGATCTTCAACGCCGGCAGTTTTTGTGCCTTGAGCTTGCCCGGCGTGGCCTTGGCAATCTCGGGTGCCAGCGTCTCGATCATGCCGAGATAATCTGACGTCTTGAACCTGGCAGCGGTGACCAGCGCCTTGCAGCCGACCTTGTTCAGCGCATAGTCGAGCTCGGTCAACCGGTAGGCCGGGTTGATGTTGACCAGGATCAGGCCGATGCGGGCGGTGGCGAACTGCGTCACCAGCCATTCCCAGCGGTTGGGCGACCAGATGCCGACGCGATCGCCTTTTGCCAGGCCCAGTGCCAGGAAGCCGGCGGCCAGCGCATCCACCGTGTCCGAAAGTTCGCTCCAGGTGAAGCGCTTGTCCTGGTCGACGAAGACGGCGGCGTCGAGCGTGCCGTATTTGCTGACCGTGTCGGAAAACAGCGCGGGGATGGTCTTGTCGAGCAGCGGCACGCTGCGTTCGCCACAGACATGCGCCCTACCATCGACGGGTGCGACGAAGACACCGCCCGCTCGCGCTCCGCGTCCGCGCAGATTGCTGGCATTCTTCAGCTCGTCGAGATTGACCGGCATCGCTCTCTCCTCCCGGGATGGCCGAGCCTATCAGCCTGAGGGGGTGGTGAAAATCCCGCCGATAGTCGTGGCAGGGCAACGATCCGGCCCACGACGCTTCGGGGCCTCCGTTGGTTGATGAACATCAAACGCAAAAACCCGCCTGGGCGGCGGTCACTGGCGCAAATCAGCACCATGGGCAAAAATGTAGCGTAGCTGCCCTCACCAGTCAAGGAAATAATTCCTATACAGGAAAACCCCGGCGCAAGGCTATCGACACCGCGGGACGGCCGCCGTCAGGGTTTTCAAGCAGGGTTCGAAGCCCTGAGGGGCAGCGGGCGAAGGCCCGCCGCTATCCGACCGCAGTCGCCATCTTCGCCGCGATGTCGCGCAGGACCGCTTCATCGGCCGCCGGCCGTGTCTTCCTGGACGCCACGAGACAAGCCTGCGAGCGCAGGACGAGGCCATCGCCCAGCACCTTGAGATGATTGGCGCGCAGCGTCGAGCCGGTGGTTGTGATGTCGACGATGACATCGGCCAGCCCCGCCGCCGGCGCGCCTTCGGTGGCCCCCAGGCTCTCGACGATGCGGTAGACCTGGATGCCATGCTTCTGCGAGAAGAATTGCTGGGTCAGCCGCCAGTATTTGGTGGCGATGCGCAGCCGCCGGCCATGGCGCTGGCGGAAATCGGCGGCGACGTCGTCGAGGTCGGCCATGCTGTCGACGTCGAACCAGATGTCCGGCACGGCCACCACGACATCGGCATGGCCAAAACCGAGACGGGCGACGATTTCGGCGCGGCTCTCCCAGTCGGCAAGGTTTTCACGCACCAGGTCCTCGCCGGTGATGCCGAGATCGACTGCGCCCTGGCCGATCTCGCCTGATATCTCGGAAGCCGACAGGAACACCACTTCGACATCGTCCAGGCCCTCGACGCGGGCGTGGTATTTGCGCTCGTCGCCGGGCAGGCTGACGGCTAACCCGGCTTTGGCCAGCACGTCCAGCGCCTGCTCTTTCAGGCGGCCTTTGGATGGGATCGCCAGCGTGATCATGGCGCCGTCTCCCGCAACGCCTCGATGCGGTCGAGCCAGACGGAAAAGCCGACGCCGGGGATAGGCGTCTTGGCGCCAAGCAAGGTCAGCAGCCGGTCATAGCGGCCGCCGCCGACCAGCGGCCGGTCGCCATTGTCCGCCGCGATTTCGAAAACCAGGCCGGTGTAGTAGTCGAGCGGGCGGCCGAACGCGGCGTCGTAGCGGATTTTATCGGCCGGCAAGCCATGCGCTTCGATCGCCTTGGCGCGGGCAGCGAACTTTTCCAGCGCGACATCGAGCGACAGCCCTGCGCCGGTGGCGAAGGTCTCCAGTGCCTGGGCCGCACCATCAAGCGGAACGTCGATCGCCAGAAAATCCTTCAGCGCGGAAAACGCCTCGCTCGACAGCCGAACGCTGCGCAATTCGGCTTTCTCGATCAGCCGCCGGGCAATGTCGGATGGCGAGCGTCCGGCGGACGCCGACAGGCCGGCCTCTTCCATGCCGCTGGCGATATGGGCGGAAAGACCGTCCAGATCACCGTCGAGGACCAGAGCGGCGACCGGACCTGAGAGCTGGCTGTTGCGCGGCGGGTTGGCGAGATCGGCGAGTGCCGCCTCAAGCATCGGCGCCGAGCCGAACGCGCGGGCAAGACGCATGCGCCAGCCGCGCGGCAGGCCAAGGGCGGCCAGCACCGCCTCGAAAATGGTCTGGTCGCCAAGCGTGATCGCCAATGCCTGGCCGGGCAGCACCAGCGATAGCAGCGCATGCGCGTCAGCCACCGAGCGGGCATCCGCTTGCGCGGTATCGCGGTCGCCGAGATCCTCGATGCCGGCCTGGAAGAACTCGTTGCCGCCTTCGCGGCGCTGGCGAAACACCTCGCCTAGATAGGAATAACGGCGCGGCGTGCCGGCCTGCGAACTTATGTGGTCGAGGCAGACCGGAATGGTGAATTCCGGCCGCAGGCACAATGTCTGGCCGGTCTCGCTTTCAGTCAGGAAAATCCGGCGGCGCAGATCCTCGCCGGCCATGTCGAGGAACGGGTCGGCGGGTTGTAGTACGGCGACCTCGACCGCATGCGTGTTGCGCGTGGCGAAAAGGTTGGTGATGTCGGTGGAGATGGCGGGGGTGCGGGAGGTCAACTTGCTGACCTCAGTGCTGCACGACCCTCTGGTCCCAAACCAGAGGCGCCAACGCGGCCTCTACTTGCCACGCGCCCTCTCCTCAGCCTGCGCCGCCAATATCTTCCTCACCTCGACGACCAGCTCGCCCTCCGCCACGGTCACCTGTGCCGGGCGCGCCGCGCGCCATTCGGCGTTGTCTGATATTTCGGCCGACATGCGCGCGCCTTCGATCAGGTCCTTGATCTGCAGCTCGCCCTTGGCGCGCTCGTCGCCGCCCTGGATGATGGCGACCGGACAGCCGCGACGGTCGGCATATTTGAGCTGCGCCTTCATACCAGCGCCGCCGAGATACATTTCGGAACGGATGCCGGCGGCGCGCAGCTCCGCCACCATCTTCTGGTAGCGGCCGAGGCTGTCGGTGTCCTTGTCCATCACCAGCACGACGACCGGCGCAATCACGTCCGAGGCATCAAGCTTGCCGAGGTTCTTCAGCGCGGTCATCAGCCTGGAGACGCCGATGGAAAAACCGGTTGCCGGCACCGGCTCGCCACGGAAGCGCGAGACGAGGCCATCATAGCGCCCGCCGCCACCGACCGAACCGAAGCGCACGATCTGGCCGTCTTCGTTGGGGATTTCGGCCAGAAGCTCGGCTTCGAAGACAGGGCCGGTGTAGTATTCGAGGCCGCGCACGACCGAGCGGTCCATGGCAATCCGGTCTTTGTCATATCCGGCCGCCCTGACCAGCGCTTCAATCGTGGCGAGTTCGCCGACGCCTTCCTGGTAGATCGCGTTCGAACTGACCATGGAATCCTGGCCGGCCTGTATAGTCCTCGCAGTCGCGAGAAGAACCGCCTCGGCTTGCCCGTTGTTCAACCCGGCGCCCTTGGCGAAGTCGCCTTCGCCCTCCTTGCCGCCGTCCCAGCGGCCCGGGCCAAGCAAAAGCTTCACGCCTTCCGGCCCGAGCTTGTCGAGCTTGTCGATCGCACGCAGCACCGTCAGCCGGCGGCCGGCATTCTCCTCGCCGCCAAGGCCGATCGCCTCCAGCACGCCATCCAGCACCTTGCGGTTGTTGACGCGGATGACGTAGTCGCCGCGCTTGATGCCCAGCGCTTCCATGACGTCGGCCATCATCATGGCCATTTCGGCGTCGGCGGCCACACCCGGCGTGCCGATCGTGTCGGCATCGAACTGCATGAACTGGCGGAAGCGGCCGGGGCCGGGCTTCTCGTTGCGGAACACCCAGCCTGAGCGATAGCTGCGGTAAGGTTTTGGCAGCCGCTCGTAATTCTCGGCGACATAACGCGCCGTCGGCGCGGTCAGGTCGTAGCGCAGCGACAGCCACTGATCGTCGTCATCCTGGAAGGAGAACACGCCTTCGTTCGGCCGGTCCTGGTCGGGGAGGAATTTTCCGAGCGCATCGGTGTATTCGATCAGCGGCTGGTCTGCCGGTTCGAAGCCGTAAAGCTCATAGACCGAGCGGATCGTCGCCATCATCTTCTCGACGGCGCGGATGTCCTCGGCGCTGCGGTCGGCAAAGCCGCGCGGCAGTCGCGCTTTCGTCTTTTCCGATTTATCGGCCATGGGGTGTTTGCTCGGCGTTTTATGATGCTTGCAGGTCGGCAATGTTGCGATTTTCGCAACGCGGGTGTCCTAACCGAAGAGGTCGGATGCGGCAAGGGTCAGACCTCTGGCGCTCCTGATGAGAGAAGGCGACGCCGCACCTCCTTGAAACCAATCCGGACCGCAAATGAAACAATCCCGCCATGCGTGCGGCATCGTGCCGACACAATCGCCGCCGATAAAGCGCAGGAAATGAGGGGTTCGCGGCCATGACCAGCACAGCAAGATTCCATGCCATCGACAGCGATGCCGGATTGTCCGCACGCTTGCGCCCGGCCGACATCAACGTCCCGAAAATGGTCAGCCAGGCTGCCGGACCGTTCGAAGTACCCGCCGACACCGGCAAGGGACCATCCATGCGCGACGCGTTGATGACCGGCCTGCTGGTGATCTATCCGACCCTGGCCACGGTGGTGGCGATCGTCGCCGGCCTGGTGCTGGCCAGCGCCAACGGCACCTGAGCCTATTTCGGCCGCCTGAAAGCCTTCCGCTGCTTCTCGACCTCTTGGCGGCAGGCGCAGCCCTCGAGGTGGTCGTTGACCAGGCCCATGGCCTGCATGAAAGCGTAGACGGTGGTCGGGCCGACAAAGCTCCAGCCGCGCTTCTTCAGCTCCTTCGAAATCCGCACCGAGACGGCCGTTGTCGGGTTCGCGCGCAAATGGGCGAGGTCGACGATTTGCGGCCGCTCGTCCTTGCCGGGTTCGAACTTCCAGAACCAGGCGGCCAGTGAGCCGAATTCGTCCACCATTTCGCGGGCGCGCCTGGCGTTGTTGATGGTCGAGACGATCTTGCCGCGATGGCGGATGATGCCGGCATTGCCGAGCAGGCGCTCGACATCCTTGTCGGTGAAGCTTGCTACCTTGTCGAATTCGAAATTGGCGAAGGCTTCGCGAAAATTCTCCCGCTTGCGCAGTATGGTCAGCCACGACAGGCCCGACTGAAAGCCTTCCAGGCAGATCTTTTCGAACAGCCTGCGGTCGTCGGCCACAGGCCGGCCCCATTCATGATCGTGATAGTGCAGATAGTCGGGCAGATTGCCGTGCCAGAAGCAGCGCGCGACACCGTCGGGGCCGGCGAGCAGGCCGGTGTGTTCCTTGTCCATAGGCCAAAATCCGTTCGTTAACGCGCTTTTGCGCGGCATTTACTGCGGCTTTACCAGATTCCTGAACCCGGCGGTAACCACACCGAAAGGTTTACTGACAAAGCCGCATTTTACGCATTCCGATTCATGTTTCGGTTGCTGCTTGCGCGCCAATGATCGCCGAACCGGGAGGACGTTTCCACCCGTTTGTATCAGACGATCAAGGTGCGTTACGATGAAGACAGTGTTGTTTCCCGTGCTCGGCGCCGTGGCTGTGTTTGCCGCCGGCGTCACACCCTCAATCGCCGGCGACCGCTATGCCGACAGGCCGCCGGTGATGGTGAGCCCCGACCTTTCCGCACCCTGGGTGCTGCAGCTTGGCCATGCGCCCGGCATCGTGCGCCAGAACCGGCAGGTGGTGCAGCAGCAGCGACGCCTGCGCCCGGCGCAGCCCGACCGGGTGCAGACGGCGGCGGTGCAGCCGCCGGCCAAGCGCATGGTCGCGCGTCCTCAGATCAACCCGATCTACCTGCCGCAGGAAGTCGACTATGACGGAGGCCAGAAGCCGGGCACGATCGTCATCGACACCACGCAGAATTTCCTCTTCCTGGTCGAGAAGAACGGCAAGGCAAGGCGCTATGGCGTCGGCACCGGCAAGCCGGGCTTCGAATGGTCGGGTACGCACAAGATCACCAACAAGCGCGAGTGGCCGGACTGGCGCCCGCCGGCGCAGATGATCAAGCGCGAAGCCGCCAAGGGCCGCTATTTGCCGACCTATCTTGCCGGCGGCATGGAGAACCCGCTTGGTGCCCGTGCGCTCTACCTCGGCACCACCGAATACCGCATCCATGGCACCAACCAGCCGTGGACGATCGGCGGCGCGGTGTCATCGGGCTGCATCCGCATGCGCAACGAGGACGTCGTCGATCTCTATGAGCGGGTCAATGTCGGAACCACGGTCGAGGTGATATAATAGTCCTTGCGAATCACCTGGCCGGCAAAGCAGTCCGCGTTTCGAGGCCAGTTTAGGGATACGGGGGACGGGCCGTATGGGGATGCGGCCGGTCAGGAAGGGCAGCACGGGAAACCGCGCTGCCCTTTCCGTTTTGAGCAGAAATCGAGGGCAAAAGGTCACCCACGCGTCGCGCAACGGGCATAGCGGTTCGCTTTCATGCTGCCCTTTGCCGCATTCTTTTGCTATCTCGGTGGCAAGTTCCACAAAAGAGTTCACCCATGCCTCTGTCCGAAGACAGCCGTTATCTCAAGGGCGGCCCGGTAGCCCAGCGCATCATCGCCGCCGTTCGCGAGGACGCAGCGATCGCCAAAGCCGAGGGTTTTCCGCCCAAGCTGATCTCGATCACCGTCGGCGACACCGATGCGGTGGACGTCTATGTGCGCAACCAGCGCGCCAAGGCTGAGCTCGCCGGCATCGATTTCGAGGAACGGCGCTTTCCCGCCACCATCACAGCAGGCGAGTTGGAAGCTGCGATCCACGGCCTGAATGCCGATCCGCGCGTTACCGGCATCATCATCCAGCGGCCCGTGCCAGCGCATATCCCCATCAAGACGCTGCAAGCGGCGGTGCATCCGCTGAAGGATGTCGAAGGCATGCATCCGGCCTCAATCGGCAACATCGTCTACAACCAGCTCGATCTCGCACCTTGCACGGCGGCCGCCTCGGTCGAGCTGCTGAAGGAAACCGGCCTCGACCTCAAGGGACTGGAAGTCGTCATCGTCGGCCATTCGGAAATCGTCGGCAAGCCGATCGCCTTCCTGTTGATGAGCGAGGGCGCGACGGTGACGGTCTGCCACCACATGACGCGATCGGTCGCCGCCCATGCAAGGCGCGCCGATGCGCTGTTCGTCGCCGTCGGCAAGCCGCGGCTGATCAAGGCCGACATGGTCAAGCCGGGCGCTGCCGTCATCGACATCGGCATCAATTCCGAAATCGCCCCCGACGGCTCCAGCCGCATCGTCGGCGACGTCGACACTGAAAGCGTGCGCGAGGTCGCCTCCTGGATCACCCCGGTGCCGGGCGGCGTCGGCCCGATCACGGTCGCCATCCTGCTGCGCAACACCATGGTCGCGCTCAGCCGCCAGCGCGCGCTCTACGAGGCGACTTACGGCACGGCGGACAGGCTCGCGGCGGAGTAAGCGCCCGCCAAGGTCGTCCTATTCCGCCGCGATCAGGGTCTCTTCCAGAACACCTTCCGGCCTCGGCCCGCCATAAGCCCAGTCGAGCAGCTTGATCGTGTGCACCACCGGCATCTTCGCGGCGGAAGCGATTTGCGTGATGCAGCCGATGTTGCCGGTGGCGACGATCGAGGCACCCGTCGCCTCGATGTTTTTCACCTTGCGGTCGCGCAGTTTGGCCGAGATCTCGGGCTGCAGGATGTTGTAGGTGCCGGCGGAGCCGCAGCAGAGATGCCCTTCACGCGGCTCGCGCACGATGAAGCCGGCCTTGGCCAGCAGTTCTTTCGGCTGGCGGGTGATCTTCTGGCCGTGCTGCATCGAGCAGGCCGAGTGATAGGCAACGACAGTGCCCGGCTTGCGAACCGGTTCGGGCAGGTCGAGGATCGAGAGATATTCGGTAACGTCCTTGGCCAGTGCCGAGACGCGCGCGGCCTTGTCGGCATAGGCCGGGTCGAGCCGCAGCATGAAACCGTAGTCCTTGATCGTCGTGCCGCAGCCCGAGGCGGTGATGACGATGGCATCGAGCCCGCCCTGGTCGAGGGCGCGTGTCCAGGCGTCGACATTCTGCCTCGCCGAGGCAAGCGCGGCCTGTTCGCGCCCCATATGATGGACCAGCGCACCGCAACAGCCTTCGCCCGGCGGCACCAAGACCTCGACGCCGAGCCGTGTCAGCAGCGAAATCGTCGCCTCGTTGATGGCGGGATCGAGCACCGATTGCGCGCAGCCGGTGAGGATGGCGACGCGACCTCTTTTGGTCCCTTGCCCGGCATGGATGCCCGGCGAGCCTATCGGCGAAGCTGCCGGGATCGACGCCGGCGCAAGCTTGAGCATCGCACTGAGCGGCTTCAGCGCCGGAACCTTGTCGAACAAGCCTATGAACGGCTTGCCCAGCTTCGCCAGCTTGAGCGCGGCGCGAAACCGCTGGGGATAGGGCAGCACGAAGGCCAGCATGGCGCGGGTCAGGCGGTCGAGCAGTGGCCGCTTGTAGGTCTCCTGGATATGGGCGCGGGCATGGTCGACCAGATGCATGTAGTTGACGCCCGACGGGCAGGTGGTCATGCAGGCAAGGCACGACAGGCAGCGATCGATATGGGTGACGATCTGCTTGTCGGCCGGACGGCCGTTTTCCAGCATGTCCTTGATCAGGTAGATGCGCCCGCGCGGTGAATCGAGCTCGTTGCCGAGCGTCACATAGGTCGGGCACGTCGCAGTGCAGAAGCCGCAATGCACGCATTTGCGCAGGATCTTTTCCGATTCCGCGACATGCGGATCGGCAAGCTGGGCAAGCGAAAAATTGGTCTGCATCGCTGATGTCCTAGGCCATGCGGCCGGGATTGAAGATATTCTTGGGGTCGAATTCCTGTTTCAGGCGGACCGATAGTGCAGCAAGAGCGGGCGGCTGCGGCTCGAACACCGGTAGAGCGGCGCGATGCGAGGGTGCGGCGCGCACCAGCGTCGCATGGCCGCCGCCATGTTTCCTCAACAGCCCGCGCAGCAGAGCGGCTTCCGGATCGCCCTGCTCCATGCGCAGCCAAACCAGTCCGCCCTGCCAGTCATAAAAGGCGCTGACGGCGGCCTGCATGCGCAGCGTCAGGACCATCTGGTGGCTCTGAGAAGGCGTCATCGAGATGCGCCAGACCGGCTTCTCGCTGCCGTCGGCGAAAGGCCTGCAATCGCGAACGTCGCGCCAGATCAGCCGCGAAACCTCGCCGCCAATCTCCTCCAGCGGGCCGGCATTGCCGAGCAGCGTTTTCAGTGCGGCGATGCGGTAGGCGACCGACGGGCCGAAACCCTCGACGCGCAGCAGCGTGGCGGCCTCGCTGCCGAGACTGCCGCTGGCGACGCGCGCGGCGATCCGCTCCGGCAGGTGGGCGGCACTCGATACTTCAGCACTCGAGCCAAGCGCCAGGGCCATGGCGGCGGCCGCGGCATCGTCGAGCAGGCTACGGATGGCGAGCGTGACTTCAGTCTCGGCTGCCGGCAGCACCTTGAAGGTGACGTCGGTGAAGACGGCCAGCGTGCCCCAGCTGTTGGCCATCAGCTTCGACATGTCATAGCCGGTGACGTTCTTGACCACGCGACCGCCCGACTTGAAGGCCTCGCCACGACCGGACACCACATTGATGCCCAGGACATGGTCGCGCGCGGCCCCCGCCTTGAGCCGGCGCGGACCGGAGAGGTTAGCGCCGAGCACACCGCCGATCGTACCTTTGCCCGGTTCGCCACCAAGCAGCGGGCCGTAATCCATCGGCTCGAAAGCGAGCTGCTGGCCGTTTTCCGCCAGCAGTTTTTCGATCTCGGCCAACGGTGTGCCTGCCTTGGCCGACAGCACCAGTTCAGCCGGTTCATAGAGCGTGACGTCAGATAATTTCGACAGGTCGAGCGTGTGTTCGGTTTGCAGCGGCCGGCCGATGCCACGCTTGGAGCCATGGCCGAGGAGTTCGAGCGGCGCCTCTTCCGCCACGGCCCAGGCTATGGTGGAGAGGACTTCGGATGGGGTGGTCGGGGTGAAGGTGGTCATGAAGAGACCGCGCCAGATGCGAGTTCGGATATGCCGAGTTCCCTGGCGCCCCCCTCTGTCCTGCCGGACATCTCCCCCTCAAGGGGGGAGATCGGATGTCGCATATGGCTTCGCCAATCTTCAATGATGACGGAAGGGCGAGGCGCGCAAGCTGCCAATCTCCCCCCTTGAGGGGGAGATGTCCGGCAGGACAGAGGGGGGTGTTCACGCGCCGTCATCACCCTCAAAACCTCGGAATGTCCGGAAACGCCACCTGCCCGCGGTGCACATGCATCCGCCCAAGCTCGGCGCATCGCCGCAGCTGCGGAAATACTTTTCCCGGGTTGAGCAGATGGTTGGGATCGAAGGCACATTTGACGCGCATCTGCTGGTCGAGATCGATCTGGGTGAACATTTCCGGCATCAGGTCGCGTTTTTCCACGCCCACACCGTGTTCGCCGGTCAAGACGCCGCCGACCTTGACGCAGAGCCGCAATATATCGGCGCCGAAACTTTCGGCCTTGTCGAGTTCGCCCGGTACGTTGGCGTCGTAGAGGATCAGCGGATGCAGATTGCCGTCACCGGCATGAAAGACATTGGCGACGCCGAGACCGTATTTTTCCGACAGCTCGCGCATGCCGGCGAGCACGCGCGGCAACTCCTTGCGCGGGATGGTGCCGTCCATGCAGTAGTAGTCGGGCGAGATGCGGCCGACGGCCGGAAACGCCGCCTTGCGGCCGGCCCAGAAGCTCAGCCGTTCCTGTTCGGACTGCGAAATGCGGCAGGTGGTCGAGCCGTTCTTGTAGGCGATCGCCTCGACCAGCCCGATCAGATGATCGACCTCGACGCCCGGCCCGTCGAGCTCGACGATCAGCAGCGCCTCGACATCGAGGGGATAGCCGGCATGAACGAAATCTTCCGCCGCATGGATCGCCGGCCGGTCCATCATCTCCATGCCGCCCGGGATGATGCCGGCGCCGATGATGTCGGCAACGCACTGGCCGCCCTGCTCGCTGGTCGGGAAGCCGATCAGCAGTGCACGTGCCGTCTCCGGCTTCTTCAGGATGCGCACGGTGACCTCGGTGACGACGCCGAGCAGCCCTTCGGACCCGGTCATGACGCCGAGCAGGTCGTAGCCTTCCGCATCGAGGTGACTGCCGCCCAGCCGCACCACCTCGCCATTCATCAGCACCATCTCGATGCCGAGCACATTGTTGGCTGTGAGGCCGTATTTCAGGCAGTGCACGCCGCCGGAATTCTCCGCGACATTGCCGCCGATCGAGCAGGCGATCTGGGAGGATGGATCGGGGGCGTAGTAAAAGCCCTCCTGCTCGACGGCGGTGGTGATGCCGAGATTGGTGACGCCCGGCTGGGCAACGACGACGCGATTGGGAAAATCGATCCCGAGGATACGGTTGAAGCGGCTCATCACCAAAAGCACCGCGTCCTCGAGCGGCAGCGCCCCACCCGACAGCGAGGTGCCGGAGCCGCGCGGCACGACGCGGATGTTGCGGTCGTTGCAGTATCTCAACACGCGCGAAACCTGCGCCACCGTTTGCGGCAGCACGACAACCAGCGGCAGCTGCCGATAGGCGGTCAGGCCGTCGCTCTCGAAAGCGCGCATGGAATTGGCGGCGTCGACAACGCCCTCACCCGGCACGATGATGCGCATGTCGGCGACGATCTCGTCGCGCCGGCGCATCGTGGCATCGTCTGGTTTCGGCATGGCCAGGCCGGACATCAGCAGCCTCATTTCGCTTGACTGGTCAAAATCTTTTACCAGTGAAGCGCGTTGGGTGCAAATCCTGTAATGGCGGCGAATCCAACTTCAAGGCAGAGACAGGCTTACGCAGCGGCAATCTGCCGCTGCTATTCGCCGGGCGGCTTGCCGGGTTCGGAGTGCATCCGGCGCACGCGGCGCACGCCCCACCAGACCAGCAGGATGGCGACAGGCACCGAAGCAGCGGTAATGATCTCCGGGGCGAAGGCATGGCCGAAGATCGAGGCGCCCTTGGCGACATAGCCGACAAGGCCGACCACATAATAGGAGACGGCGGCGACCGAGAGCCCCTCGACGGTCTGCTGCAGGCGCAATTGCAGGCGGGCCCGGTTGTTCATCGAGGCAAGCAGGTCGCGGTTCTGCTTCTCGACCTCGACATCGACCCAGGTGCGCAGCAGCGTCGTAGCGCGGGTCAGTTTTCGCGATAGATTTTCCTGCCGCTCCTCGACCGAGCGGCAGGTGCGCATTGCGGGCGCCACACGGCGCTGCAGGAACCCGCGCCATGTGTCATAGCCGGGCACAGCCTCTTCCTCGAGTGCGTCCAGCCGTTCGCCGACGATGCCGTCATAGGCGCGGCTGGCGCCGAAACGGTAAAGGCTCGACGCCGCGTCCGCCTCCAGCTCCGCCGCAAGTTCGGTCAGATCGGCCAGCAAGGTCTGGCTGTCGCGAGTCCCGGCGACCTTCATCTCCAGCGTGGTCTGCGCCAGCCGATCCTCGATGCGGCGGGCGCGGCCGGACAAGGTCAACGCCAGCGGCAGGCCGAGCATGGCCAGCGTCCGATAGGTTTCGATGTCGATAAGCCGCTGCGACAACGCGCCGGTGCGCGCCGGGGTCAAGCCGCGATCGAGCAGCAGCATGCGCGTCAGGCCATCGCCATCCTGGCGAAAATCGGTGACGATGGCGGCGTTTCCGCGCTCGACCAGCGAGTAGCACAGGCTGGTCGGATCGAAACCGGCTATCAGTTGCTCGCTTGCTTGCGTCCATTTGCGGATTTCGAGCCTGATGCCGGAGATGCAGGTTCCCGGCGGGGAAAACCCGTTGCCGAAGGGTGAGTCCTCCTGCGTCCTGCCGCTTTCGGAAAGCGGCCCTTCCCACAAATAGGTCGAGAATTCGGTGTGCCGCTCCCAGCGCAGCGAGCCCTTGCCCCATTTCATGGCATGGTGGCGGGCCTGGCGGTCGGGCGCGGCGATGCCGAGGCGCCGCGACAGTTCGGAAAGCACCGCGTGGTCGACGCCGGAGCCGCCCTCCGTCATGAAGGCGAGTTGCATCAGGACGCGTGGCTTTTCGATCAGCGGATGCGGCCGGGCATGAACCTCGCCGAGTGCGCCGGGCCGGCCCTCATGCGCGGGAAAGCCCATGACGCTGCCCTTGGCGCGCGGCTGGAATTCGAGATCGGACGGGTCGTCTGACACGGCTTGTTCCCCGGGGGTTTCCTTGAACCCGCTTGCACTCGCGTCCCTCTAGTGCCAATGGCCTGACGACGCAAACGGCAAAGTTAGCCGAAGATCACGGGATCGGGCGGGAAATCGGCCTGCTTTTTGTCAATTGGATAAATAATTTGACCAGTTGGCGAGGCAGGCTCTATTCTGCGGCATCGGTTCACCTTCCAGGCATTCTGTTGAGCGACATTTTTTCCAGGATCGAGCATTCGCGCACCGCCGACGAGGTGGTGCAGCAGATCGAGAGCCTCATCCTCGAAGGCGTGCTGCGCACCGGCGACCGGCTGCCGGGCGAGCGCGAGCTTGCACGCCAGTTCGACGTATCGCGGCCGATCCTGCGTGACGCCCTGAAGGCACTGGAAGGACGCGGCCTTTTGACGACAAGGCCCGGCGGCGGCACGCATGTCGCCGATGTCATCGGCCAGCTCTTCACCAAACCGGTGACGGACCTGATCTCGATGCACCGCAAGGCAGTGACCGACTATCTGGAATACCGCCGCGAGATCGAAGGGGTTGCGGCTGAATATGCGGCACGGCGCGCCACCCCAGACGACATGGCGCTGCTCGACAAGATCATGGCACGCATGGACGATGCGCACCGGACCGGCGACTTCGACGACGAGGCCGAGATCGACGTCGAGTTCCACCACGCGATCTGCGAATGCGCGCACAACATCATCCTTTTGCACACGCTGCGCTCCTGTTATCGGCTGCTGTCGGAGGGCGTGTTCCAGAACCGGCTGCTGGTGTTCACCGTGCCCGGCGCGCGCGACGCCCTGCTTGCGCAGCATCGGGCGATCCATGCGGCGGTGAAGGCCGGCGACCCGGCCACCGCCCGCCAGGCGGCGATGGACCACATCACCTATGTCGAACGGTCGATGGCGGAGGCCGAGCGCAGCGGCGACTGGCAGCGCGTCTCGCGGCTGAGGTTGAAACAGCGCGTTGACGCCACCGATACAGAACCAGCACGCAAACGCTCCTAGCTATCGAAACGGGAAGCCCATGAGCCAGATCCTGACCATCGCCGACCTCAAGGACCTCGCACGCCGGCGTGTGCCGAAGATGTTCTTCGACTATGCCGATTCCGGTTCGTGGACCGAAAGCACGTATCGGGCCAACGAGGAGGATTTCCAGAAGATCAAGTTCCGCCAGCGCGTCCTCGTCGACATGGACAACCGTTCGCTGGCATCGACGATGATCGGCGAAAAAGTGTCTATGCCGGTGGCATTGGCGCCAACCGGCATGACCGGCATGCAGCACGCCAATGGCGAGATGCTGGCGGCGCAGGCGGCGGAGGAATTCGGCGTGCCGTTTACCTTGTCGACGATGAGCATCTGCTCGATCGAGGATGTCGCCTCGGTTACCACGAAGCCGTTCTGGTTTCAGCTCTATGTGCTGCGTGACAAGGATTTCGTGCTCAACCTGATCGACAGGGCAAAGGCGGCGAAATGCTCGGCGCTCGTGCTGACGCTCGACCTGCAGATTCTCGGTCAGCGTCACAAGGACATCCGCAACGGGCTTTCGGCGCCACCCAAGCTGACGCTGACCAACATCGTCGACATGGCCATCCGCCCGCGCTGGTGCGCCGCCATGGCCGGCACTAAGCGGCGGACCTTCCGCAACATTGTCGGCCACGCCAAGGGCGTCGGCAACATGGCCTCGCTGGCATCGTGGACGACGGAGCAGTTCGACCTGCATCTGTCGTGGAAGGACGTCGCCTGGATCAAGGAGCGCTGGGGCGGCAAGCTGATCCTCAAGGGCATTCTCGACAAGGAGGACGCGCTGATGGCGGCCAAGACCGGCGCCGACGCGATCATCGTTTCCAACCATGGCGGGCGCCAGCTCGATGGTGCGTCGTCGTCGATCGGCGTGCTGGAAGAGATTGCCGACGCGGTCGGCGACACGATCGAAGTGCATATGGATGGCGGCATCCGCTCCGGCCAGGATGTCCTGAAGGCGCTTTGCCTCGGTGCCAAGGGAACCTATATAGGCCGGCCGTTTCTTTACGGCCTGGGGGCGCTTGGCAAGGAAGGGGTTACCAAGGCGTTGGAAATCATCCGCAAGGAGATGGACATCACGCTGGCGCTGTGCGGAAAGCGTCTTGTCACCGACATGGGCAAGGACCAGCTCCGGCGCCAGGTCCCGTGACCGCCTGACCACGGAGACACCGAAGAATTGGCAGAATCCGGCATCCATTTTCTCGACGCGCATGGGCCGGACGGCATCCGTCTCTATGCGATCGGCGACGTCCACGGCCGGCTCGACCTGCTGGCCGCCATGCATCTGCGCATCAGGGCCGAGGTCGAGCAGGAGGCGCCTGCCGACTGGCGCGTCATCCATCTTGGCGACTATGTCGACCGCGGGCCGGACTCGAAGGGCGTCATCGATTTCCTGATCGAAGCGCAAGAGCGAGACCCTCGTCACCTGATGCTGGCCGGCAACCACGACATCGGCTTTCTCGATTTTCTCAAGACCCCTGACCCGGAAGGGCTTTTCATCCGGTTCGGCGGCATCCAGACGGCACAGTCTTACGGCGTAACGATCAGTGAAGGCACAAGCGTGTGGTTCGGCAAGGCCGAATCGGCCGTGCGCAGAGGACATCAGGCACTGGTCGAGGCCGTGCCGCAAAGCCACATCGACTTCCTGCGATCGCTGCCGTTTTCCGTGACTTTCGGGGACTTCTTCTTCTGCCATGCCGGCATCAGGCCGGGCATTCCTCTGGAGAAGCAAAACCCGCAGGATCTGATCTGGATCCGCGACGTCTTCCACAACCACCCCGACCTCTATCCGAAGATCGTGGTGCACGGCCACACGCCGGTGCCGGAGGCGGAAGTGATGGCCAACCGCGTCAATGTCGACACGCTTGCCTGGCAATCAGGCATGCTGAGCGCGCTCGTCGTCGACGGCGCGGACAAACGCATCCTGACAATGACGATCAAGGAAGCTTGAGCGCCGCGCGTCGGAGGACGCGAAAGACGCTTCCCGCTTTAGCGCAGCGAGGCGGTGACGCCGTAACCGTCGACGGCGTTGTGGTTGTTGGCTGCGTCGGCGGCATAGATGCCGAGACCGCACAGCACGATGGCGGACAACATGGCAAAGGACAGAAGCGCTGCTTTCACGGAGGTCATCTCTTGTTGAGCTTTCTGCATCTGTGCACCAGGCGGTTACCAATGCGTTGAAACGGAGAATTCGCTTCAAAGTTTCGACGATTTTGCGCTTCTAGGCATGTTCTGTATCAACGGTGTGTCGCGCGGGTCACACAAAAGGTTCATAGCCGTTGCACAGAAGATGCAGAGCGCGCGCCTTCTAGGATGGCGGGCGGACACAAGCCAAGAATGAAACCGTTTTCCCCAGGCGGTTTCACCGCCGCGTGCCAATTATGTCACGCTGGAGGGTACGGAGAGACCAACGCTCAGATGGTCGCTACCCAGGCCCGGGCAATGGCGAGGCCAGCGGCATCCGCATCGGGCCCGTTGCGGGCCATTTCGCCATCGAGCTTGCCGGCCCAGTCGGGATGGCGCGCAGCGATGGTCGGGGCAAAGGACGCGCTCCAGTCCTTGAGCATCGGCCGGTCGGCCTCGAAGTGAAACTGGAAACCGTACACGGCGCGGCCGACGCGAAACGCCTGGTTCTCGGCGACATCGTTGCCGGCAAGCCGCACGGCGTTTTCGGGCAACACGAAGGTGTCGTCGTGCCATTGGAAGATCGGGAACTTTGCCGGCAGAGCGCCCAGCACCGGATCGGCCTTGGCGTCAGGCGTCAGCGACACGCCGTGCCAACCGAACTCATTGGCGCCGCCGATACGGTTCTCGCCACCAAAGGCACGAGCGACGAGCTGGCTGCCTAGGCAGATGCCGAGCACGGCGCGATCCTTGTCGGCAAAGTCGCGGGTCAGTTCGAGCAGTGCCGGGAAATAGGGATACTCATCGTCGGCCAGCGCATTCTGGCCCCCGCCGAGCACCACCATGGCATCATGCCCGGCCGCGTCATCCGGCAGGGGATCGCCCCTGTAAGGGAGACGCAGGTCGAGATCGGCGCCCGCTTCCGCAAGTGCTGCGCCGACCTGGCCGAGGCCGGTATTGTCGTAGTTCTGGACCACCAGCACCCGCATCGCAAAACCCTGCTGACATGAAAAAGCTGCGACGACCGATATCATGCCGCTCGCATTGCAGCCAAGATGCGTGTCCGGAGAGAAAACTATGCCACTGCAGAACCGGGTCGATCCGTTCGGTATCATCCACGCGGTGCCCGATCGCGGCATGTTCACCGGCAATCGCGGCATCATCCACGATCCCGAGACGAAGACGCTCAAGAAAAAGCGCTGGGCGCTTCAAGCCTGGATCGTCTGCGTCTGCCAATTCCGAAATGTGCAGCGCGAACCGATGGGCCGCAACCGGAAGGGCGGTAAAGCGGGCTGGACCGAGCTGTTCTTCCTCGACGAGGTGACCGCACTGGCGGCCGGGCATCGCCCCTGCTTCTTTTGCCAGCGCGAACGGGCCAGGGATTTCGTCGGCCGCTTCGGCGAAGCCTTCGGCATCGCCGAACCGCGCGCGCCGATGGTCGACAAGCGGCTGCACAAGGAGCGGCTGGCGTCAGGCGGCAAGCCGCCAGTGATTGCGGTTGAAGACCTTGCCGGCCTGCCGGACGGCGTCGTGGTTGCGGATGGCGGCACTGTTTATGCCTTGCGTAGCGGCAAGGCACTGCGCTGGTCCTTTGCGGGATATGAGCACCCCAACGATTTCGACATGCTCAAAAGCAAGACACTCTCGCTACTGACGCCGGCCACGACGCTCTGCGTGCTGCGGCACGGCTTTCGGCCGGTGTGGCATCCGACCGCCGAGGCTTGACGCCGGCGGCCGGCTCGCTCATTCCTCGGCGATGCGCGCCAATTACAAAATGCAACGTCTGTTCGTGACCGACGATCTCGCGCCGGACATCGAATTCGAGGCCGGCCAACAGCAGAGCCACTATCTCCTGCATGTGCTGCGGCTTGGCGAAGGCGCCGAAATCCTGGTGTTCAATGGCCGCGACGGCGAGTGGTCGGCGGCCATATCGGCGAAGACGAAAAGGGCGGTGCGGCTGAAGGTGTCGGCGCTGCAGCGGCCGCAGCCGCCTCTGCCCGATCTCGTCTACTGCTTTGCGCCGCTGAAGCAGGGCCGGCTCGATTATCTCGTGCAGAAGGCGGTCGAGATGGGCGCCGGTATCCTGCAGCCGGTCATTACCCAGCACACGCAAGTGGCCAAGCCGTCGATCGATCGCCTGCGCGCCAATGTCGTCGAAGCTGCCGAGCAATGCGGCATCCTGGCGGTGCCTCAGGTGCGCGAAGCCGAAAAATTCGACCGCCTGTTGACCGGCTGGGACACAGAGCGACGGCTGATCTTCTGCGACGAGGATGCTTCGACCAACAATCCGCTGGCCGCGCTGCAGGCGGTCAAGGACAAGAAGCTTGGGCTGCTGGTCGGGCCGGAGGGTGGCTTTTCCGACGATGAGCGTAAGATGCTGCGCGCCCTGCCCTTCGTCACCGCCATTCCGCTCGGCCCGCGTATCCTGCGCGCCGATACGGCGGCGGTGGCCGCGCTCGCGGTGATGCAGGCAACGGTCGGAGACTGGTGAGACGTCATCCCTTGCAAGGGACGCAGAGTTCCAGCAACGTTCAATTCCTGTTGACCTGTGGCTCAGGATTTTTCGCTTGATCGTCTGCTGACATTTCGTCCATTTACCGCCGGCGGTCATCCGGCCGCCTCTGAGGGTACCATCATGGCGCGCGATACGACCGATTTCCGCCCGATCGAAGGTGTCGACGAACTCGTCGAGCACCTGGCCGAAGGCAACAAGCCGCGCGACAAATGGCGCATCGGCACCGAGCACGAGAAATTCCCCTTCTATGTCGACGGCAATGCACCGGTCCCCTATGGCGGCGAGCGCGGCATCCGCGCCATCCTCGAAGGCATGCAGGAAAAGCTCGGCTGGGATCCGATCGTCGATGATGGCCGCATCATCGGCCTGGTCGAACCGACCGGCCAGGGTGCGATTTCGCTGGAACCCGGCGGCCAGTTCGAGCTTTCCGGCGCACCGCTGGAGACGATCCACCAGACCTGTCGCGAGGGCAACGCCCATCTGGCGCAGGTGCGCGAGATCGCCGAGCCGATGGGCATCCGCTTCCTCGGCCTCGGCGGCAGCCCGAAATGGTCGCTAGCCGAGACGCCGAAAATGCCGAAATCGCGCTACGAGATCATGACGCGCTACATGCCCAAGGTCGGCACCAAGGGCCTCGACATGATGTACCGCACCTGCACGATCCAGGTGAATCTCGACTTCGAGAGCGAGGCCGACATGCGCCGCAAGATGCAGGTGTCGTTGAAGCTGCAGCCGCTGTCGACGGCCTTGTTCGCCAATTCGCCTTTCACCGAAAGCCACCCGAACGGCTTGCAGAGCTGGCGCGGCGACATTTGGCGTGACACCGACAACCAGCGCTCGGGCCTGCTCGAATTCTGCTTCTCGCCCGATTTCGGTTTCGCCGACTATGTCGAATGGGCGCTCGACGTGCCGATGTATTTCGTCATCCGCGACGGTCGCTATCACGACATGACCCACATCACCTTCCGCCAGTTCATGGCCGGGGCCGCGCGCAATGAAGTGCCGGACGGGCTGCCGACAATGGGCGACTGGGCGAACCATCTGTCAACGCTGTTCCCGGATGTGCGGCTGAAGCGCTTCCTCGAGATGCGCGGCGCCGATGGCGGGCCATGGCGGCGCATCTGCGCGCTGCCGGCCTTCTGGGTCGGATTGCTTTATGATGAGGCCGCACTCGATGCCGCCGAGGCGCTGACCTCGAGCTGGACGTATGAAGAAACGCTGGCGATGCGCAATGCCGTGCCGGAACAAGGCATCTCCGCACCGTTCCGCAACACCACGCTGCGCGAGATCGCGCGTGACGTGATGGTCATTTCCCGCATGGGACTGAAGAACCGTGGCAAGAAGAACCGCGACGGCTACGACGAGACCTCCTTCCTCAACACGTTGGACGAAGTGGTGGCGCGCGGCACCACCAGCGCCGAGGAGATGCTGTCGGCCTATCACACGCGCTGGGGCGGCTCGATCGAGCCGGTTTTCATGGAATACGCCTATTAACCCTCGGATTTGGCAAAGCTGACCGGCCGGCAAAAGTCGCTTCAATCGGAAGTGGAAACAAACTAGGCTTCTTCGGCGAGGATTTCCGGAGGAGACGCCGATGCCCACCTTGTTCGACATGCTGACGCAGGCCCAGAACGGCAATGGCATGCAGGCCCTTGCCCAGCAATACGGGCTTTCGATGCAGCAGACGCAAGCCGCGGTCGCTGCATTGCTGCCGGCCTTTTCGCAGGGGCTGCAACGCAACACCGCCGACCCCTATGGGCTCGGCGCCTTCATGACGGCGATGGCCAGCGGCCAGCACGCCAAGTATTTCGAGGACGCAACCCGGGCCTTCTCGCCGCAAGGCGTCGATGAGGGCAACGGCATTCTCGGGCACCTGTTCGGTTCGAAGGATCTGTCTCGCGCCGTGGCCAGCCAGGCGGCGCAAGCCAGCGGCGTCAATCAGCAGATCCTGCAGCAGATGCTGCCGGCGATCGCCTCGATGGTCATGGGCGGGCTGTTCAAGCAGACGGCAAACCAGATGCAGGCCGCCGGTGGTTTTGGCGGCGGCGGCAACAATCCGCTCGGCGAGATCATCGAGCAGATGATGCGGCAAGGCGGCGGCATGCAGGCCCCGGCGCCGCAGCCGCGCCAGGCGCCGCCGCCCCAGAACCCGATGGACAACCCGCTCGGCAAGGTGTTGCAGGACATATTCGGCGGCGGCGCGGCTCAGCCACAGCCGCAAAGCCAGACGCAGCCGGCACCCAATCCCTACGGCGACAATCCGCTCGGCAAGGTGCTGCAGGACATGTTCGGCGGTGGCGCGCCTCAGCCGCAGCCGCAGGGGCGGGCGCAGCCGCAGCCCCAGCAGACGCAAAGCCCCTACGGAGACAATCCGCTGGGGAAAATCTTCGAGGAGATGCTGCGGCAAGGTGGCGGTGGCTTAGGCGGCATCCCCGGCGGACAGCCGGCGCCGCAACAGCCTCAAGCGCCCCCGCAACGTCAGGCACCGCAGCCACAGGCCAATCCGAGCGGCCGTCCGAAAAACCCGTTCGACGACCTGTTCGGCAAGATGTTCGAAACCGGCGCCCAGCAGCGTGATGACTACCAGAAGGGCGTGGAGACGATCTTCGACCAGTTTAAGCGGGACATGGACCGGCGGTAGGCGGTCTTCGCTGAGGTAGAAAGAGAAAAGCCCGGTCCTGGGAGGACCGGGCAGAGTGCAGGCGGGCCGGGGGGATCCGGCAGGGAGTGGGAGCCTGCATACTCGTCAGTCGCGTCGAACCCTGAAAAGGTTCACGGCAACCTAAACAACAAGCAACCGATCAGGCCACCTTGCGAGCGAAATCCTCGATCGTTTCGATGCGATCACTGGCGATCTCGCGCAGCATCGCCGTCGGGTCGCGGCCAAACGGCACGTCGATGGCGACATGCAGGTCGGCGCGCGTCAGGCCGATATCGGCGAGTTCGGCGTCCGACATCTCGCCAAGGCGATAGAAGGCGCGGCGGTTTTTCCAGGCGCGGTAGATGTTGGAGACGGTGTTGGCCACGCGCGTCGCAACGGCCGGACGCGAGGTGATGCGCGAGGTCTCGGTGGCGAAATCGAACGTGGTCATTGTCGGTCTCCTTCAGACTCGAACGGGCAAAGCCTTGCGATCGGCGCTGGCGACAGCGGCCGTTCCGGCTTCGATTCACATGCCTTCATGTGGACAATGCCAATTTGCCATCGGCCGATTGATTAATCCAACGAATGTTTCTAATCTTTACCATCAACACCAGTGATGGATCATATCGATGAAATCGCCGCTCGATCTCGATCAATTGCAGACCTTCATCTCGATCGCCGATACCGGCAGCTTCACGCGGGCAGCCGAAGAGGTGCACCGGACCCAGTCGGCGGTGTCGATGCAGATGCGCCGGCTGGAGGAGCGGATCGGCAAGCCGCTGTTCGAAAAGGACGGGCGCACCAACAGGCTGACCGAGGAAGGCGACAAGCTGCTCTCCTATGCGCGGCGGCTGCTCTATCTCAACCGCGAGACCCTGGCGGCCTTCGACGACCGGCGGCTCGAAGGCACGATCCGCATCGGCACGCCCGACGACTACGCCGACCGTTTCCTGCCCGAGATCATGGCACGGTTCACCCGCTCCAATCCGCGCGTCGAACTCACCGTCATCTGCGAGCCGACGCCGGGGCTGGTCGAGCATATCAAGCGCGGCAATCTCGACCTAGCGCTGGTGACGCACAACGACGTGCGCGGCCAGTCGGAGGTGGTGCGGCGCGAACCGCTGCTGTGGGTCACCTCGGCCAACCATGCAACGCATGAGCAGGAAACGCTGCCGATGGCCTTCGGCCGGCCGAACTGCATCTGGCGGCGCGCCGCCGTCGATGTGCTCGACCAGCAGAACCGCGACTATCGTATCCTGTTCACCAGTTTCTCGGCCACCGTCATCACCGCCGCGGTGCTTTCCGGGCTGGCAATCTCGGTGCTGCCGGAATGCGCGCTCAGACCCGGTATGCGGGTGCTGGGCGAAGCCGACGGCTTCGGCGCCCTGCCCGATTGCCGCATCGGCATCATGCGCGGCCAGACGTCGCGGCCGGAGATCGTCGATGCGCTCGCCCGCCATATTTCGGAAAGCCTGGACAACATCTCGGTGCCGGTCGGCGAAGACCCCGGAACGTTCGATTTCGCAGCGCTCGCCTTCACCAAGCTGCGGCGAACCAAGCCGAACCAGATCCTGCCCGGCTGGTAGGCAGGGTCAGGTGTGCGGGTTATGAACGGCTGGCCCGACGCAACCGCCTTGACGCGGGCGCCCAACCGTTCCCCAATCGACGGATGACCGAAGTAGCATCCGAATCACGCACCAACGCCGCCGAATATACGGTGAGCGAGATTTCCGGCGCGCTGAAGCGCACGGTCGAGGACGTTTTCGGCAATGTGCGGGTGCGTGGCGAGATATCAGGCTATCGCGGGCCGCATTCCTCAGGTCATGCCTATTTCGCGCTGAAGGACGACCGCGCGCGGCTCGACGCCGTGGTGTGGAAAGGCACGATGAGCCGGCTGAAGTTCCGTCCCGAAGAGGGCATGGAGGTGATCGCCACCGGCAAGCTCACCACCTATCCCGGCAAATCCAACTATCAGATCGTCATCGACAATCTGGAGCCGGCTGGCGCCGGCGCCCTGATGGCGCTGCTGGAGGAGCGCAAGCGGCGGCTGCAGGCCGAGGGGCTGTTCGACACCGGTCGCAAGCGGCTGCTGCCGTTCATGCCGCGCGTCATCGGCGTCGTCACCTCGCCGACAGGGTCCGTCATCCGCGACATCATCCACCGCATCAAGGACCGCTTTCCGCTGCACATCCTGGTTTGGCCGGTGCGTGTTCAGGGCGAGACGTCAGGCGCGGAAGTGACTGCCGCGGTCAACGGCTTCAACGCGCTGGCATGGGATGGCGCCATCCAGCGGCCCGATCTGTTGATCGTGGCGCGTGGCGGCGGCAGCCTCGAAGACCTCTGGGGGTTCAACGACGAGGCGCTCGCCCGCGCGGTTGCCGCTTCCGGCATTCCGGTGATCTCGGCTGTCGGCCACGAGACCGACTGGACGCTGATCGACCTCGTCGCCGACGTGCGGGCGCCGACACCGACAGGCGCGGCCGAAATCGCCGTGCCGGTGAAGGCCGACCTCGAAGCAACGCTTGCCAGCCTCGGTGCGCGGCTGAAAGCGGCGGTGCTGCGCAATTTCGAGCGCAAGCGGCAGGCCGCCCGTGCCGCCGCCCGGGCTCTGCCCTCGCCCGATCAATTGCTGGCGCTGCCGCGCCGGCGCCTCGATGAGGCGACATCCAGGCTCGGCCGGGGCCTGTTGGTCTCCACCGAACGCAAGCGTGCAAGGTTTTTTGCCGTGAAACTGACACCGGCAATGCTGTCGCAGCGCATTGCAGAGGCCCGGCGCACCAACGAACGCAATCTTTTGCGAGCACAAGGGGCACTGCGTGCGATGGCAAGAGCCCGGCGTGCGGAGCTTAACCGGGCGGCGGATCAATTGCCAAAATGTGCCAGGGCATCGCTGCAGCGGCACAAGCAGCAACTGGCCATGCTGCAAGGCCGCATCACGATCGAGCCGACGGCACGGCGGCAACGCGTGCAGAGGGATTTGCTGACAGCTTTGACAAGACGCGGCACGCAAGCAGTGGTGCTCAGGCTGGAGCGCCTGCGCGGCCGCGTCGTCCAGGCCGACAGGTTGATGGCGTCGCTGTCGCACAAGGCCGTCCTGGCCCGCGGCTTTGCGCTGGTGAGGGATGCGGACGGCGCCGTCGTCAAGCAGGCTGCCGACGTGTCGTCGGGAATGGCGCTTTCGCTCGAGTTCGCCGACGGGACCGCCGATGCGGTGGCAATCAGCGGCACGGCAAAACCGAAAGCCGTGGCCAAGCCGGCGGCCAAGGCCAAAGAGCCCGGCAATCAGGGATCCCTATTCTGACACCATGACCGACAATCCGCATCATCTGGCAACGCCCTCAGGCAAACCGCGCGCGCGAAATTTCGGCATCGGCTTCGACGGACGGCCTGGACCGTTCAACGCGATCACCGATGTGCCCGGCGTCGCGGTCGGCTATGCGACGCTGATCTCGGGCGATGGCACGCTTGTCGTCGGCGAGGGACCGGTTCGCACCGGCGTGACCGCGATCCTGCCCAGGCCGCTTGCCGACCTCGCCAACCCGGTCTTCGCCGGGATCTTCAGCCAGAACGGAAACGGCGAACTGACCGGCTCGCACATCGTCGAGGAAACCGGCGCTTTCAACTTCCCGATCACCATCACCAACACGCATTCCTGCGGTGTTTCCCGCGACGGCACGCTGCGCTGGATGCAAAGCGTGCTGCCGGCGACGCTTGACAGCGGCTGGGGACTGCCGGTGGCGGCGGAGACCTATGACGGCTTCCTCAACGACATCAACGGCCACCATTTGACCTCGGAGCATGTTGCGCAGGCCCTCGACGGTGCCGCCGGCGGACCGATCGAGGAAGGCAGCGTCGGCGGCGGCACCGGCATGATCACCTTCGGCTTCAAGGCCGGCTCCGGCACGGCATCGCGCATCGTCGAATGGCACGGCCGTGCCTATACGGTCGGCGCCTTCGTGCAGTCCAATTTTGGCAAACGGCGCAATATAACCATTCGCGGCCTGCGCGCCGGGCCGCAACTCGTCGAACCGGCTGTCCGCGAAGGCACACCGCGCGCCGAAAAGGGTTCGATCATCGCCGTCATCGCCACCGACGCACCGTTCCTGCCGCATCAGATGAAGCGGCTGGCCCGACGGGTGCCGCTTGGCGTCGCCATGACCGGAGGCTTCGGGTATCACAGTTCAGGCGACATTTTCATCGCCTTCTCGACCGCCAATGCGAGCGCCGCGCGGGCGCCATCCGGCCGCATCGCCAGTGCCGATTTTATTCCCGATACCGACATCGATCCGTTTTTCGATGCGGTGATCCAGACCGTAGAGGAAGCAATCCTCAACGCGCTGGTTGCCAATGACGATATGACCGGACGCGACGGGAATTTCGTGCCGGCGCTGCCGAAGACGTGGCTGAAGGAGACGTTTGGCTGAAGACAAAAACGCGGGCCAGAAGCCCGCGCTGCAACAACGTCGCCGCTATGCGATCATTCGGCGGCTTTGATCATTCCGCGGCTTTTCTGGGGGCCTGCTGGCTTTCTTCGGCCTCGGCCGCTTCCTCAAGCCGGGATGCGATAAGTTCCTGGATATCGCCGACTTCTTCCTGGATATCCTCCAGCGGAATGCCGACCTCGGCCGCCTCGGCGGCGCACTCCTTGGCCAAGGTTTCGGCCTGCTTGTCGATCCTTGCCTGGGAGGATTGGCAATGGACCTTTTCGCCGATCCATCCCCGCAAGAATTCGATGGCGTGTTCGCTCATACTGCTGTTCCCTGGCGGCAAAGCCGGTTGGTAATCATAAACGTCGACATCCCGCAAAGGATGCATGTCCCCATTCCAGCCGAGTCGCGGTCAGCCGGCAAGCCAATGCCGTCCAAGGTCCACAGAGCCATAGGAAATCGAGGGGTCAAGGGCATTTTCTGATTCTGGAGGGGTCGGTACCGTTGGCTGGGTCATACCCAGCGCTGCGCCACTGTTTCTATTTGCTTTTTTCCGGTTTCCGAGCCGATTTCCGTCACAATAGATGGCGCAAAACACTACACATTCACAGTTGCTTCGAGGTGCTGCCCTCGGGCGCGCGGGTCGAAGCCGCCGCTATATAGTGACATCCTCCTGCAATGTCGACTCCGCCCGCTATCCTGCTTCTTTCCGCCGCGCCGAAGGGCTCCGCGACGGACGCAGAACAAGTGACGATGAACCCGAACCGGGTGGAGCAGGCCCGGCGGAGCCGCTCAGACGTGCACAGCCACCACCGCCGCGCAGTCGCCGGCCTTAACCAGCCCGGGGAAATGCCGCGCCGCAAGCATGCCCGACATTTTTGCCCGGATCTCCTGCGGAGCGACGCCGGTGCGGCCGGTGGAATGAATGCGCGCCAGCACCGAGCCTTCTTTGACGGGCTCACCGAGATCGACCATGGTTTCGATCATGCCGTCGTCTTCGGCGAACGAGAAACAATCGCCCGACGGCATGTCGAGCCACTGGGTTCGAGTCTTCTCGACCGCACCATCTACAATGCCGGCATGACGCAGCACGTTGAGAATGCCGCGCCTCGCGATCCGCACGGTTTGCGCGCGCGACGTGCCGCCGCCGCCAAGTTCGGTGCTGACGAAGACCTTGCCCATCTCCTCGGCTGCCGTGTCGTACATGCCAACGGCGTCGATCTCGATCATGCGCATCGAGAACGGAGCGGCAAAGGCCGCGACCGCGTCAAAGGCTTTCTGTTCCAGCGCCTTGTCGGGCAAAGTGTGCGCCGCGCAGAACGGCACGAAGTCCAGCGTCTTGCCGCCGGAGTGGAAGTCGAACACGATGTCGGCGCGAGGCAGCAGCTCACGTTGAAAGTAATCGGCGATCTTTTCGGTCACCGTTCCGTCCGGCCGGCCGGGAAAGCTGCGGTTCATGTTGCCCTTGTCGATCGGCGAGGTGCGCGTGCCGGCGCGGAAGGCCGGATAGTTCATTGCCGGCACGATGATCACCGTGCCGCTGACTTGCCTGGGATCGAGGGTCCTGGCGAGATCGTAGAGGGCCAGCGGCCCCTCATATTCGTCGCCATGGTTGGCGCCGGACAGCAGAGCTGCCGGTCCGTTGCCGTTGCGGATGACGCAGATCGGTATCATCACCGAGCCCCACGCGGAATCGTCGCGGCTGTAGGGCAAGCGCAGGAAGCCGTGCTGGACGCCGTCGCGGTCGAAATCGACGGTCGGCGCGACCGGTGATGAGCGTAGATTCGACATCGGTCTCAATCCTTCACCACCAGCTTACGCGGCACATTGGCCAGGCACTCCACACCGGTTTCGGTGATCAGGATGGACTCGGTGATCTCCAGTCCCATCGTTTCCAGCCACAGGCCGGTCATGAAATGGAACGTCATGCCGGGCTTGAGTTCGGTGCGGTCGCCGGGACGCAAGCTCATCGTGCGCTCGCCCCAGTCCGGCGGATAGGACAGTCCGATCGAATAGCCGGTGCGGTTGTCCTTGACGATGCCATACTTCTTCAGCACGGCGAAGAAGGCGTTGGCGATGTCCTCACAGGCGTTGCCGGGTTTGGCCGCGGCCAGCCCCGCTTCCATACCTTCCAGCGTCGCCTTCTCGGCATCGAGGAATTCCTGCGTCGGCTTGCCTAGGAAGACGGTGCGCGACAGCGGGCAGTGATAGCGGTTGTAGCAGCCGGCGATCTCGAAGAAGGTGCCCTCGTCCCGCTTCATCGGTCTGTCATCCCAGGTCAGATGCGGCGCCGAGGCATCGGCACCCGACGGCAGCAGCGGCACGATCGCCGGATAGTCGCCGCCGATGCCATCGACGCCGCGCGTGCCGGCATCATAGATTTCGGCAACGAGATCGCATTTGCGCATGCCGACCTCGATCTTGTCGAAGATGCGCTGGTGCATCGCCTCGACGATGCGAGCCGCCTTGCGCATATAGTCGATCTCGGTCGGGCTCTTGATCGCGCGCTGCCAGTTGACCAGCGCGGTGGCATCGACAAAGCGGGCATTGGGCAAATGCTTCTGCAGCGATGCGAAGGCGGCGGCCGAGAACCAGTAATTGTCCATCTCAACGCCGACTGTCAGCTTGCCCCAGCCGCGATCCGCAAGCACGCTGGCCAAAAAATCCATCGGGTGGCGCTCGGTCGACTGCACATAGTGATCGGCATAGCCGACGATGTTATCATGCGCGAGATAGGCAGTGCGCTTGGCACCGTTGGCGTCCTGGCCACGGCCGTACCAGACCGGCTCGCCCGATGGCGGCACGATAACCGCCTGATGCACGTAGAACGACCAGCCGTCATAGCCGGTCAGCCAGGCCATATTGGACGGGTCGCTGATAACAAGAAGATCGACGCCCTTCACCTCCATGGCTTTGCGTGTCTTGGCGAGGCGATCCGCATATTCGCCGCGCGAGAATCTCAGGTTCGGTTGCATTGTTCTTGGTCCTCGTTTGTTGGGCCTTGAGCCTGTTTCAACTTCGTTGAAACCGGCCCGTCGTTCTTGTTTGGGCGTGATCTTTCGGAAAACCGGTTCCCACTTTTCCGGATCACGCCTTGGCCAGCATCAGCTTTCGAAAATGGCCCCGGAACCGGCCACCCGCGCCCGATCGCGGGCGAACGTAGCTATCGCCGTATCCTGAACGCCGGTGCCGGTCAGATCGGCGATGGTGATGTCGCTGGCCGAGCGCCGACCGTGCCGTTTACCGGCGATAATCTGGCCAAGTTCGGTCACCTCT
The DNA here is from genome assembly GCF_055811095.1 of Mesorhizobium sp. WSM4833. NCBI lineage: Bacteria > Pseudomonadati > Pseudomonadota > Alphaproteobacteria > Hyphomicrobiales > Phyllobacteriaceae > Mesorhizobium > Mesorhizobium sp. WSM4833. Next base: position 479,722 of record NZ_JBVVQG010000002.1, read on the forward strand.
TCCTCAGCGGCCATCACGCCCGCCGCGATGGCGTGATGCAGCTCACCCAGCCGCCGCGTCTGACGGGCGCTGTCCGCGACATAGAGATCGGCCATGCGCAGGATTGCCGGCGCGATCTCGTTCTTGTGCTCGGCGTCGGAGCCCATCGCCGTGATGTGCTGGCCGGCGGAAACGAAACCCGCCTTGATCAGCGGCTCGGTCGAAGGCGTGGTGGTGACGATGATGTCGGCGCCGACAACTGCGTTTGCCGCGTCGGGCTCGGCATGCACGAGAATGCCGAGCTTTTCGCGCAGGGCTCCGGCGGTTGCCTCGGCCTTTGCCGCATCGCGCGCCCAGATGCGCGCCTCGGTAATCGGCCGCACCAGCATCAGGGCTTCCAATTGCAACCCGGCCTGGACGCCGGCGCCGAAGATCGCGGCAACTGACGAGTCCTGCCGCGACAGATGTTTGGCGGCGACGGCGCCGGCAGCAGCGGTTCGGATATCCGTGAGATAGCCGTTGTCGAGCAGCAGTGCTTCGACCAGCCCGGTTTTGGACGACAGCAGCACCATCATGCCGTTGACGCTGGGCAGGCCGAGCTTCGGATTGTCGAAAAAGCCGGGGCTGATCTTGATGGCGAAACCGTCGATATCAGGCACGTAAGCGGTCTTCACGTCGACCTCGCCGCGATGCTCGGGAATGTCGAGCCGCAGGATCGGCGGCATCGCCACCGGCAGGGTGGCAAGCGCACGGAAGGCGTTTTCGACGCAGGCGACTGCATCGAGATCGAGTGTCACGATCGCGCGCAATTCTTGCTCGGTGAGGATCGTCATCCGGCTCATGCGGCGTGCTCCTTGAGCGATGGCGCCTCGCCGCAGACGATCCTGCGGTGCGCGTCCATATCGATGTTGCGGCCGGAGAGAAGCACGACCACCGGCCCGTCCGACCTGACCTTGCCGGCGAGTAGCGCGGCGATGCCGACCGCGCCGGCGCCCTCGACGATTTCGCGTTCGCGCGCATAGGCGTGACGGATGCCGGCGGCGATCTCGTCCTCGCTAAGCAGGATGATACCATCGAGCAGGTCGCGGCACATGGCGAAGGTCAGCCGGTTGTCGAGGCCGATGCCGCCGCCGAGCGAATCCGCCAGCGTCGGCAATTCTTCCACCAGCACCGGGCGGCCGGCATCGAGGCTGGCCTTCATCGCCGCGCCACGAGCCATCGAGACACCGATGATCTTTGTGCCGGGGCTGACGCCTTTGATGGCCGCGGCAACGCCTGAGGCGAGCCCGCCACCCGACAACTGCACCAGGACGAGGGCAGCATCCGGAGCCTGTTCGATCATCTCAAGCCCGAGCGTGCCTTGCCCGGCGACAATGTCGGGATGGTCGAAGGGCGGCAGCATAACCAGCCCCTCTTGCGCCACCAGCCGATCGACCTCCTGCTGGGCATCGTCCTGACTGTTGCCGATAATGCGAACCTCCGCGCCCAGCCGGCGGATCTCGTCGAGCTTGTTTTCAGGCACCAGCCGCGACATGCAGATCACCGCGCGCATGCCCTCAAGCTTCGCCGCATGCGCCAGCGCGCGGCCGTGGTTGCCGGTCGAGGCCGCGACCACGCCACGCGTCTTCTCCGCGGTGCTGAGCGAAGCGACGGCATTCGAGGCGCCGCGCAGCTTGAAGCTGCCGGTGGTCTGCCGGTGTTCGAGCTTGAGGTGGACGGGGACGCCCAGCTCTTCGGAAAGACTTTGGGACAGCACGGTCGGCGTGCGCTCGACCTTGCCGGCAATGCGCTCACGCGCGGCGCGAATGTGCTCAAGAGTGACCTGTGTCATGATCATCAATCAGGCGGCAAATGGCTGCGTCATCAGACGGCCGAATTCGGGATGCGGCGTGTCATCTCCGCACAGCCGCAGACAATTCCAGGCGGTCGCCTGGTTGCTGGTCACCACGGGACGTCCAATAGTTTTTTCCATGCCGGTGACGGCGAGGGCGCTACGCAGCGCCGTGCAGGAGACGAACAGCGCATCGGCGCTGGCGTCGGTCGCCTCACGCGCCAGTTCGACGAGGGCCGCCGGTGCGATGCGCGCCATCTCGCGGTCGTCCTCGAAACCGAGGCAGGTGAAGCTGGCGATCTCGAAGCCGTGCGCCGCGAAATAGGCGGCCATCGGCCTGGATGTCTCGACCGTGTAGGGAGTGAGGATGCTGATCTTGCTTGCGCCCAGCGCACGCAGCCCGCGCACGCCCGCCATCGGCGGGGTGATTACCGGCACGCCGGGCTTTGCGACCTGGATCGCCGCCTCGATCTCGGCATCGCCGATCACCACCGAGGCCGAAGTGCAGGAATAGCAGACGGCATCGAGTGGCTCATCCGGCAGGATCAGGGCCGCGCCCGCCGTCAGCGCCGGCTGCATCTTGCGCAGGTTTTCGGGCGTCGTCGGGTTGGCATAGGGAATGCGCGCGACATAGACGCCGACGCGTTCGCTCGCCACCATGCGGCGGAAATCCGGTTCGCTGGTGTGGTCGGTGGCCAGGATGATCAGGCCGACGCGCCGCTCCAGAGGACGCGCATCCAGTGCCGGCCGTTTCGGATACACCTTGATCTCGGGCAAGGGTTTCATCGGCTACCTCTCGATCTTGCCGTAGCGGCGTTCCAGCCAGCGCAGCAACACGACCGAAAACAGACTGATGACCAGGAAGAAAGCACCGACCAGGGTGATCGGCTCGATATAGCGATAGTAGGTGTTGGCGACGCTTTTGGCCTGGTTCATCAGTTCCAGCACGGTGATTGCCGACAGCAGCGGCGTTTCCTTGAACATGGCGATGAAGTAATTGGCGAGCGCCGGAATCATCGGTGGGATGGCCTGCGGAACGATGATGTGGGTCCAGGTCTGACTGGCGCTCAGATTGCACGCCTTGGCGGCCTCCCATTGGCCGCGCGGCACATTGTCGATGCCGGCACGATACACCTCAGCCGTGTAGGTGCCGTAGTGCAGCCCGAGCCCGATGACACCGGCGACCAGCGGCGGCAGCAGGATGCCGATGTCGGGCAGCACGTAGAAGATGAAATAGAGCTGCACCAGCAGCGGCGTGCCGCGGATGAATTCAGCCGCCCAGCCGACCGTGCGCGACAACGCCTTGTTGGGCGAGCGGCGCGCCAGCGCAATGCCCAGCCCGACGATCGCCGCCAGCACCGAGCCGAGCAGCGTCGCCAGGATGGTGATCTTCACCCCCTGGATCAGCGTCGGCATGATTTCCCAGACGAAGTTCCAATCCCACTCCATCAGCAAGCCCAATTTATCAGAAGGGAGTTGGCCATCAGGCACGCACCCCGTCGAGGCCGCGCGCCATGCGGCGTTCCAGCGAGCGCACGCCCCACGAGATGAGCAGGGCGAGGATGAAATAGATGATCAGGATGGTGGTGAACGGCACCAGGGTGTTGCCGGTCTGGGCGCGCACCACCTGCGCCTGGAAGGTCAGGTCGGTGAGCGAGATCAGCGACACCACGGCGGTCGCCTTGAGCAATTCGATGGCATTGTTGCCAAAGGTCGGCAGCATCACCAGCAGCGCCTGTGGCAGGATGATGTGGCGCATGCCTTGCCAGCGGCCGAGATTGAGCGCTGTGCAGGCCTCATACTGTTCGCGGCCGATCGACTGGATGGCACCGCGCACCACTTCGGCGGCGTAGGCGCCGACATTGAGGCCGAGCGCCAGCACGCCGGCCTGCAACGGGGTCAGCGAAATGCCGATGAAGGGCAGCACGAAATAGGCCCAGAACAACTGCACGAAGATCGAGGTGCCGCGGAAGAACTCGATGTAGGCGGTGGCCAACCAACGCAGCGCAAAGAAGCGCGACACGCGCCCCATGCCGGCGAGGAAGGCCATGATCAGCGCCAGCACCGACCCCATCAGCGTCAGCTCGATGGTGACAAGCGCTCCCTGCAATATCAGGCCGAAATAGCCGGACCACTGGGTCATTCGGTTTCCAACGTTGGGTTTAGCATCTTCTCCCCGTTTACGGGGAGAAGATGCCGGCAGGCAGATGAGGGGCGGCGCGAACTTGCGAAGGTTTGGCGCCGCCCCTCATCCGTCACTTCGTGACACCTTCTCCGCGTTGAACGGGGAGAAGGAAGGATCACTTCGCCGCGCAGAGCTTGTCGCGGCTGGTCGACATCGCGGCTGCCGCCGAGAAGCCGTAGGGCTCGATGATCTTGGCGAACTCGCCCGATTTCTTCATCTTGGCCAGTTCCACATCGAAGGCGTCGCGCAGTGCCTCGTCGCCCTTCTTGAAAGCGGCGCCGTCGCAATAGACCGGTGCGCCCTGCACCGGAGCGATGACTTCGAGGTTCGGATCGTTGGCCTTCTTGACCAGATCATTGATCGACAGGACGGGTAGCGAATAAGCGTCGATGCGGCCATCCTGGAGCATCTTCACGCCACTCTGGCCATCCGGCACGACGATGACGCGATCGCGTGGCACGCCGGCATTGAGCGCGAGCTTCTCCTCGGTGCCGCCGCCCGGCGCGCCGATGGTCGCAGTCGTATCCTTGGCGACATCCTCATAGCTCTTGAAGCCCTTTGGATTGCCTTTCTTCACCAGCATCGCCTCGGCGTCGCACAGCACGGGTTCCGAATAGGCGACCGCAGCACAGCGCTCCGGCTTCATGAACAGGCCGGCGGTGACGACATCGAAGCGACCGGCCTGCAGGCCGGGGATCATGGCGCCATATTCGGAGATCGAAGCGGCAACGTCGGCGACGCCGAGCCGCTTGAATATCTCGCGGGCCACATCAGGCGCGGCACCCGAAACCTTGCCGTCGGCGGCGACCGCCGTATAGGGCGGCTCGTTGGCGATAGCGAGGCGGGCGAAACCTTGCGCCTTGAGCTGCTCGAGCTTGCTGTCATCGGCCGAACCGGGGATCGAGGCGGCCAGCACCGCCGTCAGTGCAAGACCGGCAACGCCGGCCAGAATGCCAAGTTTGTTCATTGTTCCCAACTCCTTGTTTCTTGTCTTGCTTTGTTGCATGGCGGCCCTCGCCGCCTCGGGACGACTTCGTCGCCCTGGGCATTGCGGTCAGACCCGATGTCCGGCCGCGATGATCTTCTTCAGGAAACCTTGCGTGCGCTCCTGCTTGGGATTGCGGAAAATCTCGTCCGGTTTGCCTTCTTCGACGATCCTGCCGCGATCGAAGAACAGCACCCGGTCGGCGAAATCATGGGCAAAGCCCATCTCGTGGGTGACCAGCAGCATGGTCATGTCGGTCTCGGCGGCGAGCTTGCGCATGACGTTCATCACCTCCTCGACCAGCTCTGGATCGAGCGCCGACGTCACCTCGTCGAACAGCATGATCTTCGGCGACAGCGCCAGCGCCCGAGCGATCGCCACGCGTTGCTTCTGTCCACCGGACAGCTGCGCCGGCATGTTCTTGGCCTTGTCGGCCATGCCGACCATTTCGAGCAGTTCCATCGCCCGCTTTTCGGCGGCGGCACGCGGCGTGCCCTTGGTCAGCATCGGCGCCAGCGTGACATTGTCCATGACGCACTTGTGCGGAAACAGGTTGAACAGCTGGAACACCATGCCGATCTTCTGGCGCATCCTTGTCAGATGCCGCTCATCGGCGGACAACAGCTGGCCATTGCGCTCCATGTGATAGAGCTGCTCGCCGTCGATCTGGATATGACCGCCATCGATGCGCTCCAGCGTCATCAGGATGCGCAGGATCGTCGTCTTGCCCGAACCCGACGGGCCAATCAGTGCCAGCTTCTCGCCGGGCATGACTTGCATCGACAGGCCGTCCAGCACCTTGAAGCTGCCGAAGCTTTTCGAGATGCTGTCGATCTTGATGATGGGCGCTGATGCGGACAAATGTATTTCCCCGTGCTGGAGAAGCCTGTGCCCCTTAACGATGCGGAACGCGCCAAATCATGTCAATTGGGAAAATAATATCATGACAATTATTCTGATTCCGCACAATTTCCGGGCAAACCGGGCTAGATTGCGAGCAGCAGATGCTCCGGATCGCCAAGCAGCAGCTTGGTGACAACGCCGAGGCCGGCGCGCAGTTCCCCCTCGGTGGTCGAACCCAGCGAGATACGCACCGCCGGATGCCAGGGCGCACCCGAAATACGGAAGGATGTTCCGGGCGCGATAGCCACGCCTTGCAGGCGGGCCTGGGCGACAAAGCTTTCCTCGGCACGGTCCGCGGGCAGTTGAAGCCAGACATGCAGCCCGTCTCGCCGGGCGCGATAGTCGACCCCCGCCAGCACCTGCGCTGCAATATCCTGCCGGCGCCGCAAAGCCGCGCGCTGCCAGTGGACAAGCTCCATCGCCGTGCCGTCGGTCACCCATTTGGTGGCGATCTCGGCCACCAGCGGCGTCGCCATCCAGTTCGAAACCAGATGCCGGTTGGCGACGGCGGCGACGTAGCGGTCGGGTGCGGCCAGATAGCCGATGCGCAGGCCGGGCACGGTGATCTTGGTGAAGGAGGTGACGTAGAGCGTGCGCTCCGGCGCGAACGCGGCAACCGGCGGCGGCCGGTCTTCGACCAGCGGACCCAGCACATCGTTCTCGATGATGGCGATATCGTGCTTGCGCGCGACCGCCGCGATCTCTTCTCGCCGCCGCGCATCCATCAGCGTCGCCGTCGGATTGATGACCGAGGGCTGAACGAAGACCGCGCGGATGTCGGAAAGCCGGCAGGCCTCGTCCAGCGCTTCCGGAATCAGGCCGTTGTCGTCGATCGGCAGGCCTTCCAGGTTGAAGCCGAGATAGCGTGCCAACGGCACCAGCGTATGGTGGCCGATCGCCTCCGTGGCGACCGTAGAGCCCGGCGGCGCGACGCTCATCAGCGCCACTGTCATGCCGGCGGTGGCGCCGTTGGTCAGGCTGACGTTCTGCGGCGAAGCATCGAGGCCGCACAGTCTCAACCATTCGACCGCCCCCGCGCGGTGGCGGGGAAACACCATGTTGGGCCGGAACGAAAGTGCAGAACTCGACGGCAGGTTCTCAGCCAGCCATCCCAGTGCCTGCTTCAGCCGCTCAAGATGCATCGGCTCGCAGACCGGTTTCAGGATCGAAAGGTCGATGACTTCACCGAGCCGCTCCGGCAGATAGGGCGGCTCGGGCTCGCGGCGCTGCGTCTGGACGAAGCTGCCGCGGCCGATCTCGCCCGAAATCAGGCCGCGGCGGATCAGTTCCTCATAGGCGCGGCTAACCGTCTGCACCGAAAGCTTGAGGTCGTCGGCCAGCCTGCGATGGGTCGGCAACCGCGCGCCATTGGCAAGGCGTCCGTCATGGATGGCGCGCGCGAACTGGTCGGCCAGCGACTGATAGGCCGGCCGTCGGATAAGCGCGGGATCGGGTTGCCACAATGTCATGACTTATTAGAGATCGAAATCAGTGCAATTGACAATCGAAATAATGCGCCGTCATGGTATTCGGACGAAAAAGTGAGCCCTGATGACATCAGCGAAACTCGACCCGATCGACCTGAAAATCCTCGACGCCATCCAGCGCGACGGACGCATCACCAAGCTGGCGCTGGCCGAGCAGGTCGGCCTGTCTCCGACGCCGTGCTGGATGCGGTTGCGCAAGCTGGAAAAGGCCGGCATCGTCTCGGGCTATCACGCCAGGATCGCCATGCGCGTCGTGGCACCCGTTGCCACCGTGCTGATGGAGGTGACGCTGGCAAACCACCGCCAGGCCGATTTCGACCGCTTCGAGCGCGTTATACGCGATGTTCCCGAGATCGTCGCCTGCTGGTCTGTCGGCGGCGGCGTCGACTATCTGTTGAAGGTAATGGCGCGCGACATCGACGCCTATCAGCGGCTGGTCGATGGCTTGCTGGACCGCGAGATCGGCATCGATCGTTACTTCACCTACATCGTCATCAAGACCGTGAAGGACGAGGTGGCGCTGCCCATCGCAGAGCTTTTGCCGGCGTCGTCGTAGGAGCGGAGAGATTCTCTCGCCGGGCAACCCGATAGAGAGAGTCTCTCTACGTCAGGACTTCCAAACAGCCTCTCTATCTGCATCGGGCGGATAGTCTTCCCTTATCAGTCCGAACCGGGAGGCTTTGACCATGTCCGCGCATTTCGCCCGCTCGCATCGCCATGAAGCGCTCGACGGCCTCGCCGACCGCCGGCTGCTGCGCGAACTCGCCTATGTCGATGGCCACTGGACCGCAAGCGAGGCTGCCGAAAGCTTCGAGGTCACCGATCCGGCCACCGGCACGACCGTCGCTTTCGTCGCCGCGCTCGATGGCCGGCAGACGACAAAGGCGATCGATGCCGCGGCGCGCGCCTTCCCGGCCTGGCGGGCGCTGTTGCCGCAGGAGCGCTCGACAATTTTACGAAAATGGTTCGAGCTGATCGTCGGCGCCAAGGATGATCTGGCTCTGCTGATGACGCTTGAACAGGGCAAGCCACTGCAGGAATCGCTGGGCGAGATCGACTACGCCGCCTCCTTCGTCGAATGGTATGCCGAAGAAGCAAAACGCCTGAACGCCGAGAGCGTCACCAGCCATCTGCCGAACGCCGAGATGATGGTGCGGCGCGAGCCGCTCGGCGTCGTCGGCGTCGTCACGCCGTGGAATTTTCCGGCGGCCATGCTGACCCGTAAGGCGGCCGCCGCCCTTGCCGCCGGCTGCACCATCGTCGCGCATCCGTCCTCGGAAACGCCGCTGTCGGCGCTGGCGCTGGCCGAACTCGGCGAACGCGCCGGCCTGCCCGTGGGCGTCTTCAACATCGTCACCGGCAAGGCTTCGACGATCGTCGGCCGGATGTGCGAAGATCCGCGCGTGCGTGCCATGAGCTTCACCGGCTCGACCGAGATCGGCCGGCTGATCGCCGCCCAGAGCGCGCCGACCATGAAGCGGCTGGTGATGGAGCTTGGCGGTCATGCCCCGCTGATCGTCTTTGCCGATGCAGATCTGGACAAAGCGGTTGATATCGCCATCGACGCCAAATTCGCCACGTCGGGCCAGGACTGCCTCGCCGCCAACCGCATCTACGTCCAGCGTCCGATCTACGATCGGTTCTGCGCCGCCTTCGCCAAGCGCATCGAGACGCTGCGGACCGGCAATGGCCTAGCCGAGAAGATCGACATCGGGCCGCTGATGCATGAGCGCGCCATCAAGAAGGTGGAGGAACAGGTCGCCGATGCCATCGCTCACGGCGCGCGCTGCCTCACCGGGGGCAAGCGGCACCAGGCCGGCCCGCTGTTCTACCAGCCGACGCTGCTGGCCGATGTCAGTGACGAAGCGCTGATCATGCGCGAGGAGACGTTTGGCCCGGTTGCCGCCGTGACGCCGTTCGACAGCGAGGATGACGTGATTGCCCGCGCCAACGCCACCGAGTATGGCCTCGTCGCCTATGTCGTGACCGAGAATGGTGGCCGGCAGCAGCGCATGGGCCGCGCGCTCGACTACGGCATGGTCGCCATCAACCGCGTCAAGATCACCGGCGCGCCGATCCCGTTCGGCGGCGTCAAGCAATCGGGCATCGGGCGCGAAGGCTCGCGCCACGGGCTCGAAGCCTTCACCGATCTGAAGTATCTCTGTCTGGACGTCGCCTAGGTTCGTCCTGCCATCCCTCAAGGAGTTAAAAAATGCTCGACCAGTCCAACGAACTCGCCGCCTGGGATCGCGACCACTTCTTCCATCCCTCGACCCATATGGGCACGCACGCGCGGGGTGAAAGCCCGACACGCATCATGGCCGGCGGTGAAGGCGTCACCGTGTGGGACAACAATGGCAGGAAGAGCCTCGATGCCTTCGCCGGGCTCTATTGCGTCAATGTCGGCTACGGCCGCCAGAAGATCGCTGACGCCATCGCCGCCCAGGCGAAGAACCTCGCCTATTACCACGCCTATGTCGGCCACGGTACCGAGGCCTCGATCACGCTGGCCAAGATGATCATCGATCGCGCGCCGCAGGGCATGTCGCGGGTCTATTTCGGCCTCTCCGGTTCGGATGCCAACGAAACCAACATCAAGCTGATCTGGTACTACAACAACGTGCTCGGCCGGCCGGAGAAGAAGAAGATCATTTCGCGCTGGCGCGGCTATCACGGCTCGGGCGTGATGACGGGATCGCTGACCGGGCTCGACCTGTTCCACAACGCCTTCGACCTGCCGCGCGCGCCGATCCTGCACACCGAGGCACCCTACTACTTCCGCCGCGCCGACCGCTCGATGAGCGAGGAGCAGTTTTCGCAGCATTGTGCCGACAAGCTCGAGGAGATGATCCTGGCCGAAGGCCCGGAAACCGTCGCTGCCTTCATCGGCGAGCCGATCCTCGGCACCGGCGGCATCGTGCCGCCGCCGGCCGGCTATTGGGAAAAGATCCAGGCGGTGTTGAAGAAGTACGACGTGCTTCTGGTCGCCGACGAAGTGGTGACGGGCTTCGGCCGACTGGGCACCATGTTCGGCTCCGACCATTACGGCATCAAGCCGGACCTGATCACCATCGCCAAGGGCCTGACCTCGGCCTATGCGCCGCTGTCGGGCGTCATCGTCGCCGACAAGATGTGGCAGGTGCTGGTTGAGGGCTCCGACAAGCTCGGTTCGCTCGGCCATGGCTGGACCTATTCGGCACATCCGATCTGCGTTGCCGCCGGTGTGGCCAATCTCGAGCTGATCGACGAGATGGATCTTGTGACAAATGCCAAGGAGACCGGCGCCTATTTCCGCGCCGAGCTGGCCAAGGCGGTCGGCGGCCACAAGAATGTCGGTGACGTCCGCGGCGACGGCATGCTGGCAGCGGTGGAATTCGTTGCCGACAAGGACGACCGGGTGTTCTTCGACGCTTCGCAGAAGATCGGACCGCAGGTGGCGACAGCGCTTGCCGCAAGCGGCGTCATCGGCCGCGCCATGCCGCAGGGCGACATTCTTGGCTTCGCGCCGCCGCTCTGCCTGACCCGCGAGGAAGCCGACATCGTCGTGTCGAAGACCGCCGATGCGGTCAAGAGCGTGTTTGCCAATCTCTGAGATCGACTATGAATGCCATGACCAGAACCCTCCCCGCCACCATGGCCGCCGTGCTGCTTGTCGGGCACGGCGGGCCGGAAAAACTCGTCTACCGTAGGGATGTGAAAGTGCCCGCGCCTGCGCCAGGTGAAGTGCTGGTCAAGGTCAGCGCTTGCGGCATGAACAACACCGATGTCTGGGTGCGCCAGGGCGCCTATGGCACGGAGGAGGACGCTGCCGCCGTGTCGACATGGCGGCGCCAGGGCAACACGCTTGTTTTCCCGCGCATCCAGGGCACCGACACCGTCGGTACCATCGCCGCCGTCGGCGAAGGCGTGTCGCCGGAGCGTATCGGCGAACGGGTGATGGTCGATTTCTCCATCTACAATCGCGACGACGATTCGCTCGCCGACATCGACTATATGGGCCACGGCCGCGACGGCGGCTACGCCGAATACCAGGCCGTGCCGGCCGAGAATGCGCATGTCGTCGATACCGACATGAGCGACGTCGAACTCGCCACCTTCTGCTGCGCTTACCTGACCGGCGAACAGATGCTGGAGCGCGCCGGCTTGAAGGCCGGCGAGCGCGTGCTGGTCACCGGCGCCTCGGGCGGCGTCGGTTCCGGCATCGTGCAACTGGCACGGGCGCGCGGCGCCATTCCCTATGCCGTCGTCGGCAAGGGCAAGGAACAGGCGGTGCTGGACATCGGCGCCGAGGCGGTCATCACCCGTGGCGTCGCAGACCTGCCGCAAGCCGTGATTGAAGCGACCGGCGGCCAACCGATCGACGTGGTGGCCGACCTGGTCGGCGGCGCGATCTTCAACGACCTCTTGCGTATTCTCAGGCCCGAAGGCCGCTACACGACCGCGGGCGCGATTGCCGGTCCGGTCGTGCAACTCGATCTCAGGACCATGTATCTCAAGCAGTTGCAGTTGCATGGTTCGAGCCAGGGCACGCGCGCGGATTTCCGTCGCATCGTTGGTTACATCGAGGCGAAGAAAATCCGGCCGCTGGTCGGTGGCGTCTACAAGCTCTCCGATTTCCACCATGCGCAGGCGGATTTCATTGCCAAGGATTTCGTCGGCAAGCTGGTGGTGGTGCCGGATGCCATGTGGGGTTCGGCTGGCTGACACTCTATGCCTCAACCCTGCTGGGCCGCCCTCAACAGCATGCCGAACAGGTCGCGCGGTTCGTCGGGGTCGGCCAGCATGTCGAGTTCCTGGTAGAGGCCGGTCGAGCGCAGTTGATCCCTGACATAGCGCAGCGCCGAAAAATCCTCGATGGCGAAGCCGACCGAATCGAACAGCGTGATCTGGCCGGAATCGCGCCGGCCTTGCACGGCGCCTGACATCACCTGCCACAGCTCGATCACCTCATGATCCGGCGCAAGCTGCTGGATCTCGCCCTCGATGCGGGTCTGCGGCGGGTATTCGACGAAGATGTCGGAGCGCAGCAGGATATCGCGATGCAATTCGGTCTTGCCGGGACAGTCGCCGCCGACCGCGTTGATGTGCACGCCGGAGCCGACCATGTTGTCGGTGAGGATGGTGGCGTACTGCTTGTCGGCGGTGACGGTGGTGATGATGTCAGCCCCCTCGACCGCCTCCTGCGCGGTGCCGCAGGCGACCATGTCGAAGCCTAGACCGGCGAGATTGCGGATGCATTTTTCGGTGGCCGTGCGGTCGATATCGTAAAGCCTCAGCCTGTCGACGCCGAGCAGCGCCTTGAAGGCCACCGCCTGGAATTCGGCCTGGGCGCCGTTGCCGATCAGCGCCATGCAGCTGGAGCCGGCCGGCGCCAGGTACTTGGCGGCCAGAGCCGACATCGCCGCCGTGCGCAGCGCCGTCAGGATGGTCATTTCGGACAGCAATACCGGGTAGCCATTGTGGACGTCGGCGAGCATGCCGAAGGCGGTCACGGTCTGGCGTCCCTCGCGCATGTTCTTGGGATGGCCGTTGACATATTTGAAGCCGTAGACCTCGCCGTCGCTGGTCGGCATCAGTTCGATGACACCCTCGGCGCTGTGCGAGGCGACGCGCGGCGTCTTGTCGAACAGCTCCCAGCGGCGGAAATCATCCTCGATGTAGCCGGCGAGTTCGACGAGGAAGCGTTCGACGCCGATCTTCAGCACCAGCTTCATCATATGGTCGACGCTGACGAAGGGCACGATGTTGAGATTGGGGATCATTTTTCTTTTCCTTGCCGCATGCAGGCGGTCAGTCCTGGCGATGCGCGTTGTGCGCCTTCATCATCGTTGCCAGCGCCGGATCGTTTTGCTCCAGCACCCTGATGGCTCCGCCTGTGTCGTAGAGGCGCTCATCCTGGCCCATCTTGAACTTGGCTTCGAGCCGCCCGATCGGCAGGTCAAACCCTATGATACCAGGTATGCGCCGTTCCATGTCGCCTGGTCCGAGCTCACGCATGCGCCAGCGATCGTCGCGATCTTTTTCCAGCACGTCGACAAGCTGCAGGAGATGCCGGGCGGTGCCGTGATCGTCGAGCGGCACCGGATGCCCATGACAATGCACGACGGCAAAGTTCCAGGTCGGCGCGCTGTCGCGCACCGGATTGCGCGGATACCAGGACGGCGAGATGTAGCCATACGGGCCGTGGAAGACAGCGATCGTCTCCCTGCCTTCGCTGATCAAGGTGCTGTGCGGATTGGCCCGGGCGAGATGCGAGATCAGCGTTCCGTTTTCACCCCGCGCGCGATCGAGCACGAAGGGAAGATGAGAGACGACAAGGCCCTGCGGTCCCGCTGTCACCACCGTGGCAAAGGCCGCGGCCTCGATCAGGCCGAACGCCTCGTCGCGCGACAGTGGCGCGAACTCGGGCTTGGTATACATCAGGTCAGCTTCGCTGGGCGCGAACCGCCGGGATCAGGCCTTGCGGGCGAACCAGCAGCACGGCGATGACGCCCGACAGCACGATGGCGTCGCGATAGGGCGCGATCGCTCCCGGCAATGTCGCTTGCAGCAGCACCTCGATGATGCCGAGCAGGAAGCCGCCGGCGACAGCACCGGGCAAGCTGCCGAGCCCGCCGACGACGGCGGCGATAAACGCCTTCAGCACCGGCGTGAAACCCATCAGCGGGTCGACCGAGGCACGCTGCGCCACCCACAGCATGGCCGCCAGCCCGGCGAGCAGGCCGGAGAGCAGGAAGGCGGTGGCGATGATGCGGCTGGCCGGAATGCCCATCAGGCGCACGACGTCGAAATCCTCCGCTGCGGCACGCATCGCCGTCCCGGTCACCGAGCGGCGCAGGAAGACTTCCAGCGCAATCAGCGCCAGTGCGGAGACGACGATGGAGATGCTGGGACCGACGCCGATGGTGAAATCGCCGAAGGAGAAAGCGCCGGTCATCCAGCCAGGCATGGCGACAGCCTGCGGCCGCGCCGAGATGCCGTTCTGGAAGACGACCTTCAGCAGGCTGGAGACAGCGAAGCTGGTCAGCAACAGACTGGTGACGCTGGCGCCGCGCATCGGCCTGAACGCGATGCGCTCCATGGCGACAGCGGCGAGCGCGCCGCAGGACACGGCGACAAGCACGGCTACGGGGAACGGAAAGCCAAGCACCAGCGAGGCGAGCAGCGCATAGCCCGACAGCGTCATCAGCTCGCCATGGGCGAAGTTGATCAAGCCGACGATGGAAAAGACGATCGCCAGCCCGAGCGCCAGCAGCGCATAGACGCCGCCGAGGCTCACCGCATTGATGATCTGCTGCGCGATCATGCTTCTAAGCTCCCAGATAGGCCTGGCGGACGAGGTCCGAAGAGGCGAGTTCTTTTGCCGTGCCCGACAGCACCACTTCGCCATTGGCGAGCACGACGGCGCGGTCGGCGATTTCGAGCGCCAGCGCCACATTCTGTTCGACCAGAAGGATGGTCAGGCCCTTGCGGCGCAGTTCGGCGATCAGGTCGAAGACGGTGTCGATCAGTTGCGGGGCAAGGCCGAGCGAGGGCTCGTCGAGGAGGATCATGCGCGGCTTGCCCATCAGCGCGCGGGCGATGGCCAGCATCTGCTGTTCGCCGCCCGACAGATTGCCGCCCTTGACGCGGTGGTAGCGGCGCAGGATCGGGAACAGCTCCAGCATCTCCTCTTCGCGCAGCCGCGCCTCGGCCGCCGGCTGATGCACCGCGCCGCCGAGACGCAGATTGTCGGCCACCGTCAGGCTGGCGAAGATGCGGCGGCCTTCCGGAACCAGCGCGACGCCCTTGCGGGCGATCGCCTCCGGCGCCAGGCCGGTGATGTCGACACCATCGAAGATCACCTTGCCGGACGCCGCCGGCACCAGCCCGGCGACGGCGCCGAGCGTCGAGCTCTTGCCGGCGCCGTTGGCGCCGACCAGGGCGATGATCTCGCCGCTGTCGACGGCGAGGTCGACGCGGCGCACCGCCTCGACCTCGCCGTACCGGATTTTCAGGGCTTCGACGCTCAGCATGACATCACGGCGCCGGAACGTCGGCGGCTTCGGGGATCAGGGTCTCGACATGCTTGCCTTCGCCGCCCTCGTAGCGCATCAGCGCCACTGGCCGCAGCGGCATGCGGTCGGTGCCGGCATAGGTGATCTTGCCGGTGATGCCTTCGAAATCCTTGAGGCCGGCGATGGCGTCGCGGATCGCCTTCGGGTCGTCGGAGCCGGCCGTCTTGACCGCCTGGTCGAGGATCAGGCCGATCTCGTAGCCATTGACCTCATAGGTCGATTCCGGCGCATGGCCGGCATATTTGGTGAAGGCGGCGTTGAAGGCTTCGAGCTTGCTGCCCGGCTCGGCATAGCCGGCCGCGGTGTAGACGACGCCGTCGACCAATTTGCCGAGCGCCTTGATGGTCGGCGTACCGATGGCATCGGCTCCATAGACCGGGATGGTGACGCCGGCGCCGCGCAATTGCTGGATGAAGGCTGGGAAATCGGGCTCATAGGCCGCCGTCATGATCAGGTCGGGCTTATCGGCCAAGCCCTTGATGTTGGTGATCTCGGCGGAAAAGTCGGGCTGGCCCATGCTGAAAGTGCCGCGGCCGACAATGGTGCCGCCCTTCTTCTCGAACACCTTGCCGAAATATTCCGGCAGATTGGCGGTGTAGGTGGAGTCCGGCGAGGTCAGCAGGAACACCTTCTTCTTGCCTTCGGAGACGGCGAAGTCGGCAACCGCCGTCGCCTGTACATTGTCGGCGGGATAGGTGCCGAACATGACATCGCCGACCGCGCCGGTGAGCACCGGGGCGGAGCCGCACAGCGTCAGGGTCGGAATGCCGAGAGGCTGGGTCAGCTGGCCGGCGGAAATCGAGGGATCGGCATCGCACGGCGTGATCATGATCTTGGCGCCGGCATCGATCAGCTCCTGCGCGACCGTGGCGGTCTGCGCGGTGTCGGAGCGGGTGTCCTTGATCAGCAGCTTGACGGTGTATTTGCCGCCGAACCCGCCCTTGGCGTTGAGTTCGTCGAGCGACATGCGCAGGCCGGCAAGTGCCGGCTGGTCGTAAGGGGCAAGACCGCCTGTCTGCGCGGTCGCGGCACCGATGATGATCTCCTCGGCGCTGGCCGTCGAAAGGGTGGCGATGCCGAACACGGCAGCGCAGAAGGCGGCGCGATGGAGGCGATAGAGGCTTGGCATGTCGGTTCTCCTTCTGGATTTTTGTCGTTGGTCGTTGCGGTCTATGCGGTCTGGTTTTCAGGCGTTGCGGTCTTGGCGCGCGCCGTGCGGCTGCCGAGATAGGCTGCGATCACGGCGGGGTTCTTCTGAACGTCGCCCGGCGTACCGTCGGCGATGACGCGGCCATGATCGATGACGACAATGCGTTCGCACAGGTTCATCACCAGCCGCATGTCGTGCTCGATCAGGACGACGCCGATGCGGCGCTCGGTGCGGACCGTCGACAGGATGGAAACCAGTTCGGCGGTCTCGACGGCGTTCATTCCGGCGGCTGGCTCGTCGAGCAGCAGGAAGCGCGGCTTCAACGCCAGCGCACGTGCCACTTCCAACCGGCGTCGCTGGCCATAGGCAAGCCTGGCGGCCGGCTGATCGGCAAATCTCTCCAGCCCCATGCGCGCAAGTTCACCCATTGCCGCCGCCTCGGCATGGACGAGATCAGGCTCTACCTGGCGTGCGGCGACGACGACGTTTTCCAGCACCGTCATGTGCGGGAAGACGCGGATGTTCTGGAAGGTGCGGGCAACGCCGGAGCGCGCGAAGCGGAAGGCAGAAGCCTGCCGCACCGCGCCACCCATCGACACAGTACCGGCACTTGGCTTGACATCACCGGCCAGCATGTTGAGCAGCGTCGTCTTGCCGGCGCCATTGGGGCCGATGATGCCGGTGATGCTGTCCGTTTCGAAACTCAGGCTGACGTCGTCGACAGCAACGACGCCGGCATAGCGGCGCGACAGATGCTCGGCGGAGAGCCGGTCACTCTCGACACGCTGCGGAGGTGCCGCCGAAGCCGTCACGGCCTGGCGTCCGGGCCGGCGCAGCAGGTTCAGCTCACGCTCGCCGAACAGGCCGGTCGGGCGTCGCCAGATGACCAGGATCATGGCGATGGCAAGCACGCCCTGGGTCAAGCCGAACAGGACAGGCAGATGCAGGCCGAGCACTTCGCCGCCGCCTTCGAAGCGGCGCACCACTTCGACCAAAACGATGGTGACGATGACGCCGGCGAAAGCGCCGAGCGACGAGGTCATGCCGCCGACGATCAGCATGGCAAGCATGGTGAAGCCCAGGTCGAAATAGAAATCGCGTGGCGAGAACGCACCCAGAAACTGCGCCATCATGGCGCCGGCAGCCATGGCGGCGACGACACCCGCCACCCAGGCGGCCAGACGCGCCGTGCGTTGGTCGACGCCGACGGCGGCCGCACCACGCTCGTCATTGGCGGCGGCTCGGCTGGCAAGGCCGAAAGAGGTTTCGCGAAACAGCCTCGCCGCCACCAGCGCCACCGAAGCGACTGCGGCAGCGGTCCACAGCCCGACCTCACGCGGCACGCCGTAGAAAGGCTGGCTGCCGCGGGTGATCTCGCGCCCGGCGACCAGCAGCGTGTAGACGATGATCAGCATGGCCAGCGTGGCGATCGAGGCGCTCGATCCGGAAAGCCTAAGCAGCGGCGCACCGGTCAGCAGGCCGACGACGACCGCCAGAGCCAGGACGATGGCCAGCGCTGCGACGAAGGAGAGTTGATGGCCGGCGAGGAATTGCGGTAGGTCGCGCAGAGCCGTTCGCTGCAGTGCCGTCGGCATGGTGAGGATGCCTGTCGCATAGGCGCCGAGGCCGACAAAGGCCGCCTGGCCGAACGAGACGATGCCGCTGTTGCCGGAGAATATCTGCAGGCCGAGCACCGCCGTCAGCATGATCGCGGCATAGGTGACGACGCGTTGCATGGCGGCGCCGCCGAAGATGAAGGCGGCAAGCGCCACCAGCAACAGCACCGCGACCATGCACAGGGCATCGGCCGTGGCGTTGCGGAACGCGGCCGGCATGAAGCCGGAACTCTTGCTCTCGCTCGTCGTCACCGACGCCATCACGCGGCCCTGAAGCGATCGGGTGAAAACGGGGCCAGGATCGGTTGCGCGCCTTGGGTGACCAGCCTGGCCACCGCCTCGCCGACTGCCGGCCCGGTCTTGAAGCCGTGGCCGGAAGACCCCGCCGAAACGACCAGCCCTTCGACATCAGGCATGGCGCCGATGACCGGCAGATCGTCGGGGCTCATGTCGTAGAGACCAGCATAGCCCGGCCGGATGCCAAGCTCGGCCATGGCCGGCACGCGGCTGGCGAAGGTCTCCAGGATCTCGACCGATTCCTGCTCCTCGACACCTTCCATGTAATCATCGGGATTTTCGACGAAGCGTGGACGGCCCGCATGTTCGTGGCGCAGGCCGGTGCCGCCGCCGGCCCAGGTCCCGGCGAGGATGACGCCGTCATTGTCTGGCCGCGCATAGTTGCAGGAAATGTCGTCGCACCAGGCGAACGGCATGACCTGCCTTGCCTTGCCGGCAGCGTCGAGCACGGCCATCGGATGGCGCTCGACATGCAGCGGCAGATCGAGGCCCACTGTCGCCAGCAGCCGGCGCGTCCACGGCCCGGCGGCCAGGACGACCGTATCGGCCTCCAGCATCGTTCCATCGGTCAAGATGACGCCCGTGATGCGGTCGCCCTGCCGCTGGAGGCTCTCGACCAACGTGTTCTGCATGATCCTGGCACCACTGGCGCGGGCGGCACGGGCAATAGCATTGGTGGCGCCGAAGGCATCGGCATAGCCATACTCGGGTTCCCACAGCGCCAGCGCGACATTGTCCAGGGCAAAGCCCGGTGCGGCATCGGCAAAGGCCTGCGGCGACAATATCTCGATGCGCGCGCCCTCGGCGCGGATGCGTTCGGCTGCCGACGTCCAGCTCGCCTTGTTGTCGTTGCCGCAGACCCACATCATGCCGATTTCGGTGACAAAGGATCCTTCGCCCGCGACTTCGGGCAGCGACACCAGGATCTCTCGGCCACGGATGGATAGCTGCGACAGTTCCGGCATCAGGTAGAAGGCGTGCAGCAGCGCCGACGATTTGCCCGACGGGCCGCCGGCGGGATGGGTCTGCTCGACCAGCGTGACCTTCACACCGGCTTTGGCCAGATCATAGGCCGCGCTCGATCCGACAATACCGGCACCGACGACGATGACGTCGCTTCCATTTCGCATGGCTGTTCCCCACAGTCTCTTGGCTGCTTTTCGACAAGGTAGGGCCAGCGGTCGCGCAATGTCAACATCTCTTCATTGTTGACCGAGATTTAAATCTCTGTAATAAACTCGACAAAACAAGAGAACACGGATTCCGGGGAGGCCCATGGCGATACGCGATGTTCTGATGCGCGGGGATCTTGCGCTGACGCCGTCGGAGGAGAAGATCGTCCGACTGCTGTTGACGGACTATCCGACCTCCGGCCTCGGCACCGCCTCATCGCTCGCCCGGCGCGCTGGCGTCAGCGATCCAACCGTGGTGCGGCTGGTGATGAAGCTCGGCTATGAAGGGTTTCCGGATTTCCAGGCGAGGCTTCTGGCCGAAGTCGAGGCAAGACTGCACTCGCCGCTGCTGATGATGGAGGCCAAGCGGCAGAGCGGTTCCAACGACAGCGCCGTGCTGGCCTATCTCGATAGCGTCACCACGGCCTTGCAGAAAGCCACCGCCGCGACACCCGTCCAGACTTACGAGCGGGCGGCCCGCTTGCTGATGGAGGCCAAGGGCGAGATCGTGATGGTTGGCGGCCGGTTCAGCCGCCACATCGCCGGCATGCTGGCCGGCTATCTCGTGCAGTTCCGCTCCGGGGTTCGCGATCTCGGCGTGCTCTCTCCGCAGATCTTCGACACGCTGGCCGACCTCGGCCGGCGCGACGTGCTCGTCGTCTTCGACTACCGCCGCTACCAACTCGATGTGATGGCCTATGCAAAACAAGCGGCGGCGCTCGATGTGCGCATCCTCCTGTTCACCGACCAATGGCTGTCGCCGATATCAGATCTCGCCGAAGTCACCATCGTCAGCCCGCTCGAAGTCGCCTCACCTTACGACACGCTGGCGCCGGCGATCGCACAGATGGAAGCGTTGGTCGCCCATATCGTTTCGACGCTGGGCGACGAGGCCCGCGCCCGCATCGAGCGACTCGAAAAGGTGCGGCATGCCAATGCCGTGACGCTCGACAGCGAACCGCAAGAGAACGGCGCGCGCAAGACACCCGGCCCCCGCAAGACACCGGGACCCAAATCAGCAAAGCAGGACGACAAAGCATGACCCAGGCCCTACCCAAACGAGACGAAGCCTTCCGTGCCGGCGAAACGGCACTGCTGCTCGTCGACATGCAGCGCATCTGGCTGGAGCCGGGCGCCGATCCGTCGCATCCGGAACGTGGCCCCGATCATTATTTTTACCGGCAGACATCCTCGCAGACGATCCCCAACCAGGAGCGCCTGCTGGCGGCGGCGCGGGCCAATGGCGTCGAGGTGCTGCACACCATCATTCAGAGCCTGACCGAAGACGGCCGTGAGCGCTCGCTCGACCACAAGCTGACACCGATCCATGTTGCGCCCAGTCTCCCCGAAGGACTGCCGGTGGCATCGCTGGCGCCGGTTGGCGACGAGATCATGCTGCCGAAGACGTCGTCGGGCATCTTCAATTCGACCAATGTCGACTATCTCCTCAAGAACCTCGGCATCCGCTATCTCGTCGTGGTCGGCGTGCTGACCGATCAATGCGTCGACATGGCGGTGCGCGACGGCGCCGACCGCGGCTATCTTGTCACCTGCGTATCGGATGCCTGCGCCACCATCACCCAGGAACGCCACGACATCGCGCTCAAGGCCTTCGGCGGCTACTGCTGGGTGGCTGACACCGACACGGTCGTCGACCGCTTCAACGCTTTGGGAAAACCGGCATGACGTCGACTGTCGAGCCTCTGGTTGCCGTCGTCACCACGGATCTCTCCGCCGTCACGCGGGGCCGTTTCGTTGCCGAAAGCAAGTTGCAGAAGACCGCCACGACCGGCGTCGGTTGGCTGCAGGCCAATCTGTCGCTGACACCGTTCAACTCGATCGTCGATCCCAACCCCTGGGGCTCGTCGGGCGACCTGCGGCTGATCCCCGATCTCGAAGCGCGCTTTCGCACGACACGCACCGGATCGGCAACGCCATTCGATATGGTCGCCGGCGACATCGTCGAGCTCGACGGCAGCCCATGGCTCGGCTGCACCCGCACGATGCTCAAAGACGCGCTGGCCGATTTGAAAGCCGCAACCGGCCTGTCGGTCATCGCCGCTTTCGAGCACGAATTCAACGTTGCCGACGGCGGCTTCCCACCGGCGCATTCAATGTCTTTCGCCGCACTGCGCCGCGCCGACCCTTTCGCGCCCAATCTGATGGCGGCGCTCGAGGAAGCCGGCGTCGCGCCCGAGGTGGTCATCGCCGAATTCGGCGACGAGCAGTTCGAGGTGACGCACGAGCCGGCGGACGCGCTGACGGCGGCCGACCGCGCCGTCGCCATCCGCGAAATCACGCGCGAGTTGGCGCGCAATGCCGGCTGGCGTGCGAGCTTCGCCCCCAAGACAGCGCCAACCGCCGTCGGCAACGGCGTCCACATCCATTTCAGCTTCGTCGACGAGGCCGGCAAGCCGATGACTTACGATCCGGCACTGGCGGGCGGCCTTTCCGCCAAAGCGGGCGCCTTCTGTGCCGGCGTGCTGCGCCATCTGCCTGGGATGACCGCCATGACGGCGTCGAGCGTGTCGTCCTTCTACCGGCTGAAGCCGCACAGCTGGAGTTCTTCCTACACCTGGCTTGCCGACCGCGACCGCGAGGCGTCGCTGCGCATCTGCCCGACGGTGACGATCGGCGGACGGGATCCGGCGCGGCAATACAACATCGAATACCGGGCCGCCGACGCCACCGGCAATCCCTATCTGTCGCTGGCGGCGATCATCCGCGCCGGGCTGGAGGGGCTGGAGGCGGGCCTGCCGTCGCCACCTTTGGTCACCGGCGACCCGACACTGATGAGCGAGGCGGAGCGGGCAAGTCTTGGTCTGGTGCGCCTGCCCGAAACCCTGCCCGCGGCACTGGACGCGCTGCTGGCCGACGGCACCGTGACGGGATGGTTCGCGCCCGTCTTCATCGAAACCTTCGTCGGCCTCAAGCGACATGAAGCCGAGCGTCTTGCCGGTCTCGATCCGGCCTCCATCTGCGATCTCTACCGGACGCTCTATTGATGACCGCAGTGACAAAAAAAGATTGGCCCGAGGCCGTCGAGGCCCTCAACGAGCACGGCCGTTCCGATATCGTGCTGTTGTGCGAGCATGCGTCCAACCACATGCCGGTCGAGTATCTACAGCTTGGCCTCGATGCCCACCATCTGCAGCGCCACATCGCCTGGGATATCGGCGCCGCCGAAGTGACCCGCCTGCTGTCGTCGAAGCTCGATGCTCCGGCCTTCCTCAGCGGCTATTCGCGGCTGCTGATCGACCTCAACCGGCCACTGGGCACGCCAGGCAGCATTCCGGTACTGTCGGAAGACACCGACATTCCCGGGAATGTCGGCATCGATGCGGCGGAGCGGACCCGGCGCGCCGAGATCATCTTTTCGCCGTTCCATGACCGGGTGACCGCTTATCTCGACCGCCGGGCACAAGCAGGCCGGCAGACGCGGATCGTGACGATCCATTCTTTCACGCCGGTCTTCCTCGGCGTCAGCAGGCCCTGGCATGCCGGCGTGCTGCATGACCAAGCAAGAGGTCTCGCCGAAGCGATCCTTTCGGGCCTGCGCACCGATGCGGCGCTCAATGTCGCGGCCAACGTGCCCTATGTGATCAGCCGCGACGCCGACTACGCCGTGCCCATCCATGGCGACGATCGCGGCATCGCCGCCGTCCTCGTCGAGATCCGGCAGGATCTTTTGTCGACACGGTCCGGCATCGAGGAATGGGCGGACCGGCTGGCGGCGGCACTGCCGGCACTCGAGACAGAAACCGTGCCGTGAGCAATCCAAGCCTGCGCGAGCGCGACGCCGCGACCATCGCCCAGATCGGCAAGTTGCGTTTCTCGCCGCTCAGCGTCATCGGCAGCCGGGGCAACCGGCTGATCGGCGGCTGCTGGCAATCACGCCCCGCGGCCACGGCTGCGGCAGAAATTACCCAAGCAGCCCCGCCTGATCGTTGCGCGGCATTTATTCCGCGATACGCACGATGAGCTTGCCGAAATTCTTGCCATCGAGAAGGCCTAGAAAGGCCTGTGGTGCATTTTCGATGCCATCGACGATATCTTCCCTGTAGCGGACGCGGCCGGACGATATCCATTCGGCCATCTCACGATAGAAGGCCGGGCGCTGGTCGACAAATTCACGCTGGATAAACCCCCTGATCGTCAGGCTGCGGTGCAGCACTTGCTGCATCAATACCGGCAACCGGTCGACGCCGGCATCCGCGATGACGTTGTACTGCGCGATCAGCCCGCAGACCGGCACACGCGCAAATTCGTTCAGCAGCGGAAACACCGCGTCCCAGACAGGACCACCGACATTCTCGAAATAGATGTCGATGCCACCGGGGCAGGCTGCCTTCAACTGCTCGGCAAAATCATCGGCACGGTGATCGACGACCGCATCGAAGCCGAGTTCGTCTCGCACGAAGGCGCACTTGTCGGCACCGCCGGCAATGCCGACGGCACGCGCGCCCTTGATGCGCGCGATCTGGCCAACGGCCGACCCGACCGCGCCGCTGGCGGCCGCCACGACGACCGTCTCGCCAGGCTTCGGCTGCCCGATGGTGAGCAGACCGGCATAGGCCGTGAAGCCCGGCATGCCGAGCACGCCAAGCGCCGTCGTGATGGGTGCCGCAGCGGGATCCAGCTTGCGCAGCCCCACACCGTCGGACAAGGCAAAACTCTGCCAGCCGGAATGGGACAACACGATATCCCCTTCGGTAAATTCCGGGTGGCGAGAGATCACGACGCGCGCAACGGTACCGCCTTCCATCACGCCGTCGACATCGACGGGCCTGGCATAGGATTTCGTAGCGTTCATGCGCCCGCGCATATAGGGATCGAGCGACAGATAGAGGATCTGCAGCAGCAGTTCGCCCTCTCCCGGCTGGACGACATCAACCGTCTCGATGCGGAAATCATCCGGCTTCGGCCGGCCTTGTGGCCGCGCCGCGAGCACGATGCGGGTGTTGGACTGGATCGACATCGAAAATCTCCCTGCGAAGAAGGCTCACCTCGAAAAACCGGTTGGGCGGACGCTTCAGGCCGAGATTCTCGCGCAGTGTCGACCCTTCATATTGCCGCCTGAAGATCCCTCGCCGTGCAATCCGGCACCACCTTCTCGGCAAAATCATCGAGCCCGGCGGGCAGGTATGGAAACATGATGTTGAACCCGTCGGAACCCTCGCCGATCAGCCATTCCTCCATCTCGTCGGCGATTGTTTCAGGCGTGCCGACAAAAGCAAGGCCGGAATAGCCGCCCAGCCTTTGCGCAAGCTGCCTGACGGTCAGGTTCTCCTCGCGTGCCAGTTCGATGACGCGCTCGCGGCCACTCTTCGAGGCATTGGTCTCGGGGATTTCGGGCAAGGGCGCGTCGGGATCAAAACCGGACGCGTCATGTCCGATGGCGATCGACAGCGAGGCGATGCCGCTCTCGTAGTAGACGAGACTGTCGAGCTTCGCCCGCCTGGCCTGCGCGTCCTCGACGCTGTCGCCGACAACGACAAAGGCGCCGGGCAGGATCTTGATGTCGTCACGCGACCGGCCAAGCCTTTCCGCACGGCCTTTGACGTCGGCGAAGAAGCGCTGCCCCGCCGCGAGATCGGCATGGGCGGCGAAAATGACCTCCGCTGTCTCCGCCGCCAGCTGGCGTCCTGCCTCCGAGGCGCCGGCCTGCACGATGACCGGCCAGCCCTGGATTGGCCGCGCGATGTTGAGTGGGCCGCGCACCGAGAGATGCTCACCCTTGTGGTCGAGCACATGCAGCCTGGCCGGGTCGAAATAGAACCCGCTTTCGGCGTCGCGGATGAAGGCATCGTCGGCAAAGCTGTCCCACAGGCCGGTGACGACATCGTAGAATTCCCGGGCCCGCCGGTAGCGCTCGTCATGCTCGACATGCTCGTCGAGGCCGAAATTGAGCGCCGCATCCGGATTGGACGTGGTGACGATGTTCCAGCCGGCGCGTCCGCCGCTGATATGGTCGAGCGAGGCGAAGCGGCGGGCAACATGATAGGGCGCGTCGAACGTCGTCGATGCGGTGGCGACCAGCCCGATATGGTCGGTGACGGCGGCGAGCGCCGACAAAAGCGTGAACGGCTCGAACGAGGTGACCGTGTGGCTGCGCCGCAGCGCCTCGATCGGCATGTTGAGAACGGCCAGATGGTCGGCCATGAAGAAGGCGTCGAACTTCGCCGCCTCCAAGGTCTGGGCGAAGCGCTTCAGATGCGCGAAATTGAAATTGGCGTCGGCATAGGCGCCCGGATAGCGCCAGGCGCCGGTATGCAGGCTGACGGGGCGCATGAAGGCGCCGAGGTGCAATTGTTTTTGTGTCATGAAAGTCGTTTCGACCGATCGATACAGTCGAGCACTAGCGCTCGAATCCTAAACTCAGGATCGGACGGTCCGCGCAACTCGGGAAGATATCCTGTTCCTCCACGCCGGCCTTTTGCAGCATAGGTTTTGCGCTGTCCGGACCAGGACAAAAAATGGCCGGGCTCGAATGCGGCCCGGCCAAAAGAAGGTTTGAACCTTCAGAGGGGAACACCGTCCAGCGGAATGGGAGGAAACCGCTAAACGATTTTACCTTTTTGCGCCTATCTCGAAGCCCTGGCGACGAATGGCATTCCAAAAAACATATGAAGCGGCGAAAATTCGTGCAGAGCTGAGCTCACGAGCCCGCCGCTCCGGCCTGGAGAAGATCGGCATAGTGGCGGCGTGCCACGTCGGGATGGGAACGCAGTCGGCTTTTGAGCACATTGGTGCCGACATCGCGGAACAACGGATTGTCCGGATCGCTTGCCGGCCCGCGCGCTTCGGCCGCCAATTCCTCGGGCAGGGTCAGAAGCGGTATGGTCGCGTCCAGCCGCGCACTGAAGAAGAAGGGAACGGAGATCCGCTCGACGCCGGCAGGCGGCGTCACGACGCGGTGAATGGTGGCACGCAAATACCCATTCGATGCCAGTTCGAGCAGTTCGCCAATGTTGACGACCAGCGTTCCAGGGAGCGGATCCACATTCACCCAGCTTCCGTCATATTCGACCTGCAGGCCCTTGTTGTCGTCCTGCAGCAGCAGGGTGAGGAAACCGCCATCCTTGTGCGCGCCGAAGCCCT
The DNA here is from genome assembly GCF_055811095.1 of Mesorhizobium sp. WSM4833. Taxonomy (NCBI): domain Bacteria; kingdom Pseudomonadati; phylum Pseudomonadota; class Alphaproteobacteria; order Hyphomicrobiales; family Phyllobacteriaceae; genus Mesorhizobium; species Mesorhizobium sp. WSM4833. The sequence goes on from NZ_JBVVQG010000002.1 coordinate 506,485, forward strand.
GGTCGCCTTCGGTCGCGTCACGGCCGGGATAACGGACGATCTTCATGCGATGGTTGGGCGAGTCCCGATAGATCGCGTCGAAGGCGTCCTCGGGCTGATCGAGCGATAGTGCGAAGGCTTTCAGCAGCCGAATGGCCACCGCGGTCGCCTTGGCCTGCCATGCAAGCAGTGCCGGCTTGAGCTCCGGCAGTGCAGACGGCCACTGGTTCGGCCCCTGCAGCCGTGTCCACGGTGCAACTCCAGGTCCCTGCGCTATGGGCTGGCGCTCGACGCCGATGTCGAGTTGCTCACGCCAGTCGGCCGCGCCCTTGGTCAGTTCGCCGCCGGCGCGGGTGTAGCCGCGAAACTGCTGGGATTTGACCATTTCGATGGCCAGCTTGTCGGCCTCCGGCAACGCGAAGAACCGTCGCGAGGCATCGAGCACGTCGTCGATCTCCGGGGCGGAAATTCCGTGGCCGCTGAGATAGAAGAAGCCAACGTCCCGGGCTGCCGTACGCAGGTCCAGGAGAAAGGTACGATACTCGGACGCACCTTGTTCGAGGCGGCTCAGGTCAAGCACCGGCACAATTCTGGGCATGGTCAGCTTCCTTCTTTTCTCTGCCCTGGCTTAGGAGAAGTAGAAGCGACCACCGGCAAGAGCTTCGAGCATGAATGCATCTCAAAGTGACACGCAAGGCGTGCCGATCAAAGCAACAGGAAGTCCAATCCGGGCCGGATGGAAGAACGTCAGCGCTGCATATTATGACCTGTCGGCAAATAATTTCCCGACAAGTGCTTTACCCGCCATGCCTCTCGTGGACCGCACTTTCCAGTGCGACAGCGTATAAGTCGCAGCGGAAGCGCAATCGCGCGTGATCGTCTGTAAATCCCGCCAGCCGACCGGCAGGACGGCTTCAAGCCAGCTCGAACCGCTCGATGGCGCGCATGATGCCGCGCAGCTCGGCGAGGCCCTTCAGCCGGCCGATCAGCGAATAGCCGGGGTTGATCCTGGTCTTGCCGATGTCGTCGGCAAGCAGATGGCCATGGTCTGGTCGCATCGGAATGCGCCAGTCGGCACGGCCTTCCCTGCGACGGCGCGCCTCTTCCTGCATCAGAGCGAGGATAACATGCGCCATGTCGGTGCCGCCTTCGAGATGCTCGGCTTCGTAGAACGAGCCGTCATCCTCGATGGTGATGTTGCGGAGGTGGACAAAGTGGATGCGGTCGGCGAATTCCTTGACCATGGCGACGATGTCATTGTCGGCGCGCGTGCCATAAGAGCCGGTGCAGAACGTCAGGCCGTTGGCGGGGCTGTCGACGGCGTTAAGGATGAAACGCGCATCCTCGGCTGTCGAAACGATGCGTGGCAAGCCATAGAGCGAGAAGGGCGGGTCGTCGGGATGGATGCACATGCGCACCCCCTCCTCTTCGGCCACCGGAATGATCTCGCGCAGGAACCAGGCAAGGTTTTGGCGCAGCTCCTTTGGTCCGATCGCATCGTAGTCCGCCAGGGCCTCGCGAAAACTGTCCCTGTCATAGCTGCGCTCGGTCGCCGGCAGGCCGGCGATCAGGTTGCGTTCGATCCTGTCGATCGCTTCGCTGCTCAATTCCTTCAGCCGCGCTTCCGCTTCGGCGATACGGGCAGCGGTATAGCCGGCTTCGGCATTGACGCGCTTCAGCACGAACAGGTCGTAGGCCGCGAAATCGATGGCGTCGAAACGCAGCGCATAGCCCGTCGTCGGCAGCCGATAGGCGAGATCCGTGCGGGTCCAGTCGACCACCGGCATGAAATTGTAGCAGACCGTCGCAATGCCGGCCTTGGCGAGCGCGCGGATTGAGTCGCGATAGTAGCCGGCGTAGCGCTCGCGTTCCGGCGCGCCGATCTTGAAGGAGTTGTGGACCGGAATGCTCTCGACCACCGACCATGTCAGGCCGGCGGCCTCGATGACACGCTTGCGCTCCAGAATGCTCTCGAGCGGCCAGGCGCGCCCGTCATAGATATCATGCAAGGCGCTCACCACGCCGGTCGCACCGGCCTGCCTGACATGATCGAGCGTTACCGGGTCGTTTGGTCCATACCAGCGCCAGCACTGTTCCATTGCCGCTTCCTTCTGCGAGAGGATGGCAACCTATTGTTGGACCACAATGGGTGTCAAACTAGGAACCGGTTTCGGACAGCGAATGAAGGAGTTTTCCCAATGAAGGATTTCGACGGCAAGGTTGCCTTGGTGACGGGGACGACCGGGATTGGCCTCGCAACCGCCAGACGCCTCGCTGCAGGGGGCGCTGCGATCGTCGCCTGCGGCATCGACCGCGCGGCCAACGCTCTACTGAAAGCGGAGCTGGAAAGCTCCGCAGCCGGGGCGCTGGTCATAGGCGCCGACGTCTCCGTGCCCGATCAGGTTCGCGACGCGGTCGCGGCCGGCGTGGAGCGGTTCGGCGGCCTCGATATCGTCGTCAATTCGGCGGCGGTGCATCCGTACGGAACCGCCGTCAGCACCGATTTCGAGACCTGGAACAAGGCGATGGCGGTCAATGTCGGGTCGATCTATCTGACCGCGCATTTCGGCATCCCGGAAATGGTCCGCAGGGGCGGCGGCGCCATCGTCAACGTCGCTTCGGTGCAGGGCTTTGCCTGCCAGCAAAACGTCGCCGCCTATGCCACCACCAAGGGCGCCATCCACACGCTGACGCGTGCCCTGGCCCTGGACCATGCGCGCTCCGGCATCCGCGTCAATTCCGTCAGCCCCGGCTCGATCCGCACTCCGATCCTGGAGAAGGCCGCCCGCGGCGAGAACGGCACGGACGCCGATGTCGAGGCCGCCTACAAGCGCTTCGGCGAAGCGCACCCCATCGGGCGCATCGGCGAGCCGGAGGAGGTGGCCGAACTTATCGCTTTCCTGTGTTCGTCGAAGGCCGGCTTCTGCACTGGCGCGGACTACAAGATCGATGGCGGCCTGACCGCCGGCATCGGCGTGAAGTAGATCGCGAATGGGGCCTGGCCTTTAGCGGGAGCGGCCGGCATCCGACAATTGGTTTGCCGAATTCTTGCAGATCAATGCTCAAGCAAATCGAACACCGCACGGGCCACGCCGAACACGAAAGGGGGCGGTGCGATCGATGAAATAATAGGCATTCTTGCCGATTGACAAAAACATCAACAGGCGACCAAGATCATATGACCATCAACAATATTGGTCCCGAGGTTGCCCCTCGGCATTGGCGTAAAGGAGAGCCAGATGCCCCTTCAGCAGAGAGTGACCCATCGTCCGAAACAACGTCCCGCCGCTCCCATCCTTGCCGCCGCACTGCTAGGCCTCGGCCTGATTACAGTGCCCGGCATCGGCCACGCCGAAGGGATCACGCTCAAGATTTTCGGCGGCTCGGCGCTCGACGAACTCGCGCCGCGTCAGCCGCCGGACGAGCAGAAGAAAATCCAGCAGCAGGTTATCGACGGCTTCCTCAAGGCCAACCCCGACGTCGCCGCGATCGAGTGGGATGCCCAGGGGCCACAAACCGATTCCATTCAGCGCGTGATGACCGCAAAACTTGCAAATCAGGAAATGGATCTGATCGCCTGCCCGGCCTTCTACACCAATGGTGCCTATGTCAGGCGCAAACTGGTGATGCCGATTACCGACAAGATCAAGCCGTTCCAGGACAGGATCGACGCCGCTGCACTTGGCGCCTTCACGGTCAACGGGCAAGTCTATGGCGTGCCGATCTCGACGCTGTCGACATCGACGATCTTCTACAATGTCGATCTCTTTCAGAAGCTCGCCATTCCTGTCCCGCCAACCTATGACGACCTGAAGGCAGCCGTGCCGAAGTTCAAGACCGCGGGCGTGATCCCTCTGCTGCATCAGGGCTCGAACACCGTGATGTGGCCGATGTGGTACTTCGAGACCTTTTCGCAGGCATCGGGCGACCCGGTCGGCAAGACGCAGAAGAACCTCGAGGGCACGGCGAAGTTCACCGACGCGCCCGATGTCGAGGGGTTCAAGCTGATCAAGCAATGGGTCGATGATGGCATCCTTTCCAAGGATTCGCTTTCCGTCGACCAGGACGGCATGCGTGCGGCCTTCGCCGCCGGCAAGAGCGCCATGTATTATGGCGGCACCTGGGAAATCCCGTCGCTCCAGTCGAGCGTCAAGGACTTCAAATGGGGCGTCTTCGCCTTTCCGAAAATGGACGGAACGCCGGGCGCGCCTGGCCATGGCGGCGGTGCCGACAACGGCATGTGCGTCGCCTCCTCGATCCCGCCCGAGAAGCTCGATGCCGCGGTCAAATTCATCGAATATCTGACACGGCCTGAAGTCGCGACGCTCTACCTCGCGCCGGAACAGCCGATCGCGGCCTCGATCAAGGGCGTGGCGCAGGTCGACGATGCCTATGCCGTCGAACTGCGCAAGCAGGCCTTCCCGAACACGATCAAGTTCCTCGACTGGATTTGGCCCTCGGAGGTCGCGAGCGCCACGGCTTCGGCAATCGCCGGCATCGTCGGCGGCACCACGACGCCCGAAGACGCCGCCGCATCGATCCAGACCATCTTCGACGACCTCAAGGCCCAGGGCAGCTGGCCGCCCAAATGAGGCCCTGAAGTAGCGCCTGCAAGCGAGCGCCCATCCAGCCGGGCTGATGCGCCAGGAAAGAAGAACAGAGGCTGCCTGCTTCGGGCAGCCTCGCCCATCGGAGAGAACACATGACGACACATCGCGCCGAACGGCAGCGCTTCTCGATCGGTTATCATCTGAACAGCTGGGACCTGACCGGCCTTCCGCTCCGGCCAGCCATCAAGTTTCTCGCCGACCAGGGCTTCGGCTGGTTCGAGATCCTCGCCTTCACCAGCCTGTCGGACCAGTACGCCCGCAAATACATGCAGCTCGGCAATCAGGCGCCGATGGGGGTGACCACCGACACCGACATCTTGCGGCGCTATGCGCTGCTGTCGGAAGGCCAGAGCGAATATGGCATCAAGCTCTCCTCCTTCTACGTCAATGCGATCTTCACCAACCCCGTCGCCTGGCCTTATGAGCGTGACGTGCTCGTCGCGCTGACCAGGATGTTGAAGGGCTTTGGCTCACCGGTGCTGGTTCTCGGCGGCGGTCCCTCGGAAGCCGCTGCCGGGGCGCACACGGCCGACGACTACCGCGCCTTCTGCCGGGCGCTCGAGGATATCGGCAGGCGGACGAAGGACCTTGGCATCGAGACGGTCTATCACCCGCACCTCGACACCTTCATCGAGCGCCGCGACCAGCTCGATCGCATGATGGATGAATTGGATACCAACCTCGCCGGCCTGTGCATCGATCCGGCGCATCTCGCCCACACCAATTCCGATCCGGTCGACGCGGTCAAGACCTACATTTCGGCTGTGCGCTATATGCATTTCAAGGACACCAGGGTCGATCCGGCGCTGAAGGGCTATGACCGCTATGGCGCCTTTTGCGAGCTCGGCGCCGGGGTCGTCGATCTTGCCGGCATCGCCGACGCCCTGCTGGAGGCAAACTACGATGGCCTCGCCATCATCGAGCTGGATGCGTCCAAGAAGACAGCAGAGCAAAGCACGCTCGAGAGCATCGCCTATATCAGGGACACGCTCGGGCTGGTGCTGACCCCGCAAGGCGCGAAGGCCACATGAGCACGCGACCGCAAGAGGCGGCTCCTGTTTCGAGCCGATCCGGCACCTGGCGCTTCGACGCCGGGGACGGGGCTACGGCCTTCGTCATGATCCTGCCCGCCGCGATCCTCTTCGGTCTTTTCTACCTCTGGCCGTTCGTCAACGGCTTCTGGCTCAGCCTGCACAATTGGGACGGGTTTTCCGACCCGACATGGGCGGGCTTTTCCAACTACATGCGGCTGGCGCATGATCGCACCTTCCTCGGCGCGCTGCGCAACAATTTGATTTTCGTCGTTGCCGTCGTGGTCCTGAAAAACGCGCTCGGCCTCGGGCTGGCGCTGCTTCTGAACCGGGCGCTGCTTGGCCGCGCCTTCTTTCGCGCCGCCGCCTTCATCCCGGTGACGATGTCCTTCGTCGCCGTCGGCCTGCTCTGGTCCTGGATCTACAATCCCGTCTTCGGCCTGCTCAACAGCGGGCTCGATCTCATCGGCCTCGCCGGGCTGAAACGATCATGGCTCGGCGACGCCGACATCGCGCTCTACTCGATCATCGTCGTCGATGTCTGGAAATGGCTCGGCTTCCATGCCGTCATCTATCTGGCCGGGCTGCAGACGATCCCCTCGGAGCTTTATGAATCGGCGAAGATGGACGGCGCCGGCCCCTTGCAGCGCTTCCGGCACGTCACCGTTCCGATGATGATGCCGATCATCTTCATCAACACCATCCTCGGCCTTTCCGGCGCCTTCGTGCGCAATTTCGACATCGTCTATGTCTTGACCAAGGGCGGCCCGAACCACGCCACCGAAGTGGTGCTCACCTACATGATGAGCAAGGCCTTCCAGGACGGCGCCATGAGCTACGCCGCTGCGATCGGCTACGTTCTCTTCATGATCGTCGGGCTGGCCAGCGTCGGCCTGCTGGCCCTGATGCGGCGGCAAAGGCTCGACGTCTGATGAGAGCCGCCAACCTTTCGCTGAACGATGGCGCCGCCGGCTCTCGCCGTCGCGGGCTCATGCAGCGCCTCGGCATGCGCGGCATCCTCGAACTTGGCGGCATCTATGCCGCGCTCATTCTCGTGCTCTTCGAGACTCTTTATCCGCTGCTTTGGGTGCTGTTCGGTTCGCTCAAGACCAAGCAGGAAATGCTCAGCAATGTCTGGGGTCCGCCATCGAGCCTGGTGCTGCAGAACTATGCCGATGCCTGGCGGATCGCCGGCATGGGATCGCGCATCGTCAACAGCATCTTCGTCACCGGCTCGGCATTGATCATCCTGGTGGCCGTCGCGACGCCGTGCGCCTATGCGGTGGCGCGTCTTCGTTTCCCCGGACGCGGTCTTGTGGTCGCAGTCGCGGTTGCGGCCATGCTGGTGCCGCCGCAGGTGATGGCCATTCCGCTGTTCCTGGTGGCGCGCGATCTTGGCCTGATAAACAGCCGGCTCGGCATTGCCTTCATCTATGCCGCGACCTCGCTGCCGCTTTCGGTCTTCATTCTGCGCAGCTTCTTCATCACGTTGCCGGCCGACCTCGAAGATGCCGCGCGCATCGATGGCGCCAGCCGGCTCGAGATCCTGATCCACATCATGCTGCCCCTGGTGCGGCCGGGCGTGGCGCTGATCCTCATCTTCGGCTTCATCGAGATCTGGAACGATTTCTTCCTGGCCTTCCTGCTGTTGCGCGACCCTTTGGTGCAGACCATCCCGCTTGGGCTGGTCAGCTTCTTCCAGCAATACGACTCGCTCTGGACGCTCTATTTCGCCGCGTTGACGATCACGACACTGCCGGTGATCGTCGTCTTCGTCGCCATGCAACGGCAGTTCATCGCCGGCCTGACAGCCGGCGCCGTGAAGGGTTGACATGCAGGATCGCGTTATTGGCGTCGGCGTCATCGGCTGCGGCGAGATCGCCCAGCTGATGCACTTGCCTTATCTCATGGAGTTGCCGGCGTTTCGCATCGCCGCCTTGTGCGACATCTCTCCCGGCACGGTCGACAAGGTCGCGGAACATTATGGCGTCACTGCCAGATATACGGACCATCGCGCGCTGCTTGCCGATCCGAATGTCGATGCGGTCGTGATCTGCACCTACGATCATGGCGAGATGGTTGCCGATGCAATCCGCGCCGGCAAGCACCTGATCGTCGAGAAGCCGCTTGCCTTCACGCCCGAGGAGGCGCGCCCGCTGGTCGAGCAGGCCGAGCGGAGCGGCCTCGTCGCCCTTGTCGGCTACATGAAATTCTATGATCCCGGCTATGAGATCGGGCTGGAGCGCATCGCCGCCATCGGCCGGCCGAAATCGATCCATGTCCACGATTTCGCGGGCCGCTTCGACCGTTATGGCCAACTCTACACGCAGACCAGGGTCACCGACGTGCCGGCCGATGTGTTGGCGGCGGGACGCGAAACGGTCGCTCGGCGCATCGAGGCGGCGCTCGGTGTGGACCATGCCGGCTATCGCGATCTCTATCTTGTACTGCTCAGCCTCGCCAGCCATGACCTTGCCGTCATGCGCGGCGCTTTCGGCACGCCGGACTGCGTCGTGCATGCACAGCAGACCGGTCCCAACCAGCTGCTGGCCGTGCTCGATTATGGCGGCGTCCCTTGCCTCTTCGACATGGCACTTGCCCAGTATGAATGGTGGGACGAGTGGATCCACGTGCATGGCGAGCGCGACGAGGTGCGGATCGAATTCCAGAACCCCTATTTCCGCAATGCCTCGGCGACTGTCCGGCTACGTGAAACGACAGGCGAGGCTGCATCCGAACGCGTTTTGCCTGGCGTTCCGGATACGTCGTTCCGCCGCGAATGGCTGCATTTCGCTGATTGCATTCTTGCCGGCGTTAAGCCGCGCACGCCGCTTTCGGGCGGGCTCGCCGATCTCGATCTTGCCGTTCGGATCATCCAGGCAATGCCGCCGAAAAGACTTTAGCGAAATTTCGGAAACGCACCGCCATCAGGGGCGTTGGCCCAGCTCTGCAAGGTCTGGCCGCCGTCGATCAGCCAATCCACGCCCGTGACGTGCCTCGCCTCGTCGGAGGCGAGGAAAGCCACGGCGGCCGCGACATCGTCCGGCTGGCCGATGCGGCGCAATGGAATGCGGTCGGCGAAATGCTGGACGCTGCTCTTGAATTCGCCGTCACCGGAAGCCGGCACGCCAAGCGTCGTCTCGATCACGCCGGGGCAAATGGCATTGACGCGTATGCCGTAGGGCGCGGCATCGAGCGCCGCAACCCGCGTCAGGCCGACCACGCCGTGTTTGGAAGCGACATAGCCGGCACCGCCCGAAAGGACGTCCCAACCGGCCATGGATGAGCCCATGTTGACGATCGAGCCACCGGTCCCCGCCTTGATCATCGCCCGAAGCGATGCCTGCAGGACGAGGAAGATACCGCGCAGATTGATACGGATGGTCGTATCCCAGTCCTCGACCGGCAGGTCGTGAACGGGAGCGACGACGCCGGAAATGCCGGCATTGTTGAACGCCACGTCGAGGCCGCCGAACGTCTCGACGGTCGCCTCGACGGCGCGCCGCACATCCGCTTCATCGGTGACGTCGGCTTCGATGGCAATGGCGTTTTCACCCAGTGAGCGAGCCAGCTGCTGCGCCGCCGCGCCATTGCGATCGACAATGGCGACGCGCGCGCCTTCGTCAAGGAAACGCCGCACCGCCGCGCCGCCGATCGCGCCGGCGCCGCCAGTGACAAGGATCTTCTTCTGGTCGAATCGTTTCATCCCCCGGTCTCCGGCTTTGGATAGGAGCGCCATGAATATTGTGGTTCGAAGCCGATCGTTTCGCGCGCATGGACCGTGTCGAGCACGGTACCGAAACCGGCGATCGGCCGCGATAGAGCGACATCGGGATAGACCCGGCGCACGAGCGCTTCGGTTTCCTCTTCCATGAAGGTGTCGGCGGCGCTGAGCAGGACGCGCAGATGGCCGTCGCCTTGCCATTCAAGCGCCCGCAGGAAGCCCTGCCCGGCGTCGCGCGCGTCGAGATAGGCCCACAGGTCGCGGGCACTGTCGGCAGTGGCGCGGCGCGGCCCGACGCCCTCGAAAAATGAACCCGGCGTCTGGATCCACGGCATGCGGATACTGACCGCCGAAAAGGCGCCGCGGCGCACCGCCGCGTCGACGATTTCCTCGCCCAGCCATTTCGACAGGCCGTACGGATCCTGCGCGCCGACCGGGTGGTCCAGGTCGACCGGCAGATAGGGCGGTCGCACAGGTTTTTCGAAAAAGGGATAGCCGAAGACGCTGAAGGATGAGGCATAGATGAAGCGCCTGGCGCCGGCCATGGCGGCTGCCTCGACCACATTGTAGGCGGTCGCGATGTTGGTCTTGAACACCTCGCCGCCGGCCCGGCCGGTCGGCCGCGGAATGGCCGCGACATGCACAACGGCATCGCAATCGCGCACCAGCTGCAGTGTCGATCCCAGATCGGTCAAATCGGCGGTTGCGTGGCGCCATGCGACCTCACCCGGCACCACGGCGTCGACACCAAGCACATCGTGGCCGGCCGCAACCAGAGCCTCGGCCACATGGCGGCCAAGCAGGCCGCTGGCTCCGGTGACGATGGTTTTCATATCTCGGCCTCGGCTCCGCAATTCAGCGGCTTGAATATCATTGATGGTCATACAAATCGAGCACATGCCTGACAAGCGTTGTCAAGGCCATTTCGCGATGGGCAAATAGCGCATACGCTTGTCGGAGCGCGGTGCGCAAGGCCGACCAGCACGCTTTGCGTCGAACGGGATTGACTTGGCATCCACTAGGGTTTTTTGTATGAGCATCAACGATCGGTCAAAGGAGCTCGCCATGCCCGTGGACAGTTTTTCCTCACATCGGCACGATGATGCGGTGCGCCTCGATCCACGCCGTGCAGCCGTTATCGTCATCGATATGGTCAATGAGTTCTGCAAGCCCGGCGGGGCCATGGTCCTGCCTGGGTACGAGACGCTGGTCGCGCCGCAACTGGCCGTGATCGAGGCCGCGCGCGCCGCCGGCGTGCCGGTGATCTGGGTCCATGACAGCCACCGGCCGGGCATGCGACGCGAGCGCGAATGGCTGAAGCGCACACCGCATTGCCTGGATGGAAGCTGGGGGCCGGAGATCATCGAGGATCTCGGCGCCCGCGCTGATGAGATCCATGTCATCAAGCGGCGCTACTCGGCCTTCTTTCAAACCGACCTCGACCTGACGCTGAAAGACATGCAGGTCGACCAGTTGGTCATTTTCGGCGTGGTCACCAACATCTGCGTGCGCTCGACCGTCCATGACGCCTTTTTTCAGGGCTATGAGGTGGTGGTGCCAAGCGATTGCTGCGCAGCGACGGGACCGCGCGAGCAGGAAAGCTCGCTCTACGACATAGCGACCCATTTCGGCGTGGTCAGCGATTCGGCTGATGTCGTCGCAGCCCTCCGCGACGGGACGTCGCTTCAACCAGCGGAGGTCGCGGCTTGAGCTTTTCCAAACCGGCGACATCCGAGACAGCGGCGATAGGAGTCCGGTGTGACGACTGAAAAGAAACCGCAATCCGAAAAAGGCGCGACCTCGAAAACGCCGAGCGGCGATGCACCCCCGAGCCGCGAGCAAGTGCTGCAGCAATACGCCGAGACCGGCTATGAACTGGACCGTCACCCGGCGCACGTCATCCGCCGGGCGCATCAGCGCGCGACACTGCGCTTCCAGCAGGTCATGGCCGGCGAAGACCTTTCGCCAACGCAATTCGCGGCGCTCGCCACGATCCTCAAGCATGGCGAAGTCTCGCAGAACCATCTCGGCCGGTTGACGGCGATGGACCCGTCGACCATCAGCATCGTCATGCGTAAACTGCTCAAACACGGGCTGATCACGCGCAGCGCCTCCGAAACCGACCAACGCCTGACGATGATCGCGCTGACCAGCAAAGGGACCGACTATACGCTGGAGCGCCTCGAACGCAGCGTCGAGGTCGGGCGGCGGTTCCTGTCGCCGCTCTCCCCGGCTGAGCAGGCGACGCTGCTTCGCCTGCTCCAGCGCATCAATGACGACGACCCATCGAATGGCGACGGCGGCAAATAAGCCTCGTCCAGTCCTTTTTTCCATAACAGCAAAAGTGAGAACCGATGTCGTCCGACCTCCAGTCGTCTGCCAACACGCTCGTCGTCCGCAATATCGGTCTCATGCTGAGCGGCGATCTCGCACAACCGATCATCGACGCCGACACCATCGTCGTGAGCGATGGACGCATATCAGGCATTGGCAAGGCAGGCGACATTGATGGCGGCAGCGCGGCGACGATCATCGATGCGATGGGCTGTGCGGTCGCGCCGGGTCTTATCGACAACCACGCCCATCCGGTGGCCGGCGACTGGACGCCCCGGCAGAACCAGATCGGCTGGATGGATTCGACCGTGCATGGCGGCGTCACCACGATCATTTCGGCTGGCGAGGTCCACACACCGGGCCGACCGCGCGATCTTGTCGGGCTGAAGGCGTTGGCGATCGCGGCGCAGCGCACCTTCTCCAACTTCCGTCCGAACGGCATGAAGATCCTGGCCGGGGCACCGATCCTGGAACCCGGCCTTACCGAGGAAGACTTCCGCAGTCTCGCCGAGGCCGGCGTGACGCTTGTCGGCGAGGTCGGGCTTGGCGGCGTCAAGGATGGGCCGACCGGCCGGAAGATGATCGCCTGGGCGCGCAAATACGGCATGACCTCGATGACCCACACAGGCGGCCCGTCGCTGCCCGGCTCCGGCCGCATCGGCGCGGATGTCGTGCTGGAGGTCGACGCCGACATCGTCGCCCACGTCAATGGCGGGCCAACCGCCCTGCCCGACGCGGAAATACGGCAGATCTGCGAGAAGGGTTCGAGGGCGCTTGAAATCGTCCACAACGGCAATCTGCGCACCGGACTGTTCGTGCTCGACCTGGCAAGGCAGCGCGGCGAACTTTCGCGCGTCATCCTGGGCACCGACAGCCCGGCCGGATCCGGCGTGCAGCCGCTCGGTATCCTGCGGACCCTGACCATGCTGGCTTCGCTTGGCGGTATTGCGCCGGAAGTGGCGTTCTGTTTTGCCAGCGGCAACACGGTGCGCGTGCGCGGACTGGACGATCGCGGTTTGATCGAGGTCGGTCGCGCCGCCGACCTGATCTTCATGGATCAGGCGATCGGCGGCGCCGGCGACGGGCTGCTCGACAGCGTGGCGCTCGGCAATCTTCCAGGCATTGGAATGGTCGTCATCGACGGCGTGGTGCGGACCGGCCGGAGCCGCAACACCCCGCCGGCGATGCGGGTGCCGGAAATCGTCCCCAGTTGACGACGTTCAGGGTATGTTGAGGTTCAGGTCGCGACGAGCCGTTATATGCGCGAAGTTTTTGCTGCCTCGGCCAGCTCGGCCATCAGCTTGCTAGCGGAACGCAGTTTTTCTTTGCCCAAGCGACTGGACAGTTCCGCTTTAGCCAAGTTCCACAATGGGAGCGCATCGACGACAAGCTTGCGCCCAGATATCGTTAGGCCAATCTGCTTTCCCAAGCGGCCGCGTCCGCCCTTTGAATGAACCAAAAGTTGCCCTTCCAAGTTCTGAAGATTTCGGCTCAGGGTCGTCGGGTCGACTCCCGCGCTGTTCGCAAGATCGACGAGTGTCGTTCCCTCAACCGCTCCGATGCCCACGAGGAGGCTGAACTGCTCGGCCGTCAGCCCGAGCGGTTTGAAGCAGGCGTTGTAATAGCGCGTGACCGCACGCGCCGTCGCACGAGCCTGAAAGCCCGGACACTCCGCCGCGACGCCTTTCAACGTTTCCGGATCAAAACCGCTCACGTCCGCCCTCTAGACAATTTCATCCTCGGATAATAGTGTATATGCATTATTAGGAGAATTCCATGCCAGCGTACGTGCATATCAATCTGCGCATCATCGACGCCGCCAAACAGGCGGCTGTCGCTCCGCGCTTTCAAGCGGCTCTGCAAGAGGCCGGCGGGCGCATCTTACATTTCGGCCCTGTTGCGCAGGTTCTTGAGGGCGAGGACGCGCCGCTCCCGATGGCCGGCGTATTTGAATTTGCAACCCTCGCCCAAGCGCTGGCGTTCTACAATTCCGAGAGATACGCGCCGATCAAGGCCGAGCGTCGGGAAGCCCAAGAGGCACGGATGTTCATAGTCGAAACCGGCTAAGAACGCCCTCGTCGAGTTGCATCATTTCGGACGCCAAACAGAACTCATCCGACGGCTGGAAACTGAACTCCGGTTCTATTTCTTCGACTTTTTTGTGTGTCGCAAATATCTTTATTTCTCAGAACCGGAGCGCAGCGTACTTTCGGGTACGCGAGCACGGGAAGCGCAGGAAATCAACGTTTGCAGGCCGGCATCGCCTGAATGTCGGTTATCCTAGCTGACGCCGTCCTTGCCGACGACCTTGTCTTTGGTCAGTCCGCCGACGCGCGGGTGCGGTCTGCCGGAATCGGTGACGGCGATAGCGACGACGATCTCGTCGGCACGCGGTGCGTCGGGAATACGAACTTCCATACCGTCGAAATGGCTGCGCACCCGCGCCGCATCCTTGTGACCGAGCGGAATATCGAGCGGCACGCCGAGGCCGCCGCGCTTCTTCGATGAAGGAATGAGCGCGGCGCCCTTGCCCAGCACGTCGCGGAACGGGGCGCCGAGCTTTGGATGAAGGATGGCGGCGGCATGTTCGAGCTCGCCATCGGCGCCGACGGCGGCCGCCTTGCCGAAGCTCTCGACCCGGTCGCCGGCAATGCCCAGAGCAGCGACGGCGCGCCTGGGCAAGATTTCGCCCAACGCTTCGCCGATGGCGCTGAGTGCCGACAGATCCTCGACGTAGGTACCCGCATAGGGGGTGCGGATGACCGCAATGGCTGCGGCACGCCGCGTCGGCGGATCGACAGGCCGCCCGCCTTCGATCCGGGTTTCCTCGACGATGGTGATGATACGGCGGATTTCCGGGCTCATCGCAATCCGTCCTCGCCCTTGATGTCGGCGGCGGCAAGGCCGCCGACCCGTGCATGGACGCGTCCGCCGGTGGTCATCGCCAGGATGACCGCCATTTCGTCGCTGCGCGGCGCATCGGCAATGCCGATCTCGATCGCATCGAAATGGCTGCGCACATAGGAGGCGTTTATGTGCGTGATCGGGATGTCGATGCGCGTTCCGGGGCCGCCGACTTTCTTGGTCGAAGGCACGATCGCCTTGGCATTGCCGAGCAGTTCGCGCATCGCGTAGCCGCCCGGATTGTGCCAGAGCGCGCCATGTTCAAGCTCGCCGGCGGCGCCGACTATGGCACCCTTGCCATAACCTTCGATGGCCTGGCCGCCCTCACCAATGGCGTCGATCAGGCGCCGAGCCATATCGAGACCGAGCGGCTTCAGGTCTTCCATGAAGCCGGTGATCTCTTCGACATAGCGTCCGGCAAAAGGGTTGGCGATGACCGCGACGATCGCGCCTCGCTTGAGCGGGCGTGCCGCGTGGGGTCCGCCCTCATGGAATATCTCTTCGATCTGAACCAGAAATTTCCTGACCACCACAGCCGGCATTGTTCTCTTCCTTCATCCCGTCGTTCATAAAACTCGTTAGAGTATCAACAATTATGCCTATCGACATTTGTCAAGCACAGACGTCGGGCAAGCGGGCGAAGGGCCAAGAAAACTGCATCGGATGACGATTGACAGCCTGTTAAGCCGCTCCTAAACTCATATGACCATCAACGAACTCGCCGTTGTCCCGGCGATGTGTGGGGGATGGTCAAAGCGTGGCTTCAAAAGCTGAAAAAAGCTGAAGGGGAATGACATGAAAAGGGCGCTCAAGAGTTTATTCCTGGCCGGCACGATGCTTGCCATTTCGTTCGGACCGGCCGCCGCACAGGCCAAGGTTTCCGTGGCCGCCATCTCGGGATACTTTGCACAGGGTTTTGGCGTTTCGATCGTCAACGGCCTCAACAAGGCCAAGACCGATTTCGGCATCGATCTCAAGCTGGTCGACACCGGCAATCGCGCGCTCGACTACCAGCAGCAGTTCGAGAATCTTGCCAAGGGCAAACAGTACGACCTGATCTTCGTGATGGGCTGGGAGCTGGTGGACTCGCTGCAAAAGGTCAGCGCCGAATATCCTGACCAACGCTTCGTGTTCATCGATGGCGTCCTCGACAACCCCAAGATGATCTACGCCAATTTCGCCGAGGAGCAGGGATCCTTCGTCGCCGGCGCGCTTGCCGGCATGATCGAAGCCAAGGGCACCGCCTTCGACAAGATCGGCGACGGCAAGGCCATCGGCTTTGTCGGCGGCCGCGATATCCCGGTGATCCGCAACTTCCTGGGCGGCTACGAGCAAGGCGCCAAATATGCCGCGCCCGACGTCAAGGTGAACTCCGTCTTCGCCGGAACCTTCGACGACCCGGCCAAGGGAAGCGAACTTGCCCAGGCGCTTTACGGCCAAGGCTCCGACATTGTCTACAACGTCGCCGGCCCGACGGGTGAAGGCGTGATGCAGGCAAGTGCCGCGGTCGACAAATATTCGATCGGCGTCGACATCGACATGTGCGGCTCGGCCCCCGGAAATGTGCTCGCCAGCATGCTGAAGCGCGGCGACATCGCCGTCTATACGCTGATCAAGGACGAGGTCGAGGGCCGCAAGATCACCGCCGGCACCCGCACTTTCGACCTCGCCTCGGGCGGTGTCGAGGTCAAGGTCTGCGATGACATCGCCGCCAAGATCCCGGCAGAGATGACCGCCAAGCTCGACGAGATCAAAAAGAGCATCGTCGACGGCAAGATCGTGATCGCCAAGGCGAAATAAGCCAACATCAGCGCCTCCCTCCCAAGAAAGCGCTAGACTGATCCGCCGCGGCTTGCCGCGGCGGATCAGTGTCCAATCTGCGAGAGCCATGTTGTCGAACACGCCGGGGTCGCCGACCCTCCACAGCAATGCCGCGATGGCCGTCAAGTTGACCGGCATCACCAAGCGTTTTGGCGCATTCGTCGCCAATGACGGCATCGACCTTGCGGTCCGCCGCGGCGAGATCCACGCCATCATCGGCGAGAACGGTGCCGGCAAGACGACGCTGATGAACATCCTGTTCGGCCTCTTGCAGCCGGACGAAGGCTCGATCCGGCTGAACGGTGAAGAGATCGTGATCGCCGACCCGTCCATGGCGATAAAGGCCGGCCTCGGCATGGTTCACCAGCATTTCAAGCTGGTTCCCTCGCTCTCGGTTGCCGACAACGTCTTTCTCGGCATGGAAATCCGTCGCCATGGACTGATCGACCACGCTGCGCAGGTGGCGCGAACGCGCGACCTGTCGAAGCGCTTCGGCCTGCAGGTCGATCCGACCGAGCGCGTCGGGCTGCTCTCGGTCGGCATAGAACAGCGCATCGAAATCCTGAAGGTCCTGGTGCGCGGCGCGCGCACCATCATCCTCGACGAACCGACCGCCGTGCTGACGCCGCAGGAGAGCCGCGAACTGTTCCAGACGCTGCGCAGCTTCGTGGCCGAGGGCATGACGGTGATCTTCATTTCGCACCACCTGGAAGAAGTGATGGAAGTGTCCGACACGGTGACGGTGCTGCGCAACGGCAGGAAGGTGGCGACCAGGCCGACGGCCGAGCTCAGCAAGGACGAGTTGGTGCACATGATGGTCGGCCGCGAAGTGAGCTTCGACCGCCGGCCGCGCGCTTCGCTGCACGGCGACGTGGTGCTCGAAGTGAAGGATCTGTGGGCGCGCGACGATCGCCTGCTGCCAGCCCTTCGCGATGCCAGTTTCACGGTCCGCTCCGGCGAGGTGGTGGGGATCGCGGGTGTGGCCGGCAATGGACAGACGGAGCTGGCGGAAGTGCTTTCGGGCCTGCGGCCGGCAAGCCATGGCGGGGCCTGGCTGAAGGGCCAGAATCTCACCGATCTCTCGCCCGCCGCGATCCGCCAGGCAGGCCTCGCCCATGTTCCAGGCGACCGCATGGTACGCGGGGTCGATCGCAACGCTTCGATAGCGGCCAACACCCTGATGGGCCGCCAGCATCGCGCACCATGGAGTCGTGGCGGCATGCTCAACTGGAATGCCATAAATCAAAACGCCGAAACGCTGATCAAGAGCTTCGATATTCGCGCGCGCGGACCGGGCGATGCGGTCAAGCGGCTTTCGGGCGGAAACATCCAGAAGGTCGTTCTGGCACGCGAATTCACCAATGGCGCCGATTTCCTGCTGATCGACCAGCCGACGCGCGGCGTCGACATCGGCGCCCAGGAGGCCATTCATGACGAGATCATGCGACAGCGCGCCGCCGGCCGCGCGATCCTGCTGATTTCCGTGCAACTCGACGAACTGGCCGCCCTTGCCGACCGCATCCTGGTAATGTTCAACGGGCGGATCATGGGCGAGGTCTCTGGCGATGATGCCGACGAGGAGCGCATCGGCATGATGATGGCAGGCGTGGCCGCGCCGGAATTCGCCGCGGAGACCGCATCATGAAAGACCATTTGCGTGCCGTTTCCGGCCAGGTCATCGCCATCGGCGTGGCACTGCTGATGGGCGCGATCATCATCCTCATGGTCGGCGAAAGCCCGGTGCGTGTGTTCATGACACTGTTGCGCGGCGCCTTCGGCGATCAGGAGAAGATTGCCGGGACCTTGCTGCAGACGACGCCGATCCTGATCTGCGGTGTCGCTGCCTGCATCGGCTTGCGCGGCGGCATGTTCAACGTCGGCATCGAGGGCCAGCTGTTCCTCGGCGGCTTCGCCGCCGCCTGGGTCGGCTTTGCCATGCCCCTGCCCGCGGGCATCCACACGCTGGCAGCACTGGCGCTGGCGGTCGTGGCAGGCGCGGCCTGGGTCGCCATCCCCGCCTATTTCCGCGCCCGCTACAACACCAACGAGGTCGTCTCGACGATCCTGTCGAACTACGTGGCGGTGCTGCTCACATCCTATTTCACCATCTTCCTGTTCAAGCGGCCGGGCGGCTGGTCGGAGACGCCGCCGATCCTGGCGACATCCTATCTGCCGGAGATCTTCACTTTTTCGCGGTTGAACTGGGGCCTGGTCATTGGCCTGGTGCTGGCGGTCGGCGCGGCCCTTGTCTTCCGCTACACCAGATGGGGTTACGGCGTCACGATGGTCGGTTCGGCGCCGAAATTCGCCGAATATGGCGGCGTCAACGTGAAACGGCAGGGCTTCCTGGTCCTGCTGCTTTCGGGGGCCGTCGGCGGGCTGGCCGGCGGCGTCGAGACGCTCGGCGTCCACCACCGCTTCATGGAAGGATTTGCTCCCGGTTTCGGCTTCGACGGGCTGATCGCCGCCCTGCTCGCCAATGGCTCGCCGGTCGCCACCATCTTCACCGCACTGTTCTTCGGCGCCCTGCGCAACGGATCGCTGCTGCTCGAGGTCGATACCAGCGCGTCGCGCGAAATCATCACCGTGATCCAGGCGCTGATCATCCTCAGCGTGTCGGCCCAGGTGCTGGTGAGAAAGCGCGGCGACAGCCAGGCAGGGGAGCGGCGATGGAAATTCTAGACAAGCTCATCAACGTCGCGCTGATCGCGGCGACGCTTCGCACCACCGCGCCCATCCTTCTGGTCGCGCTTGGCGGCTCGTTCACCACCAAGGCCGGCATCTTCAACATCGGCCTCGAGGGGCAGATGCTGGTCGGCGCCTTCTTCGCCGTCCTCGGTTCGATCTGGACCGGTTCCGCACTGGCGGGCGTCGCCTGCGGCGTTGCGGCGGCGCTCGTCTTCGCCCTGGTTTTTGCTGTCCTGGTGGTGAGCTTCAAGGCCAATGAAGTTGTCGTCGGGCTGGCGCTCAACATCCTGGCCGGCGGCATGACGATCTCGCTGATGAAAGCGATCTTCGGCACGCGCGGTTCGATCGTCGGTCATGGCATCGTCGGCCTGCCGAAAGTCCAGCTGCCCGGCGCCCGCGACCTTCTCGGCTCCTGGGCGCCGCTGATCTCCGGCTTCACGCCGCTCGTCTATGCCGCCTTCATCGCCGTGCCGCTGCTGGTCGTCTGCTACAACAGGACGCGGCTCGGCCTCTATATCCGCGTCGTCGGCGAAAAGCCGGAAGCCGCCGAGGCGCTTGGCATCTCGATCACCCGCGTCCGCTACATCGCATCCCTGCTGTGCGGATTGCTGGCGGGCCTCGCCGGCGCGCATCTGTCCCTCGGCTACATCACCATGTTCACCGAAAACATGTCGTCGGGCCGTGGTTTCATGGCGGTGGCGATCCTGATCTTTTCCAACGGCGATCCGCTGAAGGTGCTGGCCGGCTGCCTGCTGTTCGGCTTCGCCGATGCCTTTTCGTTGCGCCTGCAGACGTTTGGCTATCCGTCCTACCTGGTTCTCACCGTCCCCTATGTCGTTGCGCTGATCGCATTGTTCGCGCTGTCCTACCGGGCGCGTCCAAGGATCATCGCGGAGACGCTGGAATCGATGCGGAAACTGCTGTCGGTAGACAGGAACACCGAACCCGGCGGCAAAAATCCCCAGTGAAGGAAGCCTTTATGGAACGCATAATCCTCGACGTGGATTCAGCCGGCGACGATATTCTCGCCGTGCTGTTTGCAGCGGTCAATCCCAAACTCCGGCTCGAGGGCGTGACCACCGTGACCGGTGCGGCCGGCCCGATCGAACAGGTCACCAACGTCGTCCTCAACACGCTGACGCTCGCCGGGCGCGACGATATCCCGGTTCACGCCGGCGCGTGGCGGCCGATCGTCGGCAACGCCAAGGCCGACATGGAGGCGCCGGTGCATTTCGAAAAACGGCTTGTCGCCCGCTTCGGCGATCGCCTGAAGAAGTTCAACCCGCCGGCGCCGACGCCGGTGCGGCAGGCCACGTCGGGACATGCGGTCGATTTCATCATCGAGACGGTCATGGCCAATCCGGGCGAGATCACGCTGGTGACGACCGGCCCGCTGACCAACGCGGCGATGGCGCTGTTGCAGGAGCCGCGATTGACCGGTGCACTCAAGCGGCTGATCGTGCTCGGCGGCAATTTCCAGACGCCGGGCAACATCACACCCCTGTCGGAATACAACATCTGGGCCGATCCGGAGGCTTCGCGCATCGTGCTCAACGCCGATGTCGAGAAGATCCTCGTCCCCCTCGACATCTGCGAGGACAACCGCGTCGCCGACTCGATGCTGACGCGCGACGACATCGCCGACATGCAGGCCGTCGCCAAGGACAATCCCGTCCTTGAGATGATCGCCGACAGCTTCCCGATCTACATCGACATCTGGCGCGAATTCTTCGACCTCGTCGGGTTCCCGATGGATGACGTGATCACCGTGGCGCTGGCTTTCGATCCCGGCCTGGCGACGATGACCGAGCCGCTGTTCGCCGACGTCGTGCTCGACGGCAGGCTGGCGCGCGGCCAGACCGTCGCCTATCGCGGCCGGCAACTGCTGCCCGGCGGCGGGCCCAAGACCACCCGCATCTGCACCGGCCTGGACGGCCGGCGTTTCCTCGACGGCTTCAAGAAAACCATAGCGCGCTACGAGCGGGCGGCGTGAAAGACGACATGATGACCAAGCCAACTCCTATCCTGTTCGACTGCGACCCCGGCCACGACGACGCCATCGCGCTGGTCATGGCGCATCGCTCGCCGGCCATCGAACTCATCGGCGTCACCACGACCTGCGGCAATGCGGAGGTCGAGAAGACGACCGCCAATGCCTTGCGCATCCTGGAGTATATCGGCGCCGGCGACGTGCCTGTCGCGCAGGGCTGTCACCGCCCGCTGGCGCGCCCGCTGGTGCTCGGCACCGC
Organism: Mesorhizobium sp. WSM4833; assembly: GCF_055811095.1. Classification (NCBI taxonomy): domain Bacteria; kingdom Pseudomonadati; phylum Pseudomonadota; class Alphaproteobacteria; order Hyphomicrobiales; family Phyllobacteriaceae; genus Mesorhizobium; species Mesorhizobium sp. WSM4833. The sequence continues at coordinate 527,825 of NZ_JBVVQG010000002.1, forward strand.
CGATGGCCCGAGCGGGCTCGAGGGCTCGCCCTACCTGCCGCAGGCGACGATCAAGCCGGTTGACCAGCATGCCGTCGATTTCCTGGCCGACAGGCTGCGCGCCGCGCCCGAACCGATCCTGGTCGTTGCCACCGGCCCGCTCAGCAATATCGGCCTGATGATCCTCAAGCATCGCGACGTGCTGCCCAAGATCAAGGAACTGATCTGGATGGGCGGCGTGTTCTACCGCAAGAGCGAGATCATCACGCCGACCGAATTCAACGCGTTCTGCGATCCCGAAGCGCTGAAGATCGTGCTGGACAGCGGCGTGCCGATCCTGATGGTCGGCCTCGACGTCACCATGCAGGTGCTGATCGAGGCGCCGCAATATGCCGAACTCGCCACCATCGACACGCCGCTCGGCCGGCTCGTCAACGACTGGCTGCTGTTCTACGAGAAGCTGCACCGCAACTCGATGGGCGTCGGCGGCGCCATGCACGATCCGCTGGCGCTGGCGCTGGCCATCGACCCGACCTTGGTGCGCACTCGCCCTGCCCATATCGGCGTCGACCTGTCCGGCACCTACGCCTTCGGCGCGACCATCGCCGACTACTGGGGCGAGCGCGGTGAAAAGGACAATGCCCGCATCGCCCATGAGGTCGACGCGGACCGCTTCTTCAAGCTGATGTTCGATCTCCTGCGGGACTGAACATCCAACGGACTGAGGGTTAGCGGAACAGATATTTCGAGACTTCCGGGTTGCCGCGACGCCACATCACATTGTCCAGGAAGTAATGGTGCACGTTGATGAATATCCACGCGATGAAGAGGAAAAGCGACGAGCCGAGCACCTGTTTGTCGTAGGGAACCAGGGCACTTAGCGCCATCGGCACGAGCCAGAAACCGAGAGCACCGAGAATTGTGCCGGCGACGATGAATATCAGCACCCGCAGCCTGTACATCGGCCCAAGAATGGACAGCACCCTGAATTCCGGATCCTTGACGGCATCCGCGCGGTCGCGCTCGACATTGGTCTGGTAACGCCAGACCACCGCCAGATACTGCAACGAATGGAGCGCCGGCACCACGAGCAGCCAAAGCGGATTTAGGGCCACGAACAGAATCCAGGCATAGAGCGACACGACGTAAGCGACGACGCCGTTATACGGCAGCGCGCCGCCATGTTTGCGCCAGCGATTGACGAACATCACGGCGGTGGCCGCCGAGGAGGCAGCGGCGACCGCGAGCGCGATGTTGAGGAGCCAGGGCGGGACAGCGAATGTGTAGTAGTCCAGGCCCCAGTACTGCCTTTCGGTGATCACCACGTTTGTCTGGAGCCAGGCGAACAGCCACACGGCATATCCGTTGAACAGCAGCGCTTTCTTGTCCTGGTCGCTGAAGAATTTGCGCTTCAGCACCGCGTCCACCATCAGCATGCCATAGCCTTGCTTGACGTAGTGCCAGCCGACGAAAAAGCCCATCGCGTTGGTGGCATATCCCAGCAGGCGGGCGTTGCCGGTTACGGAGCCATAGGCGAAGAAAGCGACCATGATCATTGGGACGGCAATGCCCGCGATGATGTAGCGGATCTGGAGACTTCTGTCGTATCCGTCACCGCGCACCTTGCGTGCGAAATTGCGATAGAAAATCTGGTAGGAATGGGCAAAGTGCGGCTGGTTGATGAGATGCGACAGCAAGAACGCCGCCAGCGCCACGACGCCCTCATATTTGAGCGGCACGAAATACAGGATCGGCAGGATCAGGAACGCGCTCCCGCCGAGCATGAAAAAATCGATGAACGGACCGAACAGATACTTCTGTGGAGGCGCCGCGACCGAGACCGGAGCATCCGCCGAAAGGTGAAGTGCCATGCTGCCTTCTCCCTGTGATTGTTTATCTAGCCATCGACCCGGCTTCTCGACAAGCTCTCCGTGACCGGACCCACGGCTCCGAACTTCGACGAAAGGCCTGGCGGGAGCCAGTTCGGCAGTGTCGTCGTTTTTGTGCAGGGCAGCGCGATAGGAATTTTTTCTTGACTCCCTGCACTCAGCTATGGTACATTTTTGTCCATGGTGCTGATTTGCGCCAGTGACCCGCCGCACAGGCGGGTTTTTCGTTTGTTCCGTCAGCCAACGCGCCGGCGAAGGCTTCGGGGAAATGTCGATCGCAGCGCGTTCAGCCGCGCGAACTGTCGAGGTCAGTTGAGCTGATTGAGGATCCCAGAACTGCTCGCCAGGATCAAGCTCTTGTAGATCAGGAACGCCAGCGTACAGATCGCGGCCAGCGAGATCGGCACGCCGAACGGCACCATGCCCTTGCGATCCAGATGCTGGACGATGAGCCGAAAAGCGCCCGCCGGCAGCAGGAAGGGGTTTTTCACGATCGCCGCGGTGGCCAAGGCGAAAACCAGAAGCAGCACCGAAAACACCGCGAGACCGCTGCCGCCGACCAGGAAGGGTACGACTGCTATCAGCTTGACATCGCCGGCGCCGATCTTGCGCAAGGCCCAGAACGGCAAGAACGCGACGAACAACAGAAGCCCTGCACCGGCGCTCAGTCCCATGTCCCACCACGACCCGGACTGGAGCGACAACAGCAGCAAGCCCCCCGCGCCCAGGCAAAGCAGCAGCAGCACGTCGCGATTGGAAATCTTCTGGGTGGTAAAATCGACCCAGGCAATCCTTGCCAGCAGAGGGATTGCGAGCACCTTCAGCAGCAGTGCTTCGACGAGCAGCATGCTAGCGCTCGATATTCTGCACGCTGGACGACAGCAGCTTCAGATTGTTGGCGACGGTCGGGTCGTTGGGCGCCAGTTCGTAAGCCTTGAGGAAGTTCGAGCGGGCATCCTGCAACTTGCCGCGCAGCAGGTAGGAATAGCCGACGTTGTTGTAATATTCGGGCGTCGCGCCGACCAGCTTGAAGGCCCTGGCATAGGCCTTGTCGGACAGGTCGAAGCGGTGGATCCGGTCGGTGCAGGCGGCCAGCCCCATCCAGGCGTTGCCATCATTGGGCGCCAATTGCGTCGCCTTGAAGAACAGCGCGCCGGCATTGCCGTAATTCTCGGCACGGAACTGGTTCTTGGCTTCGGCAACGGCCTGGTCCGAGGCGTAATACTCGACGTCGCTGACCGTCTTCAGCCCGTCGAAAGCATCGCCAAAAGACGTTACGTCGCCCTTCGACGGCTCGTTGGTGCGCACGACACCGTCGGTTGTGTCCGCCGTCTGGCAGCCGGCAAGCACCGCCATGAGCAGACAGGCCGCGGCCGCGATAACCCTCTTCATAGATGTGTCCCCTGGGGTCCCCGACTCACATTAGGCGCAAATGATATACCAAACTAGAAGAAAATGCCCTTCATGCGAATGATGACCGGCAGCATGATGACCATCATGACGACCGGAAAGATGCATAGCCCCAACGGAATCATCATCTTGACCGGCAGGGAGTTGGCGCGTTCCTCTGCACTCAGAATTCGTTGCCCGCGCATTTCGGCGCTATAAACACGCAAGGCATCGGTGAGGCTGGTGCCCAGTTCTTCCGATTGACGGAACAGCACGGCCAATGCCCGCGCCTCGTCAAGTCCGATGCGATCGGCGAGTTCACGTAGCGCTTCCCGCAACGGCTTGCCGGCACGCAACTGCAAATTCATGATCGACAGCTGTATTCCCAGCCATTTGTGGGTGGCGGCCATTTCATGGCTGACGCGTTCGACTGCCCCCTCCAGGCTCATGCCGGCATCGGCGCAGGTGATCATCATGTCCATGAAGTCGGGGAAGGCTCGGCGATAGATCTGTTTCTGGCCGTTCTCGAAACGGTCGAGCAGAATGGCGGGAAGCACCATGCAGGCGAGGCCGAACAGGGCAGAACCGGCAAGGGTGATGAAACCCGGCAGGTGCGGCGGCAGAGCCCGCGATAGGAGTGCATACATTGCAAGGAAACCGACGCAGACGGCGGCCAGGCGGCACAGCGTATAAATCAGCGGTGCGCTTGATTGATAAAAGCCGGCGCGAAACAGCTTCGCTTCCAAGGCGTTTGGCTCTTCCCGCTCCTTCTCGATCGACTTGAAGTAAGCATCGACCGGCCGTTGCGCTGCAAGCTTGGCAAGCTGGTCTTGTCCGAGCATGGATCGGCGGTCTGTAATTCCTTCGCCCATCAGGCTCTGTGCGACGAGCTTTCGTGTCTGCAGAGCCGGGAGGAAGACAAGCGCACCGAACAGGAAGAGGGACACCGCCGCCACAAAGACGGCAATGGACACCAAGAAACCCAGGTCCTGAATGTTGGAAAACAATTTCTTTCGTCGCTCCCAGTCAGAAATCGAAAGTGACCATCCGGTACATGATGAAGTCGCCAAGCAGCGCCCACAACCCGAAAATCAGGAATACCGGGTAGACGAGCGGGTTGCCCCAGACGCCGCCGTAATAGGCTGGGGCAAGGATTTGAAGTGCGAAGAACATCACAACAGGAAACAAGGAGATGATCCACGCGGAGACGCGCCCTTCGGCCGAAAGAGCCCTGATCTTCATTCGCAATTTCTGCCGTTCACGCATAACCGAGGAAAGATTGGCCAGAATTTCGGTCAAATTGCCGCCCGTCTTTGCCTGGATCGACAGCGACACCGACAGCAGCTGAAGACCCTCGAAGCCGACACGCTGCGAAAGCTTTCGCACAGCCTGCTCGATGCTGAGGCCAAAGGTTATCTCATCGGAGACGATGCCGAACTCGGTGCCGAGCGGATCTGGCATTTCGCGCGCGACCAGACCGATGGCGACCGAAGCAGGGTGTCCGGCGCGCAGCGACCGAACAATCATGTCGAGCGCATCCGGCAGCTGTTTGGCAAACTTCCGGATTCGCTTGTTACGGGCACGCCGAAGGACGAGAAGCGGCAGAACCAGCCCAACGACCAGAAAGACGATAAGCGATGCCAAGGTGGATACATTGAAAAGGAACGCCAGCAGCAACGCGATTGCCAGCCCTGCAAGCAGGAACGTTGCGGCGAAGGTCAACGGATTCCCGGTGATACCGGACTGGGTATAGAGCCTGTTCAACCAGACCATACCAAAGAGAAAATCGCCGGAGTCCGTCAGGCCGCGCTCTCGCAGCAATCCCTGCAACGTTTGTTCGGCTGGGACCTCGCCGGCGAGCCGCTTCAAGCGGCGATTGACTGCCATGGACCGGGAGCGGCGGCCGGCAAAGGAAAGATAAAAGGCTTCGCCAGCGAGAATGAGTGAAGCCGCCGCCAGCATGTAGATGAAATAGAGCAGAGCTTGACCGGTCGGCATCAGAGGGCAACCTGCGGGTTGAAGGCGTCCTTGGCGAAATGGTGTCCCAGGGTTGCGGCCTCCGGCGCAAAGCGGGGACGGACACCGGTTGCGCGAAAATCTCCGATGACCTTGCCCTCGGCTGTCACCTCACGGCGGACGAAATGATAGATTTCCTGAAGCTGCACGACATTGCCTTCCATGCCTGTCAGTTCCGATATGGAGGTGACACGCCGGCCGCCGTCCGAAAGACGCTGCGTCTGAACGATGATGTCGATGGCGGAGGCAATCTGTGCGCGGATTGAATCATGCGTCATCGGCATCCCGGCCATGCCGACCATCTGTTCCAGCCGCGAGATCGCGTCGCGCGGCGTGTTGGCGTGGATGGTCGTCATCGAGCCTTCATGGCCGGTGTTCATCGCCTGCAGCATGTCGAAAGCTTCTTCGCCGCGAACTTCGCCGACGATGATGCGATCCGGCCGCATGCGAAGCGCGTTCTTCAGCAATTCACGCTGGCGCACCTCGCCCCGACCCTCGACATTGGGTGGGCGCGTCTCAAGCCGGCCGACATGCGGCTGCTGCAATTGCAGCTCGGCCGCATCCTCGATGGTGATCAGCCGCTCCTTCGAGGGGATGTAGCTCGACAGCGCATTGAGCAAGGTCGTCTTGCCGCTGCCGGTGCCGCCGGAAACCAGGATCGATTTGCGCGCCTGGACTGCGATCCGCAGTAATTCGATCATGGGCGGCCGGATCGAGTTGAATGCCATCAGGCGTTCGAGCGAATAGGGATTTTTCGAGAATTTACGGATCGACACCAGCGGGCCGTCCACCGAGATCGGGCGCACCGCAATATTGACGCGAGAGCCGTCCTCCAGCCGCGCATCCACCATGGGCGACGATTCATCGACACGCCTGCCAATGGCCGAAACGATCTTGTTGATGACGCGCAACAGATGCGCCTCGTCACGGAAACGGATTGCGGTCTCTTCGATCATGCCACGCCGCTCTATGAAAACGCGCTTGTGGGTGTTGATCATGATGTCGGTAATCGAATCGTCCTTGAGCAATGGCTCGATCGGCCCAAGTCCCAGCATCTCGTCGGCGGTGTCGCTGGTCAGTTGATCCAGCTCGCGTGCGTTCAACGGCACGTTCCGATTTCGAACGAACTCGCGCACGATCGGACGGATCTCATTCAGGATCTCATCCTTGGAAGCACTTTCAAGCGCGGTCAGGTTGAACCGGTCGATCAAGTGGCGATGCAGTTCGACCTTGATCGTCAGAAAATCATTGCCATGCGATTCAATATCAGCGGCTGGTGAAGGAGCAGAAGCAACGGGCAGAACAGTCAGCGACTCCGCCTTTGGCGCTGGCTGCTGCTCGCTAGGCCCCTTGATGAATCGCCCCAGCATAATCGCTTATACTCCCCTTAATCCCTCATTAGCGGAAACTAACTGTTAACCACGGCAGGCACAAGCGCCCAAGTGGCCGCCGTACCCTCAATACTTTATACATAGTTAAGATCATGAGGCTGTAATAACGCACTTATTTGATATGGCTGCCGGTTCGTGGCCACAGGCTCGATTTCGCTTTCCGCACTCATCCGATTTTTCGGGACGAACCGCCCGATGTCTCCAGCTAACCCCTTAGATATAAAGGAATATGCATTATCGCTAATGCTTCCTCAATCTTGCCACATCCGCGGCGAAATTGTGAACGAATGGTTAAGGCGCTTGAAAAATGAAAGGAATCAAGCTGTTGATAACATTCGGAGCTGTGATCTTCTTGCCGAATCATGTACATGAAAGTTAAGGAACCCTTAATCTCGTTTGACTCCGCGTTTTCTCGGGACCTAGGATCGAGATGACGGGGGATGCTTGGGTATGGATTTCATCTCTTGCTCTGTCTCGTCGGGTTCCAACCTCCAAAGGGAGAAATTGACATGAAGAAGCTCATGACGATGACCCGGCAGTTCCGCGACGATGAAAACGGCGCTGCCATGGTCGAATATTCCATCCTCATCGGCATCATTGCCGTTGCATCGATCCTTACCGTCATCGCCATCGGCGGCTGGGTGAACGGCCGGTTCACCAACCTTTGCAGTAGCCTGCAGGCCGCTAGTGTCGTCACTGGCAAAGGTGGATGCGCTGCGACTACCGGCGTCGGCAGCTGATTAGCTGATGGGGTTCAGGCCCGTGCTCTGTCTCGTCGGGTTCGAGCCTCCAAAGGGAGAAATTGACATGAACAAGCTCATGACGATGACCCGGCTGTTCCGTGACGATGAAAACGGCGCTGCCATGGTCGAATATTCCATCCTTATCGGCATCATCGCCGTTGCATCGATCCTTACTGTGATCGCCATCGGCGGCTGGGTGAGCGGCCGGTTCACCAACCTTTGCGATAGCCTGCAGGCCGCTAGCGTCGTCACTGGTAAAGGTGGATGCGCTGCGGCTACCGGCATCGGCAGCTGATTAGCTAACGGAGTTCAGGCCCGGATCAGATCCGGGCCTGAAAATCACTCAGGTCACTCGGCCGTTGTGCTGCCTTTTTTGGGGTTTGGGCTTATGCGCGCCAACACACTTATCATGATCGTGCTCGCCGGCGTGTTCGGCGTTCTGGCCGTGGTTCTGGTCAATATCTGGCTGGCCGGCCAGCGAAGCGCCATGGCGCAAACAGGCCTCGTCCAAGGCAGCACGGTCGTGGTTGCGGCAATGCCGCTGAAGTTCGGTGACGCTCTGAGCACGGATAACCTGCGGGAAGTCGCATGGCCGGCGGGTGCGGTTCCAGCCGGGGCATTCAGATCAGCAAAAGAGCTGTTAGCTGGCGACGGTGCCAAGCAGGCATTGCAAGCGATCGGCGTCAATGAGCCGATTCTTGCTACCAAGATCACCGGCCCCGGCCAGCGCGCCACGCTTTCGGCGGTGCTCGGCGAAGGCATGAAGGCCGTATCCATCCGGGTCAACGACGTGCTCGGCGTCGCCGGCTTCGTTTTCCCGGGCGACCGGGTCGATATTCTACTCACCCGCACGGCGCGCGGCGATGATGGCACGGATAAGAGTTTCGTCGACGTGCTGCTGCAGAGCATGAAGGTGCTCGCCATCGACCAGGTGGCCGACGAAAGCAAGGACAGCCCGACGGTGGTGAAGTCCGTGACGCTGGAAGCCAGCACCAGGGACGCGCAGAAGCTGACACTGGCGGCAGGGGCCGGGCAATTGTCGCTGGCGTTGCGCCAGGCCGCAGCCAGCAAGGGCGAGACCACGGAACGGGTGACGCTTTCCGATCTGACCGGCGAGACGCCGGCCGATGTCGCCGCCAGGCAAGCGGAGCTCGACAAGAAGGCAGCGGCGGAAGCGGAGGCTGCAGCCGAGCGCAAGCGCGCCGAGGACAAGATTGCCGGGTTGACCCAGGCCGTGGAAAAAGTGGGAAGCCGTCTCGACGAACTGGGCCGGGCTAAACCGATTCCTGTCGCGGCACCGGAGACGAAGGAAGTCGTCAAGGAAGTGGTCAAATACGTGCAGCCTGAACCTCCGGCACGAGCGACGATCGGCGTATTCCGGGGCGTGAAGCTCGAGACATATGACGTGCCGCGACAACCATGATAAGGTGCGGCTAATAAAACGGTGCTGCCACCGGCAGTAAATTGGGGAGACGGGGATGCGGGGTTCTTGGTTAGGGATAGCGGCGGCCGCGTTGTCGTGTCTGGCGGCGCTGTTGCTGTCGAGCCTGGCGGCCGATGCGGCCGACCGTTTCATCGATGTTTCGACCCCCAGCGTCCATCGTATCTTCCTGCCAATGTCGCAATCGGTAACGATCCAGGTGAGTGCCAATCTGGGTGACATCGTTGTCGGCGACGAGAAGATCGCCGATGCGCAGCCGATGACCGACCGCACGCTTTATGTCATCGGCAAGGGCGCCGGCACCACCACGGTCAATCTGTTCTCGACGGACAAGCGCTCGCTCGGCGCCCTCCAGATCGAGGTCGGCGTCGATGTCAGCGACATGGCGCAGGCGATCCGACAGGTGGCGCCAAAGTCGCGCATCGAAGTCGGCTCGGTCAACGGCAGGGTCAGGCTTGGCGGTCATGTCAAGGACGGCGCCACGCTGGCGGCGATCATGGCGGTTGCGCAGCAATATGGACCCGACGCCGTCATCAATTCCGTCATCGTCGACGACAGTCAGCAGGTCAATCTGGAAGTGCGCGTACTGGAAGCCAAGCGCAACACCGGCCGCGATCTCGGCGTGTCGATCAAGAGCAGGAACGGCGATGGCACGACCCGTACCGGTACCGGTGTTGCTGCCGTCGACGAGGACGGTGTCGTGCTCGGACCGGGCGGTCTGCTCAGCGGCCTCCTGTCCAACTCGGCTCCCTTCGGAGCGCTGATCACGCGCGTCATCGACAGCAACATCAAGGTCGATCTGATCATCGAGGCGCTCGAGTCCAAAGGCGCGGTGCGCACGCTCGCAAACCCCAACCTCACCACGCTTTCCGGCGAGCAGGCCAGCTTCAACGCCGGCGGTGAAGTGCCGATCCGCACTCTCGACAAAAACGGCGAGATAAGCATCACGTACAAGCAATTCGGCGTCAATCTGCTGTTCACACCGGTCGTACTCGACGACGGCAAGATCCACATGAACCTGGCGCCGGAGGTAAGCGACCTGACCGGCTTCACCACCGCCGGCGACCCGATCTTCACCAACCGCAAACTGTCGACCGTCGTGGAGTTGCGCGACGGCCAGAGCTTCGCGGTCGGCGGGCTTCTGTCCAGCAAGACCACCAAGCTCCAGGACCAGGTGCCTTGGCTCGGCCAGGTGCCTGTGATCGGGACGCTGTTTCGCAGTTCGAGCAACCAGAAGGAAGAGACCGAGCTGGTGGTGATCGTCACGCCGCACATCGTGCGGCCGGTGAAACCCGGCGAGCAACTGGCGACGCCGTTCGACAAGACACGGCCTGCCAACGATCCCGAATTCTTCGTGCTCGGCCAGCTTGAGGTGACCAAGGATATGGTCCGCAAATATGAACATGGCGAAGGCGTCACCGGCCCCTATGGCCACATGCTCGACTTCAAATCGAAGGACAAGATGCTCTATGTCAAGAAATAGCGCCTTGATCCTCATCCTGTGTGCCGGCGCGCTGTCGGGCTGCGCCGCGGACTATCTGAACCACTACGATTCGGTGACCCTGGCCGCCGGCGACACGCAGAAGTTCAATTCGCTGCTGCAGACGGTCGACCCGCTCAACCCGAACTCAAGGAATACCAAGATCGAGGGTGACGGCGCGCGCGCCGCTGCCGTTGCCCAGGGCTACAAATATCCACCGCCGCCGCCGCCACCACCGGCGATCACGGTCAATGTCGGCGGGTCAGGTGTGACGCCGTGAACTGAACCGAAGGATGCGGAGGGCGCCGGGCATGCGAGGGCCCCTGGCGCAGGAAAGCAGAGAGTAAGGTCATGTTGGGGACCATTCGAGCCTTCTGGAACGATCAACGCGGCGTAGCGATGATCCTCGTGGCTATCATGCTGCCCGTGCTTATCGGCTTCGCCCTGCTGGCCATCGATATGAGCCGAGCCAACGGACTTCACAACGATCTGCAGAAGGGTGTCGATGCGCTAGCGCTTGCGACGGCTGCGGAACTGGACGGCAGAGCGGATTCGATCACGCGAGCCAATTTGGCGAAGACAACCCTGCTCACCAACAAAACCAAGTTTTCGACATCTGACGGTCCTACCTCTCACGACCACACGCTCGCCGTGGCTGATGTGACCGTCACATATTTGACCGGGATACCTGCCGACGACAGCATCGCTTTGAGCGCCGCCGGTGTCGACGCCAATGGTGTCAACTGGGCAAGCACCGACCCCAAAGCGGTGACATTCTCCCTGGTGACGGTGAATGCTTCCGGCTTGACGGATGGTGCCGGCGCTTTTGCGACAATCTTTCCGGCAAGCTTTATCGGCGGCAGCAACACCATGGACATAAAGCCACAAGCGGTGGCCGGATTTGTCCAGTCGATCTGCGAAACCGTGCCAATTTTCATGTGCAATCCGTTCGAGACCAACGACCCGTTGACCAGCAAGACGATCCAGCAGGCGTTCGCTTCGGGCGACACCTATAGCCGAGAATTCCGTGTCCTAAAGGTCGACAGCAACCCCGGTCCCGGCAACTTTGGCCTGCTGGAAAACGGTCTGACCTCGATACAGGAGGGGATGGCCAAGGGGACCGCCGGCACCTGCTACAGCCGCACTTCGCTGACCACGAAAACAGGTGTCACCTTGGGTCAGGTCAATACTGGCCTCAATGTCCGCTTCGATCTTTATCAGGGCAATCTGAAAAACAACACAGACCTTGGCTACCGCCCGGCGAGCAATGTCCGCAAGGGGGCCAGCAAGAACAGCAATTGCAACAAGTTTGATGTCGCGACGGATGGTTCCGCGTTGCCTCTCCCGGACGGCACCGGCTATGACTCCGCTAAGGGCATGACGCTGCCGATCGCCTCGAATTCGTTCTGGACTGCCTACTGGGCCGCTAACCACAAGAACGCATCCTATCCGAACCTCCCGGCGAAGACTGATCCGCTCAAGCGTAACGTCCCCGCATCCAGGTATGATGTCTACAATTATGAAATCGCGGCCGGGATCGTAGGGGACAAATCGAAAGGGCCTTCAAACGAAGTGGGAACGCCTTCGTGCTATAAGGGAGACCTGACCAAGGCGGATCCGAGCCGCCGGTTGATGAACATGGCCATCATCGACTGCAATGCGAACCAGGCGAAGCTGAACGGGCACACCGCGGTCAAGCCGGATGGCTATGCGAGCGTCTTTCTGAACAACCCCATCCAGAAGGTGAATCCCAACGACGAGGACAATCCGGACGGTACAGGCGCCGAGAAGGCGATCAGCCTTGAGATCGTCGATGTCGATGGCGGATTTGCAAATAACACTCTTGTAGACAAAGCATTCCGCAACGAAGCCCAGTTGTATCGGTAGCGCTGACATGACCAGGCTCCGCAGAATCATTGGACGGTTCCAAGGCGACGAAAGTGGCGCCGCTTTGGTGGAAGCCGCGATCACGATACCACTCGTCTTGCTGTTGTCGGCCGGTGTGTTCGAGTTCTCCAACATCCTGAACACGCGCCTGCTTCTCGAAGCCGGCGTTGAGGATGCGGGTCGCTACATGGCACGATGCAGCAGCGATTGGGCGACTTGCAAGGGCCGAGCCCAGAACCTTGCTGCCAATGGGGCGGTCGCTAACGGCAGCGCCAGAGTGACCGGATGGCTGCCGGCGACAGTTGACATCACCAAGGCGGTCTCACTGGACGCGGTTGATGTGGCCACGGGCACGCAGCTTTATCTTAGCAGCACGACCACTGTTGATGTCGTGGACGTCACTACCTCCTATTCTTATTCAGGCTTCGGATTCCTGTCATATCTTGGGTTTAGTCCACTGACCCTCAGCGTGTCCCATCAGGAGCGAGTCATTGGATGGTGACGGAGCGCATCAAGTTTTGGGCGAACCAGTCCGGAGCGACAATGGTCGAAATGGCCATAGTGATGCCGCTGCTGTTAACGCTTCTGCTTGGCTTCGTCGATTTCGGCTACGCTTTTTATCAATGGAACGCCGGGAATAAAGCGGTGCAAGCCGGCGCACGACTGGCGCAGATTTCTACCCCTGTCGCCAGCGGGCTTCTAGCCGAGACGATAACGCAGAGCGATTTAACCAAAGTTGGCACTGCGGTACCCGCAAACACTTACAACTATATCTGCACCGCCAATACCGCGGGAAGCGTAACTTGCCTTTGCGGCACAGGCGCTACATGCCAGAACCTCAATGTAAGCCAGGATGCCTTTAATTTCATTTTCAGCGGCAACAGCAGCCGGGCCGGAATGCAGACATTCCTGCCGATGCTGGCCAAGTCCGAAGTCAGTATTCAATACCAGGCCTCCGGCCTCGGCTACTGGACGCGGCCCGGCGGGCCAGTGCCGACCATCACGGTCAGCATCACCAATCATCCCTTCCAGTTCTTCTTCCTGGGCGGACTGCTCGGATTCGGAAACATCACCATGCCCTCCATGCTGAGCACGGTCACGGGCGAAGATTTGAAGAGTACCTGGCCATGAACGCCATCAACACCAAGGTCACGCCGACCAAGCGCAAGCAGGTGGCGCTGTTTTCGTCGGATCCGAATTTCAAGCGCGATGTGGCGACGCGGCTCGATGCGCTGGCGATCTATGATGTCAGGGTTTCCGAGACGAGCGACTTCCTCAAGGGGCCGCCGGCCGACACGCGCCCGGGCATCGTCATCCTCGATCTCGGCAATGGCGAGTTGCTCGGCAGGCCCGGCATCGTCGAGGCGCGCGCGCTGTGGGCCAGCGTGCCGCTGATCGCGGTTTCCGACGAGCTGAGCTCGGAGCAGACGCGCGTGCTGGTGCGCATGAACGCCTCGGACTGGCTGCACAAGCCGCTCGACGGCAAGGAACTGCTCAATGCGGTGACCTTCCACGACACCGGCAACCAGGGAACCAAGAGCCGGATCATCACCTTCATCAGCGCCAGCGGCGGCGCCGGCGCCACGACGCTGGCGCTGTCGGCGGCCGAATTCCTGGCGTCGAAATCGGGCGAGCGCGCGGCGTCCACCTGTCTCGTCGACCTGGATTTCCAGAGCGCCAATTGCGGCGCCTATCTCAATCTGTTCAACCAGTTCGACCTTGCCGGCATCATCGGCCAGCCGGAGCGGCTCGATGTCGAGCTGATGGACGTCATCAAGCTGTCGCGCCCGTCCGGCCTCACCCTCTACGCATTCGAGCGGCCGCAACTGCCGTTCGAGCCGCATGGCAGCGATTTCGTCTTCCGGCTGCTCGACCTCGTCGCCTACCGCTTCGACGACATCGTCATCGACCTGCCCAATCTCGAAACGCCCTGGCACAATTCCGTGCTGTCGACGAGCGACGAGATCTTCATCGTGTTCGAACTCAATGTCGCTTCGCTGCGGCAAGGCAAGCGGCTCTACAAAAAGATCCGCGAGCTGCGCGGCAATGCGGTCAGCATCACGCTGGTCGCCAACAAGCACAAGCGCAAATGGTTCGGGAACCATTTTTCGCGCAGCGAGCTCGAAAAGATCTTCAAGGCGCCGCACATCAAGTCGGTCGCGCTCGACAACGCGCTTCTGACCGATGCGCTGAACCGGGCCATCCCGCCTTCCGAAGTGGATGGGCGGGCGCGCTTCAACAAGGATCTGAAGCGGATGTTCAAAGAGCGGCTCGATGACGCTGCCCGATAGATACCGGATCGCCCCAAAGCTCGCCGGCGCCTGCGTGCTCGGCCTGGCGCTGGCGCTGTCCGTCCACGGCTTCGCCGAGGCGCGATCAGCACTTTCGGAGCGGCCGCCGCTGCCGGCGATGGGACCCAGCCTGCGCAAGGCCGTTGCCTTTAGAACCGCCGAGCAGCCGGGAACGATCATCATCCGCAAGGACGAGAAGGCGCTTTACCTGGTGACCCGCCAGGGCCAGGCGCTGCGCTACCAGATCAGCGTCGGGCGCGACGGGTTCGGCTGGACCGGAATCGTCAAGGTCGGGGCGAAGACCGAATGGCCGGAGTGGCGCCCGCCGCAGGAAATGCGCGCCCGCCAGCCGGAGCTGCCGAAAATGGTGCCCGCCGGCCCCTACAACCCGCTCGGCGCAAGGGCGCTCTACCTGTCGCGGGACGGGCGCGACACGCTCTACCGCATACACGGCACCAACGACCCGTCGGGTGTCGGCTTCGACGGGACATCGGGCTGTTTTCGCCTCACCAACACGGATGTGATCGATCTTTTCAAACGCGTCGCGGTCGGCGCAAAGGTGGTGGTCCAATGACGATGATCAGCGAACCGGACATGCCGGCGATCGATATCGGAAACCAGGAACAGCGCGAACCGGCTGCCGCCGGGAAACCCAGCAAGGCAAAGACGATCGCCGTCATCGTCGCCGGTGGCGCGCTTCTGATCACCGCAGTCAACATGGCGGCCGCGGTCTATCTCTATCGGGGCATGAGCGACCTGCGTTTCGTCGAGGCGCGGCTGGAGCAACTCGGCGCGTTCGAGCAGCGGATCGCAGCCCGGCTCGACACGGTCAACAACGGTTTTCAGAGCCGGTTCGAGAAACTGGACAGCCAGTTGCAAGGCAGCTTCAACGAGATCGATGCCAGCATTGCCCGGCTTGGGCAGACTATGCCGGTCGCCGGCGGCGAGGCCATGCCGGGTGCGGAAGAACCCTCCGAGATCGCTACCAGCACGCTGGCGCAAGCGCCCGAAGCCCTCGGCGGCGAGAGCGCGAGCGAACCCGGCGTCATCGAAGCGCCCGCACCCAGGAGGAGAATCGCATCGGCGTCGCCCCCTGCTCCCAGCTCCAACTACCAGCGCATCCAGCAGCCCGACGGCAAGGTCTATTACCGCCGGATCAACTAGACCCGGCAGAGCCCGGATCGTGCAAGGTGTAAGTGGCGAATGATCTAGAGATCGCGCTGCAGCGCCAGGATGCGGATGGCCCGGACGGACCGCTCCCGCACCTCGGTGAGGAAGGCGATGTGGCAGTAGGCACAGGCCACGAAGCCCAAAAGCAGCACCAGGCTGTTCTTCAAGGTGAAATCGACGGCCAGCGAATACGGAAGACCCTTGGGCGACGTAAATTCGGCAATCGTGCTCGCCGTTTCCGAATGGCTGCCGACCGCGATCATCAGCCCGGCGAAAATCAGGGCGATATGGTTGGCGAGGAAGAAGAAAGCCGACCGCTTGGCGTGGCACGCCATCCAGCAGACGATCGATGCGGCGGCAAGGATAGCGGCTTCGAAAGCCATGGAACCGCCCAGCCAGACATCCACCTGCTGCCAAAGCACCGTCGACAGAGGGCGCAGTTCAAGCCATAGCCACCATGCGGTGGGGCTGGCTGGATAGATGCCCAGCAACAAGGTCGCCATGCGCTCCCCTGCCAGGACCGCCAGAATGAGAAACGGAAAGGCGAAAAGCAGAAGCGGCTGGCGTTTCATGTTCCCTCGACAATCTGCAAGCCAGGATAGACCGCATAGATTGCTCAAGGCTTAACAGCCCTACTTCCGGCCCTCTCCCGATTGCGAGCGTTCGAGGACGGCGAAGAAGATCACGGTGAGCAGAAGGACGATCAGCAGCAGCACGAACGCGGCTGCCGCGCCTTCGTTGAGCGAAAGGCCGAGAAAGGCACGGCGATAGGCAAAGAAGCTCAGCACTTCGGTCGCGTTGCCCGGCCCGCCCTTGGTCAGGACATAGGGCAGATCGTAGGTCCGGAATTCGTTGATCAGCTGGATGATGATGGTGATCGCCGCGACCGGCCGAAGCATCGGCAGCGTGATGTAGAGGAATTGCTGCCAGCCGCGCGCGCCGTCCACTTCAGCAGCCTCATAGGGATCGCGCGGCAAAGCGGCGAGCCCCGCGGCGAGGATCAGCACGACGAAGGACATTTGCTGCCAGATGTCGATCGCCGCCATCGTCCAGAGTGCCATGCCTGGCGTGCCTAGCCAGTCGAGGCGCGGCAGGCCTGATATCTCCATGAGATGATTGGCGATGCCGAGATTGGGCTGGAGCAGCATGCGCCAGATCAGGGCGACGCTGATTGGCGACATCGCCATGGGAATGGTCAGAACCGCGAAATAGACCGGCTTCATCCGGACCGTCCGGTTGAGCATCAGGGCGATGCCGAGCCCGATCACGAATTCACCGACCACGGTCACCGCCGAATAGCGCACGGTGAGCCAGAGCGCGTTCCAGAACAGCTCATCGCCGATCATCGAGGCGAAATTCTTTAACCCGACAAGCGGCAGGAGCTGCGGCTTGATCAAGGTCATCGAGGAGATCGAGAGGATGCAGGCATAGGCCAGGGGAAAGCCCATCACGATCGCCAGCAGCAGCAGGCCGGGCAAGGCAAAGGCCCAGCCGGTCCGCCACTCGCGGCCACGGGCAGCCCATCCTTTTTTGATCGCATTGTGCATCGTGGCCGAGCCTTGGTGGGGGTGGCGTTGCTGATCTCGTCAAGATCCGGGGTCTGGAAGATCCGGCGCGGCTGACACCGCCGCGCCGGATCTCCTTGCCGAGCCGGACCGCTATTTGTCGAGGAGCCCCTGCAGGCCGTCGGAAGCTGCCTTCAGCGCCGCGTCCGATGTCGCCTGGCCGCCAGCCGCCAGCGAAAGCTGGGTACCGAGCAGATCCTCGTATTGCGCCGAATAGGTGAAGATCGGGAACGACTTGCCGGTCGCCACCACATCCTGAGCGGTCTTGTAGAAGGGATATTTCGCCAGCACCGCCGCATCGGCATAGACATCGCTGCGCACGGGCGCGTGGCCCTCGAGCGCGCGCTTCACCGAAACATCCTTGCTCTGCACCCACTGGATGAAGGTCCAGGCGGCTTCCTGCTCTTCCGGCGACGTGTTCTTGGGAATGCCCCAGCCCCAACCGCCGCTCTCGCCATGGCCGCCCGGCATCACCGACAGGCCGACCTTGCCGGCGACCGTCGGACACTTCACGGCATCGTCCATCTGCGGCAGCATCCACCAATAGGTGACCATGCTGAAGGCGGAACCGCTGCACATCAGGCGCATGGTGTCGTCGAGCGTCGCCGACACGGCACCCTGCTGGGCGCCGTGCTGGATATTGTCGACATAGAGATCGAGCGCCTTCTTGGCCTCTGCCGTGTCGAGGCTCGCCTTGCCGTCGGCATTGAGGTAGCTGCCGCCGGCGGAGAACAGGTAGTTGGAGAATTCCATGCTGTTGGGATCGCCGCGCTGGCCCTGCATCGCGGCTCCGGCGACGCCGGCATTGGCCTTCATGAATTTGGAAATCGCCACATAATCTTCGAGCGTCGTCGGCAAAGCGAGCTCCTTGCCGGTTGCCGTCTTGTAGGCGGCCTTGAGCTTCTCATCGCCGATCAGGTCCTTCCGGTAGAGGAGGCCCATCGAGTAGTTGTACATGGGCACCAGGAACAGCTGGTCCTTGGTTCGGCCGAGCAGGTCAAGCGTCGAGGGAATGAAGGGGCTCAGATCGTATTTGGATTTCTCGACGAAGGGTTTCAGGTCGGCCAGCCAGCCGGCCGCCGGAAATTCGCCGGCCCACAGGAAGTCGACCTCGAGCACATTGTAATAGCTCTGCGGCGCGGTCAGCTGCGACACCAGCTTGTCGTGCATGTCAGGATAGCCGATCTTCTCGAACTCGACCTTGATGCCGGTCTGCTTCTCGAATTCGGGCAACAGCGCTTCAATGATCTTGGTTTCCGGCACGTCCTCCATCAAGGCGTGCAAGGTGATGGGCTCAGCCGCCCTGGCCGGAAGCGATGCGCCGACAACAGCTGCCCCGCTCACGGCCGTCATCAGCATTTTGATCAAGGTCTGCTTGTTCCAAGTCATAACTCTCTACTCCTCTTTCCCTCTGGACGCGGCGGTGATCCCGCCACGATTTCATAACCGGCTAGCGAGCCATGTCGGCTCTCGGAGCGGCCGGCCTATTTCACGCTGCCGAACGTCAAGCCCTGGACGATGAAACGCTGGATGAAGCGGGAAGCCACGACCAGCGGCAGGATGGCAAGGACGACGCCGGCAGAAACCTTGGCGATCTGGACGCCGTTCGAGGTCTGCAACGCCGCAAGCGCAACCGGTATGGTTGCCGTCTTCGGCCCGCTCAAAACCAGGGCAAACAAAAACTCATTCCACGCCAGGATAAAGCCAAGCACGCCGGCGGCCGCGATACCGGGCATCGACACCGGCAGGACAATACGCCAGAAGGCGCCCCAGGCGGTCGCGCCGTCGGTCATCGCCGCCCATTCCAGATCCACTGGAATGCCCTCGAAGAAGCCCATCAGTATCCAGGTCAGGAAAGGCAGGTTGAGCGCGGCATAGACGATGATCAGCCCCGTCAGCGAATTGCTGAGCTCCAGGCTTCGGAACAGCGTGAAGGTCGGCAGCACCAGCGCCACGGGCGGCAACATCTGCGTCGCCAGAACGGCAAAACGCGCCCAACGACCGCCCGTGCGGAAGCGGGCGAAGGCATAGCCGGTGGTGGCGGCAAAAGGCAATGCGAGCAGAACCGAGCCGAGCGCGACGATCAGGCTGTTGAGGTAGGACTGACCGAAGCGGCTCGACAGCAGCGCCGAATAATTGTCCGTCGTAAAGGCCGGCATCAGCTCGTTGCTGTAGGACAACTGCTCGGGGACGAAGCTTGTCCGCAGCACCCAGAGCGGCGGCAGCAGCACGATGGCGCAGACGACAATCAGCCCGAAATGCAAGCCGAAGCGGCGACGAAAGGCCGGCCGTTCGTTTCTGTCCATGCTGGTCATCGCGTGGCCCCCATGAGGCTCGGCCGCGCGATGACCAGTTCGGTTTCGGGATCAAAGAGGTGCATCGGCAGCGGGTCGATGTAGAGTTCGACCATCGAGCCGACGGGCGCCGTGAAATAACGGCTGAGGCGGGCGGCGATCTCCAACGGCTTGTCGCCCCCCGCGGGGTGAGCATCATCCCTGCCGGTGGCGTGACCGGCAATCTGGCCGATCAGGACGTTCTCGGCGCCGAGAGCCTCGACGGCCACAACCCGTACGGCAATCTTCTGCCAGTCCGGCTTGTCGGGGCTTTCGTGGAAATCCTCGGCCCGCACGCCCAGAATGACGCGGCGCCCGGCACGCTCGCCATAAGCGTTGCGGTGGCGGGCGGGGACGGCAAGCACGGCACCGCTGTCGGTCAGGACGGAGAGCCCTTCGCCAGGTGCGGCCTGAAGCGTGGCCGGAATGAGGTTCATCGGCGGCGTCGCCAGGAAGCGTGCGACGAAGGTGTTGACCGGGTCGGCATAGACTTCAAGCGGCCGGCCGGCCTGGATCAGGCGACCATCGCGCATGATGCATATGCGATCGCCCATGGTCATCGCCTCGACCTGGTCGTGGGTGACATGGACGATGGTGCGGCCGAGGCGCCGGTGCAGCTTCACGAGTTCGAGCCGCATCTCGGCACGCAGTTGCGCATCGAGATTGGACAGCGGTTCGTCAAGCAGGAAGGCCGCCGGTTCGCGAACGATCGCCCGGCCGAGCGCGACACGCTGCCGCTGGCCACCCGAAAGCGCTGCCGGCTTGCGGCCGAGAAGATTCTGCAGACCGAGCAGGTTAGCGGCGTCTGCAATCTTGGCATCGATGACCGCCGCGTCGGTGCCGCGCATCTTCAGCCCGAAGGCCATATTCTGCCGCACCGACATGTGCGGATAGAGCGCGTAGCTCTGGAACACCACGGCGACGTTTCGGTCGCGCGGCGCGACATTGGCGACGCTCTTGCCACCGATGCGAAGATCGCCGGAGGAGATACTCTCCAGGCCGGCAATCATCCGCAGCGTCGTCGACTTGCCGCATCCCGACGGACCGAGAAAGATCACGAATTCACCATCGGGAATGGTGAGATCGACCTCATGCACCCCGTAATTGCCATTGCCGTAGAGCTTGGAAACGCGATCGAGCTCGATAGACGCCATAGACTTTCCTCATGAACCGGTCTGACCCGGCTGACGCCGAAGGCCGAAGTCGAGCGAACGGTCATCTTAGAGAACAAAATATAACATTAAAAGCCTAACTTCTGATCATATGTGTTCACTTTTTTGGATAGGCGCGTGCCCGCATCAGTATCCGGCTACAGCCGCCGAAAGCCGTCAGGTCATGTAGACGCCGCCGGTCACGTTGACGCCCTGGCCGGTCATGAAGCGGGCTTGATCCGAGCAGAGGAACACGACGACGTCGGCGACATCCTCCGGCAGCTCGAGCCGGCCGAGCGGCGTCTGCGCAATATAGTCGGCGACCACCCGTTCGGGCGTGACTTGCCGCAGATGCGCCTCCCATTCGACTTCGCGCGACTGCATGCCGGTCTTGACGAACCCCGGACAGACGGCATTGACGCGTATCCCCTTGGGCGCGAGCTCGCGGGCAAAGGCCTGCGTCCAGCCGAGCACGGCGAACTTGGATGCCGAATAATGCGCCAGGAGCGGCGCACCGACCTTCGCGGCAAGCGAGGCGGTGTTGACGATGCAGCCCGTGCCCTGCTTGACAAAATGCCGTCCAGCGATCTGATTTGCCAGGAATACACCGCGGGCATTGACCGAAAAGTTGAAGTCCCACTCTTCGTCGGTCAGATCGAGCGCGTGCTGCATGGTGGACACGCCGGCATTGGCGATCAGGATGTCGCAGCCGCCAAGCGCTTCCAGTACGGTGTAGAAGGCCGCCTCGACGGAATCGCGGCGGCGGACATCGACCGTGACGGCGGCGGCACCGCCACCAATTTCCTCAGCCGCCTGACGTGCCGCGTTGGGATCCAGATCGCCGATCGCCACGGCGACGCCCTGCCGCGTCAGGGCGGTCGCGATCGCCCGGCCGATCCCCGCGCCACCGCCCGTCACGAAGGCTCGCTTGCCCGCGAGTTCGGCAAGCACGGGAGGCGTGACGGAGACAGCTGGCATGGTCGTATTCTCTCTGCTTGATGGCGAAACGCATTTTGTTGATATCGAGATGCATACCAATAAAATCGAACACTGCAAACATATTTTTGTTTGAAAATGTTCGATCATGCGATAGTGTGAAGATCAGCAGACCGCTTCGTCGGCGGCTTACCCACCGGATACATCGATGGCAGACGACACCACCCTTCCTGAGACATCGCCGCATGGCGCACCGCGCGACGCCGATCGTCAGCGCCTTCTCGCGCACGACCGGCAGGCACGCATCCTGGCTTTGCTGCGCCGGACGGGGTCGCTCACCGTCGCCGCGGCAGCGGCCGAACTTGCCGTTTCCGACATGACGATCCGCCGCGACCTCGTCGAACTGGAACGCGAGGGTAGGCTGGTCCGAATCCATGGCGGCGCGATCGAGGCCGACAACCCGCCGCTGGTCGCCATGGACAGCGAAGAGCCGAGTTTCGATTCGCGCTTGCGCCAGCGCCGCGACCCGAAGGCCGCGATTGCCACGGCCGCGGCCGCGCTGGTTTCGGGATACCGCACGATCGCATTGGATGTCGGCACCACCACCTATCTGATGGCCGAGCACCTCAGGGACCTTCCGCACGCCAAGGTGTTCACCAACAGCCTCAGGATCGCGGCGGCGCTGAATGGCGGTGTGCCCGAAGTCTATGTTGCCGGCGGCCGCGTACGGGCCGACGAGATGTCGACCGGCGGGCCTGCGGCCATCGCCCAGTTCGAGGCGCTGTGGTTCGATGTCGCCGTGATCGGCGTCTCCGGTATCACAGCGGACGGCCTCTTCGATTATTCCTTCGATGATACCGATATGAAGCGCGCCTATCTGAGGCGGTCAGGCACCAAGATCGTCCTGTGCGATTCCGCCAAATTCCTGCGCATGTCGCTGGTGCGGATAGCGCCACTGTCGGACATCGACATCCTCATCACCGATGCCGAGCCGCCGGCCAAGATCGCCGCGGCGCTCGCCGCGGCCAAGGTCGACCTGCGCATCGCGCCGCCACTGACGCGCGACTGAGGCGCGCCATTTTCACTTTATCCCCAAGGAGAAGACTCGATGGTATTTGAATTTTTCGGCGACAAGAAGAAGGCTGTCATCTCGATGGCACATATCGGTGCCCTGCCGGGAACGCCCCTCTATGATGCCGATGGCGGCCTCGACAAGCTGATCGATGGCGTACTCTCCGACATCCGCAAGCTGCAGAACGGCGGCGTCGATGCCATCATGTTCGGCAACGAGAACGACCGCCCCTATGTCTTCAAGGCGCCGCCCGAGGGCATTGCCGCCATGACTGCCATCGTCCAGGCGGTGAAGCCCGAGCTGAAAGTGCCGTTTGGCGTCAACTATCTCTGGGATCCGACTGCCAGCGTCGCGATCGGAGCTGCCACCGGAGCCCGTTTCGTGCGCGAGATCTTCACCGGCC
This sequence comes from Mesorhizobium sp. WSM4833, assembly GCF_055811095.1. Taxonomy (NCBI): domain Bacteria; kingdom Pseudomonadati; phylum Pseudomonadota; class Alphaproteobacteria; order Hyphomicrobiales; family Phyllobacteriaceae; genus Mesorhizobium; species Mesorhizobium sp. WSM4833. The sequence goes on from NZ_JBVVQG010000002.1 coordinate 550,961, forward strand.
TGTTCGCTTCCGATATGGGCTTGTGGGAGCCCGATTGCGCCGCCGCCTCGCGCCTGCGGCACAACCTTGGTCGCGACGACATGAAGCTTCTCTTCAACATCAATGCCGAGTTCGCACACTCGCTCGACCAGCGCCCGATTGAATTGCGTGCCAAGAGCGCGGTGTTCTCGTCGATGGCAGACGCGATCCTCGTCTCCGGTCCGATCACCGGCCAGCCGGCCGACCAGTCCCACCTGCGCAGCGTCTGCGAGACGATCAAGGACGTGCCGGTCTTCGCCAACACCGGCGTGAACATCGACAATGTCCGCGACGTCCTTTCGCTGGCAAGCGGCGTCGTGATCGGGACCCATTTCAAGATCGGTGGCAATACCTGGAACGCCGTCGACGGCGATCGGGTCAAGCGCTTCATGGATGTTGTCGCCACTTTGCGCTGAGGACGGCTTCCACGGCGATGCCGGCCATCGCGCCGGCTCGCGGTGATCATATCGATCGTTGCAGGCCGGCGTCCGGAATGATCGACTGGTATCGAGCAGTGAGACACAACGAGGCAGACAGGTTTCGCCCGCCTGCCCTTCCCAGCATTTCAATGGATTCGACATGGCGTTCGTTCTCGGTCTCGATATCGGCACCACCTCGACGATCGGCATCCTGATCCGGCTTCCCGATCAGGTGCTGGGCCTCGCCTCGCGCCCCGTCACGCTGCATTCCGAGCATGCGGGCTGGGCCGAGGAAGATCCCGCGCAATGGTGGACCAATGTCCGCGGCATCGTGCAGGAGTTGCTCAGGACCAGCGGCATCAAGGCCGAGGAAATCGTGGCGGTCGGCACCACCGGCATGCTGCCGGCGGTCGTTCTTCTGAACGAGAAGGGCGAAGTGCTGCGGCCGAGCATCCAGCAGAGCGACGGCCGCTGTGGCGCCGAAGTGGCCGAACTGCGGACCGAATGCGATGAGACGGCTTTCATCGCCAAGGCCGGCAACGGCATCAACCAACAGCTCGTCACCGCAAAGCTGCGCTGGATTGAGCGTCACGAGCCGGAGGTGTTCAGCCGCATCGCCACCGTTTTCGGCTCCTACGATTATATCAACTGGCGCCTCACCGGCGAACGTGCGGTCGAGCAGAACTGGGCGCTGGAGGCCGGCTTCGTCGACGTTTCGACGCACCGGATCGACGACGATCTGGTGGCGCTCGCGCACATACCGCGCTCGGCCGTGCCACGAAAGATCGCCTCGCATGAGATCCTCGGTTCCGTCTCGGCGAAGGCCGCCGATGAGACCGGCCTGATGGCGGGGACACCGGTCGTCGGCGGTGCAGCCGACATGATCGCCTCCGCGCTTGGCGCCGGCGTCGCCAAGCCGGGCGATGTCCTCCTGAAATTCGGCGGCTCGGTCGATATCCTGATCGCTACCGATCAGATCAAGCCCGATCCGCGCATGTATCTCGATTATCATCTGGTGCCGGGCCTGTTCATGCCCAATGGCTGCATGTCGACAGGCGGCTCCGCCCTCAACTGGTTCGTACGCAATTTCGCCGGCGGCGAGATGGCCGCGGCACAGGCCGAGGGTATTTCCGTACACCAGCGGCTCGATGCACTGGCGGCAGAGCGTCCCGCCGGTGCCGAGGGCCTCATCATCCTGCCCTATTTCCTTGGCGAGAAGACGCCGATCCATGATCCAGCGGCCCGCGGCGTGATCGACGGCCTGACGCTTTCGCACGATACCGGCCATGTCTGGCGCGCTTTGCTCGAGGCCTATGCCTTTGCCATCGCGCATCATGTCGAGGTGCTCAACGACATGGGCCATCGGACCGAGCGCTATCTCGCCTCCGACGGCGGCTCAAGCAGCAAGGTCTGGATGCAGATTGTCGCGGATGTCTTGCAAAAGCCGGTCCAACGCCTGACCGGGCACCCCGGCTCTTGCATCGGCGCTGCCTGGACGGCGGCGATCGGCACCGGCCTGACCGACGACTGGTCGGGCGTTTCCGGTTTCGTCAGCTTCGCCGACCGGCTCGATCCCGACCCGCGCAAGGCCGACATCTACCGCGACGGTTATCGCCGCTATCGCGATCTCTATACACGCCTATCGGCTCCTGGCGCGACCAAAGCGGGATCGCCATCGTGATGTATCGCGCCGTCGCCTGGGACATCGACGGAACGCTGATCGACAGCGAGCCGTTGCATCATCAATCTCTCCTCGCCGGCTGCCGCAACTGGAACGTCGATCTTGACGACCTGCCCGACCAAGCCTTTCGCGGCATCCATATGGGCGACGTCTGGACAATGCTGCGTCCGCGCCTCCCAGTCGGGCTTGACCAGGCGGAGTGGCTCGCCGCCATCAATGCCCACTACGTCGCCAACCGGGCGGACGCCATCCCGATCCCCGAGGCGGTCGAGACGATCCGGACCCTGGCTGACCGCGGCGTCCCGCAGGTCTGCGTGTCAAATTCCGGCCGGCAAGTCGTCAATGCCAATCTCGATGCGCTCGGCGTGCTCGACCATATGAGCCTCACAATCAGCCTCGACGACGTTCCGGTCGGCAAACCCGACCCAACGCCCTATCGCGAGGCCTGCCGGCAGCTCGCCATAGCTCCGGGATCCGTCGTCGCTGTGGAAGACAGCCGCACCGGCACCAAGGCCGCACGGGCCGCCGGTCTGTTCGTGGTTGGCTATCTCCCCAGCGGCGGCCCGCTCAGCGACATCGATCTCAGTGCCAACCGTCTGTCGTCGATCCTGGACCTGTTTCCCGGCTGAGGGTTTGCGCGTCGCCGCGTCCGGGTGCGCGCTTGGGCAAGCCGGAGGATCGGGCGTCCGCCGGCTGGTCCCAAGCGAATGCCTTGGCAGGAACTGACGAACGTTGGACCGGGTTCCGCTCGTTCCGCATTCGCCTTGCGTCTCGCCGAGCGAGCGGTCCATGCCGCTCAGTCTGCGCAAGTGACGGGATATTTGTTGTCAAAAGCTGCATATCCCGTTTCTCCATGATGCCTCTCAACCATTTGTTTTCCAGCATTTTTTTAATCCGGCATGATTGGCTCGCGCCGACCAATGCCAGAATTCCTCTTGCGCCGAAGCTGAATTTTAGGCATTCAGGATCAAGTTTGTATCTTTAACATGCAAACTTAATCATCGGAGGATCTGAATGCGGCGTCTTGGTATCCATTCATTTGTCTGGACAAACGGCATGACCCAGGAGGGCCTGGAAATGGCGCTCGCCAAGTCGGCGGAGCATGGTTACCGGCTGATCGAGTTCGCTTATCTGCGGCCCGAGAAATTCGACCTCGACCGCCTGGCGAAGCAAGCCAAGGAACTGGACATCGAGATCGTGGTCACCATGGGCCTGTCGGCGGATGCGGACGTCTCGAGCGAGGACAAGTCCGTGGTCACCAAGGGAAAGGCGCTCTTGTCCGACGCAGTGAAGGCGGTCCGCGACATCGGCGGCATCCGATTGGGCGGCATTCTCTATTCGATGCACGGCAAGTATGACGGGCTGCCCACGCGAACCGGCTGGATGAACAGCGCCGACGCCATCGCCGCGACCGCCGAGGTGGCCAGGGATAGCGGCGTGCAGATCGTTCTGGAAGTGGTGAACCGCTTCGAGTCCAACCTCTTGAACACGACCGCGCAAGGCCTGAAGTTTATCAAGGACACCGGCCGCGACGACGTCTTCCTGCATCTCGACACGTTCCACATGAACATAGAAGAGGCGAGCCAGGCCGAAGCGATCCGTCTGGCTGGGGACAAGCTCGGTTATTTCCACTTCAACGAGAACTACCGCGGCTATCTCGGCACCGGTACGATCGATTTCGCGAGCATCTTTTCCGCGCTGGTGGACATTGGCTTCCACAATCGCGACGTCACCTTCGAGAGCTTCTCCAGCGCCATCGTCGATGAAGCCCTGTCGCGTGTGTGCGGCATCTGGCGCGACACCTGGACCGACAACAATCCGCTCGCCGCGCATGCCAAGGCTTTCATCGAAAGCCGTTGGGAAGAAGCCGTGCGCCGGGCCGAGATCAACAAGGCTGCCTGAAGACGAAAGGGCTGCGGGCCGACAAGCGCCCGCGCCATCTCATCCCGAGGAGGACGGGAAGATGACGCAGAACGAAGCTATCACCAACGAGAACGGCGCCACCGCGCCGCTTCTCCTCGGCGCCGAAAATGTCGCGAAGAGCTTTGCAGGCGTTCCCGCCCTGGTCGACGGGCGGATTCGGTTGCGCGCCGGGACGGTCAATGCCTTGTGCGGTGGCAACGGTGCCGGCAAGTCGACTTTCCTCGGCGTGTTGATGGGGATGCTGCGGCGCGACGCCGGATCCGTCACGGTGAGAGGCCGGGAGGTGAATTTCTCCTCCCCCGCCGAGGCGCTCGATGCGGGTATCGCCATCATCACCCAGGAGCTTAGCCCCTTCCTGGACATGACCGTCGCCGAGAACCTCTATCTCGGCCGGGAACAGCGGCGCGGCCGCTTCTTCGTCGACGACAAGTGCATGCTAAGCGACGCGGAGGCGATCCTGGCGCGGTTGAAATTCAACATCCCCGCTGGTGCGCGGCTGCGCGATCTTTCGATCGCGCAGGCCCAACTCGTCGAGATCACCAAGGCAATCAGCCGCCGCAGCGACATCCTGATCATGGACGAGCCTACCTCGGCCATTGGCGAGCGCGAGGCGCAGATGCTGTTCGACGCGATCCGCACTCTGACCGCGGAGGGCGTAGGCATCATTTATGTCTCGCACCGCCTGACCGAGATCTTCGAGATCGCCGACGATTATACGGTCTTCCGCGACGGCCGTTTCGTAGGCGGCGGATCGATTTCCGAAATCGACCGCAAGGGCCTGATCCGGTCGATCGTCGGCCGCGACCTGTTGGACCATCATCGCGAACCGAAGGATACCGGCCCGCAAAAACCCTTGCTCGAAGCCCGCGGCTTTGCATCGAAGGGAAAGTTCGCCGACATCGACATGACCGTTCATGCGGGAGAGATCGTCGGCATATACGGGCTTCTCGGCTCCGGTCGCAGCGAGTTCGTGAATGCGCTCTACGGAAACGAGCCGCGGGATTCCGGCCAGGTGCTGATCGAGGGCAAGCCTATCGATCTCAAGACGCCCGCCGATTCCATCGGCGCCGGCATTTCGCTGGTCACGGAGGACCGCAAGCAGACGGGCCTGTCACTGACCGCGTCGGTCGCCCACAACATCACCGTGGCCAACCTGCCGCATTATGCGCGCAAGGGCTTCATGAACGGATCGGCGGAAGCCAGGAGCGTGGTCGAGCACATCAAGCGCTTCTCCATCAAGACGGCGTCGCCGGACCTGCCCGTCCAATCCCTGAGCGGCGGCAACCAGCAGAAGGTTGTCCTTGCGCGCTGTGTCGATACCAACCCCAGGATCCTGATCTGCGACGAGCCGACACGCGGCGTCGACGAAGGCGCCAAGCGCGAGATCTATGCCTTCCTCGGCAATTTCGTGAAGGCGGGAAACGCCGTGCTGATGATCTCGTCCGAGGTGCCCGAAATCCTCGCCAATGCGGATCGCATCGTCGTTTTTCGCCGGGGCCGCATCGCAGGCGAGGTCGCCGGACCCGAGGCCACCCAGGAAACCCTCGTTCATCTGGCTTCCTAGCCAGACGATCCATTTCGTGGAGAAGAATCCAATGGTATCCGCCAGTCAAAGCATGAGCGGCATGAGCCTGGGAAAGTTCATCGCCCGTTATGGCATCGTCATCTCGTTTATCCTGCTGTTCGTCGTGTTGTCGCTGGCGTCGCCGAACTTCCTGTCCACCAACAATCTGCTGAACGTTCTGCGGCAGGTCTCCATGAACGGTGTGCTGGCTGTCGGCATGACCTTCGTGATCCTGACGGCCGGCATCGATCTCTCCATCGGTTCGCTTCTGGCCCTGGCCGGCGCCGTGGCGGCCAGCCTGGTCACCGGCGCGGATGCGTTCAATCCGCTCCTAGCAGTCGCGGCCGGCGTCGCCGTGGGCGCGCTTTGCGGCGCCGTCAATGGCGGGCTGATCGCCTACTTCAAGGTGCCGGCCTTCGTCGCCACGCTCGGAATGCTGAGCGTGGCGCGCGGCGCGACGCTGCTTTACAGCGGCGGCCGCCCGATTCCCAATCTCAGCCTCGAATTCCGCTGGCTCGGCCAGGGTCTCGTGCTCGGCATACCGGTACCGGTGATCATTTTCGCCGTCGTCTTCGCTGTCGCGGCGATCGTCCTGCGCTACTCCATTTACGGAAGACGGGTCTATGCGGTGGGCGGAAACCCGCGCAGTGCAAAGACGAGCGGCATCAACACCACCGGCATCATCTTTTCGGTTTACGTCATCATGGGCGCGCTGGCCGGTCTCGCGGGTGTCATGCTGACGGCCCGCACCACGTCCGCCCTGCCACAGGCGGGCATCGGCTACGAACTCGATGCCATCGCGGCGGTGGTCATCGGCGGAACAAGCCTCACCGGAGGTATCGGCCGCATCGGCTATACGCTGGTGGGCGTGCTGATCATCGGCATGATCAGCAACGGTCTCGATCTGATGGGGGTGTCCTCATACTACCAGCAGATCATCAAGGGTTCGATCATCGTCCTCGCGGTGCTGATCGACCGCTCCCGAGCCGGGAGAGAGTAACAGGCGCAAGCGGCGCGGCCGCACGCAACATGGAGGAAATGCACATGAAAACGACAAGACGCTTCCTGATGGGAGCAGCGGCCGGCCTTGCCCTTGCAGGCATGGTGTTCGGGGGGAGTTCGGCCGACGCCAAGACGTTGAAGATCGCGGCGATCGTCCAGAGCCTCAACACCGAGTACAATGTTCTGTGGGCCGATGCCGCCAAGGCGCACCCCGCGCTTGCGGACGGTACCGCCGCGCTGACAGTTCTCGACGGTCGCCAGGACGTGCTGACGCAGTCGAACCTGTTCGACACAGCCATCACCGAAAAATACGACGCGATCATCTTCATCCCGGTCGACATCGACGCCGGCAATGAACCGATCGAGCGCGCGAAGGCAGCCGGCATCCCGGTGTTCGGCTCCAACACGATGGTTTCCAACACCGCGCTCTACGACGCCTACATCAATTCCAACGATGTCGAGGCCGGCGAAATGCTGGCCAAGGCGGTGATCGACAAGGCCGGCCCGCAGGCCAAGGTCGTGATCCTGGAAGGGATGCTGGGCCAGTCGGCCCAGGTACAGCGGCTTGAAGGGATCCAGAAGGTGCTGAAGGAAAATCCCGGAGTGACCATCCTGGAGCAGAACACCGCCAACTGGTCACGCGCCGAGGCCATCACGCTGATGGAGAATTTCCTGACCTCGCATGGCGATGCGATCCAGGGCGTCCTGGCCGAAAACGACGAGATGGCCGTCGGCGCCATCGAGGGCATCCGCAACCACGGCCTGGATCCCAAGACGGTTCCGGTCGCCGGCGTGGACGGCATCAAGGACGCGCTTGAAGCCGTCAAGCGTGGCGAACAGTCGATGTCCATCCTCCAGGATGCCAACGGACAGGCGCAAGGGGCGATCGACCTCGCGCTGCACAAGATCGTCGGCGACAGCTACAAGCCGCGCGCGGCTGTCTGGGACGTAAACGGCGGCAAGCTCGCCTGGAACGACGGCAAGGACCAGCATTACTACGTGCCGTGGCTGGCGGTGACCTCCGAGAATGTCGACAAGGTGCTTGTCGGCAATTGACGCTCCAACAGGAGGATGCCGCTCGCTCGCGGCATTCTCCTTCGCGTCCGGCGCAACGGGAATTGCTTGCTTCCGACATCAGGCGGTTCATTCTTTTGAGGACTTTGCGTTGCCGGAGGAAAAACAAGCTCGGGTGAAGTATAGGCTGGGAACGAACATGCGGAGTCCGCCATGAACCATGTAACCTTCGCCAGCAGCTCGCCTCGCAGGATCCGCCAGAGCAATTCGGTAGCGACGCTGAACGCGCTCCACCGCTTCGGCCCTTTGAGCCGGGCCGATCTCGCCAGGCATATGGGGGTCAACCGCTCGTCCGCCGGCAATATCGTCCTGGAGTTGGTCGAGGCCGGACTCGTTCGCGAAGTGGCGGAGAACGATATCGCGAATCCGGCGGGCCAGCCCAGGGCCGGAAGACCGGGTATCCTCGTGGAAATCGTGCCTGAAGCCGTTTTCTTCGCCGGCATAGAGATCGGTGTCGAACATATGACATGCGTCGAGATCGATCTCGCGGGCAAGATCGTTCGCAGCGCCATGACGCGCTTCGAAGGACATGACAGCGATCCGGAGGCCGCGGTCCACATGGCGATCGAACAGGTGTTTCTCGAGATGCGGAAGGATAGCCTGGCGCGATGTCAGGGCATCGGCATCGCGGTGCCCGGACAAATGAACCAGGATGGTTTCATCCACGTCGCACCGATCCTGGGGTGGCGCAATGTCGATCTCACAGGCCTTGCCCGCAGCCTTCTTCCGGCCGAGATTCCGGTATCCGCGGAAAATGACGGCAACGCATTCGGCATCGGCATCACATACAGCCAGCCGGAAGCGGCGAGCGGCGTCACCTTCTTCATGGTCATCGAGAACGGCGTCGGTGGCGGAATTGTGATCGATGGCAAGTTGTTCCGCGGCGGCAATGGCCTGGCCGGAGAAGTCGGCCACCTCAAGACACGGAACCCGACATACCGGAATCTGGAGCAGGCCTTCGGGCGCGACCGCATCCTGTCATCCTATCGCCAGTACAGGCCGGACGCCGACTTGGACTTGTTCCTGCGTGACGTCCGCGATCGTGTTCCTCAAGCGGTGCAGCTCGCCGAAGAATGGGCTGTCTTGTTCGCATTTGCAGTCGTGCAGATCTCGCGGCTGATCGACCCGAACCGCATCGTGCTGGGCGGGTCCGTCGCGGAATTGTATCCATTGGTCGCCGCACGGGTCGACGCGCATATCCGCGAGCTCCAGGCCGCGACCTTTCCTATCCCCGAGATCGTTTTCAACGAGAGCGCCATCTATGGAGCTGCCTTCGGAGCCGCTTGCATGATGCATCAGCGCTTCATGTCGCTCGACAACCAGATGCTCAACAAGGACGCGGTTTCCGGTCCAGACGCCTCGGCGTCGTGAAACCGCAAACGACACCACACCCAGGATTGGACGCTTGATGAACGACCTCCCCCAAACGCTTGCACCGGACTCGTTCGGGCCAACCGTGACGATTGGAGAAATCCTGGTAGAGATCGTCGCGAGGCAGACAGGCACCGGTTTCCGGGAACCGATCGACCTCATTGGCCCCTTTCCGAGCGGCGCGCCCGCCATCTTCATCGATCAATGCGCGCGTATGGGCGGAGCGGCCGCGATGGTGGGCGTGGTGGGCGACGACGATTTCGGCGCGGTCAACATGGAGCGCCTGAAGCGAGACGGCGTAGACACTTCCGCCATCGCTGTTTCCGCGGATTATCCGACGGGCAGCGCCTTTGTCCGCTACCGCACGGACGGAAGCCGCGATTTCGTCTACAACATCGCCAAATCCGCCGCCGCTCGACTGGAATGGACCCCGCAGGTCGAGGCGCTGATCGCGCGTTGCGGGCATATCCACGTCATGGGAACGGTGTTCGCAAGCCCCGCGGCCTGGGCGATCACCGAACGCGCGATCCCGCTGATCAAGGCACGCGGCGGCACCATGTCGCTCGATCCGAACCTGCGCAAAGAATTGCTGGCGCACGGCCAGACCGAGGAGAAATTCGCGAGCCTGGTGGACAAAGCGGACCTGCTGCTGCCGTCGGGCAATGAATTGTTCCTGGCCGCCGGCATGGATGGCGAGGAACGCGCAATCGAGGCGCTGTTCAAACGAGGGGTCAAGGAGATCGCCGTGAAGCGTGGCGAACATGGCGCGTCAGCCCGTCAAAGCACGGGCGCCAGTGCCGATTGTCCCGGCCTCATCGTCGAGGAAACGGACCCCACCGGCGCCGGCGACTGTTTCGGCGGAGCCTATGTCGCATGCCGGCGGTTGGGGATGCCGCTGCGGACTTCGCTCGAATTCGCCAACGCGGCAGGGGCGCGCAACGTCACACGCCTCGGTCCCATGGAGGGAGCCGGCACGCGGGCCGAACTGGAAGATTTCATGGCAAGAACGGCGAGAAGAAGCTGATGCGTGTGGCGATCGAAGATGTGCCGGCCCTGCACAGGGAAGGCAAGAAAATCGGGGTGACCTCGGTGTGTTCGGCACACCCGTTGGTGCTCAAAGCTGCACTGCGCCACGGCCGGGAAACCGGCACCACCGTCCTGATCGAAGCGACGTGCAACCAGGTCAATCATCTGGGCGGTTATACGGGCATGACGCCGTCCGATTTCGCGGCGATGGTGAAAGCGCTCGCGGCAGTCGAGCAGTGCCCGACAGAGCTGATCGTGCTTGGCGGGGATCATCTCGGTCCCAATCCCTGGAAAGACCGGCCCGCCGAGGAGGCGATGGCGCAGGCCGGGACAATGGTCGATGCTTATGTCCGCGCCGGCTTCCGCAAGATCCATCTCGATGCATCGATGGGCTGCGCGGGTGAACCGGCGACGCTAGACGACCATACGGTGGCCGAGCGCGCAGCCAGAATGGCGGGCGTCGCGGAACAGGCGGCCGCGCAGAGCGGCGGGGCAAGCCCGGTCTACATCATCGGGACGGAGGTGCCGCCTCCCGGTGGCGCCGATCACGCTTTGGATGCGATCACCCCGACCAGTCCGGAGGCGGCTCGCCAGACACATGCCATTCACGCCAAAGCATTCCAGGCCGCCGGGCTTGAAAGCGCGTTTTCCCGCGTCATCGGGCTTGTCGTGCAGCCGGGCGTGGAGTTCGGCAACCAGAATGTGATTTTTTACGATCGGACCAAGGCCAGCGATCTGGCGGCAACTCTGAACACATTGCCGTCGCTCATTTTCGAAGCCCATTCGACGGACTATCAGGGCGAGAGGCCGCTGCGTGAACTCATCGAGGACGGCTTCGCCATCCTCAAGGTCGGCCCCGAGCTGACCTTCAAACTGCGCGAGGCGCTGTACGCGCTCGACCTGATCGCTTCCGATCTGGTGCCTTTCTATGGCGAGCGGCCGCTTTACCACGCCATGGAAGAGCTGATGCAAGCCGCGCCCAAGAACTGGGCAAGCCACTATCATGGCAGCGATGCCGACAGACGGACGCTGCGCCACTACTCCTATTCCGATCGCATCCGATATTATTGGGCGACCCCGCAAGCCCGTGCCGCCTGCGACCGGCTCTTCGACGCGTTGAAGGGCCGCAAGGTGCCGGTGACGCTGTTTCTCCAGCACCTGCCTTCGGCGCTCGCTTGGGCCGCCCGCGGCTGCGACGTCGAGGAGATCGCGATCGATCACGTCCAGCGAAGCATCGAGATCTACGCCCGGGCATGCGGCACCTGAGCCCTCGTCCGGTTCTTCAAGGCCAGAGCGGATGGGCTGGCGGGCCGCAGAAATACTTACAGCGATGGTCCCAATCGGATCGGGCTGCCGTCGCTGAAACGGGATTGACGGAACCTGTTGAGATTGTGCCCGGGCTCGTTGCCCTGGATCAAATCGGACAGAATGCGGCCCATTCCGGGTCCTATGCCGAAGCCGTGGCCACTCATCCCGGTCGCGACAACGAGGCCTGGTATCGCAGCGGCGCGATCGACGATGGGCACGACATCAGGCATCGCATCGATCATGCCCGCCCAGCTCGCCTTGAGCGGCACAGTCGTGAACTGAGGGAAAAGCTCCCTGAACCCGCCGTCGATGGCGCGGAGCGCCGACGTCTCGGGAGCCGGATTGAGGACGCGCATCCGTTCGAAAGGGCTTTCTTCATCCGCGTTCCATCTGCGCGGGGTCGACCAGCCGTCCGGGTAGCCTCGCGGCGCGGCCGGCAGGTAGCGTGTGCCGAACGGATTGGCCATCAGGGCGCTGACATATTTGCCTGCATGGCGAAATGCATCCGGCCCTATGTAGAGTTGGCTGCTGCCTCCCGATGCGAGCGTGTACCCGCCATCCTGCCTGCGCCGGAAAGCGATGCGTTCGTCCGCGGCGGCACCGGCGTGGATTTCCGCCATCGGCGCTGTCGCAGCGACGGTCGCCCTGACGCTGAGCTGCGGAATCGAGATGCCGTGGGCGCGCAGGAACAGCGACGTCCAGGCGCCGCTGGCGACGAGGACGCTCGAGGCCGCGATGAGCCCTTTCTCGGTCCAGACGCCACTGATGCGTCCCGCGGAGATGTCGAGCATACGTGCCGCGCAATTCTCGATGATCGTCGCGCCTTCGCGGGCCGCCAGGCGAGCAAGCGCGGGCACGGCGACCCAAGGTTCTGCCCGCATGTCCGATGGAGTGATCATTGCGCCTTTGAACAGTCGCGACATGGCCGGGATCAGGCTTGCCAGCTCACCCTGGTCGAGGAGACGCGTGTCGACGCCATGAGCCTGGGCGATCTTCAGGAATTTCGCGAAACCGGCCATCTCCTTGTCTGTTCGCGCAAGATAGGTAACGCCCGTCTGCTTCAGTCCTATGTCCTCGCCACATTCCTGCGCCAGTTGCCGCCAGAGGCGCTGCGCTTCGATGACGATCGGCAGTTCGTCGGCATCGCGGCCCTGCTGCCGGATCCAGCCCCAGTTGCGCGAGGATTGCTCGGCGGCGATGCGTCCCTTTTCCAGCAGCGTCACCGAGACGTTCCACCGCGCCAGGAACAGTGCCGTGGTCACGCCAATGACCCCGCCGCCGATGATCACGACGTCCGAGGTCCTCGGCAGGGGCTGCTGGAACTGGATCGGGGTGGCTTCGGTGAAGGGGAAGATTGTCAAAGAGCACTATCCTTTGGTATTCCGCAGCGGCGTCCGGTCTACGCACTTGATATCAGGGCAGCGATATCTGGCCGCCGTGAGATGTCGATACCACGCGAGGAGATTGATCGTCAGCTGCTGCTTGCCGGGAACGACGAGGCCAGATCGCGGCGCCGGTAAATCCACGCTTCTGAAATCAATTTCCGGGCTCATGGCGCCGACCGGGGGCACGCTTGCCTTCAACAGCGAGTCGATCGCCGGCCAGGCGCCGGAAAAGCTATGCCGGAAGGGCCTGGCACTGGTGCCGGAAGGCCGCAGTATCTTCCGGACACTGACGGTGCGGGAAAACCTGCTGCTCGGCGGCATGATCCGCAAGGACAAGGCCGAAGCGGCCGCCGATCTGGAACGGGTTCTGGAAATCTTCCGATCCTCAGGACCCGCTACCGCGGCGTTGCCGGCCACCTTTCCGGCGGCGAGCAGCAGCAGCTTGCCATCGCCCGCGCCATCCTGCAGCGCCCGTCGCTGATGATGATCGATGAACCGTCGCTTGGCCTTGCGCCGCTGGTGATCGACCAGGTCTACGAAAGCCTCCGCCAGCTTAACGCCAGCGGGCTGACCCTGCTCGTCGTCGAACGGTCCACCGCTCGCATTCTCGACCTCGCTTCCCGCGTCTACGTGCCGCGCAACGGCCATAACGCGCTGGAGGGTTCGGCAAGCGAGCTTGCCGACGGGCATGCGCTGGAAGAGGCCTATTTCGGCTATGGCGATCGTCAGACGGCGCACGCATAATCGGGCAGGCAAGGGCTACAACAATGGTTTTCGACTACTGCGTCATCGGCGGCGGCATCGTCGGCCTGGCGACGGCCATGCGGCTGCTGGAAACATATCCCGGCTGCAGCCTGATCCTGTTGGAGAAAGAGGAGGCTCTCGGCAAGCACCAGACCGGCCACAACAGTGGTGTCATCCATGCCGGCATCTACTATCCGCCAGGCAGCCTGAAGGCCGAGCTCTGCCGCAAGGGCGCGGATGCCACCAAGGCCTTCTGCCAGGAGAACGGCATCCGCTTCGATGTCTGCGGCAAACTGCTCGTCGCCACCTCCGCACTCGAAGTGCAGCGCATGGAGGCGCTCCACGAACGCTCGAAGCAGAACACGATTGAAGTCCGGCGCGTCAGCGAGGGTGAATTGAAGGAGCGGGAACCGAACATCCGCGGTCTCGGCGCGCTTTTCGTGGCCTCGACCGGCATCGTCAGCTATGCCGATGTCTGCCAAGCCATGGGGCGGCGCATTAGGGCGCTTGGCGGCGAGATCCGCCTGTCGACGCGCGTCACCGGCATTCGCGAAGTCATCGATTCCGTCGATATCGCGTCGGCCGGCGAAAACTGGCAGGCGAAAAAACTGGTGGTCTGCGGCGGTCTCCAATCGGACCGGCTGGCCGTGCTCGCCGGGCTTTCGATCGAGCATCGCATCGTTCCCTTCCGCGGCGAATACTATCGCCTTCCCGCATCGAAGAACGACATTGTCCGCCATCTGATCTATCCCGTCCCGGATCCAGCCCTGCCCTTCCTTGGCGTGCACCTGACGCGGATGATCGACGGCAGCGTCACGGTCGGGCCGAATGCCGTTATCGGTTTTGCCCGCGAAGGCTATCCACGGCTTTCGTTCAATGTTTCGGACATGGCCGACTACGCGCTGTTTCCCGGCTTCTGGAAAACCGTGTTCGCCAACCGCGGATCTGCGGTAACGGAACTCCGCAACTCGCTCTGGAAGCCAGGCTATCTGGAGGAGTGCCGGAAATACTGTCCGAGCCTCGAGCTCGCCGACCTGCTCCCGCACGAAGCAGGCATCCGCGCGCAAGCCGTGCGCAAGGACGGTGCCCTCATCCATGATTTCCTGTTCGCACAAACGGACCGCATGCTGCACGTCTGCAACGCGCCTTCCCCCGCCGCCACCTCGGCGATCCCGATTGCAGAGATGATTCGAGATCGCCTCATACAGGGCTGCTGAAAATGAGGCGGTACACACTGGAGCCCAACTGAACGCTGGAGTATCCGTCTTGGCCAAGAAGGGAATTAGGGCACCGGCCGCGGCCAACGCAGCTTTTGCGTCGGAACCAGATCGGCGCACCACCAGGCCAGCAATCCCGCTCCCGGCGAAAGGGCAGCAACTTGGCCTGCGGTTTCCGCAAGCAAAGGTTCCGTGTGGACGACGGCTTTTTTGGCTGCGCAAAGATCTCAGGCGAAACGACGGCTGACGTCATTGGCAGGGTTCGCTCCCGGCTGACCGCCATTTTGTCGACCGTCATAGCTGGACGGCCTCCCTATGGCACCAGAATGGTACACGTCCATAGGACGCACCGACACCCAAGCCAGCCCAGCTAACCAGAAGCCTTTAAGTCTTTGAAATTATGTCGCTATTTATGGTACCGTTGGCTGGGATCGAACCAGCGACCTCCGGATCCACAATCCGGCGCTCTAACCATCTGAGCTACAACGGCACGTTGCCTGAGCGGATCGAAACAGAAACTCATCCGCCGCTCTGTCGTTCGGCGATGCGTCCTTACGGGCTTATGGATTCTAATTCAAGGCTTTTGGAAAGCAAAGGTCACTTCCCAACATCGGCGCGGCATTCGCCCAGCAAGAAGGCGCAGGCAAGGACCAGGCGACGGACAAAGAAAAAGGCCGGCGGGAGGAGGTGCCGGCCTTTTCCTGTTACGAGCCAGCGGGAGGAGGTGCTGGCTGGTCACCCCGGGGAGCAGAGGGAGGAGGTTCCACTCACCGGGTATTCCTTGATGGCTGCCATCATACACCTGATCGTTTTTAAGAAAATGCGACCTTTTGTTGCATCTTCAGATCATGCGCAAATGTTAGGCAACCTTGATTTCCTTCATCGCCTTCTCGAAGGCGGTCTTGATCGGCTTGGAGACGTCCTCGGCGGCCTTGGAGGCAACGGCCTGGAAGTCCTTGGCCTGCTCGACGGTCGATTCGACGCGCTTGCGCAGGAAGGCGGTCTGCAGCTCGACGACTTCCGACAGCGACTTGGCGCCGATCAGGGCTTCGAGGTGGGAAAAACCGGCCTCGGCATTGGCACGCAAAGCGGAGATGGTCTTGAGCGACAGGTCGTTGGAAACGGTCTTGGCGGTCTCGTAGGTCGACTCCAGAGCCTTCTGGGTCTCCTCGGCGCCGGTCTTCAGCTTGGCATAAGCCTCTTTCGACTGCTCAACGCCCTTTTCGGCGAAAGCGCGAATCTGGTCAGTCGCCTTGGAAGCGTCGAAGCTCGGGAATTCAACGTTTTCGATCGTCTCGGCGGTCTTGGTCCTGGACATTTTCCATCCTTTTCAGCGGCAGCGGCTTTGACAGAAAGCCGTCTCGTTCATGTATGATGGCAATATAAAGGCAAATTTTGTGCATTGCAATATCTTTGTTGCAGTGCACCATAAATTTCTTTTGGGCCATTAACCAAGAGCCCAGATTCCAGCCTTTGCACGTTCTGGCTTGTGGACCTTCGCGCCTCCGGCTTTTATTAACAAAGCGTTAACTGCAAAATCGCCGCTCCGTGAGGTCCGCCAAGCGCATGCCGTCCGAATATTCCTTCCTCGATGTCGCCGTGCTCGACGCGGTCCGCCAGCGCTTTGCCGCAGGCGACGCGATCGCGATCCTGTCGGCGGATCTGGAGCAGGTGATCTGGGCCAATGGGCCAGGAGCCGCGATGTTCGGTTATCCCGACATCGAGGCGATCATAGGCGCCTCGGCGCAGTTGCCCGTGATCGCCAGGCGCCAGATCATGGCGACCAGTGGATTTCCCGAGATTGGCAGCGACCGCGCCATCATGGTGCGGCTGGCGACCGGCATGACCAGCCGCGCCGTCGGCTTCCTGGCCAGTGCGGTGACCATGCCGGACGCCGAGAAGGCGATCATGCTGGCAGTGCCGGCGGCTCAGACAGGGTCACGCAGTGCCGGCGAAATCGCCGCGCGCGCCATTAGCGGCTTCACCGAGGATGGTCATTTCATCGCCTTTGTCGATGCCAGGGGCAACGTCGAGGCGGCCTCGGAAGGATTTTCGGCACTGGGCATCCGGCCGGAGACGCTGGCAGCACTGGTTGCCGACGTCGCAGCCGAGAGCGACCGCATCGTCAAGCGCCTTGTCCCGGGCGGCACGGCCTCCTACCCGGCAGGTCTGGCAAGATTGACCGAGGAGCGGCATCTGCTGGTGGTGATCGACGAGGACCAGCTCGACGACACAGCCCCTGCGGGCGAACACCTCACGCAAACCATTGCCGAGGCGGCACCAGCTGGCGATGCGGCTTCGCAGCCGGAACAGGGTCGCGAGACACCGACCGAGGAACCAGGCGCCGCACTGCCGACCGAGGACGTCGCCGCATCGCAGCCGCATGCGATCACCGACGCGATCGGGCAGGCGCCGACGGCTGCCAATAGCGATCAGGCGGCAGCAGAGCCCACACCGGCGCAACACGACCATTGGTACTTCAACGCCGGCGAGGACGGAGGGGAACAGGCGCCGCGACCAGCTGCGTCCGGACCTGAAGCGCCTCAAGAACCGGCGGCCCTGGAAGTCCAGTCCACCTCCGCGGCCACGCCGACGACCGTCTCGGCGATAGACCGCGCAGCGGCGCCGGTGCGCTTCGTCTGGCGCACCGATGCCGAAGGCAAGTTCAGCGCGCTGTCGCCGGAATTCGCCGACATCGTCGGCAAGCCGGCGGCCGACGTGATTGGCCGACGCTTCAGGGATGTCGCCGCCACATTCGGCCTCGACCCCTCGGGCGAGATATCGGGGCTCCTCGAACGGCGCGATACCTGGTCCGGACGCTCGGTGCTGTGGCCGGTCGTCGGCACCGATCTGAAGATACCCGTTGACCTGGCGGCGCTGCCTGTCTATGGCCGCAGCCGCGCCTTCGAGGGTTTCCGCGGCTTCGGCGTCGCCCGCGCCAGCGACGCGGTCGTCGATCCGGAGGCCATCGGCATGGCGCTGGTGCCCAATGGCCGGGCGCCGGCAACGCCGGAACCGCAAGTCATCCAACCCGCGCTCGAACAGCCGAAGGCTGAGGAGCCCAGGGCCGAGGACGCTCAGGCATCGGATCCGTTCAAGGGCGAGGTGCCGGCGCTGACCATCGTGCCGAAACAGGAGCGGCGCTTTGCCGACAAGGTGATCCGGCTCGCCGAACATCGGCAGCCAGCCAACGACAAGGGCCTCTCGACCCTGGAACGCAGCGCCTTCCGCGAAATCGGCGAGCGGCTGAAGAAGGAGAGTGCTCCGGTCGAGCCACCAGAGACTGAGACTGCTGAGGCGTCGGCAGCGGAGACCGAGGCTCCGGTCAAGGCGTCCGACGACCCGATGCGCACCGGCGGCACCCCTGCGTCAGGGCCAGAGAACGAACCGGTCGAGCCATCCGAGACCGATGTCGATGCCGAAGACGAGCAGGATCTGGCACGGCTTGACGGTCACCCGGACGAAGCGGCTCGTGAAGCCCCCCCTGGGATGAATGTGACGGGCTCGTTGCTGGACTATGCCGGCCAAGATGACGAACGTGGCCCCGGGGCGGCGGAACCAGAGAACACCGCTGCGGTTTCGCCCGGCGAAGAGCCTGAAGCCACTGACGCGACACATGACGTCCTCGATGACGACAGCATGACGTCAGCAGATTTTCGCGATGCCGAAGACAGCGAGGATTGGGCGCAGCCCGACGAGGAAGCCGCATCGCCTGACGAGCAGGCGGTTGCCGAGCAAGCCGTCAATGCAGGCGACGCTGCGGAAATACGCGTCGAGCGCCCTCGCCTGCAGGTTCCGCCGCTCAAGGCCGAAGGGTTCGTGCCTTCGGCGTTTTCCGCGGGAGATGAACACAAGGCCCCGGACACGTCGCTGCTCGGTAAGCTGCCCGTGCCGCTGCTCATCCATTCCGGAGACCAGTTGCACTATGCGAACGAGGAATTCCTCAGCCTGACCGGCTACGAGGCGCTCGACGATCTGGCGGATGCCGGCGGCCTCGGCGCGTTGTTTGCCGACCCCTATGCCGACGACGGCGTTTCCGACGGCACCGATCGCGCGCTGCGGCTGAAGACGCGTGATGGACAGGAATTCCCGATCGAGGCCATTTTGCGCTCTGTCCCCTGGCGCGACGGCAAGGCGCTGATGCTGGTCGTGCGACGCTCCGGCGAGGATGATGCGCCGGCGAGCCTGCATGTGGTTGGCGACGAGCAGACGCAGCCGGATATTTCCGAGCTCAAGGCGCGCATCGCCGAGATGCGCACCATTATCGACACCGCCACCGACGGCGTCGTGCTGATCGGCCGTGACGGCACCATCCGATCGATCAGCCGGCCGGCCGAAGCACTGTTCGGCTTCGACAGCGACGATGTGACCGGCAAGCCGTTCGCCTCGCTGTTTGCCATCGAAAGCCAGCGCGCGGCACGCGACTATCTCAACGGACTGTCCGAGCCCGGCGTGGCGAGTGTCATGAACGACGGCCGCGAGGTTATCGGGCGCGAATCGCAAGGCCGCTTCATTCCGCTGTTCATGACCATCGGCCGGCTGCCCAACGACAGCGGCTTCTGCGCCGTCGTTCGCGATATCACGCAGTGGAAGCGGGCCGAAGAGGACTTGACGCAGGCACGTGCGGTGGCCGAGCGCGCGTCCTCGCAGAAGACCGATTTCCTCGCCCGCATCAGCCACGAGATCCGCACCCCGCTCAACGCCATCATCGGCTTTTCCGAACTGATGGTCGACGAGAAGTTCGGACCTGTCGCCAACGACCGCTACCGCGACTATCTGCGCGACATCAACCGCTCGGGCAATCATGTGCTCGACCTGGTCAACGACCTGCTCGATATCTCCAAGATCGAGGCCGGCCAGCAGGAGATGGCCTATGAGGCGGTGTCGCTCAACGACACGCTGGCCGAGACGGTGGCGATGATGCAGCCGCAGGCCAATCGCGAACGGGTCATCATCCGCTCCAGCTTCGCTTCGCGGCTGCCGGAAGTGGTGGCGGACCTGCGCAGCGTGCGCCAGATCGCGCTCAACATCCTGTCGAATGCCATCCGCTACACCCAGGCCGGCGGCCAGGTGATCGTCTCGACCGCCTATGAGACGTCGGGCGACGTCGTCATGCGGGTGCGCGACACCGGCATCGGCATGAGCCATGCCGAGATCGAGCAGGCGCTGAAGCCGTTCAAGCAGATCAACGCGCTGAAGCGCGGACGCGGCGACGGCACCGGGCTTGGACTGCCTTTGACCAAAGCGATGGTGGAAGCCAACCGTGCCCGGTTCACCATCAATTCGACACCGGGCGAAGGCACCTTGGTCGAGGTGGCTTTTCCATCGACCCGTGTCCTTGCGGAATAGATCAGCCCTCCACGCTTCGATCCCGATAAAAAGAAAAAGGCGCCCAAAGGCGCCTTAAGAGATGGGATTGCTGTCACAACGGGGGCTTGAGCGAATTCGGATCCTCGGGGCTGAGGAACGGGATTTCTCCCTCAAGTTACCTGCGACTATCGACGCCGGACCTTAACAACTCCTTACCGGGGCGCCGGAAAATTTACGAATGTGTACCACTCATGAAATCTAGGTAAATTCTAGCGAGATATTTCGTTAACCATGCCGGAACGTCTTTTTTCATGCATGTCGTTGTCTCAAAACCGGGCCACTTTTGAGCGACATGCATTAGCAGCTACTCGGCCAATTGCGGCAGGTTCTTGAACAGCTCAAGCGCCTCTGGATTGGCGAGCGCCTCCTTGTTCTTGATGGCGCGGCCATGCACCACGTCGCGCACCGCAAGCTCGGTGATCTTGCCCGATTTGGTGCGAGGGATGTCGGTGACGGCGACGATCCTTGCCGGCACGTGACGCGGGCTCGCGCCGCTACGGATTTTTGCCCGTATGCGTTTTTCCAGATCCTCGTCGAGCTGCACGCCGGCGGCCAGGCGCACGAACAGGATGACGCGCACGTCGTTGTCGAAGTCCTGTCCGATGCACAATGCTTCCAGGATCTCAGGCATCTGCTCGACCTGATTGTAGATCTCCGCCGTGCCGATCCTCACCCCGCCCGGGTTGAGCGTGGCGTCGGAGCGGCCATGGATGATGAGGCCGCCATGCTCGGTCCATTCGGCGAAATCGCCATGACACCAGACATTGTCGAAGCGCTCGAAATAGGCCGCCCGATACTTCTTGCCATCGGGGTCGTTCCAGAAGCCGATCGGCATCGCCGGAAAGGCTTTTGCGCAGACCAACTCGCCCTTCTCCTGTCGGACCGGCCTGCCGTCGTCGTCCCAGACATCGACGGCCAGGCCGAGGCCGGGTCCCTGGATCTCGCCGGTCCAGACCGGCTGCGTCGGCACGCCGAGCACGAAGCAGGAGACGATGTCGGTGCCGCCGGAGACCGAGGCCAGATGTACGTCCTTCTTGATGCCGTCATAAACAAAGCGGAAATCTTCCGGCGACAGCGGCGAGCCGGTGGAGGAGATTGCCCGCACAGTGGACAGATCATGCGTGCGGATCGGCTTGAGGCCGGCCTTGCGCACGGAATCGATGAACTTGGCCGAGGTGCCGAGGAAAGTCATCTTCTCGGCATCGGCGAAATCGAACAGCACATTGCCGTCGGGGTAGAAGGGCGAACCGTCATAGAGCAGCAGCGTCGCACCCGAAGCGAGCCCCGACACCAGCCAGTTCCACATCATCCAGCCGCAGGTGGTGAAGTAGAAAAAGCGGTCGCCGTCGGTGAGACCGGCATGCAGCCGGTGTTCCTTGACATGCTGGATCAGCGTGCCGCCGGCCGAATGGACGATGCATTTGGGAATGCCGGTCGTTCCCGACGAAAACAGGATGTAAAGCGGATGCGAAAACGGCAGCGGCTCGAAGGCGACGGGCTTGTCGGCGAAGGGCGACAGCGCCTCTTCCAGCGCCACCGCCTTGTCGATGGTCCCGGCAACATCGCTCGATGTGCCGAGATAGTCGACGACCAGGATCTTGTGGACAGTGCCGAGCTTGGCCGCGACCGCGGCGATCTTGTCGGCGACTTCGATCGCCTTGCCATTGTACCAATAGCCATCCGGCGCGATGAAGACGACGGGCTCGATCTGGCCGAACCTGTCGAGCACGCCCTGCTCGCCGAAATCGGGAGAGCAGGACGACCAGACGGCGCCGATCGAGGCGGCGGCCAGCATGGCGGCGACGGTCTCCGGCATGTTGGGCATCATGGCGGCAATGCGGTCGCCCTTCTTCACCTTGAGCGACAGGAAAAGCTGCTGCAGCCGCGAGGTCAGCGCGTGCAACTCGTTCCAGGACAGCCGGCGCTCGACCTTGTCTTCGCCGCGAAACACGATTGCGTCGCCTGAGCCGGTCTTCTTCAGCAGATTCCCGGCGAAATTCAGTGTCGCTTCGGGAAAGAAAGAAGCGCCGGGCATCTTGTCACCGTCGACGAGCAGCTTATCGCCCTTGTCGCCGACGATGCCGCAGAAATCCCAGACCAGGCTCCAGAACCCTTCACGGTCCTCGACCGACCAGGCGTGAAGCTGCGAATACGAGGAAAACGCTACGCCGGCTTTCACTCCGGCGGCCTTGGTGAAGGCGGTCAAGGGTGCTGCGTCAATCTGGTCTTGCGTCGGTGTCCAGAGCGGTTGTTCGGCAGCCATGATCGTTCCTCCACGGTCGCCATCGCTTATGCATATCGCGGCGCAGCAGAGCAAGATTTTGTTCGGCTGATGCGACCAGATGTGCGCAAATGCCATCGCCGGGCCATAAAGACTTGAAATGCCTCAGCCCTAAGTCGTAGTGACAACTTGAAGTCGTAGTGACGGCCGGAAGTCCTGGTGACGACCGGGGCCGTGGTGACGACCGGGGTTACACCCGTCGGGCGATTGTCGGAATGGAAGCATACGGGGCCATATGCCATCATCTATGATCCGGCGCGGAATATGGGCGATCGGCGCTGCCGTGATCGTCGTCGCGCTGGTCGTTGCCGCCCTGCCGCTGATTGCCTCCACCCGTATCGTGCGCGACCGCATCGCCTGGGAAATGAGTGCGTGGAGCGGCTTCCGTGTCGCCATCGACGGTTCGCCGCGTATCGAGGTCTGGCCGACATTCCGCGCCATCCTGACCGATGTGACGCTGTCACAATGGACCGACACCGAGGCGCCGCCGGTGGTCGAGGCAGAACGGGTCGAGGTCGACCTTTCCGCCATGGCGGCCTTGCGCGGCGACGTGGTGTTTTCGACGGCGCGGCTGGTGCGGCCGACGATCCGGGTCCAGCGCACGCCTGCCGGCCTTTTCCTGCCCGCTGTCCCGACCGGCGGGCGCATCACGCGCTCCATCGACACGGCGCGCGGCCTGGTCAACGCCGACCCCGCCAAACCGGACCTCGACAAGCTGCCTACCGACACCTTCGGCACGGTCGAGTTTCGCGACGGCCGCATGGTAGCCTCCATCGGCGGCAAGGACGTCGAGATCCTGAGCAGCTTGAACGGTCAGGCAAATTGGGCGGCGATGAACAGCAATGCGACGTTGTCGGCAACCGGCATCTGGCGGGGCGAAAGCGTCGCGCTGGATGTCGCCTCGGCCAAACCGCTTGTGCTGTTTGCCGGCGGCACGGCGCCGCTGACGCTGTCCTTCAAGGCGGCGCCCGCCACCTTCTCGTTCGACGGCACGGCCAGCATGTCTGAAAATACCTATTTCGACGGTCAAGCGAAGTTCTCGGCACCCTCGCTGCGGCGTGTCCTGGAATGGTCGCAGGCCGGCATCGCTCCGGGTGCGGCGATCGGCTCGGTCAGCATTTCGAGCAAGATCACCGCGACCGGCGGGCGCGTCAAGTTCGACAACACGGCGATTGCACTCGACAACAATCCGGGGATGGGTGCGCTGGACCTCTCGCTTGGTGAAGCACAACCTGTGATCTCCGGCACACTCGCCTTCGACACGCTCGACCTCAGATCGTTTCTGTCGGCCTTCACCCCGCTGGTGCCGACCGGAGGAGCGGGGCCTGGCGAAATCGACACAAGTTTCGCCGACAAGATCAATCTCGATCTCAGGCTGTCGGCGGCGCACGCCACGGCGGGGCCGATCCAGCTCGCCGACGTCGCCGCCACGGCACAGGTCAAGGATGGTCTGTCCGTCTTCGACATCTCCGATGCCTCGGCCTTCGGCGGCAACATCCAGACCAGCCTTCGCTTCGATCGCAAGCCGGAAGGCTCGCAGGTCGAAATCCGCCTTCTGGCGTCCGACATCGACGGCGGTGCTTTCGGCACGGCGGCGGGGATGACGCGGCTGGTGCCGGTCGGCACGGGCACCGTCTCGGTGATCCTCAAGGGGCCGGGCAGAACCTGGGATTCCATCTTCGACAATGCCGACGGCTCGGTCTCGGCGACCTTCGGGCCGGGTGCGTTGAGCAAGCTCAACCTGCCGGCCTTCCTCAAACATACCGAACAGGGCGGCTTCTTCGCGCTCGACGATGTCTCCGACGGAACATTGCCGATCGACGGTGCCGAGATCAAGGCCACCATTTCGAAGGGCGTGGCGCGAATCGACAAGGCCGAGGCCAATTCAGCGAAGTACAAGATCTGGCTGTCCGGCATCGCGTCCTACGCCGGGCGCGGACTGGCCTTGTCCGGCGGCGTCATTCAGCCTGACCAGGCGGCAACGCAGGCCAACGGCCAGCAAGGCCCCAACCAGTCGTCGTTCTTCGTCGGCGGAACCTGGAGCACGCCGTTCATTTCCCCGATCAGCCGCGGCGTTTCCGGGGAATAAGCGGTCGCCTTTTCGTCTTCAGCCGCGTTGCGCGGCCTGCTCGTCGAGCTGGCGCTGCACCTCACGCCGCTTGTTGGCAAGCGAGGCGATGATGACGCCGATCGCCACGACGGCGATCAGGATGGTGCAGGCGGCGTTGATTTCCGGCGTCACGCCGAGGCGAACCTGGCTGTAGATCTTCATCGGCAGCGTCGTCGCGCCCGGCCCGGAGGTGAAGCTGGCGATGACCAGATCGTCGAGCGAAAGGGTGAAAGCCAGCATCCAGCCGGAGACGATCGCCGGCATGATGACCGGCAATGTGATCTGGAAGAAGGTCTTCACCGGCGTTGCGCCAAGATCCATCGCGGCTTCTTCCAGCGAGCGGTCGAAAGTCATGAGCCGCGACTGCACGACCACGGCGACGAAGCACATGGTCAGCGTGATGTGGGCGAGCGTCACGGTGAGGAAGCCGCGGTCGAGCCCGACGGCGACGAAGAGCAGCAGCAGCGACAGGCCGGTGATGACTTCCGGCATGACCAGCGGCGCAAAGACCATGCCGGAAAACAGCACCCTGCCCTTGAAGCGCGTGTAGCGGGTCAAGGTGAGTGCCGCCAGGGTGCCCAGCACCGTCGCAACCGTGGCCGAGATCAGGCCAACACGCGCCGTCACCCAGGTCGCGTCCATGAGACCCTGGTTGTGGAATAGCGAGACGTACCATTTGGTCGAGAAACCGCCCCAGACCGTGACCAGTTTCGATTCGTTGAACGAGAAGACGATGAGCAGCACGATCGGCAGGTAGAGAAAGGCAAAGCCAAGCACGATCGAGGTGATGTTGAAGCGGCTCCAGGTGGCGTTCATGAGGTCACCTGTCCATTTCCTGAGCGCGCGCCTGAGCCCGCTGGAAGAGCATGATCGGCACGATCAGCAGCAACAGCAGGATGACGGCCACGGCCGACGATACCGGCCAGTCGCGATTGGCGAAGAACTCGTTCCACAACGTCTTGCCGATCATCAGCGTCTGCGATCCGCCGAGCAGATCGGGAATGACGAATTCGCCGACGGCCGGAATGAACACCAGCAGACAACCGGCGATGACGCCGGGCAGCGACAGCGGAAAGGTGATTTTCCAGAACGCACTGGTCGGCGGGCAACCGAGGTCCTTGGCCGCCTCGATCAGCGAATAGTCCATCTTCTCGAGCGCGGAATAGAGCGGCAGCACCATGAACGGCAGGTAGGAATAGACGATGCCGATGAAGATCGCCGTATAGGTGTTGAGGATGATCAGCGGCTGGTGGATGATGCCGGTGGCGAGCAGCAGCTGATTGAGCAGCCCTTCGGGCTTGAGAATGCCGATCCAGGCGTAGACGCGGATCAGGAACGAGGTCCAGAACGGCAGGATGACCAGCATCAGCAAGGTCGGGCGGATCGTCGCCGGCGCGCGCGCCATGCCGTAGGCGATGGGGTAGCCGACGAGCAATGTCAGGACCGTCGAGACCGCGGCGATGATGACGCTGGTCACATAGGCGTTGAAGTAGAGCGCGTCCTGCGTCAGCCAGGTGTAGTTGTCGAGGCTGAGCTGTTTCAGCTGAGCCAGGAACCCGGAAATGCCGCCGCTGAAATCGAGCGCCGGCGTATAGGGCGGGATGGCGATCGCCGTCTGCGACAGCGAAATCTTGAAGACGATGACGAACGGAATGAGGAAGAAGAACAGCAGCCAGACATACGGGATGATGATGACCAGTCGGCCAACGAAGGCAGCACCCAGCCTGGCAAGGATGGATTTGCCGGCATTGGATGCCGGCGAGGCTGATGAGGTGGTGACGGCGGCGCTCGACATGGTCGCCCCCTACCGCGTCAGCACGACGCCGGCGTCGGGCCGGAAGGAAACCCAGGCGCGGTCGTTCCAGCTCAACGGATCCTCGGTGATGCGGGCCGCGTTCATGGTGCTGGCGCGCACCACCTGGCCGTCGTCCAGCCTGACATGATAGACGGTCATGTCGCCGAGATAGGCGATATCGTAGACCTCGCCCTCGATGGCGTTGACGGCCTCGGCCGGCTTCTTCGACGACACCTTGATCTTTTCGGGCCTGATGGCGAAGGTGACGGCCGTCCCGGCCCCGGCGGTGCCGGCATTGTCGGTGCGGATGGTGATGCCGTTGCCGGCGTCTATGCTGGCGCTGCCCGCCTCGCCACGCGCGATCTTGCCCTCGAACATATTCACGTTGCCGACGAAGCCAGCGACGAAACGCGATCCCGGCGCCTCGTAAACTTCGGCCGGCGTTGCCACCTGCATCACCTCGCCCTTGTCGATGATGGCGATGCGATCGGCCATGGTCATCGCCTCTTCCTGGTCGTGGGTGACGACGACGAAGGTCAGGCCGAGATTCTGCTGCAGGTCCATCAGTTCGAACTGCGTCTCTTCGCGCAGCTTCTTGTCCAACGCGCCGAGCGGCTCGTCGAGCAGCAGCACCTTCGGCCGCTTGGCGACCGAGCGGGCGAGCGCGACGCGCTGGCGCTGGCCGCCGGACAGTTGATGCGGCTTGCGCTTGGCGAACTGCTCAAGCTTGACCAGCTTCAGCATCTCGGCAACGCGCGATGCGATTTCGGGCTTCGGCATGCCGTCCTGCTTGAGGCCGAAGGCGATGTTGTTCTCGACCGTCATATGCGGGAACAGCGCATAGGACTGGAACATCATGTTGACAGGCCGCCGGTAGGGCGGGATGCCGCGCAGATCCTGGCCATCGAGCAGAATGCGGCCGGCTGTCGGCTCCTCGAAGCCGGCGAGCATTCTGAGCAGCGTCGACTTTCCGCAACCGGAAGCACCGAGCAGCGCGAAGAACTCGCGCTCGAAGATGGTCAGAGACAGATTGTTGACGGCGGTGAAGTCACCGAACTTCTTGGTGACGTTGTCGAACTGGATGTACGGCTTGGCGTTCGGGTCGTTCCACGGTGCAAAATCCCTGCGGATGCTGCCAAGCGATTTCATGTCCCACTCCGTCCTGATTTTCTTGCTTCTTGCCCCAGGTAAAAACGGTCCCGGCAGGTGACTGCCGGGACCGTGTCGGATTGCTTACTGGCCGGTGACGATCTTGGTCCAGGTGCGCGTGATGACGCGCTGTGTCTTGGGATCGTATGGCGAGACGGTGTAGAGCTTCTTTATGGTCTCGGCATCAGGATAAACCGAGGGATCCTCCAACAGTGCCTTGTCGACGAATTGCTGCGAAGCCTTGTTGCCGTTTGCGTAGAGCACGTAGTTCGACGACTTGGCGATAACTTCCGGCTTCATCATGTAGTTGATGAACTCGAGCGCCTCCGCGACATGCGGCGCGTCGGCAGGGATCGCCATCTGGTCGAACCACATCTGCGCACCCTCCTTCGGCACGGAATAGCCGATCTCGACGCCCTGCTTGGCCTCGACCGCGCGATTGCGGGCCTGGAACACGTCACCCGACCAGCCGACGGCCAGGCAGATATCGCCGTTGGCGAGCGCGTTGATGTATTCGGAGGAATGGAACTTCCTGATATAAGGTCGGACCTTGAGCAAGGTCTCCTCGGCCTTGGCGATATCGTCGGGCGATGTGCTGTTCGGGTCGAGGCCGAGATATTTCAGTGCAGCCGGAATGATGTCGGCCGGCGAGTCCAGCACGTAGACGCCGCAGTCCTTCAGTTTGGCCAGGCTGTCGGGGTTGAAGAAGACATCCCAGCTGTCGATCTTGTCGGTGCCGAGTGCCGCCTGCACCTTCTTGATGTTGTAGCCGATGCCAACCGTGCCCCACATGTAGTTGACCGAGTATTCATTGCCGGGGTCGTACTTGGCCGTGCGTTCCGAAACCGTATCCCACATGTTGGAAATGTTGGGCAGCTTCGACTTGTCGAGCTTCTGGAACACGCCGGCCTGGATCTGGCGCGCAAGGAAATTGCCGCTGGGCACGACGACGTCATAGCCGCTGCCGCCGGCAAGCAGCTTGGTCTCAAGGATTTCGTTGGAATCGAAGGTATCATAGACGACCTTGATGCCGGTTTCCTTGGTGAAATCGTCGATGATCGAACTGTCGATGTAGTCCGACCAGTTGAAGACGTTGACGACACGATCTTCGGCGTGACCGCCGACGGTGAAAAATGTCAGGAATGCCGACGTTGCCGAAAGCCAGAGCGCTTTGCGGATCATGCTATTCTCCTTTGATGAGTGTTCCTTCACCGGCTCGTCGCGACATCAGCGCGACCGGCATTTTCTTCAGACTATTGAGCTTTCCAAGGGGCGACAAGCGCGAACTGCCGAGACCATGCAGGCGGTTCGATGAGATGGTTGGATGCCCCTGAGGCGGCCTGGGAGGCGTGCCAATACCGTCAGAGGCTTTCGCCATGGCGCGGGCAGAGATACGACGATATGGTCCGGTCCCGATCGGACCGGCTGGGAGACTTGGCAAGATACGCCTGTCTTGTTGTTGCCGTATTCCCAGCCTGCCCGTGCCGCAGCGACGTTGTCAATGGCAAAGCTGCAGGCCGCTTCAATTAGGTGACGGCACCCCGGTGACCCCTGCGCGTTCGGGCCTTGCCTGGCGCTTGAATTCGAGCCCGATATGGACGAGCAGCGCCGTGACCACAACCGCGCCGCCGATGATGGTGCGCCCCGACGGCACCTCGGAATGAATGAGCCAGACCCATATCGGGCCGAGGATCGGCTCGAACGTGCCGAGCAGCGCCGCGATGGCCGCCGGGATCAGTCGCGCGCCGGTGGCGAAGAAGGCCAGGCCGAGGCCGAGATTGACCACGCCGAAGGCAAACAGAAAGCCCATGTCACTGACAGATACGGTGAGGGTCGATGCCTGCGAGACGGCAAAGCCGGCCGCGAGCATGGTGCCGAGGCACGTCGCCGGCGTCATGCGCACGCCGGAGAACCGCCGGGTGATGACGGTGGCGACTGAAAACATGACCGCGATCAACAGCGCCAGCCCATCGCCTATGGGCGAGACGGCGCCATCGAGCGATTCCGACACCATGATGGCGACGCCGGTGATGACGGCGGCGATTGCCACCCAGGTCGCGACACCAACCCTTTCGCGAAACAATGCCCAGGCAAACAGCGCCGCCAGCAACGGCACGCCTGCCTGCATCAAAAGGATGTTAGCGACGGTGGTGTAGGCGAGCGCCACGACGAAGGCGGTCGATGCCGTGGCAAAGCAGATCCCGACGGCAAGGCCGGGCAACCCCATGTCACGGAACAGCTTCAGCATGCCACGCCAGCCGTCACGCCAAACCATGAAGCAGACCAGGAAGGCGGCTGCCCACACGGATCGCCAGAAAATGACCGTCCAGCTGTCACCGACAGTGATGAAGCGGGCGATGGCGCCGCCGAAACTCCACATCAGCGCCGACAGGAAGACCAAAAGCATGCCGACGCGCTCCTCGCGCGGCGAGACGGCTGGCGATGCGACGATCGGCGATGCGGTATCGATCATGGCTGCCACTGTCGGGCTCTTGTGGACGGGACGATGCGCAAGGGACGACAAAAAGATGCTCTGTTGGCGTAACGCAAAGGCGCAGGCCGGAACTGAGCCAGCGGCCGGCGACAATTGTGGCACCTTGCTCCATTTCAGAAGAACACGGCGTCACTGAAAATCGAAAGCACTCAGGCCCGTCACCATCTCGTCGAGGCCGAGCGGGCGCGTCACCGGCGGTTCTGCCCGTGCCAGGCAGCCGACGCGTTCGCAAAGCCGGCAAGCAGGCCCGACCGGCGTTGCCGCGACGGTGCCGGCCTTTGCGGTGATTGCCGCACCGGGCAATGCCGCGCCATAGACGATGTCGTCACGAAAGCCGATGTCGCAACCGAGCAGCAGCGCGGTGCGGCGCGGGCGTTCCGAGAATGCGCCTTGCGGCCCTTCCAGCGTGCGGGCGATGCACAGGAACTCGGCGCCGTCGGGCATTTCCACTGCCTCGACGAAGACCTGGCCGGGCTGGGTGAAGGCGACATGCACGGGCAGCTTGGGACAGCCGCCGCCAAAGCGGCTTTGAGGAAAGCCCTGGCTGCCGGCCTTGCGGAAGCGGTTGCCGGCATTGTCGACCTCCAGCATGAAAAACGGCACGCCCGAGGCACCCTGCCGCTGCAGCATGGTCAGCCGGTTGGCCGCCTGTTCGAAGGAGACCCCGAAGCGCGAACGCAGGACATCGATGTCATAGCGGGCGCGCACGGCAGCCGCGTGAAAGGCCTGATAGGGCATCATCAGCGCGTGCGCCGCATAACGGCCAAGTTCGAAGCGGGCCAGGCGGCGCGCCTCGTCGGTGCTCAGCTTGAGCGCCTGGATCTCGCCGGCGACCGCGACCGTCATGCGGATCAGGCAGGCCTCCATCGCGACTTCGCGCAACTGGTCGAACGGCGACAGGCGTTCGGACAGGAACAGGCGCTGCGAATGACGATCATAACGGCGGCGCCAGTTCGGCATGGTCGCGACCGGCAGCACCTTGACCACGATGCCATATTCGCGCTTCAGCCAGGCCTTCAGCGCGCCGAACAGATCGTCGCCGGGATCGAGCACCGAGGTGAACGCCGCGGCCTCCTCCTCGAGGGCAGCGAAATGGTTCGGCCGGCGCTCGAAAATCTCGTGCACCTCGTCGATCGGCAGGCGGGCGCCGGAAAGCGCCGTCGCCCGACCCTCGCGTGCCAGCAATTCGTTGAGGTCGGACAGGCGCTCGGCCTGCTCGCGATAGGCGCGGAACAGCTTTATCACGGCCGCGGACGCATTGGGCGCCGCCTCGGCAAGCTCGATCAGTTCCTGATCACCCGGCAACTCGCCGACCAGCAGGGGATCGGTGAACACTTCCTTCAAGGCAGCGACAGATCCCCTCGCCTCGCCCTGCAGCTCGTGTGGATCGACCTTGTAGACGGAGGCCAGCCTGAGGATCAGCTGCACCGTCAGCGGCCGCTGGTTGCGCTCGATCAGATTGAGGTAGGACGGCGAAATGCCGAGACCCTCGGCCATCGCCGTCTGGGTCAGGCCCTTGGCGTTACGAATGCGGCGGATGCGCGGCCCGGCGAAGATCTTCTGGTCAGCCACGGACTGTCCTTTACAGCAATTTACACGATTTCCTGGGCACGGGCCTTTTACAATAATGACAAATTTACAACGCACTTCTGTCAAACGCAACACAGGTTTTCTCTTATATCCTCTCAGTTTACCTGTTTTTTGTGGCTGATTTCACGCAAAAATGTAAATCCAGTCATACCCAACTACCCCCAAATGATTGACGCCTTGACACAGATCAGCAATTCCTCGGAGTGACCAATGACTGATTTTTACAACCTCGTCCCATCGGCGCCGGAAGGTCGCTTCGACGGTATCGAACGACCCTACTCGGCGGCGGATGTGAAGCGTCTGCGCGGTTCGGTGCAGATCCGCCAGAGCCTTGCCGAAATGGGCGCCAATCGGCTGTGGAAGCTCATCCACGAGGAGGACTTCGTCAACGCGCTCGGCGCCATGTCCGGCAATCAGGCGATGCAGCAGGTGCGCGCCGGGCTGAAAGCAATCTACCTGTCGGGCTGGCAGGTTGCCGCCGACGCCAACACGGCTGGCGCGATGTATCCGGATCAGTCGCTCTACCCGGCCAATGCGGCGCCTGAACTGGTCAAGCGCATCAACCGGACGCTGCAGCGCGCCGACCAGATCGAGACCTCCGAAGGCAATGGGCTTTCGGTCGAAACCTGGTTCGCGCCGATCGTTGCCGACGCCGCAGCCGGCTTCGGCGGGCCGCGCAACGCCGTCGAAATCATGAAAGCCTTAATCGAGGCGGGCGCCGCCGGCGTCCCCGATTAGGCCCAGGTGG